>NZ_JBWKWI010000005.1:0-341821 GCF_059422145.1 Stenotrophomonas sp. GW821-FHT01H02A
ACCTGGTTCGTCCTCGGCTACGCCAGCCTGGTCGGTTGGCGGGTGGTGGTGCGCGCACGGATGCATGTGCTGCGCGCCAAGGGCGTCGACCGGCAGCGGGTGCTGGTGGTAGGGCTTCGCGCCCCTGTGCTGAAGCTGCACCGTCATCTCAAGGCCCGAAACGGCAGTGGCATCGAGATCATCGGTTACTTCGCTTCGCATGAGGATATCCCTACCCCCAAGCATAGCGACAAGCCACGCAAACTGGGGACGCTGGATACGCTGGATGCATACCTGAGTGCCCATCACCACAACATCGAGCAGGTGTGGGTCTCCCTGCCGCTGTCCGATACCGGTGAAGTCAAGAAGCTGCTCAAGCTGCTGGAGCGTTACCCGGTCCCGCTCAAGCTGGTGCCCGACATCCATGGCTTCAGCATGCTCAACCCCACCGTCGAGCAGATCGGTCGCGTGCCTGTCATCAACCTTCGGCAGGGCCTGGTCAAGGGCAACTACCTGGTGGCCAAGCGCGTAGAGGACCTCGTGGTCGCCAGCGTCGCAGTGCTGGCACTGGCGCCGGTGTTCCTGGTGCTGGCCATTGGCGTCAAGCTGAGCTCCCCGGGTCCGGTGCTGTTCCGCCAGCGCCGCCACGGGCAAGGGGGCAAGGAATTCTGGATGCTCAAGTTCCGCTCCATGAGGGTGCACCAGGAGTCGGCAGGTACCATCGTCCAGGCCACCCGTGGGGACCCGCGCGTCACCCGCTTCGGCGCGTTCCTGCGCAGCACCAGCCTTGATGAACTGCCGCAGTTCTTCAATGTGCTGGGCGGCAGCATGTCCGTCGTTGGGCCCCGGCCGCATGCCGTTCAGCACAACAACCACTACGAGCGGCTGATTGAGCGCTACATGCATCGGCATTACGTCAAGCCCGGCATCACCGGGTGGGCCCAGGTCCATGGGCTGCGCGGCGAGACGCCGGAACTGCGGTCGATGAAGAAGCGCGTCCGGTACGACATCGATTACATCCGGCGCTGGAGCCCCGGCTTGGACATGGCCATCATTGTCATGACGGTCGCCAAGGTGCTGGGGCAGAAAGGCGCCTACTAGGTCACGTTTCCCGCGATCATGGGCGACTGACGATGCGGCGATCCGGAAATTACCGGGAAGTACTGCCCTTGCGGGCGACCCTCGACCCTCTGGTCCGGGCCATGGGGTATCCTGTTGGTTTGGGCGCGCGGTCGAATATCCGGCCGTGCACGACATTCCCTCTCGGGAATGCATCAGGATTGGAAGTTGTGTTCAAGCATATTCTCTTTGTGTGTGTCGGCAATATCTGCCGTAGTCCTTCCGCTGAAGTCATGCTGCGGAGCGCCCTTGGCGATCGAGGCATCCAGGTCTCGTCCGCCGGTCTGGGCGCATTGGTGAATCACGGCATCGACGCGACTGCCCAGGACCTGCTGGTCGAGCATGGACTGGACGGCACGGCGCATCGCGCGCGGCAGATCAGCCCCGCCATCCTGTCCGCCGCCGATCTGGTGCTGACGATGGAGCGCAAACACGTCAAGCGCATCACCGAGCAGGCGCCGGAAGCCTCTGGAAAGACCTTCCTGTTGGGGAAGTGGCAGGGCGACCGCGATATCCCCGATCCCTACCGGCAGCAGCGACCAGCCTTCGAGCACGTCTACAAGCTGATGGCTGAAGGCGTGGAGAGCTGGAAGCGTTACCTCTGATTTGCCCGCGCCGTACCCCGCCGCCGCACCCCCCTTTTTGATATTGAATCAAGGCACATGACAAGCATCGATTCCCGCAACACGAACCAGGAAGACGTTGTTGAGCTCGATCTCCGCCAGCTCTTTGGAACATTGATCGACCACAAGTGGTTGATTGCGGGCATAACCGCTGCCGCGTTTGCCGGTTCCGTGGCCTACGCTCTCCTGGCTACACCAATCTATCGAGCAGATGCGGTGGTGCAGGTCGAGTCAAAAGTTCCTTCGCTACCAGGTCTATCGGATCTCAGCGCATCTCTGCCAGGAGCAGGTGGCTCCAAAGAGGCGTCCACTGAGATCGCCTTGATCACATCAAGGTCGGTGATTGGTGCTGCCGTCGACCAGCTCAAGCTCGATGTTCTGGTCGAGCCCGCTAGATTCCCGCTCATTGGTAGTTACTTGGCCCGCAAGGCCGAGGAAGGATCCCCGGGCGTGTTGGCGGCGCCGCTTTTCGGTATGAGCGGCTCAGGCTGGGGTGGAGAAGTTCTCGACATTTTCCAGTTTGACGTGCCGGACGTCTTCATCGCGAAGGAGCTGACACTGATAGCGGGTGAAAACGGCAACTATTCGCTCTTCGGCGGCGACGACCAGTTGCTGTTAAAGGGCGTAGTTGGTCAAAAGGCAGAGGGCTCGGGTATATCAATGCAGGTTGCCAAGCTCGTCGCAAATCCGGGGATGGAATTCTCTGTGACGCGGCTTCGCCGTATGACTGTGATCGCTGATTTGCAGTCCGAAGTTGGTGTCTCAGAGGTCGGGAAGGAGTCCGGAATCCTGCGGCTGGCTTACGAAAACGCCAACCCTCTGATCGCACAGGGCTTCCTGCATCAGGTTACCGCGGCATACGTACGGCAGAACGTAGAGCGGAATTCGGCCGAGGCTTCGGCGCAATTGGCATTCGTCAAGGAACAGCTGCCGACCATTCGTAACCAAGTCGATGCGGCACAGAAGACTCTCGCCGCCTATCAGACTCGCGCGAATTCCGTCGACCTCACGCTACAGACGAAAGGACTGTTGGATCAGGAGGTCGCGGTAGAGACGAGTATTCAGCAATTGCGCCTGCAGCAGGCTGAGATGGACCGGCGTTTCACTCGTGACCATCCTGCATACCAAGCGCTGATGCGTCAGATTGGAGAGCTTGAGGGTCGAAAATCCGGTTTCCAGAGCGAAGTCAAACGTTTGCCGGATGCCCAGCAGGAGCTTCTGAAGCTGACCCGCGATCTCCAAGTGAGCAACGAAATGTACACGGCGATGCTGAATCAGGCCCAGCAACTGGACGTTGCGCGAGCTGGTACCGTCGGTAACGTGCGCGTCGTAGATACGGCAGTGGTTGATGAGCTTGCACCAGTCAAGCCGAGGAAGAGCTTCGTAGTCCTGATCGGCACATTCTTGGGTTTCATTCTTTCAATAGCACTTATCATGCTTAGGCAGCTGCTCAATCGCGGTGTCGAGGATCCAGCGCAGATCGAAGAAATCGGTCTGCCGGTGTACGCCTCCATTCCGGCCAGCGTTAGCCAGCAGAATGATTCAGTGCGCGGAAAATTCCGCGCAGATGGTAAGTTGCATCTCCTCGCGGCGAAAGACCCTGCGGATTTGGCAATTGAAGCGATCCGCAGTTTGCGTACGAGTCTTCATTTTGCTCGGCTTGAAGCGAAGAACAATATTGTGTTGATCTCGGGCTCAAGCCCAAGTGCCGGTAAAACTTTTGTCTCCTCAAATCTGGCTGCCGTTATCGCACAGGCGGGACAGCGGGTGCTGATCATCGACGCTGATATGCGTAAGGGGACGTTGCACAAGGCTCTAGGTGCCGCCCAGGTGCCTGGTTTGTCTGACATATTGGTGGGTAAAGTTTCGCTCGAGAAAGCGATCCGGGTTATTCCCGAGCTTGAGAACTTGAGCTATATCGCACGTGGCGACGTGCCGCCAAACCCCTCTGAATTGCTCATGCATGAGAACTTCACGCGTCTTCTTGAAGCAGCGTCAGCGAATTTCGATCTCGTCATCATTGATACGCCTCCGATCCTTGCGGTGACGGACGCGGCCATCATTGCCCATCACGCAGGCACATCTCTATTGGTTGCACGATTCGGTCTGAATCAACCTAAGGAACTGGCCTTGGCAAAGAAGCGATTCGAGCAAAACAACGTCAAGCTGAAGGGTGCGATCTTCAATGCTGTTGAGCGGCGCAGCGCCGGCTACTACAGCTACGGGTACTACGAATACAAGTCGACGGAAAAGTAGTTTGTCGGTCGCTGCCTCTTCAAGTGTCCGGTTGTCATTCCATCATGATGAAAGGAATCAAAATGAGTTTGGTTACATGTGAGATGTCAGGCGTGATGGTTGATAATAAATCGGAAGTTCGAGGAATTAGTAAGTGAAAATCGCAGTTGCGGGTACGGGCTATGTGGGTCTGTCAATCGCCGTGCTTCTGTCGCAGCGTAATGCAGTCGTTGCTTTGGATTTGGATGCGCGCAAAGTTGAGTCAATCAACAATGGCTGCTCCCCAATCGAGGATGCTGATATCCAGCGGTTGCTATCGGCTGGAGGTCTTAATCTCGTTGCTACGCTGGACAAGGTTGTTGCCTACGCCGACGCTTCGCTGGTAGTCATCGCAACACCTACTGATTATGATGAAAAATCTAATTGCTTTAATACCTCGTCGGTAGAGGCTGTCGTCCAGGACGTTCTTGAGATCAATCCGCAGGCGTTGATGATTATTAAGTCAACGGTACCTGTGGGATATACGATGCGTCTCCGCGAGAAGTTTGGTACTGACCAAATCATCTTTTCGCCCGAGTTCCTGCGCGAGGGAAAGGCGCTTCACGACAATCTCTACCCTAGTCGGATTGTCATCGGTGAGCGGTCCGAAAGGGCTGAGAAATTTGCAGCGTTGCTGGTTGAGGGGAGTCTGAAGCCGGATGTGCCCGTGGTCTATGCGGAGTCCACCGAGGCCGAAGCAATCAAGTTGTTTGCAAACACGTACCTCGCGATGCGCGTTTCCTACTTCAATGAGTTGGATACATACGCGTCTTGTCACGGCCTTGATACGCGGCAGATCATCGAGGGCGTTTGCCTTGATCCCAGGATTGGCCACGGGTACAACAACCCTTCATTTGGCTACGGTGGATACTGCCTTCCCAAAGATACAAAGCAGCTTCTTGCAAACTATCAGGATGTTCCGCAGACACTAATCGGGGCCATTGTCGCGTCCAACTCTACCCGCAAGGACTTTATTGCAGATGATGTGCTCAAGCGTGACCCGAAGATCGTGGGAATCCATCGCTTGATCATGAAGGCCGGGTCCGACAACTTCAGGGCATCCTCAATTCAGGGCGTAATGAAGCGAATAAAGGCCAAGGGCGTCAAGGTTGTCGTCTTTGAGCCGGTGCTGCAAGAAGATGAGTTCTTCTCATCCCAGGTGATCGGCGATCTGGACGAATTCAAGAAGGTGTCGGATGTAATTATCGCCAACCGGATGTCTCCAGAACTTGAGGATGTGGTATCCAAGGTGTACACCAGGGATATCTTCTGTTCGGATTGATCGATCCTGGAAGCGCTGCCAGGAAGCTACAGGCAGCGGCGGGCTCTGCCGAACTAATTCGTCGGTCCGTCGAATCTATATCTTGGAATTCTTGTGAATACTTCAAATGGCTACACGTTCCCCGTCGTTAGAGTCGGCGGACTTCTCACTGCATCCATTGGCAGAAAAGAGCTGGCAGCTGTAATGCTGGACGACTGCCTGGCAGCGCAGGCTGATCCCGCCCGCTTGCCTCGCGTAGTTCTTTCTTCGAATGGCCAGGGAATCGCGCTTGCCTCTAAGGATCCTACGTTCAGGAATGCGATGGCAGCTGCTGACATCATTCACGCGGACGGAATGCCGGTGGTGTTCGCAAGCCGGCTCACGCGGAACCCGCTGCCCGAGCGAATTGCGACGACTGACTTCTTTCACGACGCCGCGGAGTGTGCGGAGGTCCATGGGCTTCGTTTTTACATACTCGGCTCCACCGAAGAGCAGAACGCCGCCGCCGTGGCCGCCATCCACCGAATGTATCCGAGGGTGAAGATCGTAGGTCGATGTGATGGGTACTTTGGAAAGGAGGAGGATGAGGCGGTCTGCAAGCAGATCGTCGAATCTGGCGCCGACGTTCTATGGGTGGCGCTGGGCAAGCCCCGCCAAGAGTACTGGGCACTGGAAAACCGCGAGCGTCTTCGGGGAGTAGGCTGGATCAAGACCTGCGGTGGTCTCTACGCATTTCTCGCGGGCGACGTGCCGCGCGCCCCGAGCTGGATGCAGCGTATGGGACTTGAATGGCTCTATCGGCTGAAGGACGACCCCGTTCGTTTGGTTGGTCGCTACTTGGCGACCAACCCGGTCGCCATGCTCCAGTTGCTGATAAATACCGATCGGAAATAATGGTTTGACCATTCCTAAAAGTCACTGGGTATCTTGATGTCCGACCCTCGCCGAAACTTCTACTTCTCCGCCAGTACCCAGTGCAGTAATGCAGGAGATGCGCTCATCAATCGCGAGTTACTTCGATTGCTGCGCGGCTACGGCTCCCTGGAGGTAGCAAGCGCTGGCGCGCCTGACAGCTTCTTGGAGGAAATTCTGGTGCAACCTGAAGAAGTCGTCTGCCATAGCAAGTTGCGTCTTATGGCAAAGCTGATTTGGCGTGCCGCCTCCTCGTGGAGATCATCCCGCCAGTATTTGGTGTTGACTCCTGGAGATCCTCCGGGTGGCATTGCGTCGGGCGATCTAGTGCGTGCAGTACTTTTTCCGCTGCTATGGTTGCTGCGCGTACGTATTATTAAAGTCGGCGCATCAGTAAGTCGAATGGATGATCGGCGCCTTCGGCTGGAGTCATGGCTTTCCAGATTCATGCATTTCTACGGGATTCGCGATGATGGATCGGTGGGCCGTGCAGACAGATTTGGGTTCTCGAATCATGAGTACTGCCCGGACCTTGCCTTCAACCTTCATATGAAAGAGGGGGGGGCAGGGGGTCGGAGCACACTTGTATCACTGCGCGAAGATAATCTGAATGCGACCGAAGTCGAGCAGCTTCATGAACGCGTTCGGGGTTTGGTTCTTGAGTTGGCAGACGGGTCAGCTGATGGGGACGTAGGTTTTATCTCTCAGGTAACTCGAGACGACGAACCGATGAAAAGGCTGAGTCATGCTTGGAGAGGGAGTGAGGAATACGCATTCGCGATTAACAGTATATCGGGCTTGGAGTCGGCGTACTCTGGCGCGCGCCTGGTGATTAGTAATCGGTTGCACGTAATTCTCCTTGCCGCATCCTGTGGTGCGATGCCTGTATGTGTGCCTACAGGAAACAAGAATCGGAAGATCACCGATCTCCTTTCATCGGTGGGCCTCGGTAGCCTAATTGCAACTGGAAGCAGCCTCGCCACGTCCCCCGAGGTGTGTCGGAATCAGCTGGCCAACGTTTTCTCTCGCCAACGCCAGTATCTCCATGAAGTGCTGTCGCGGCGTTTGGAGGATTGCTGATGTCCTCGATGCATCTTCCGATAGTGTCGGTGATAATTCCGCTGTACAACCGCGCTGAAGTGGTACTTCAAGCTGTTAAATCGGCATTGAACCAAAGCTACGATAACATTGAGTTGATTGTGGTTGATGATGGATCGACCGACGAATCGCTGGAGAAGCTCGCTGAGATAGACGACTCGCGGCTGAGGATCGTCTCGCAGAAGAATCAAGGCGCCTGCGTGGCGCGCAATCACGGCATCACCGTTGCACGCGGAAAGTACGTCGCGTTGCTGGATTCGGATGACTCTTTCTTCCCACAGCATATTTCCGATTCTGTCGCTGCACTTGAAGCCGGTCCTGACCTCCGCGTCGTGTATGGTCAGGTTGTGGTTGATCGGGGAGGCGGCCGTACGTTTCTGAAGCCACCGCGACCTCTGCGAGATGGTGAGCAAGTCTGTGAGTATCTGCTTGCAGATTTTGGCTTTATGCAGACGTCCACGTTGGTGCTGAATAGAGAGCTCGCTTTGCGTGTGCTGTATCGCGAAGGCCTGCGTTTCGGCCAAGACACTGATTTCGCCATACGTCTGGCCGCCGCTGGGGCGAGCTTCCACATGCTCGCCGTCCCGCAGGCAAGATGGAGTGACGTGGCTGATCCAAAGCGAGTGTCTAGTTCATTTGATCCGTCAATTCGCACTGACTGGCACAGATCGGTTCACGATGTCCTCACTGCCCGTGCCGTTCGCGCGGACTTGGGATGGCATGTTGCAAAGTGCTACTCAAAGCAGGGGAGGTGGTGTAAAGCGAGTGCACTTTATGCAAAGGCACTGTTCTCAGGGTGCTACTCGCCTGAACTGGCGGCACGGGTTTTTCTTCAAGTATTCGTATCTACAGCCGGGTACCGACGCCTCGCTGACTGGGTCATTTCAAGGCGCTAGCCTCCTCCGTTTGGATTTGATAGATCATGAGACCTGTGAAGAAGTTCCTGGAGTTGGCTAAGGGGAACGCCCGGGCAGTGCGAAAGGCCGTGCGCGATTCTCGCGAGGTTGCTCTCATTGCAGCGGGACTGCTGGCTAGGCACGTACGCCCAGATGATGAGGGCTTGCCGCTTGGTAGGTGGTTCCCGCTAGAACAGCGACCTTCCGAGGTCGGCGAAGTAGCCACCGTTTGTGTGGCATCGCCGCCAGACGGGCACTACATGCACACCTTCTTTGATGTGGATCCCATAAGCCCTAGCGGCCGTTACCTCCTGTTGACCAGAGTGCCGTTCATATCCAGGCTTCCATATGTTGGGGACGTCTGCCAAGTGTGTGTGGTCGATTTGGTTGAGCATCGCTACAGATCCATCTATAACAGCCGTGGCTGGGGAACCCAACTGGGTGCGAATGCACAGTGGGGAGACGATGACGACACGGTGTTCTGTAACGATATTGGCTCATCTGGGCGCGGCACCGGCATCCGGATTGATGCGCGCACGCTGGAAGCTTTCGAGCTTGACGGGCCGATATACGGTCTTTCGCCCGACAAGCGTTTTTCGTACAGCGGTTCCATTGACTTGATCAATCTGTCGCAGACCGGTTACGGGGTTCCAGAGCGTGTACTTCGAAGGATCAAGCCTGAACAGAACTACGAGCAAAGCGAGGGTGTTTGGAAGACTGATCTTCATTCTGGGCAATCCACGCTGCTTCTGAGCCTGGCTGACATTCGGAAGTCCCTCCCTCGTCAGGGAGGCTTGTCGAGCGGCGACTACTTCATCCAGAACGTAAAGGTTTCTCCTCGAAACGATCGACTTCTGATCGTGGTTTTCAGTCGTAATGTACAAGGTCGTCTTGGGTGGCCAACCCAGGTCATTACCTGTCAACTCGATGGATCTGATATCGCGCTGGCTGTGCACGATGATCTCTACCGCAAAGGGGGGCATCATCCCAACTGGCACCCTTCAGAGCCCCGCATCGTTATGAATCTGCGGCCGGATGGGAAGACAATGCGCTTCTGCAGCTTCAACGCAGACGGTACAGATCTACGATTGCTGGATCCGGCTGCGGTAGGCGGCGGTCATCCCAGTGTGCGTGGCGAGCTACTCCTGACGGATGCCTACGTAACCGAGGGCTTCAGCGATTCCAAGGGCCGCGTGCCAATACGCTTGATCAATCTGGCGAGCGGTGTGGAGACAGAGCTTTGCCGTCTCTATACCAACAACCTCACTGGCGGCAGGCGTGTCGATCCACATCCAGTTTGGAGCCGCGATTCAAGGGTTGTCTTCAATGGCGTGGTTGATGGCAGGCGTCAGGTCTTCATTGCCCGAGTCAAGGCGAGTAGCGTCGGATGAGCAGCAAGCTGTTGATCGATTCTGCCTTCACCATTGTGACCAGATTTGCAGGGAAGGCCGCTAATCTTCTCGTTTTCGTGGTGCTCGCACGTAAACTCTCCATCGCGGAGTTTGGCCTCTATGGATATGTCGCAACGATGGGGCTCCTGGTTGCGACTGCGCTGGATTTCGGTACGCGTCACTCCATCGGCTACTACTATCCGAAGCTGGCCGGCAATGAGTCTCAGGTAAAATTTCAGGCCAAGTTGTGGATATTGACATTCTCAACAGTCGGTGCAATCGGTTTCGGCTGGTATATCTGGAATTTTGTTCCGGGGTTCTCGGCGTGGACTATTGTGATTCCGTCCTGTCTCGTCATTCCCGGAATGCTTGGGATCCGAATCGAGCAGGGCGTCCTGCTTGGCCAAGGGCGGATCAAAGAGTACAACAGCTCCGAGGCGTGGCCGCGCACGCTGCTTCTGATCCTCACGGCGGCGACGTTCATTCTTGACGTAATTACCATTCAAGTTGCTCTCTGGACCCTCGCGGTCGCCTACCTTGTGTCTGCGGTAAGAGTCGCCTGCTACAACTGGGTAACGCCAGCCATGCTGTCCGCTGGATGGACTGAATTTCTCAGTGTGTCGCGGAAGATCATTCTGAGGGGCGTGAGGTATTTCCCGGGTATTCTTTTGATGGTTGCAGCCAAGCGGGTGAATGTTGTCGTGGTTCAAGATGTTCTTGGGCCGGAGGGCATGGGGGCCTACTACGGAGTCATGCGCCTGGGCGAAGTTGTGACAGAAGTAGCGCTTGCCGTGGGAGTTGCACTCTTTGCCCACAGCGTCAGGAGCGCGGACCAAAGCAAGGCAATAGTTGAGACAGCCAAAATTTCTAGGGTCTCGATGGCCTTTCTAGCTGTGGTCTCAGTCATAGCGCTAGCAGCTGCTGATCTGATTGTGCCCTTGATGTTGGGCGAGGACTACGCGCCTTACGTTAACCTGTATAGAGTCGCTGTGCTTTGCACGCTTGTCGGCGCGCTCTGGAATCTGTTGACTCCGGTTTTGTATGCAGCAGCGAATCCGATGCTTACATTCTGGCTGTTTCTGCCTGGCTTTATGCTCAATCTTGCCCTAACTCTTATCCTTGTTCCGAGGTATGGCGTGCTCGGCGCGGCGTACTCGCTGTTGATCTCTCAGCTTGTCATTTCCGCGTCATACTTGGCGGTGTTCAGGCGGAAGTTCAACGTAGGGCCGTTGAGCCTTCTGGTTCTCCGGCCCTCGGAGGTTAGAGAAATGTTTGCGCTTGGACTCGGCAAGATTAGACGCAAGCTCGCGTCTCGCAAGAGGGGCGGGCGATGAAGTTCAAATTCAGCAGGTACACGCTTCCCTTGATTTTCATAGCGATGATTCCGCTATGGTGGATCTTGGGGTTTGGCTTCTTTGTCTTCCATGCATCGTCTTTGTACATGGTTCTGCTACTCAAGCGCTCCATGCTTCCACGGGATGCCTTCCAACTCGCAGTGCTTGGGGTCGTTTCGGTCCTCTTCTTGTCGCTGGTATACAACGCAGTTGCAGTGGGCGTTGATTTGTCGCGGACCATTGCGGCGTTGAATAATCTGAGCGTGATGCTTGTTGGTTACTGCCATTACACCTACATAAAGTTTCTCTATTCGCGCGACGAGTATTGGGCTGTCAAGGTTTCCCGTACTCTTTGGAAGCTGTGCGGAATATCGATCGTTCTCGCTATTCCGCTCTCCTATTTGGTGTTCTCAGGCAAGATGCAGGTGCTTGGCATTCCGACGCTGCTGGGCTTGGCGCTCCCGCCGATGGACAATCTGCTTGGTTTGTACCAGAAAGCAGACTTTGTAGCCCGCAACTGGTTTGACGGCGGCGACATGCCTCGTCTGATGATCCTCTCCACAAATGCCACGGCTAGTGCGGGGCTTATTGCCATTTCCAGTTTCATCGCGGCTGGCTTTGTCATCTCGCGGTACCGTTGGCTCGCATGGCTGTTTTTTGCACTGGCGCTGTTCACGATCGGCGCGACCCTTACGAGAGCGGCGCTTCTAGGAGCAAGCTTGGGCGTGCTCGTTATCGCTTTAGCTGTGGTCAACAGACGCTACTATGTGCTCCTGATGGCGTGCATACCGCTGGTTGCAGGCGCAGCAATGGTTTTTCTTCCGGATATCCTGGGTCGTGTCAATGATATGCGTGAAGGCTCATCAAACGCGAGATTCATTGCTTATCAGGCGTCATTCGATGAAGCTATGCGAGTGAATCCGTTTATAGGCTTGGGCGTAAAGCCTCGGGTGGACGACTTGGCCATTCCCATCGGATCACACTCTACGGTCTTCTCCACGCTTGTCCGCGGCGGAGGGTTGGGCGCATCGGTCGCCTTCTTAGCCTTCTTCATCATTCCCTTCGTGAAGGGCGTGAAGTTGATGCTAAGGCTTATACGCAGATCGTCTGCCTTCGGAACTCTTCGCCCATACGCCATCGCGGCACTGGGAGGGTTGCCGTCATTCCTTGCGTATTGTGCGTTTCAGGATATCGATGTTTATGCGCCGATTACTGCGGTGTTCTTCACATACATGGCAGGTCTGATTCACTGGGCAGACCGATCAGGTGATCGCCCAAACGTCGTCGGAGCGGGTAATGTCTAAATCGTTCTATATTCCCTCGCTTGATGGAATGCGGGCGGTTGCTGTAATGATTGTTTTTGTAGGGCACGGTGCTTTGATCGGCGGTCCTTGGCCCGGACATCTTGGAGTTACGATTTTCTTCTTCCTCAGCGGATACTTGATCACCACGCTTCTGCGGCGAGAGTATGAAGCTTCGAGTCGCATCTCACTGCCGTCCTTCTACATGCGTCGCCTGATTCGAATCACGCCTCCGGCGTTGGTTTCGATAATTCTCTGCTCGCTGGCCGGCTTCCTGCTTCTTGTTCCATCGAATCAGAATGTGTGGGGTACCCTCGCCACGATTTTGAACTATACGAACTACTATATTGTTTACTCAGATGGTCACGGGGGTCTCCCGCCCGAGTCCAGTATGCTGTGGTCGTTAGCTGTCGAGGAGCATTTCTATCTGCTCTTCCCGGCGGCACTTTTGATCATGTTGCGTCGTCGACTGAGCTACAGGCGGGTTGCCTCTATCTTGTTGGTTGCTGTACTTCTTGCGCCGGTGTGGAGAGTCCTGCTTGCTCTCAATGGCGCTGGCTTTTACCGATTGTATACGTCGACTGACACTCGATTTGACGGTCTTCTTGCAGGTGCCGCTTTTGCATTGGTATGTAACCCGGTCATGGGAGACCGGCTGCCCTTCGAAGTGCGCGAGCGATTTTTTATTCGATGGGTAATGCCGGCGGCGGTGGTCGCGCTTGCTCTATTATCTGTAGTGCCAAGGCCAGTGAGGGTCACCATCGCTGATAGTCCGATCTACGCGCTACTGGTAGTTATTTTTTGGGGAATAATTGTTTTCCCTCAAAGAGGGCTGGCCAGGCTGCTGAATCATCGGTGGGTTATGCACCTAGGGGCCCTTTCCTATTCGATGTATTTGGTGCATCGCCTGATCCTGGCGGTAGTTCACCAGCATCTTCCCAATCCGTTGATCTCCGACCTTGTTGCACTGATCATTACCCTGGTCACTGCGCAGGCAATCTATGCGGTAGTCGAGAAGCCCCTGGCGGCTTTGCGGCGAAGAATGGAGAGTCGGGCGCGCTAGATGAGGTTGCCACTGTCGGGGCGGCATTTGCACAGAAAAAGCGCCGCGGATGCGGCGCTCTTGTTGGGTTCTCAATCCGTGATCTTCTGGAGATTGTCGTAGAAGAACTTTAGATCCCGCTCCCCGGTGACACCGTAGAGTGAGTATTTGCGGCCTAGCATCGCTCCGCCATCCCGTACCAAAGGGTTCCAGACGAAGGTGGCGCGAGCCCGGTTGGACCTGGGGAGAATTGTATCGAAGGGAATCGATATGTAGATTCCTTTGTCGAAGCTCCCTTCTCCGAAGTCGCGAGCGGAAACATTTGTCTTGGTTGCGTAGGCGCCCATCGTGACCCCATTGTCGAATGAGCGTGCAAGGTTGACCGTGGCACCGTAGTCCCCAGCGAGATAGCGCCCCGCGCTCAGCGAGCCGACAATGCGTTGTTCCCGGTCGAACGAATAGTAGAAACTCGCGTGGCCCGTTGTGATTGTGTAGTCCCTGAGGCCGGCAAGTTGATCATAGTCGCGCTGCCTAACCCAGTTAACGTTTGCACTAACAGCCCATGACTCTCCCCAAGGGCGATAGAGAATCTCGCCTCCGACGCCGGCATACATCCACTCCAGGTAGCCGGCGTACGCCATTCCGTAGAAATCTCTTCCCAAAGCGCCAGCGGTCGTAAGCTGGAGGTTCGGTACGGTGAAGTCGGAGTCCGTCATATACTGTCGCAGGTCCGTACGCACCCTAGGTAGCCTACTTGGAGCGTCGTACTTGAATTTATCGTAGTTGTTGAAAAGATTTGCGCTCACGGTGCCCGTGAGCCAAACATTTCTTGTAAAGAAGTAACTGCCTGTGTAGTTCGCGGCGACTTGATAAAGAATGAAACCATCTGGCCCGCCCACGTTCTGCTGGTATCCCACGTTAAAGCCGCCACCGTAGGGCGCGCGTGGTGCTTCGTAGACAGTTTCACGTTGAGCGGAGGAGGGAGGCAATGCCTCAACTCCCAGCTTCAAACTGTTTAGGTCGCTGCGCTGCTCGACATAGTCAACGAAGTGCTCGCGGCTCAAACTTGTCTCGATGACGGGCATCCCGAGGCGAACGGTAGCGAACGTGAACCAGTCGATGGACGAGTCAAGCTCGTTGTGCAGGATGCGAGATCCACGTCCTATGCCCTCTGCAGCATGAAGATAGCGCACCTGTTGGCCAGTGATAATTACCTCAGCGTCGCTTGCGCTGATCTTATCTACTCGGAAACCTGCATTCTTGCGAAGACGATCCGCGATAGCGGCCCAATCAGCGCTCTCCGTCTTGGATTCTGGCGCCTCGTTTCCTTGTTCCAACTGCGTGTTTCCAGTGGCACTCGCAACCGCCGATGAGGAATGGCGGGTAGTACGAATGGCCTCAGGAGCTGGATCAAACGGCTTTTTAGCAGAAGGCGCGTGGCCGGGATTTCCGCGAAGCGATAGAGCTACCATCAGTGCGTCCCCACGCTCCCACGCTGCTGTGAATTGGATTTGTGGGGTAATGCTATAGACGACACCTACGTTGACGGGTGTTGTTTGCCGCAGGTTGTTGTCCTTCGGTTCGTTCTTGTAGTCGTTGCCATCGTACTCAACCTTGACAAGCAATGGCTCCCAAGGTGTCTGGTAACTGACACCGCCGAATACGCCGACTCGTCCTCGAAACATTGAACTCAAACCGAACTTGCCGGCATTGTTAATGTTGCTCGTAGGAACCGGCCTTGTATCGAATCGATCATCGATCGCACCGAGGGGATTGCTGAGATCTCCCCGGTTGCCGATGTAGCCAGTCGCTAGCCCAACGCTTGCGTCGATAGGGCCGAAGCGCTTGTTTGCGACGAGGTATTCACTGGAGAACAAGCCTGTTCCGCCGAGGTCTCGCACGCCGAATGCGACCTCAGGCATCCAACGAGACTCTTCCCACAGGCGAAGCTTTACGTCGATCGATTTGTCTTTGTAGTTCTGGTCGCCGGCGATTGAGCCGTACAACCTGTTGGACACATTGATGTAGCGGAACGATCCCTCCAGCCATGGGAATGGCTGCATCGTGATGTTGTAGCGGCTGTACGGCGAGTTGTGCGAGGCAGTGAAGCTGATCTCCCCGTCATCAGCCATGCGCGCGCTCGGCGTCTGCAGCAGGCCCATTCCACCCCATTCGCTTGCGGTGGCGGGCGGCGCTTCCTGCGCGTGTAGGCAGGCGGATGTCGCCAATGCCAATGCTGAGAAAGCCAAGGTAGCGAAATGTCTGGAACGGACGTGGATCAAGGTGCTACTCGCGGATTGGGCAGCGGCTGCGTCGCGAGGAATGCGGCGAACTGCGTGTTGAACTCTGGATCGATGTCTTTCATCAGTCTTGCGGCGATGGGGACATAGATCGTGCCGCCAGGTGCGACGGCCTGCAGGTCTGCGCGGTTCCACAGCGCAATACCGATGATCTGTACGTGTCCATCCGGCTGGATCACGTGGACTTCGTCCTTGTCTGCCACGCGGTTCGATGGGCATGCAGCCAGATAATGGGTGACATCCGCAGTAGGCTGATGCGGAAGCTCGCAGGCCTGATCCAGCGCGCCCACGACGCGAACGGTGTCTGGCCTGGCGGGGTACCGCACTATGTCCAACTGCATGGCGACCGGGTTGGATGACTTGCGCGTCTGCATCAGGCGCGGCTCGAGCTCTGCCACCACCCGGCCAGTTGCTGGAAGGTCGGTCAGTTGCCTTGAAAGGCTGGAGGCAAGTTTGCTGGCTGCTTCGTCCTGGCTCTGCTGCAGCACCTT
Organism: Stenotrophomonas sp. GW821-FHT01H02A; assembly: GCF_059422145.1. NCBI lineage: Bacteria > Pseudomonadati > Pseudomonadota > Gammaproteobacteria > Lysobacterales > Lysobacteraceae > Stenotrophomonas > Stenotrophomonas sp. GW821-FHT01H02A. Next base: position 16,022 of record NZ_JBWKWI010000005.1, read on the forward strand.
CAGGTCGTAGAGCAACCCGGCCTTGAGGCGTACCTGTTGGACGCGCGCGCTTTCGCGCAGGAGCGAGGCACCCGTGACGTAGCTGTCCGGCCTGGGCATGGCGGCGATCAGGGCATCCGCCAGGCGCGCTCCTGCAGGCAGGGCGTATACGCCAGGCGCATTGACCGCGCCCTCAACGGTAACTTCTACCGTATCGGCCACGGGCTGCGCCGCAGCCTCATGTGCGATGAAGAAGGGCAGGGTGGAACACAGGATCAGGCAGTAGCGCAGCATGGTCATTGGCCAGGGCGGAAGGGTTTGAGCTGCTCGATCTCCACGGCATAGCCGGGGGCGAGGTACTGGCGGCTCTTCCAGATGAACCCGGAGCGCTCATCCACCCAATAGATATTCGTCTCTCGGAAACCAGGGCCGGAGAGCTTCTCTTCATAGCGCACCAGACTGAGTGGGCGTTCCAGGATGACCACCTTCTCGGGGCCGACTTTCGTGAGCGTGCCCGTCACCGGTACGCTCATTTGATATGCCGGGATCCAGTCGTACTCGCGCTGCACGCGGGAAGCGCCCTGCAGTGAGCCGAGATCATCGAATGGCGATGGCCCGGTGATGCGCGCGGCGTAGCTGCGGCCGATGCCCGAGGTCGCACTGACCAGGCCGTTGCCCTGCAGGTAGAAGACTGCGTCGCCGCCGGCGATCCATGCTTGGCGCCCTGCATCCACGAACCCGAGCACGAGGACGCCATTGACGTCCGGTGCGCGCAACTGCAGCTGCGGGAAGCGCACAGCTGCGACCTGTGCGGGGGTCGCGCTCGGCTTGGAAATGAAGATCAGGCGCAGCGCGTCGGCGCTGGAACGGCTCACGGTCGTGCAGCTGCTGGTCAAGGCGGCAAGGGCCACCAGCGCAGCGATGCCAATGGCGCGGCCCCACCCGCCACGCGCGTTGAAGCGCGTGGCGTCATGCTGCATAGGACGCATGTTAGTTCCCGACTTCGCTCTCGGTACGAGCGGCGGTGTAGAGGATGTTGGTGAACGGCAGCAGCTGGTTCACGAAGCGGTTCCAGCGCGTTACGCCGGCGGCGCCCACGAACACCACGTCGCCGGGCTGCAGCATGAACTGGCTGCCCACGGCGAATGCGGTGGGTGAACGGGCTTCCAGGTGGTAGATCACCGACGGCGCCTTCTGCAGGTCCTTCGACCCGCGGATGACATACACCGCATTGCCATTCGAGGTGGCCTGGGTGAGGCCGCGGGCGCGGCCGATCGCCTGGTTCAGCGAAATGTCGGACGTGCGGAAGCTGAAGGCACCGGGCTGGGTGACTTCGCCAACGACGAAGATTTCTTTTCGATCCAGATACGGGACATAGATCGAGTCGCCGTTCTTCAGGTAGATCGGTCGGCCGCCATGCTGGCGGGCGACGGTTTCGATGTCGATCGAGTAGGTGACGCCGTCGCGGCTGAGCTGGATGCCGGAAAGATCGGCCTGGCTGGCATTGAGGCCGGCCTGGCTGATCGCATCGGAGAGCGTGAGCGGCGTTGTCGTCAGCGGGACCGAGGTCGAGCGCTCGGCAGCGCCGGTGATCCAGACGCGCTGGCTGGCGTAGGTCAGCACCGAGGTATCCACCTGCGGCGCCTCGATGTACTTGGCCAACCGTTGGGTGATTTCCGCGCGAAGCTCTACCGGGGTCTTGCCGGCGGCCTGCACTTTGCCGATGTACGGGTAGAAGAGTGTGCCGTCGCTCTGCACCAGTCGCCCGGCCAGGTTGCCTTGCTGCTGCGAACCGGCAGGCACGGTCAGCTCCGGGTGGTCCCATACGGTGATGTACAGCATGTCACCGGGGCCTACACGGTAGGGCTCGGCCTGATAATCCAGCAGTGCAGCCGGCAGTACCTGTTCGGCCTGGGACGCATCGTTCATGGCAATGAGCTTCGGCGTGATCGGGATCATCTCAAGGCGACCGTCTTCGCTGGAGCGGTTCGCTGAAACGTCGCTGTGGCGCAGGTGTTGGCCAGGGGCCAGCATGCAGCCAGACAGGAACAGGGTCGCCACGATGGCAACCGGCAGGCACAGGGGCTTCATCATCATCTTCGTCAAAGTTTTACGGCAGGCATAAAAAACCCCCGCCAAGCTTGGCCCGGCGAGGGCTTGTGTGCGGAACGAGGGGATTAGCCGCCAGTGCCGCCGGTACCACCCGTGCCGCCGGTACCACCTGGGCCACCCGGGCCGCCGGGGCCGCCTTCATTGCCGCCCGGATCGTTTTCACCGCTCGAGCTGTCGCCGCCGATGCTGTACAGCACGGTTGCGGCTGCGATGGAGGCGCCCACGGTCGCTACGACAGCGGTGGTCGAGTACGCGGATGCTTCGGCGCCGGCCACTTCCGTGGCGGTTGCCGGCTCAACAGTGGGGGCGTCCTGCGGGGCAGCCATCACCGGAGAGGCGGACAGGCCAACCAGGGCCAGCACGGCGATCATCTTCTTAAACATGAGGGGTCTCCTACTCCGTTAGGGAAAATAGCCCGTCTATGGTGACCAGCGGGGGAGCAAGAGTCAACCCGAACTGAATGTGCGGGTGCCGATCACTGCAATTGCGCGGCACCCGGCGGCGGCCGATGATGCAATCAGCCCATGGCAAGGCACCACGCCTGTGGAGGCATGATGAGGAAGGCATCCTTGAACAACCGACAGCCGATCCTGCTGACGCTCTTGATTGCCGCCAGCCTGGCCGCATGTTCCACCTCGGAGCGCCTGAGAGATACCCAGGTGCGGCCGATGGACCGACCGGAATGCCAGGTCGGCAGCCAGCGCCGCGATCTGGATGCCGGGGTGCCGGCGCTGATCGGCGGCACCGGCTGCCGCGGTAACCCGGACGCGACGCAACCCTTGAATCGACAACCGGCCAACGCCGTGGAGCTGGGTAGAAAGCATGACTGACGCAACACCGGTGGCCGCCGTGCGGCTGGACGTGTGGCTGTGGGCTGCACGGTTCTATCGAACCCGCAGCCTGGCCAAACAGGCGGTGGAAACCGGCAAGGTGGATGTGGCCGGGCAACGCCCGAAGTCTTCGCGCGCGGTACGCGTGGGCGAAGCGCTGCAGATCAGCCGTGGCGATGAAGTCTTCGAGATCGAGGTACGCGGCCTGAGCGAGACGCGCGGCCCGGCACCGGTGGCGCAGCAGTTGTATGCCGAGAGTGAGGCGTCGCTTGCACGCCGGGCGGAGCTGCGCCTGCAGCGCGCCGCGGCCAAAAATGGTTACCAGCCGCCGGAGCACAAGCCGGACAAGCGTGCGCGGCGCTTGATCCGCGCGCTGGGCGACCTGGACGCGCTCTGATCCGCGCGCGCCGCAGATAAAAAAAGACCGGGCCATTGGCCCGGTCTTCGCGTGTGCCTGCGACGGCGGATCAGCGCAGGTCGTAGCGGTCCAGCTCCATCACCCGCGCCCATGCAGCCACGAAGTCGCGGACGAACTTCTTTTCACCGTCCGCACTGGCATAGACCTCGGCCAGTGCACGCAGGACCGAGTTCGAGCCGAACACCAGATCCACGCGGCTGCCGCTCCAGCGCTGCACGCCGGTGCTGCGGTCGCGGCCGCTGTAGCCATCGCCATCGGCCACCCACTGCGTGCGCATGTCGAGCAGGTTGACGAAGAAGTCGTTGCTCAACGTGCCGACGCGATCGGTGAACACGCCGTCCTGGCTGCCGCCGACGTTGGTGCCGATCACGCGCAGGCCACCGACCAGTGCGGTCATTTCCGGGGCGGTCAGCGTGAGCAGCTGTGCGCGGTCGATCAGCAGCGCCTCGGCAGGCACAGTGTAACGGCCCTTGACGTAGTTACTGAACCCATCGGCGTACGGTTCCAGCACCGCGAACGAGTCCACGTCGGTCTGCGCCTGGCTGGCATCGGTGCGGCCGGGATTGAAGGGCACGTTGACCTCATGGCCGCCGGCCTTGGCCGCCTGTTCGATGCCGACGTTGCCGGCCAGTACGATCAGATCGGCCAGCGAGACCTGCGCGCCGCCGTCGCCCTTGAAGCCGGCCTGGATCTTCTCCAGCGCGGCCAGCACCTTGCCCAGCTGCTGCGGCTGGTTGACCGCCCAGTCCTTCTGCGGGGACAGGCGGACACGGGCACCGTTGGCGCCACCACGCTTGTCCGAGCCGCGGAAGGTCGAGGCTGATGCCCACGCGGTGGAGACCAGCTCGCCCACGCTCAGCCCGGTCGCGGCGATCTGCTGCTTCAGCGAAGCGATGTCCTGCGCGCTGAGCGGGACCTGCGGGGCCGCCGGTACCGGGTCCTGCCAGACGAACTCTTCGGCCGGAATCTCCGGGCCGAGGTAGCGCGCACGCGGGCCCATGTCGCGATGGGTCAATTTGAACCAGGCGCGGGCGAAGGCATCGGCGAAGGCCTGCGGGTCGGCCAGGAAGCGGCGCGAGATCTTTTCGTAGGCCGGGTCCACGCGCAGCGACAGATCGGTGGTGAGCATGGTCGGGCGGTGCTTCTTCGACGGATCATGCGCGTCGGGAATGATCGCCTCGCTGTCCTTGGCCATCCACTGGTGCGCGCCGGCGGGGCTCTTGGTCAGCTCCCACTCGTGACCGAACAGGATCTCGAAGAAGTCGTGGCTCCATTGCGCCGGCGTGCGCGTCCAGGTGACTTCCAGGCCGCTGGTGATGGTGTCGCCGCCCTTGCCGGTGCCGAACTTGTTGGCCCAGCCCAGCCCCTGGCTTTCCAGCCCGGCTGCTTCTGGTTCGACATCGACGTTGTCGGCCGGACCGGCGCCGTGGGTCTTGCCGAAGCTGTGGCCGCCGGCGATCAAGGCGACGGTTTCCTCGTCGTCCATGGCCATGCGGCCGAAGGTGTCGCGGATGTCGAAGGCAGCCTTGAGCGGATCGGGGTTGCCGTCCGGGCCTTCCGGATTGACGTAGATCAGGCCCATCTGCACGGCGGCCAGCGGGTTCTCCAGATCACGCGAGTGGATGTCGCCATCGGCATCATCATCGGAGACCAGCACGCCATGGTCCTCCTGCACGCCCTCGGAGCCATGCGAGTAGCGCACATCGCCGCCGAGCCAGGTGGTTTCGCGGCCCCAGTAGACATCCTGGTCCGGCTCCCAGGTATCCGGGCGGCCGCCGGCAAAGCCCAGCGTCTTGAAGCCCATCGATTCCAGCGCGACGTTGCCGGTGAGCACCAGCAGGTCGGCCCAGGAGATCGCCTGGCCATACTTCTGCTTGATCGGCCACAGCAGGCGGCGCGCCTTGTCCAGGCTGACGTTGTCCGGCCAGCTGTTGAGCGGGGCGAAGCGCTGCTGGCCGCGGCCGGCGCCGCCGCGACCATCGCCGATGCGGTAGGTGCCGGCGCTGTGCCAGGCCATGCGCACGAACAGGCCGCCGTAATGGCCGAAGTCGGCCGGCCACCAGTCCTGCGAGTCGGTCATCAGGGCCTCGAGGTCGGCTTTGAGCCCAGCGTAATCCAGGCCTTTGAAGGCCTCGGCGTAATCGAAGGTGTCATCCAGCGGATGTGAGCGGGTCGAGTGCTGGTTGAGCAGATCCACCCGCAGTTGCTTGGGCCACCAGTCCCGGTTGGTGGTGGCATCGCCGACGAGGGCGTGATTGAACGGACACTTGGCTTCGCTTTTCATGGGTATCTACCTGTGGACTGGCGAACGTGGAAACCATCGGCGCGGGGGAGGCGATGGCGACGTCGGGAACGGGGTGCCGGCACAAGGCGGGCGTGGGGCGCCGCGATGTGAAGACGTGCCCCCACGTTAGGCATTGCAGTTCATTCGGTAAACTCGAATGAATTAACAGATGCGATAGGTGTAGGCTATTTCGAGACCGGGTCAGCGCTTGCCGAACAGGCCGCCACCGAGCTTGAGCAGATCGCCGACGCCGAGTTGGCCATCGCCATCCTGGTCCAGCACGGATGTCAGCAGGCCACCGCTGTTGGCCGTCTGCGCTTCCTGGCCGAGGGCCTGGCTGAGCTGGTTGGGCGTGCCGCCGCTGGCGAAGCGCTGGGCCAGATAGGACATGACGATCGGGGCGAGGATGGCCAGCAGCTGGCTGGTCTTGCCGCTGTCCAGCCCGGTCGCCTGGCTCAGGCCCTGGGTGGCACGGTCGGTGTTGCCGCCGAACACGTGGCCGAGGATGCCGGCGCCATTGGTGGCATTGCCGCCGCCACCGCCGAGCACGCTGCCGAGCAGCCCGCCCAGATCGAAGCCGCCGGCACTGGCCGGGGCATGGTCACGCTGCAGGGCGCCGAGCAGCGCCTGCGCGCCCCGGGGCTCCTGCGCGTTGCGGCCCATCGCGCCGAGCAGCAGCGGCAGCGCCGCGCCGATCGCGCCACTGGCCTGGCTCTGGTCGATACCCAACTGCTGGGACACCTGCTGCAGGCCTTGGCCCTGCTGCAGCTGCTGGAAGAGGGACGCGGCAAGCGATTCGGTATTCACGGCGGACTCCATGGCAGGGATGGGAACCGCCCGAGCATAACGCTGCGTTGACTACGGGAATGCGAAGAGTTCACGCTTTCCGTCAGAGCAGTGCCTTCAGCCGGTACAACGCTTCCAGTGCCTGCTTCGGGGTCAGCTCGTCCGGATCGATCGCGGCCAGCGCATCCTGCGCGGCGGTATTGGGCGCGTTGAACAGGCCGAACTGCTGCGGTGCATCCAGCGCCTGCGCTGTGACCACCGCTGACCGGGTCTCGTGGCTGCGCTGCTCCAGCTCGGCCAGACGGCGGCGTGCCTGCGCCACGGTCGATTTCGGCAGGCCAGCCAATGCGGCCACCTGCAGGCCGAAACTGCGGTTGGCCGGGCCATCCTTCACGGCGTGCATGAACACCAGTGCGTCGCCGTGCTCCACTGCATCCAGATGCACGTTGGCGATACCGCTGGTGCCGCCCTCGTGCTGTTCGTCGGCCAGCGCGGTCAACTCGAAGTAATGCGTGGCGAACAGCGTGTAGCAGCGGTTCTGATGCGCGAGGTGGCGCGCGACGGCATCGGCCAGGGCCAGGCCATCGTAAGTGGAGGTGCCGCGGCCGATTTCGTCCATCAGCACCAATGACTGTGCGCTGGCGTGGTGCAGGATGTAGCTGGTCTCGGCCATCTCGACCATGAAGGTCGACTGCCCACGGGCCAGATCGTCACCGGCGCCGATGCGGGTCAGGATGCGGTCGATCGGGCCGATCACCGCGCGGCTGGCCGGCACGAAGCTGCCGATATGGGCCAGCAGCACGATCAGCGCATTCTGGCGCATGTAGGTGGATTTACCGCCCATGTTCGGGCCGGTGATCACCAGCATGCGGCGATCCGGATGCAGGTCCAGGTCGTTCGGTTCGAAGGGTTGCTCGCGCACCGCCTCGACCACCGGATGGCGCCCGCGTTCGATCTTCAGGCAGGGCGCGGTCTCCAGTTCCGGGCGCGCCCAGTCCAGCGCCTGCGCGCGCTCGGCGAAGCCGGCCAGTACGTCCAGCTCGCTCAATGCGGCGGCGCACTGCTTGAGCGGCTCCAGCCCGCTGGCCAGGATGTCGAGCAGCTGCTCGTACAGGAACTTCTCGCGGGTCAGCGAGCGCTCGCGCGCGGACAATACCTTGTCCTCGAAGGATTTCAGTTCTTCGGTGATGTAGCGCTCGGCATTGGTCAGGGTCTGGCGGCGGGTGTAGTGCACCGGCGCCTTTTCGGACTGGCCTTTGCTGATCTCGATGTAATAGCCGTGCACGCGGTTGTAGCCGACCTTCAGCGTGGCGATGCCGCTGCTGATGCGCTCGCGCTGTTCCAGGTCGATCAGGAACTGGTCGGCGTGCGTGGACAGCCGGCGCAGCTCGTCGAGTTCCGCATCGTAGCCTTCGGCGATCACACCGCCATCGCTGAGCTTCAGCGGCGGCGTCGGCGCGATCGCGCTGGCCAGCAGGTGCGCGCACTCGTCATGCGAGCCCAGTGCATCGTGCAGCGCGACCAGGCGCGGCGAATCCAGCGGTGCCAGCACAGCACGCACCTCGGGCAGCAGGCCCAGGCCATCGCGCAGTGTCGAGAAATCGCGCGGGCGTGCCGAGCGCAGCGCCACGCGGGTGAGGATGCGCTCCAGATCGCCCAGCGCCCGGAAGGCGTCGCGCACGTCGCCGTCGGCGCCGCTATCGATCAGGGTGGCAACCGCATCATGACGGTGTACCAGCACCTCGCGCAGGCGCAGCGGTCGGTGCAGCCAGCGTCGCAGCAGGCGGCCGCCCATCGGCGTCACCGTGGTGTCGAGCACGCCGAGCAGGGTGTTGCGGGTATCGCCATCGACGCGCGTATCCAGCTCCAGGTGCCGGCGCGTGGCCGCGTTCATGGCGATCGCTTCACTGGCGGTCTCGGTGGCGATCGCGGTCAGGTGCGGCAAGCGCTGTTTCTGGGTTTCTTCGACATAGCCGAGCAGGGCGCCGGCTGCGGCGGTGGCGCGCGGCTTGTCGTCGATGCCGAAACCGGTCAGGTCGTGCAGCTTGAAGAAATTCAGCAGCTGGCGGCGGCCGCTGTCGGCATCGAACAGCCAGGGCGCGCGACGGCGGATGCCGCTGCGGTACTGCAGGAAGGCCGGCCAGTTTTCTTCATCCGGCACCAGCAGCTCGGCCGGTTCCAGCCGCGCGAGCTCGGCTTCCAGCGCATCGTCCGAATCGACCTCGTTGACCAGGAAGCGGCCACCGGCCAGATCGGCCCAGGCCAGCCCGTAGCCGTGCCTGCCGCGCGAGAGCGCCATCAGCAGGGTATCGCGGCGCTCGTCCAGCAGCGCCTCGTCGGTCACGGTGCCGGGGGTGACGATGCGCACCACCTTGCGTTCCACCAGGCCCTTGGCCAGCGCCGGGTCGCCGATCTGTTCGCAGATCGCCACCGACTCGCCCAACGCGACCAGGCGCGCCAGATAGCCCTCGTAGGCGTGCACCGGCACGCCGGCCATCGGGATCGGCGCGCCGCCCGAGCTGCCGCGCTGGGTCAGGGTGATGTCCAGCAACCGTGCCGCCTTGCGGGCGTCGTCGTAGAACAATTCGTAGAAGTCGCCCATCCGGAAGAAGAGCAGCAGGTCCGGGTAGTCGGACTTGGCGGCGAAGAACTGCTTCATCAGCGGGGTGTGTTCGGGCTGCTTCTCTGTCACGCGGGGTCCATCACAGTCGGGGGCAGCCTGGAAAGCTGCCTGGTCGGCCATTGTAGGGGAGGGGGCGGGCAGGGCGAAGGGCGCCCGGCGCGAGACCTTGCCCAGATGCCCGGTGCGCGCACAGCCCCACGGTCATTCAATCGCGAACCCGGCAACGTGGCCGGTTTCGTCAAGCCGGACCGTGTAGCCGATGAATGCACCCGGGCCGAACTCGGCCACGTAGCGGTAAAGCGTGCCCTTTTCGCCCTGGCGCGTGCCCTTGAACACCATGCCGGTCGGTGCACCGTACGGGCCCAGCGAATTCTTCAGGCCGGCACCGACGCCGACGGCCAGCTTGCCACGCAGGTCCTCGCTGAAGGCGCTGTAGGTGGTCCCGTCCTGTAGTTGGCGGAATGACGCCTTTGCGCTGTCGCTGACCGCGGCAACCTCGCCTGCAACTGGCCGGTCCCACGCTGCGACGATGTCCGGATGCAGTGCGGCGAACACCAGATTGGTCATGGTGATGCCGGCTTCCGGCTTCTTGTCGCCGAGATTGCTGAAGGCCAGGATGCGCAGGCCAAGCTCAGGGAAGTACTCATCGGCAGTGGTGTAGCCCTGCGAGCCGCCGGTGTGACCAATCCGCGCCTGCCCATACACCTCGTCCACGAACAGGCCGAGGCCGTAACCCACCGGCTTGCCATCGGCAGTGGCGAAAGCGGTCTTCATCTGCGCATAGCCGGCTGCGGACACCACCTTGCCGCCGCGCAGGCCGGCGTCCCAGCGCGCCAGGTCATCCAGGGTGCTGACCAGGAAGCCGGCAGCACCGCTCCAGTCCGGGTGGAAATATGGCGAACGCCGCAGCACACCCTGCTCATGCCGGTAACCAACGGCCATGCCGGCCAGGCGATCGCTGTCGGCCAGGGTGAAGGTGTGGACCATTCCCAGCGGCGCCAGCATGTGTCGCTGCAGGTAGTCGCGATAGCGCTCGCCCGAGACGGTTTCGATCACCTTGCCGAGCAGCGCGTAGCCGGTATTGGAATACGACCAGCGCGTGCCCGGAGGGAAATCCAGCGGCTTGTCGGCAATGCGCGCGATCAGGTGGTCGAAATCGATGGGGCGGGTCGCCAGGTCATCGACCTCCGCTTCGGGCCCGTCGAAGTAGTCGCGCAGGCCGCTGGTATGGGTCAGCAGCTGGCGCAGGGTCAGCTCGCTGGCGTGCGGCGCATGCGGCAGGTAGCGCGACAGTGGGTCGTCCAGTTGCAGTTTGCCCGCTTCCTGCAGCTGCACGATGGCTGCGGCGGTGAACTGCTTGGTGATCGAACCGATCTCGAACGGCGTATCGGTGCGCACCGGCAGCGCGCGCTCACGGTCGCGCAGGCCGTAGGCACTGGAATAGATGGGGGTGCCATCCACGGTCACCGCGATCGCCGCGCCGGACACCTGGAAGCGTTGCATGACCTGCTGCACATCGGCATCGATGCGCCGCGCCACGGCGGGGGCGAGGTCGGCGGCATGGCTGCCACCGCCGCCACTCCGCACGGCCGGCAGCGTGGGCGAGGCCGATGCGCCGCCGCAGGTGGCAATGGCAGCGGCCAGGCCGACGGCAATGATCCGCGGGAATCGAGTACGCATGTTCGCACCACCCATTATTCAATTTTGGTCTATAGTTTGAATTATGAGCCGACCCCCAGCAAGCCCTGATGCCGCGCGTGCCCTGGAGCTGACCCCCGACCAGCTGGGGGCCATGGCGTCTTCGCCGCGGCTGGCGATCCTGCAGCGGCTGGATATCGATGGGAACGCCACCGCGCGCGAGCTGGGCGAGCGTCTGGGGCGCCCGGTTACCGCGCTCTACCACCACCTGGAGCGGCTGGAAGCGGCTGGCCTGGTGCAGGTGGTTGAACGGCGGAGCACCGGGCGCCGGCCCGAAGCGGTCTACGCAGCGGTATCGCGGCAGTTGTCCTCGGCCGCCGCACTACGCACGCCGGGGGGGCGCAGGAACCTGATCAAGGTGGCCAGCAGTGCGGTGGGCGCCAGCTTGCGCGCGTTCTCGGCGGCCGCCATGCAGGCCGCGGCGTGTTTCGAAGGCAGCCAACGCAACTGCGCCGTGCGCCATCTGTCATTCCGTGCCGACGCTGCCCGGTTGGCGCGCATCAACGCACTGATAGCCGAACTCGAACAGGCCAGCCTGCAGGCCGGTGAAGAGGCCGAGGATGGCCAGCCCCTGCTGTTGACGGTGGTGCTGGCCAGCGTGTCGGACAAACACAAGGACTGACGACGGTTCGGCGCATCGTCCCGGTTGCCGCGACGGTATCGCGCGTGCGCGGTGTGCAGCCGGTCAGTCCGTGCGCAGGTGCACGGTGGGGTGGGCGGCGAACACGCCCATGATGATGTCGAAATAGGTCTGTCCGGCACCACGTTCCAGCGCGTCCAGCTGGGCGCTGATGGTCGCGGCGTTGAACATGCCGGGACGCGCCTGCTTTTCCTGCAGCCAGGCGCGGGTGGCCGCGACGCCGAGCGCGGCGCGGCTGTGTGCGATGTGCGTCCAGCGCACGGTGGCGGATGGGTGTCCTGCCAGGGCGCCGTAGCCGCCGTAGAGCAGGTCATCCAGCGCATCCAGGCTTGGGCCCAGTTGCCAGTCCTCGCTGGCCATGAACACGCGGTTGATCTCGGCGTAGAAGCCGGCGATGTCGTGGATGGCGCTTCCGTCCAGCACCAGGGTTGGGCCGGTCATGTTCCGGTCCGCGCGTCCAGGTGCTGCGCGCACCGGGCGGTGGTTGTCGACGGCAGGGCGGGTTCATGCATCGGCAGCAGTCCTCGTGACGCATTTGGTGGGTGGCCTCCCAGGACGCGACGCCGTCGGTCATCACGACGGGTCCAGCGCTCGATTGTGCGCGCAACACGGTGCGTACAGCGCTTTTCTGCTCCTGAAGCACTGCAGCGCCGTGGGCGGTCGTCTGCAAGCCGCGGCGGCTGGATGGCTGCGGCCTGAATGCCCCCGGCTGCGTTGACGCAGCGTGGACGCAACTTCACCCGGGCTTGCCGCAGACAGGCAGACACTCGACGCATGTTCCATAAACAGGGATCGACCATGAAGACGAGCATCCGCGTGTTGTGCCTGGGCAGTTTGCTGGCGGTGTCGGCAGTGGCTGGCGCACAGACCTACGGCCCCAAGGACGAAGGACGCCGCTTCAACGACGGCAGCAAGGTCGTCTGCCACAACGTCGAGGTCCAGCGTAATTCCAAGGATCCCAATCGCATCACCGGCACTGCAACCGGCGCCGTGGTGGGTGGGCTGCTCGGCAACCAGGTCGGCGGCGGCAACGGCAAGAAGCTGGCCACGGTCGCCGGTGCTGTCGCCGGCGGCGCCGCAGGTCGCCAGATCCAGGGCAACCAGCAGTCCAAGAATGGCGACCGCGTGGTCGAGCGTCGCTGCGAGCGTCAGTACCGCTGATCGCCGGCCTCTCTGGGCGCGCTTATCCTTACGCATCACCCCTTCCGCATCAACGAACAAGGCGACCCTCGGGTCGCCTTGTTCGTCTGCGCCATCTGCTTCAGCGGTAGCGACTCCAGCGCACCGTCGCTGCCGCAGGGCCACCTGGCGTGACCGTGGGTGCTTCGCAGATGCCGGGATTGTAGTGGTTGTCACTCTCCTGCGGGACGATCACCTGCGCGCCGCCCTGCTGGATGGTGGTCGAACTGCCCGGGTTGTTGGTCCCCACCGTCAGGCTGCCGTGGATCACGGTGGTCTGCGCGGCGGTGGCCAGGGTGGAGCCCAGGATCACGTTGCCGTGGATCTCCCAGCCGGACAACTGCGCACCGCTTTCCGTGACCAAGGCCACGTTGCCGATCGGCAGGCCGCGGTGGGATCTGTCCGCGGCATCCTTCCATTCGGTGAACTGCGATGACGTGCCGGTCTTGTCGCACAGGTTGGCCGGGTAGTAATCGCCGTCGCAGATCCGGGCCGGGGTGGAGAAGTTCGGCGCGATCAACCGGTCGTGGCCGGACTGGGTCAGGGTCACGTAGCCTTTGGCGATCAGCGTGGTGAGCAGATCGCGGTTGCCGTCGTCGTCGCGCAGTTGGGTGCCATCGATCTTCAGCGCAGTGTCGAACCAGAACACGCCGCGTGGCAGATGGGTCAGGCCGGTGATCGTCCAGGCGCCGGTGGCGGTCTTGTCGCGGAAGCAGTGCGCCGCGCCATTGTCCGCCTGGTTCCAGTTGCAGGTCAGGAACGGCGCACCGTTGGCGGGCAGCCGGCGCAGGTCCTGGGTCGCCAGGTTGTAGACGCCGTCCATCGACTGTCCAGCCTTGTTGCGGACGTTGCGGATGGTCAGGTGCGGCGCCCCTTCCAGCCATTCGAAGATGTAGTTGGCCCCGTCGCGGTAGGTGCTCACATCGATCGCACCGACGCGGGTGTCGCAGAACGGAATGCCGGGCAATCCGGGGCTGGTGCCGGTCTGGCGGGTGCGCAGGCCGGGCATCGCCTTGCCGACATCGGGGACGGCCTGCCGACCGCTGCCCCACTTCAGGTCGCCGGCGACGTTGCCGCTGCTCACCGACGGGAAGTTCCAGTACAGACCGGCCTGGGTGGCGGTGATGTCGCGGCCACCCACCAGCGTGCCGATGGTGCCGGTCACGATGTCCACATCGCCATTGGCGAGCACCGCCGTGTAGCGTCCGCCCCAGCCACTGATGGACAGGTAGTGGCCCCACAGCTGCTCGATGGTCAGCGTTGCCAGCGAGACGGTGCCGCCGGCGATGCCGGTCGAGCGGAAGCTCAGCTGGTCCGGCAAGGCATCGGTGGACGTTCCGGAGAGGTGCTGGGCCGATGCTGCACCCGTCACCACGCCATTGGCTGCATCCGCAGACAACCGTGACAGATCCAGCAGCCAGGTATCGCCGCTGGCGAGCGCCACGACGATGCGCCCGCTGGTGGACGGCACGATGGTTCCCACACTCCACGGCAGGCCACCGCTGACCGTCGAGGCGATCAGCTTGCCACCCACTTCGGTGCTGCCGATCAGGGTGCCACCGCTGTACACGTTGGCGGTGTAGGCGCCGGCCCGGATCGCGGTGTAGTTGCCGCCACTGACGCCGCTGCCGATGGCCACGTTGCGGCCCCACAGGGTGGTATTGCTGGGGTTGCCCATCTGGTTGATGCGGATGGTGCCCTGCGAGTGCACGTGGCCGCCGCTGAGGATGCCACCGCCGCTGAGGGTGACATCGCCCTTGGCACAGCCGGAGATGCTCGCCTGGCTGGCGCCGGACAGGTTGATGCTGCCGGCCACGGCGATGTTTTCGAAGCCGGCCGGGTTGGTGACCCCGAGTGAGCCACCGGTGATGTTGAGGTCGCCGTTGAACACCATCGGCGCCGCGGGAATCGTGGCACACACGGGCGAGGTGGGCGTGCCACCGCCACCGGGCGTCACGTCGTACAGCACTTCCACCGTGGCGCTGGTGGTGGTCGATCCGCTGCCAGCCAGTGCAGTGATCGTGGCGGCGATCTGGTAGTTGCCACTGGCACCGCTCAGTGCGGTGATCTGTGCGTTGCCATCGGGGATGCCGATCGCGCCCATCCCGCTGATGGTGGCGGGCATGGCCAGCCCGCCACTCGCGTTGGCCCAGCCGGCCATCGTCGCCGGATCCACCGCGAGCAGGTAGCGCCGCACGACTTCGACACCCCGCCAGGCTGCGGCCTGCGCTGCAGTCACCGAATGCGTCGTGATCTGGCGTTGCTGGTCGCCGCGCAGGGAGTAGATCGAGGCGGCGACCGTCACCGATACCGCCAGGCCCACCATCAGTACGATCCACAGCGTCGCCATGCCCTGCTGCCGCGCGGGGCCGGGCGAGCGGGGGGATCGGGCGGGCATCCGCCGGACAGGGTGATGCATCGTGGACGTCCTGGTCATGCGGCAGGAGAGACGGTGAGGTTGGGCAGGCACACCGAGAACAGCACATCGTCACTGTCCTGGCGCAGGATCACGCGCTGGCCAGTGCGCTCGACGGTGTCCTGCTGCTGGTAGGGCAGGCAGGCATCGGGCACGGCCACGAACCGGTAGCCGGCCCCTTCCGCCGCGCCGCGCAGGGTCAGCGCACCGACTTCGCGTTCGGCACCGGTGAATGCGCTGCCATCTTTCTGGACCGGGTCGAAGAACGCCGCTTCGGCGGCGACCGGTTGCCATTCGGTATCCGCCCAGGTCGCCGCTGCCGCGCTGCCGCACAGCTTGGGGGGCAGGCGGTAGAGCCCGCGTACGGCGGTCCCACTGTCCGCCGCATCGACCAGGCGCAGGCCCGCACAGAGGTCGGCCTGGCCCAGCTCTTCTTTGAAGCGCCACGCGATCTGCTTGCCGTCATTGCTGATCGCCAGTCGGCTGCCCAGGGTATCGGCGGCCGGAATGCCGAAGCCCGCTTCCTGCAGTTCGATCTGCGCGGCCAGCAGTGCGGAGGCGACCTGCCCATCGCGCAGCGCAGAGCGCGATGCGTTGCCGGTGCTCTCGATCATGTTCTTGTAAAGCACCAGCATCGCGGCGATGGTCAACAGCGAGATCACCAGGCCGACCATCATGCTGATCAGGCTCTGGCCACGCTGGCGGCGGGCAGTGGTGTGGGGGCTCATTGATGATTCGAGAGCAGCAGGTCGGCGCCGTGCTCGCCGGGATCGTCACCGTCCAGCTCCAGATCGGCAGCGCGCACGCTCAGGCCCACTTCGCGCGGTGCCTCGACGGACAGGACGGTGCCGCCCAGGCCGACATTGATCTGCGGCGCGGTGCCGCAGGCGACCTGCGCTTCACGGCTCAGATCGGCGGCCAGCGCGAGCGAAATCGTGCTGCTGCCGCACAGGCCGGTGCCGCCGTTCTGCAGCTGCTCACGCAGTTGGCCCACCACCAGCCGCTCGACCTTGGTGGTGCGCTGGTTGGCCATCAGGCGCGACTGCACATGCGCCAGGCCGGCGGCGATCAGCGAGGTGATCAGCACGGCGACCAGGGCTTCGAGCAGCATGTCGCCACGCTGCCGGCGCGGACTGCGCGGCTCAGAGCATGTCGACATACAGCGGATCCTGGGTGGAGAGTCCGACGGCGATGCGGCCCAGTGCGACGTCGCTATCGGTGCAGCCATCGGCACCGGGCAGGCGCACGCCGCGCGCATTGAAGCTGACGCAGTCGAAGTCCGGGTGGGCGCTGGCGACCAGTGCGTCGGCATCGGCGAAACCGTCCTGGTCGGCAAGCTTCAGGCGGACGCCATTGCGCAGCTTCGCCGACCAGGCGGGTGTGTCCACCCCGGCCACCATCACTTCCAGCCACCCGGCGCGCAGGCGCAGCATCGCGGCCGGTGCCGTGGCCCGACGCGCGGAAGGATTGCGCAGGGCCATCGCGCGGGCCTGGGAGACGCCTTCCCACAGCAGGCTGCGCGCTTCCATCTGGCGGTTGCTGCTGACCCAATGCGTACCGAACGGCATCGCCGCCATCAACAGCATCGCCATGATGAACAGCCCGATCATCAGCTCGATCAGGGTCACGCCTCGGGCACGGGACAGCCGCATCGGATTACCAGCTGTCGATGCCGACGGCGCTGCAGGCGCTGCCGACCGTGCGGGTATTGGCCGCGTCCAGGCTGAGGACGCAGCCGCTGGCCTTGCCCATCGTCGCGCCGGCCTCGGCGCTCAAGGTGTAGCCGCCGTCGTTGGGGGTGTAGTTGAAACTGAAGTCTGCGCTGCTGGCGGCCGGCGTCCAGCCGCGCTGGGCGACCTCGGCGCTGGGCGGGTAGCTGAGGGTGCGCTGGCGGAAATTCTCGACCGTGGCCGAGAGGGCGAGCAGGTCGCTCTGCGCCAGCCGGATCTTGGAACGCAGTACATAGCGCGAGTACGCCGGCAGTGCGATCGCCGCAAGAATGGCGATGATCGCCACTACGACCATCAGTTCCAACAGGGTGAAACCGCGCGCGCGACGCCCGCCGTCCTTGCTTGTCACTACTGTCTCCATCGATGTTCGTCGCCAGCCCCGGGCGGAGGTGTGATGCGTCTGCAGTTCCGATGCCGGTAGGCGACGCCCATCTCCGGCGGAATTGTGAAGACCTTCACAATTTATTAGCGATTGGCAGCCGGTGTCAACGAGAAATGCTGCGACGCAGCGTCGCACTTGGAGGCGCGTCGGCTGGCCCGGTGCCCCTTGATCAGCGCAGCGGCGGACTGCCCGCCAAGGTGCGGGCGCCGGTGATGATCATCCGCAGCATCTGGGTCAGCTGTTCGATCAGTTCCGGATCTTTTTCGGGCGGCAGATCGACCGCCGTCGCGCCCATCGCGAACACCAGCCGGGTGATCGCCTTGGAAGCCAGTGCCGGTTCGTGCAGGCGCGCGCCGTCGGCAGCGGCCAGGCGGATCAGATCGACCCGCAGTTCGTCTTCGAAGTAATTCAGTTCGCGGTCGACCGCGTGCTTGAATGCATCCGAGCCTGCCGTGCCCTCGCGCAGCAGCACGTGCAGCAGGCGATCGTCGGCGCGCAGCTGCTCCATGAACGTCTCCACCGACAGCCGGATCACGCTGCGGTCGGAGGAGGCCGCGCGCTGGCGCGCCTCGCCGATGATGGTGCGCAGCGAGCGCCCGGCCAGGTCGATCAGGGCCACGGTCAGCTCGTCCATGTCGCGGAACTGGCGGTAGAACGAGTTCGGGGCGATCCCGGCTTCACGCGCGACCTCGCGCAGGCTCAGCGTGGAGACGCTGCGGTGCGGCCCGATCAGGGCCAATGCCGCGGCCAGCAGATCCTCGCGCGAGATCGAGGCTTTGCGCGCGGGATGGGCGTCGTCGGAGGCAGGCAGGGGCAGGTCTGGGGAGGTCATCGGGGGCAGCGCGGTCAAGTCCCTGAATCATAGCCCGTCCCGGCAATATACAATTGTATACACAGTCGTATGCTCGGCCGTATAGTGCCCAGCATGAGCACCGTCCCGCGCCTCGCCGCCCGCCGTCACGCCACCAGCCCCCGCCGCTGGGTCTCCGAGGAGCTGTTCGACTTCTGGGGCACCCGGCTGCATCCGCTGTGGACCTTGCGCCGCCCTCTGGCCCGGCTGGTGTCGCGCACCGCCGAGAGCGCGGATGCGGTCACCCTGGTGCTCAAGCCCAACCGCCATTTCCACGGCCTGCTGCCGGGCCAGCACGTCACCCTCGGCGTGGAGGTCGATGGGCGCCGCCTGTCGCGCAGCTACAGCCCGACCGTGCTGGCCGACGGGCGGCTGGCGATCACCGTCAAGGCGATTGCCGGTGGCGCGGTCAGCCAGCATCTGGCCGGTGCCGCCGCGATCGGTGAGGTGTTCGAACTCGGCCAGGCGTTCGGTGAGATGACCTTGCCTGAGGCCTCCAGCGAACGCCTGCTGTTGTTGGCCGCTGGTAGCGGCATCACCCCGATGCGCGCGCTGCTGCGCCAGCTCGATGGCGCCGGCATGCCGGGCCAGGTGGACCTGGTCTACTGGGCCCGCCGCCGCGAGGAACTGTGTTTTGCCGATGAGCTGGCCGCCCTTGCGGCACGCCATCCCTCGTTCACGCTGCACATCGCGTTGACCCGCGATCCGGCGGCGCCTGCCTCGCGAGTCGATACGTTCGCGTTCGAGGCGCTGGGTGATCTGGGCAGCGCCCGAACCCTGGTGTGTGGCCCCGGTGGCTTTGTCGATGCGGCGCAGGCGCGCCTGCACGGCCAGGTCGCCTCGTTGCAGTCCGAAGCGTTCACCCCGCCGGTCCTGCCCGAGGCGGAGAGCGGCACGGTACAGGTCGAACTGCGCCGCAGCGGCCGTACGCTGTCGCTGCCGCGCGGCTCCTCGCTGCTGCAGGCGCTGGAAGCCGAAGGGCTGCGCCCGGCCAGTGGCTGCCGGATGGGCATCTGCAATACCTGTGTCTGCGGCAAGGTGTCCGGCGTCACCCGGCACACCCTCACGGGTGAACACGCGGCCGAGCCGGCCACGCAAGTAAAGCTGTGCGTGAACAGCGCCAGCACCGACCTGATCCTGGAGCTGTGACCATGTCTTCCGTGCACAACCGCGCACTGTCCCCGGCCGAACTGCAGGCCTTCGGCGCTGAACTCGATGCACTGCGCGCGCGCCAGCTGGCCACATTGGTTGCGCGCGATGCGCGCTACATCCGCCGCATCGTGGCTGCCGTGCGCTGGACCGGCGTGGCCGGCCGTGCGCTGCTGTTCCTCGGTGCATTCGTGCACAGCGTGCTGATCCCGGCGTGGATCGCCGGTGTGGTGATGTTGGCGCTGTCCAAGATCCTGGAGAACATGGAGCTGGCGCACAACGTCATCCATGGCCAGTACGACTGGATGGGCGACCCGCAGCTGCAGGGCAGCACCTATGAGTGGGACATCGTCGGCACCGCCGACAACTGGCGCAAGACCCACAACTTCCGCCACCACACCTACACCAACGTGCGCGGGCTGGACGACGATATCGGCTACGGCCTGCTGCGGATCTTCCCCGAGCAGCGCTGGCGCCCGTTCTACCTGATGCAGCCGGTGGTCGCGGTGGTGTTCGCGCTGCTGTTCGAGTGGGGCATTGCCATACAGGATCTGCGCCTGGGCCGCGTGTTCGCCGGCAAGATGACGCTGCGTCAGCTGGGGGCGCAGTTCCGCCCGGTCGGCCGCAAGATGGGCAAGCAGATGTTCAAGGACTATCTGCTGTTCCCGGCGCTGGCCGGTCCGTTCTTCCTGCCGGTGCTGCTGGGCAACGTGGCGGCCAACCTGATCCGCAACGTGTGGACCTACGTGATCATCTTCTGCGGTCATTTCACCGCCGAGGCCGAAACCTTCCCGAAGGAATGCGTGCGCGACGAGACCCGCGGCCATTGGTACCTGCGCCAGCTGCGTGGTTCCTCCAACCTGACCGGCGGCAAGCTGATGAATGTCATGTCGGGCAACCTCAGCCACCAGATCGAGCATCACTTCTACCCGGACATCCCGGCCAACCGCTATGCGGCCATCGCGGTCGAAGTGAAGGCGATCTGCGCGCGTTACGGGCAGCACTACAACACCGGTTCGCTGCCGCGCCAGTTCGGCCAGGTCATGTGGCGGATTGTGCGCCATGCCTTCCCGAGCAAGCCGGGCCGCGTGCGTGCGCGACCGGCGGTGGGCGAGGCCAGCCGCCAGCCGGGCTGATCAGAGCGCCAGTTCAAGCTGCAGGCGCAGCAGCGGCGAGATCCTGCGTTGCCGCTGCAGCAGTTCAGTCCCTTCCTCGCTGGTCCGCGATTGTCCGGTGTGCGACGACCGCTGCACTGCGTTGTTCACGCTCAGCCGAAGTTTGCTGCCTGCACGGAGCGACCACAGCGAATACAGGTCCAGCTCGCGTGCGTAGGCGCTGATCTCGAACTGCCCGGGACTGACCTGGACCGGTCCGCCGGTCCGATAGGTGTAGCTGCCGCCAACCGTCCAGCCAGTGCGGATCTGGTAATCCGCCCCCAGGGTGCTGCTGAAGCGGACCTGCTCATCGAGACGGTTGTCCGGACCGGGGACATCATCCACGCGTGAATCATTGGCGGTCGCATTGAAGCGGACCGCCACGTCCGGCGCGGCGGCGATCAGCTGTGGGATGCGGAACGCCGTATCCATTTCCACCCCCCAGGTCATCGCCGTGCCGCCGTTCACCGGCGTGGCGACCCAGCGCCCGTCCTGCAGGTGGGTTTCCGTGCGGATCACATCGCTGATCCGGCGCGCGTAGCCACCGATACTGAGCTGCGCGCCGTCCTTGCCGTAGGTTTCGTACGACAGGTCCACGCCGGTCGCCAGCTCGGGGCGCAGTGCGGGGTTCCCACGTTCGTCGGGATTGAGCGGGCGATTGTTGGTGGAGGTGTACGGGCGCGGGATCAGCGAGGCCAGGGTGGGCGACCGATAGGTGCGGGTCAGTGCGATTCGCAGCTGATCGTCCTGGGTCCCCGGCACCTTCCACAGCGACTGCAGTACCGGCGACAGCACCTGGTCACGCCGCTGGACACCGCTGAAGCCGCTGCCGTCACTGCGGCTCTCGATCTGCTCCCAGCGCGCTCCGGCATACACGGACCAACGCTCGCTCAGGGTGAGGTCGTCCTGTGCATACACCGCCAGGCGACGAACGCGCGCGTCGAAGGCAAGGTCGCTGACCCACGTCACGGCGTGCTCGTCCACGGGCAGCAGGCGCTGCACGCGTGCTTCATCGCGGCGATCCTCGCTGCCTTCCCAGCCGAGCTGCAGCGCATGGCGCCCACGGGTGGGGAGCGTGTACTTGCCGGTGCTGTTGAGGTCACGGACGCTCAGTCGCGCATCGGTGTGGTCCTCCAGATTCTGCTGCCCATCCGGCGCCTGGCCCTGTTCGCGATAGGTGTAACGCTCGCGGTTGCCGCCGAGGCGCAGTTTGGTCGTGAACGTACCCCCGTGTTCGAACACGCGGGTCCAGCTGGCACTGCCATTGGCCTGTGCAACGTCGATGCGCGTGCGCTGCTGATAGCGGCTGGTTGCCAGTGGCGCGCCGAGCGTCGTGGTCCAGTCGATGTCGGTCAGCCGGTTGAATCGGCTCGCATCGGCGAAGCCCTGCAGCGCGAGGATGTCGCCGTTCTCCAGCGTCGCTTCAAGGCTGGGGGCAAATGAGGCCACATCGCGGTTTCCGCTCGCGCGCAGGGTCGTGTGGCGCAGCACGGTCGGCGTTCCCTGCCGGTCCCACGCACGTTCGGTTCCGGTCTCCTCGACCAGGAACCCGCGACGCGACGCGGTCGCCGTGATCGCGCTGCTGCGGTGGTCGGTGCGCCGGTTGCGCTGCCAGCTGACCGATGGCGTGTTCCGGCCGTTGCTGTTGCCCCAGGCCATCGACAGCTGCCTGGTGTCCTTGCGTGCGCCGGCGACCAGCACGATGTTGATCGAGCCGGCGATCGCTTCGCCGCGCTGCTCGGCGGTGGGTGCGCGGAGGATCTCCACGCGTTCGACCATCTCCGGCGTGAGCGACTCCAGGTCGAATCCGGCCGGCGCCTTCTGGCCATTGAGCAGGATCTGGGTATAGCCGGCGCCCAACCCGCGCAGCGACAGCGCACCGCTGCGGCCTGGCACGCCGCTGCCGACCGTGATGCCGGGCAGGCGCTTGAGCGCATCCAACAGGCCGATATCGCCGTACTGACGGAGCGCTTCGGCGCCGACCACGATCCGCGTGGCGGTGTCTTCGCGTCGTGCGTCGTATGCCGGTCCCTGCACCTGCACGGCGTCCAGTTCCGTGGGAGGCGGCGCCACCGGCGCGGGCAGGGACTGCGCAGTGACCGGGAACACCGTGCACATCGGGGTCAGGGCAAGCAGGATGCGGAGCGTAGGTGACATGGGCGGTCCGTGCAGAAGGCGAGGGCCGCATTTCTTCGGGCAACACGTGCCCCTCCTGTGGCCAGGAAATCGAAATGCAGTGTCGGGTTGGGGGTGTGGAGTGGCTTATCCGGTCATGGCAGATGCGCCTGCGGATCGACGCGCTCGCCGTTGCGGAGCATTTCCAGATGCAGGTGGGGGCCGGTCACGCGTCCGGTGCTGCCGACGCGGGCGATCTGCTCACCGGCGTGCACCTGTTGACCGACCACGACGTCGGCGCCCTGCAGGTGCGCATACAGCGTCTGCCAGCCTTGGCCGTGATCGATCACCACCACCGTGCCGTATTGAGGGCCGTCAGGGTAGGCGGTCGTTGCCGCCACCACGCGGCCGTCCGCGGGCGCCAGCACCGGGGTACCGGGGCGTGCACCGAAATCGGTGCCGCGGTGCGCGCGTTGCCGGATGCTGCCGGTATCGCCGAAATGACCGGTGATCCGTGGTGTCGCCAGCGGTGCCTGGAACCGCACCTCGATGGGGCGCTCGCTGACCGGTGGCAGCGGCAGTGGCAGCAAGGCGTGCGTCATTGAGACCGGCGACGGCGCGCTGACGACGGCAGGACCAGGCAGCGGTCGCGCCGTGCTGGCCTGCATCACCATCAGCAGACTGCCGATCAGCAGCGCGCTGCCCAGCAACATGGCGCGCCGCGATCCTGCCAGGGGCGCGGCGGCATCGCCGTGCAGCATGTGGCGGATGCGGATTTCATGCCCGGCCAGATCGCGGTGGGTCAGGGCCGTGGCAGGCGCGTGGGCCGCGGCGGACAGGCGCAGCGTGCGCACATACGCCGTGGCGAACGCGCGGCCGCCATGGGCATCGTCGGCGAGTGCCTGCGCATCGCAACGCAGTTCTGCCGCCAGCTGCACGCGGGCCGTGAGGCGGGGCAGGAACGGATTGAACCACAGCAGCGCGTTGATCACCGCCATCAGACCGGCGCGCTGCGGATCGCGGCGCATCAGGTGCGCGGCTTCATGGCCCAGGATCAGGCTCAGCGCACGATCCTCCAGTTGCGCCATCGCCGAGACGGGCAGCACGATCATCGGCCGCGACCAGCGCACCGCGAACGGGCTCACCGGCAAGGCGCTGACCCGGCAGGCGATACCGGCCGACTGCAAGCGCTGCGCGCAGGCACGGCTGCGCGGCCCCGGCCAGGCGGCGGGCGTGATAAGCGTCGTGGCGCGGCACAACCGGGCAGTCGCCCGGATGCCCGACAGCACCCGTAGCAATGCGATCCCCAGACCCGCGCAATACACGGCCGCCAGCAGTGCGGCGACGGAGGGACGGGCCCAGAGAGACGCCGCCACCGCACCGCCGGCTGCGCCAGCATCCCCCAGATCCAGCGCGACCGGCAGCGGCATCGTCAATGCAGGTGCCAGCGCCACGAAGGGGGCGGGTGCCCACAGCGCCACCAGTGTCGACAGCAGCACCGGCATCACCGCCAGCAGCCACAGCCCGATCCAGTAACCATAGGCCGCATGGGAGAGCCCCAGCCGCCGGTGGAGGCGCCGGCCGACCGCCCACGCCAGCCCGCCCGCCGCGAGGGCGCCGGTGGCCTGCACCGCCCAGAATCCCAATGTCAGGCTCATGCCTGATCGTCCTTGGCGGGTGCACGGAGCAGGGCATCCAGCTGCTGCAGTTCCTGCTCGCTCAGCAGGCGACTGTCGGCGAAGGCCTGCGCCGGCAATGCCCCATCGATTTCCAGTACCCGGCGCGCGAAGTCCGTGCTGAGGGCGGCCAACGTGGCGACCTTGCCGACCCGGGCGCGGTACATGTTCAGTCCGTGCTCGACGGATTCGTCGACCAGGCCCTTGTCCACCATCCGCTCCAGCGTCTTGCGGGTCGAGGAATAGGACCAGTCCAGCGCGGCCACGGCGCCGTTGTGCACTTCGCGCGCGCTGCAGGCGCCCTGGCGCCACAGCGCCTTGAGCAGTTCCAGCTCGGCATTGGAGGGGGTGGGCAGCACGGACATGATGATCCCGGTTTGGCGAGGTGTCGCAAGTGTGCGACATGTGTCGCACGCAATGCAACCCGACGGTCATTGATGCGGATCAATGCCGTCACGGGTGGGGTGGGTACCATCGTGGTGTGCAGCGCGGTGCCAGGAGGGGGCCGTGAGCGGTAGGGAAGCCGTGCTGCCAGGCGTCGGGTTACCCGGCGCCTCCTGTGGGTCCATCGAAAAAAGGAGTGGTGATATGGCTGTCGAGGAAACGAACGTGCACCGGGCACCGGTGATCGATAAAGAACCCGATGCCACGGGCGCCTACTGGTGCAACCGGCCCGAGAACACATTGCCGCCGCCGGACATGATGGGGGCCTACATGCGCAACCGCCCGGTGGCACCGGAGGGCGTGGCGACGCGCAAGGCGTGGATCATCGGCACCGGCATCGCCGGACTGGCCGCCGCGTTCTACCTGATCCGCGATGGCGGCATGCCGGCGGCGAACATCACCGTGATCGACAGCCTGGACATTGAAGGCGGTTCGCTCGATGGCGCCGGCGACCCCGAGCAGGGCTATCTGGTTCGCGGCGGCCGTGAGATGAACTGGAACTACGACAATTTCTGGGACCTGTTCCAGGACGTGCCGGCGCTGGAACTGCCCGCCGGCTACAGTGTGCTCGACGAGTACCGGGCGGTGAACGACAACGACCCGAACTATTCCAAGGCCCGGCTGATGCACCAGCAGGGGAAGATCCAGGACTTCTCCACGTTCGGGCTGAGCAAGCCGCAGCAGTGGGAACTGGTCAAGCTGATGCTCAAGCGCAAGGAAGACCTCGATGACGTGACCATCGAGGACTACTTCAGCGAGGGCTTCCTGCAGAGCAACTTCTGGTTCTTCTGGCGCTCGATGTTCGCGTTCGAGAACTGGCAGAGCCTGCTGGAAATGAAGCTGTACATGCACCGGTTCCTCGACGCCATCGACGGATTGAACGACATGTCCGCGCTGGTGTTCCCGAAGTACAACCAGTACGAAAGCTTCGTCAAGCCGCTGGTGAAGATGCTGCGCGAGCAGGGCGTGCAGGTTACCTTCGGCACCCGCGTGTACGATCTGGACATGCGCGTGGACGGCGACGTGCGCACGGTCACCGGTCTGCGCTGCCGCGTCGGCGGCGACGATACACTGCTGCCGGTTGCCGAAGGCGATCTGGTGTTCGCGCTGACCGGTTCGATGACCGAAGGCACTGCCTACGGCGACATGGACACGGTGCCGGTGCTGCAGCGCCCGCGCGAAACGCCCGGGCAGGACAGCGACTGGGCGCTGTGGCGCAACCTCGCCGCGCAGTCGCCGATCTTCGGTAAACCGGAAAAATTCCACGGCGACATCGACCGCTCCATGTGGGAGTCGGCCACGTTGACCTGCCGCCCCTCGCCGCTGGTGGACAAGATCAAGGAACTCTCGGTCAACGATCCCTATTCGGGCAGGACCGTGACCGGCGGTGTGATCACCTTCACCGACTCCAACTGGGTGCTGAGCTTCACCGTCAACCGCCAGCCGCACTTCGTCGACCAGCCCAGGGACGTGCTGGTGGTATGGGTGTATGCGCTGCTGATGGACCAGAACGGCAATCACGTGGCCAAGCCGATGCCGGCCTGTACCGGCCGCGAGATCCTGGCCGAGCTGAGCTACCACCTGGGCATCATCGACCAGCTCGACGAGATCGCCGTCAACACCAAGGTGCGGACCGCATTGATGCCGTACATCACCGCGCAGTTCATGCCGCGTGCTGCCGGCGACCGCCCGCACGTCGTGCCCAAGGGCTGCACCAACCTGGGCCTGCTCGGCCAGTTCGTGGAGACCCGCAACGATGTGGTGTTCACCATGGAAAGCTCGGTGCGTACCGCGCGCGTGGCGGTGTACACGCTGCTGGACCTGCCCAAGCAGGTGCCGGACCTGAGCCCGACCCAGTACGACATCCGCAACCTGGTCAAGGCCGCGCGGGCGCTCAACAACAACGAGCCTTTCCCGGGCGAGCGACTGCTGCGCCGCCTGCTCGACAAGACCTACTTCGCGCACATCCTGCCGCCGTTGCCGGACAGCGAGCGCCACCGTGCCGGCTTCATGGAGGAGGAGGTGTCCTGGCTGGTCGGCAAGGGCGGCAGCGCGTTGAAGGATCTCTCCACGCGCTTGGAAACCCTGCGCGAGAGCCTGGCCAAGCGTGGCAGGTAGGCCGGGGCTGGGCGCGAGCGATCAGTCGCTCTCGCCCATCCGGCCCTCGGCCAGCGGCACGCGCGAGCCATCGAGCAGGCCGCGGCTGAGCGTGCCGTTCTCGATGAACAGCAGTTCGCCGTTCTCACCGTTCTTGATGCTGCTGTCGATGGCGATGATGCGGTCGCCGTGGAAGCTGCTGACATGCGGCATCGAGGTGTGGCCGACCACGATCCGGGTGAGGCCCAGCTGCTTGAGCAGGGCCTCGACCTGGGCGGTGTCCATGCGGCCATCGAAGTAGCCGCGGTACCAGATCGGGCTGGTCTTGCCATCGAACAGGCGGGCCGTGTCCGGGGCGGTCTTGACCTGGTCCTTGGGCAGCCCGAGCGCCGCCTGGTAGCCGGCATTGGTGGTGTCCATGTTGTGCACCAGATCCAGATTCTCCGGTGCGATGCCGCCATGCAGGAACAGGGTGTCGCCGATCCGCAGCAGCACCGGGCGGGTACGCAGCCATTGGCCGATCGTCGAATCCGGGCCGTACAGCGCGGGATAGGAACGGCCCAGCAGCTGCGCACTCTTGAGGTACTTGGGGTTGACGTAGCGCAGATCGTTGTAGAGCACCATCGTCTCGTGATTGCCGAGCACGAAGTGCACCGCACCGCCGGCCGCTGCAGCCTGCTGCTGCAGGCTGTACAGCAGCCAGAACGCTTCGGTGACCTGGGGGCCGCGATCGAACACATCACCGGCCACCACCAGCGTGGCGTTACCCAGCGACCAGCGGTCTTCGGCGTCGATCACGTGATGGGCCCGCAGCAGTTTCACGAGCAGGCCGTACTGGCCGTGGATGTCCGACAGCGCGACGATCCGCGGCGTGGCCGGAAAGCGGGCGAGCTCCGCCGTGCGCGGCGGCAGCACGCGCAACGGGCGGGGATAGCCGCATTCGGGCGTGACCACCGTGGCCTCGCCGCGCGCCGGCAGCTCGCGGCGGATCACCTGGTCCTTGCATACCCAGGCCGCCTCCAGCCCGGTGGCGGTACGGAACACATAGGGACCATCGGCATCGACGTGTTCGGCCGGCGCGGCTGCCTCGCGCGCCGTGGCCAGCAACGGTGTCATCAGCAGCGCCGACTGGAGCAGCAGCAGCGCAGGGCGGGTCAGGGCGCGGCGGATCGACATCAGGGTATTCCTGTAACAGACGGCAGTGTCGCGATGCTACGCCGCAGGCACCACGCCGGACATGCGCCATTGGTCAGCCCCGCGTGCCGAAACAGGCGGATCGGGCGGCGGCATCCGCCCGGGCGGATCATCCGCGCTGCAGGGCCTGCCGTCCCGGCGCATCCGGCAGTGTGTCGCTGGCCAGCACCACCTGGTCGCGGCCCCGCTTCTTGGCCTGGTACATGGCCGCATCGGCGCGCGCCATCAAGCGCTCGTAATCGGGGTGGCCATCGTGCGCGGCCACGCCGATGCTGGTGGTCAACGACAGGCTCTGGCCATTGCCCAACTGCACCGGGCTCTGCGCGATGTGCTTGCGCAGGTTCTCGGCGATCACCTCTGCCTGGGCCGCGGTGGCGGCGACCAGCACCACCACGAACTCTTCCCCGCCATAGCGGAACAGATAGTCGCTGCCGCGGGTGAGCTGGCCGAGCAGGGCGGCCACATGCTGCAGGGCACGGTCGCCGCCATCGTGGCCGTGCGCATCGTTGATCGCCTTGAAATGATCCAGGTCCAGCAGCAATACCGAGAACGGCGTCTGCGTGGAAGTGGCCAGTTCGATCTCACGGCGCAGCACGGTCGGCAGGAACCGGCGGTTGAGCAGGTTGGTCAGTGCATCGCTGCCGGCATCGAGTTCGCCGATCCGTTCGAACAACATGCCCATCAACGTGCGGATCTGCGCCAGCCGCTCGCGGATCCCCTGCAATGCGCCGAAGCGCGCCGCGAAATCAGCATGCGCCAACGCTTCGCGAAGCTGTGTATCGACCGCGGCCACCAGCGCGCCGACCTGGCCGGTTTCGCTGCTTTCGCCGAAGCTGGGAATGCCCTTGTGGGTGAACCACAGGCCAAACTCGGACTGGGCCAGCCCGGTGAGCTCGGCGTCGGCATTCTGGCTGGCCATCGCATAGAGCAGGGCGTTTTCCCAATCCAGCAGCAGGGCGCGTTGGCGTTCACGCTCGGTGCTGACGTTCTGCACCAGCGAGAACAGGCGGTAAGCCGCATCCGTCCGCGAGGAACGCTCGCGTGCATGCGTATAAGCCAGCGTCATGCCTTCCAGCGCGATGTCCATCGAGGCACTGAGACAGTGGATCGCCGCGAACGCGGTCGCGCTGTCGTCGGCCTGCGCGATGATGCGGTCGAACAGGCGATGCTTGAGCACGCGCGCACCGCGCGCCACCAGGTCCACCGGGATGCCTACGCGGGCATGCACATCGCCGATCACGCGCTGCGCAGCGACCAGTGCATTGATGCTGTCCGCGGTGGCGGTGAGGAGCGGCTGCAGCCAGCGCTGCATTGCCGGTTTCAGGCGCAGCCGCACCTGGTCGTGCGAGAGGAAACGGCTGGCCCGCGGATCTTCGAGCAGCACGTCGTAGAAGTGGTGGGCCAGCCCGGGCGGGCTCTGCGCCGACAGGCTCGCCAGCAGCGTCGCCGCAGCCTCTGGAGTCCGCGCCAGCGTATCGGCCCAGGCCAGCGCCAGCGGCTGGCTGGCCTCGTCAAGATTTGGAACGTTATGCACGATTGTCTTCCCGCCACACAGGCCGTCGAGAGGTAGCGGCCGGGCGCTGTTGTTATTGAATTGCAAACTGAACGCTACGGTAAGTGTAATAGTCTCCGCGCAAGGCGCTGCTTAACCTGCCGGCATTGTCCAGGAGAGCTTCCATGGGTCACGACCACGACCATCTGCCCAGCGAGATCCGCCACGAGAAACCCCTGTGGTGGGCGCTGGGATTGACCACCACCTTCCTGCTGGTGGAAGTGGCCGGTGCGTTCTGGACCAACAGCCTGGCGCTGTTGTCCGATGCCGCGCACATGGCCACCGACACCCTCGCGCTGATGATCGCGCTGGTCGCGGTCCGGCTCAGCCGACGCCCGCCCGATGCCAAGCGCACCTATGGCTATGCGCGGCTGGAAGCACTCGGCGCGATGATCAACGGCGGCATGCTGTTCGTGGTCGCCGGCTACATCCTCTGGGAAGCGGTCCAGCGCTTCCGTGCGCCGCAGGAGATCGCCTCCACCGGGATGCTGGTGATCGCGGTGTTCGGGCTGGTCATCAACCTCATCTCGATGCGCCTGCTGCGCGCCGGCAGCGGCGAGAGCCTCAACGTCAAGGGCGCGTACCTGGAAGTCTGGGCGGACATGCTGGGCTCGGTCGCGGTGATCCTCGGCGCATTGCTGATCCGCTGGACCGGCTGGAAACCGATCGATCCGATCCTGGCCGTGCTGATCGGCCTGTGGGTGTTGCCGCGTACCTGGGTGCTGATGCGCGAAGCGATCAACGTGCTGCTGGAAGGCGTGCCCAAGGGCATGGATGTCGCTGCGGTACGCGCCACCCTGTGCGCGCATGACGGCGTAGTGGATGTGCATGACCTGCACGTATGGGCGCTGGCCTCCAGTACCCCGGCACTGACCGCGCACGTGGTGATGGGGGTCGGCGTTGATGCAGACCGTCTGCGCCGCGAGCTGGGCACCCGGTTGCACGAGCAGTACGGCATCGACCACGTGACCCTGCAGATCGAGGCGGATCACTGTGGTGATCCCTGCAGTGTCGGCAGCCCGCGGGACCCGCATGCCGATGACCATGCCGGGCATGGCCATGCAGACCACGATCATGCCGCGCACGCACACGGCAGCCACGCACACGGCAGCGGCGACAGCCGCCGGCGCACCGCACCGGACGCGCAGGGCCATCACGGGCATCCGCATCCCTGAGGGCCACGGACCGGGTACGACGGACGGGCAGGGCGGGGTTGCCGCTACAATGCGGCTCTGCCTTGCCATCTGTCGGAGATACTGCAGTGACCCGGAAACTCGTACTGTTGCGCCACGGCCAGAGCCAGTGGAACCTGGACAACCGCTTCACCGGCTGGGTGGACGTGGAATTGACTGAACAGGGCCGCCGCGAGGCTGCCGCCGCCGGCCGCCTGATGCGTGAAGAAGGCCTGCAGTTCGATGTCGCGCACACCTCGGTGCTCAAGCGCGCCATCCACACTCTTCAGGGTGCCCTGGCCGAGCTTGACCAGGACTGGCTGCCGGTCAGCAAGAGCTGGCGCTTGAACGAGCGCCATTACGGCGGCCTGCAGGGCCTGGACAAGGCCGAGACCGCGGCCAAGCACGGCGAGGACCAGGTCAAGATCTGGCGCCGTTCCTACGACATCCCGCCGCCGGCGATGGACATCGAAGACCCGGGCCACCCGATCCACGACCGCCGCTACGCTGGCCTGGACCGCAACGCGCTGCCGGGCACCGAATCGCTGGCCACCACGCTGGACCGCGTGCTGCCGTACTGGTTCGATTCGATCGCCCCTCAGCTCAAGGACGGCAAGACCGTGCTGGTCACCGCCCATGGCAATTCGCTGCGTGCGCTCTACAAGTATCTCAACAACGTTTCGCAGGAAGCGATCCTGGAGCTCAACATCCCGACCGGCATCCCGCTGCTGTTCGAACTCAACGACGACCTGACGGTGCAGTCGTTCCGCTACCTGGGCGACCCGGAGGCGGCACGCAAGGCGGCCGAAGCCGTGGCGAACCAGGGCAAGGCGCGGTAGATCGCCACCGTTGGTGGGGATGCATCTGCCCGGTGTGTGCGGACCAACCGTCCGCACCTACCGACCGGTGACCATGGGCGTTCCCACCTGTGGCCACGGGCACTTCCCCCCTGTGACCTTTGGCCGGTCCGCCCGGTCCCCTCCCGCGCTACGCTGCCCGATTGCCCGTGGTCCGGGTGATGCATCCATCTGTAGCCGGAGAGTCGAATGAAGTTTTCCAAGCTGGTCCCGCTGGGTCTGACCGCCGCCATCGCCGTGTCGCTGGCTTCGTGTGGCAAGACCGATACCACGCCTGCCGCCACCACCGATGCCAAGCCGGCGTTTGATCTGTCGCAGATCAAGACCCCGCTGATCTCGCTCAACAATGCCGATCTGGATACCGCCATCGCCGCCTGTACCGACCTCAACGGGTTCGTGAACAGCAAGTGGCTCAAGGCCAACCCGGTCCCGAACGACCAGACCACCTGGGGCAGCTTCGAAATCCTGCGCGAGCGCTCGCTGGAAGTGCAGCACGCGCTGGTGCAGCAGGCCGCCGCCAGCCAGGCCAAGGCCGGCACGGTGGAAGCCAAGATCGGCGACATCTGGAAGACCGGTTCGGACGAAGCCAAGATCGAGGCCGCCGGCATCACCCCGTTGCAGCCGCAGCTGGACAAGATCGCCGCGCTGAACGATACCGCTGCCATCACCCAGTACCTGCGCGACAGCCAGGCGCTGGGCCAGGGCGTACTGTTCTCGCTGTTCGCCAATGCCGATTACAAGGATTCGGCCAACGTCATCGCCTATGTCGGCCAGGGCGGCCTCGGCCTGCCGGAGAAGGGCTATTACTTCGACGATTCGCAGGCCAAGATCCGCGATGCGTACGTTGCCTATATCGCCCAGGTGCTGACCCTGTCCGGCGTCGATGCCGAGCAGGCCAAGACCCAGGCCAAGGCCGTGATGGACTTCGAAACGCGGCTGGCCAAGGCCTCGATGTCGCGCATCGAAATGCGTGACCCGGCCAAGCGCTACAATCCGGTCAGCGCGGCGGACGCGGACAAGCTGACCCCCAACTTCAGCTGGACCGCGCTGTTCGACACCCTGAAGGTGCCGGCCGCGCAGAAGTTCTCGATGGCCCAGCCGGGCTTCTTCGGTGAGGTGGACAAGATGCTGGCCGATGTGCCGGCCGCCACCTGGCAGGCCTACCTGCGCTTCCACACCATCGATGATGCCTCGCCTTACCTGAGCAGCGCCTTCGAGAAGGCCAACTTCGATTTCTACAGTACCACCCTGCGTGGCCAGAAGGAAATGCAGCCGCGCTGGAAGCGCGTGCTGGAGTCGGTCAACGGCGCCATCGGCGAAGGCCTGGGCCAGATGTATGTCGACGCCGTGTTCCCGGCCGACTCCAAGGTGCAGATGCAGCACCTGGTGGAGAACCTCTCGGTGGCGCTCAAGGCACGCCTGGAGAAGCTGGAGTGGATGAGCGAAGACACCCGCAAGAAGGCACTGGAGAAGTGGGCCAGCTTCACGCCGAAGATCGGCTACCCGGACAAGTGGCGTGACTGGTCGGGCCTGGAAACCAACGGCGACAGCTACCTGGGCAACATGCAGGCCGCGCGCACGTTCAACTACCGCTTCATGCTCAACAAGATCGGCAAGCCGGTCGACAAGACCGAGTGGGGCATGACCCCGCAGACGGTGAACGCCTACTACAACGCCACCAAGAACGAGATCGTGTTCCCGGCGGCGATCCTGCAGGCGCCGTTCTTCGATGCCAAGGCCGATCCGGCGCTGAACTACGGTGGCATCGGTGCGGTCATCGGCCACGAGATGATGCACGGCTATGACGACTCGGGCAGCCAGTTCGCCGCCAACGGCAACTTCGACAACTGGTGGACCGACGGCGACCGTGCCGCCTTCACCCAGCGTACCGATCAGTTGGTCGCGCAGTTTGACGGCTATGAGTCGCTGCCGGGCGTGAACGTGAAGGGCAAGCTGACCCTGGGCGAGAACATCGGCGACCTGGGTGGCCTGACCGTGGCGTACGACGCGCTGCAGATGGCGCTCAAGGAAAACCCGAAGGCCAACGTCGAGGTCGATGGCTATACGCAGGATCAGCGCTTCTTCATGAACTGGGCCACCGTATGGCGCCGCAACTTCAACGAAGGCGAGCTGCGCGTGCGCCTGAACACCGATCCGCACGCCCCGGCCAACTTCCGTGCCAACGGCGCGCCGTCGAACATGCCGGCATACGCGCAGGCGTTCGAGTGCAAGGCGGGCGATGCGATGGTGCGGGCCGACGACAAGCGCGTCGTGATCTGGTGATCGCACGCGGTTGAGTGGAACGAAAACCCGGCGAACGCCGGGTTTTTCGTAGGCGGCCGGATCGGATCAGACCAGCGCAGGGGCGCGCTTCAACAATCCCTGGAAGGCGCCCAGCAGGTAGGGGTCCACCAGCCCGCCGGCGGCATCGTCAAGCAGGCGCATGGCGCGGTCATGGGCGATCGCCCCGCGGTAGGGGCGGTCACTGGTCATCGCATCCCAGGCGTCGACGATGGTCAGGATGCGCGCGCCGAGCGGAATCGCTTCGCCCCGCAGCCCATCGGGATAACCGCTGCCGTCGAAGGCTTCATGGTGGGCGCGGATCAGCCGTGCCACGTCCGCCGCATCGCTGCGGCCGGTAGCCAGGAAAATGCGTTCGCCGTGCACGGGGTGCTGGCGCATGATCGCCTGCTCGGCAGGGCCATGGCGCCCGGGGCTCAGCAGCACCTCGTCGGGGATGCCGATCTTGCCGATGTCGTGGAAGCAGGCGGCGAGCCCGATCCGGTCGCAGTGCGCCGGCTCGAGCCCGCAATGGCGCGCCAGCGCCGCAGCCAGCAGGCCGACGCGGTCGCAGTGGTGACGGGTGTAGGCATCACGCAACTGCAACGACAGTGCCAGCGCATCGATGGAGCAGGCCAGCGCGGGGCCGGGATGGAGCGAAACGGAATCGGTCACGGGAGCTTCTTGCTGCGTCTCCCAGCGGCGGATGCCGCCAGGAGACGATGGAATCACTGCCGCTGCAGCTGGATGCCGTGCTTCTTGGCGTAAGCCTCCTGGGCCGCGTCCAGGGCCTGCATTTCGCCGTCGATGCGATTGCCGACGGCCTGCAGCTTCCCGGCCAGCGGCATGATCTGGGCCTTGTCGTAGCCCTCGGGCAGCGCGGCGATCTCCAGCAGGATGCCGAACATCTCATCGGCGCTCTGCACGTAGGTGCGCAGCTTCTGGTGCACGTCCTTGGCGTCCTCGTCCGGCGGCATCTGGTCGATCATCGCCAGGTGCTGCTTCGTCTCGGCGCGTGCGCCTTCCAGCCCGGACTTGAACGTGGCCAGGCCCTTGCCTTCACCCAGCGCCTTCTGCAGCTGCTCGCCACGCGGGCCGATGGTCCACTGCTGCACGGTCATGGCGGTGCCATTCCACAGGGCGACGTTTTCAGTGAGGTATTCGCTGGCGGTCATGCCCGTGCCGCCGCCATTGCAGGCGGTGAGCAGGGCAAGGCCGGTGGCCAGCAGCAGGGTGTGGAATCGTTTCAAAGCAACTCTCCTTGTCGCGGGCAATGAACAGCAAAGACCCGCCGGCCCGCAGAAGCGGTGGGTCGTGGGGAATCTCGGAGGCAGCTCAGCGTGGTGAGAGCGTCAGCAGCAACGCCTTGGCGGCACTGAAACGGTCTTCCGGCAGTGGCAGCGGATGCTTGATGCGCAGCTTGTCCGGGCCGTCCATCGTGTACAGCTTGGGCTGCTTCTGGATCAGCTGGATCACCGCCATCGGGTCGATCTCCGGCTTGGGATTGAACACGATGCGGCCGCCGTTCTCGCCCAGCTCCAGCTTGCGCACGCCCAGCACATTGGCCTGCAGCTTGAGCTCGGCGATCGCGAACAGGTGCTTGGCCGGATCCGGCAGCAGGCCGAAGCGGTCGATCATCTCCACCTGCAGTTCGCGCAGCTCACCGCTGTCGCGCGCGCTGCTGATGCGCTTGTACAGGGTCAGGCGGGTGTGCACGTCTGGCAGGTAGTCGTCCGGGATCAGGGCCGGCACGTGCAGCTCGACCTCGGCGCCGCGGGCCTCTTCGCCGGCATCCAGGTCCGGCAGTTTGCCCAGGCGGATGCTGCGTACCGCACGTTCGAGCAGCTCGGTGTAGAGGCTGAAGCCGACTTCGGCCATCTGCCCGCTCTGGTCTTCGCCCAGCAGTTCGCCGGCGCCACGGATTTCCAGATCGTGGGTGGCCAGGGTGAAGCCGGCGCCGAGCTCATCCATCGAGGCGATCGCCTCCAGCCGTTTCTCGGCATCAGGCGTCATCGCACGCTTGTCCGGCACCACCAGGTAGGCGTACGCACGGTGGTGCGAGCGACCGACGCGGCCGCGCAGCTGGTGCAGCTGGGCCAGGCCGAAGCGGTCGGCGCGGTTGATGATGATGGTGTTGGCGTTGGGGATGTCGATGCCCGATTCGATGATCGTGGTCGACAGCAGCACGTTGAAGCGCTGCTTCTGGAAGTCCAGCATCACCCGCTCCAGCTCACGCTCGGGCATCTGCCCGTGCGCGATGCCGATACGGGCTTCGGGCACCAGTTCGGCCAGCTCGCGCTGCATGCGGCCGATGCTCTCCACGTCGTTGTGCAGGAAGTACAGCTGGCCACCACGGGCCAGTTCGCGCTGGAACGCCTCGCGCAGCAGCGCGTTGTCCCAGGCGGTGATGAAGGTCTTGACCGCAAGCCGGTTCGGCGGCGGCGTGGCGATGATCGACAGATCGCGCAGCCCGGCCATGGCCATGTTGAGCGTGCGCGGGATCGGCGTGGCGGTCAGCGTGAGCAGGTGCACGTTGGCCCGCATCGCCTTGAGCGCCTCCTTCTGGCGCACGCCGAAACGCTGCTCTTCATCGACGATGACCAGGCCCAGGTCCTTGAACTTCACGTCCGGCTGCAGCAGCCGGTGCGTACCGACGATCACGTCGATGGTGCCGGCCGCGACCTTCTCCAGTTCGGCCTTGATCTCCTTGGTGGATTTGAAGCGCGAGAGCACCTCCACCTTCAGTGGCCAATCGGCGAAACGGTCGCGGAAGTTGCGGTAATGCTGTTCGGCCAGCAGCGTGGTCGGCACCAGTACGGCCACCTGCTTGCCTGCACTGGCAGCGGCGAACGCGGCGCGCACGGCGACCTCGGTCTTGCCGAAGCCGACGTCGCCACATACCACGCGGTCCATCGGCTGGCTGCTGGCCAGATCGCGCAGGGTCGCGTCGATCGCGGCGAGCTGGTCGGGCGTCTCCTCGAACGGGAACCCGGCCGCGAACGGCTCGTACATCGCGCGGTCCACGTGCAGCGCCAGGCCGGCACGCGCGCGGCGGCGCGCCTGGATTTCCAGCAGTTCGGCGGCAACGTCGCGGACCTTTTCGGCGGCTTTGCGCTTGGCCTTGGTCCACTGCTCGCCACCGAGCGAATGCAGCGGCGCGGTTTCAGGCGAGGCACCGGAATAGCGGCTGATCAGGTGCAGCTGGGCGACCGGCACATACAGGCGGTCGCCCTTGGCGTATTCGATTTCCAGGAACTCGCCGGGCATGCCGCCGGCATCGAGCACGATCAGACCGCGGTAACGGCCGACACCGTGGTCTTCATGCACGATCGGCGAGCCTTCGCTCAGTTCGCCGAGGTCACGGATGATGGCTTCCGGTTCGCGTCCGGCACGGCGGCTGCGGCGCTGCTGCCCCGCACGCTCTGGAAACAGCTGGCGCTCGGTGAGCACCGCGATCGGCGGGTTCTCCAGCGCGAAGCCATCTTCCAGCGGTGCCACGGTAATGCCGAAGCGCACGCTGTCGTCGGCCAGGAAGCCAGGCAGGTCGGCGACCACCGGCGGCTTGAGCTCAGCGGCGAGCAGGACTTCGAGCAGGGCTTCGCGGCGGCCGGCGGAATCGGCGGCGATCAGCACCCGGCCCGGGTAATGACCGATGAAGGACTTGAGTGCCTCACCCGCCGGCGCATCGCGTGCGGCGACCGGCAGCGGTGGCAGCGGCTGGTCGCCCAGCGGCTGCGCATCGCCGATGCGGTCGTGATCCGGCGGCCATACTTCCACGCGGGCCAGGCCGTTGAGCGTGCCGCGCAGCTGTTCGGGGCTGGCGTACAGCTCTTCCGGGGCCAGCAGCGGGCGCTCGACATCGTGGCGGCGCTGCTCATAGCGGTTCTGGGTCTGGGCCCAGAAGGCGGCGGCCGCGTCGAACACATTCGGCGCCAGCACCGGCAGCACATTGGGCTGCAGGTAATCGAGCAGGGTCGCGGTCTGGTCGAAGAACAGCGGCAGGTAATACTCGATGCCGGCCGGCGCGATACCGGCCTTGAGATCCTGGTACAGCGCGCTGCGCCGGGTGTCCACGTCGAAGCGTTCGCGCAGCGTGTTGAGCACCCGCGCGACGCTGAGATCGTCCAGCGGCACTTCGCGGCCGGGCAGCATGTGCACGGCCTCGACCTTGTCCAGCGAGCGCTGCGACTCTGGATCGAAGGCGCGGATCGAATCGATGTCTTCGTCAAGCAGCTCCACCCGCAGTGGCGCTTCGGCACCCATCGGGTAGACATCGAGCAGGCCGCCACGCACGGCGAAATCACCCGGATCCATCACCTGCGGGACGTTGCGGTAGCCGGCCGATTCCAGGCGGCGTTTCTCCGCATCCAGGTCCAGACGCTGGCCGACGGTCAAATCGAAGCTGCCGCCGATGACGTATTTGAGCGGGGCCAGCTGCTGCAACAGCGTCTGCACCGGCACCACCACGATGCCGCGCTTGAGCGACGGCAGGGCGTGCAGCGCGGCCAGGCGCTGGGAGATGATGTCCGGGTGCGGGCTGAAGGCGTCGTAGGGCAGGGTTTCCCAGTCCGGGAAGGCCACGATCGGCACGTCGCCGGCACTGCCCAGCAGGGTGTGCAGGTCCGCTTCAATCTGGTTCGCGCCGTGGTTGTCGCGCGCGACCACCAGCAACGGCCCGTCGTGCGACTGTGCCGCGCGGGCGATGTACCACGCCAGCGCTGTCGCCGAAGCGGGAGCGCGCCACCAGGCGCGGAGCTGTCCAGGACGTGGCAGCGGCGGAACGGGATAGGAGGTGCGTGACATGAACCGCCGATTTTAGCAGACCGCAACGTGGCGGCCGTGTCATCCGGCGGCGGCAAGCGTAGGGACGATCCCGTTGCCGGCAGTACCGACCGCTGGCCGGCTCCAGGTGATGCATGATGTTCGGGAGCCGGCCAGTGGCCGGCGCTACCGATCAGGGCGTGGCCACGCGCCCCGTTTCAGCTGTCCAGTTCGAGCACCATGCGCACCAGGCCCGGCGTGCCGTTCGGGTGCGGGATCGGCTGGAAGCCCAGCGAGGCCGCCAGCTGCTTCATCGGCTCGTTCTCTTCGGCCACGTCGCCGTACAGCCGGTCCAGGTACTTGCCACGCGCCCACTTGACCAGCTTGCGCATCAGCTGCCGGCCCAGGCCCTGGCCGACCAGGAAGCGGCTGACCAGGATCGCGTACTCGGCTTCGCGGGTACCGGGGATGATCGAGGCGCGCGCGACCGCACCCACCACGGCTTCACCGGCGGGCAGGGACTCGGCCGCGACCAGGGTGATTTCGCTCTTGGGATTGGGATGGGTCAGGCGCTGCGTCGTCTCCGGCGACAGTTCGGTCACCGACTGCAGGAAGCGGTCGCGGATCTCTTCCGGACCGAACAGACTGAACGCGGCATGCAGCGGCGGGCCGTCTTCGGGCCGGATGGGGCGGATCAGCAGCTCGTGGCCACTGGGTGCCTTGAAAATCTCGTGCCAGGGCGGCATGCGGTTACGGGTAGCCATACCGGTGATTCCTTGGTGGTCTTCGGATTCTCGCATTCCGGGGGCAGCGTTCCGTGAACGGATCACTCACGCCGCGCCGGACCGCAAGCGCCGGCCAGGCCGGGTACCGGCCTGGGCGTCAGGGGGTCATTCGGCCTGCTTGAGCCACTGCAGGCGGGTCGAGGCGCCGGCCTCGCCCAGGTGCTGCTTGAGCGCCGGCATCGCCGGGGCCAGCACCTGGTCGAACTGCCACGGCGGGTTGAGCAGCAGCATGCCGCTGCCGTTGAGCCGCAGCGGGGAGTCGTCCGGGCGGATCAGCAGCTCGGCGGTCAGCACCGACTTCACCGGCAGGGCGCAGGCCTTGCGCAGGAAATGCAGGATGGTCCGGCGCTGTTTGATCGGGAACCAGATCGCAAAGCTGGCCTGCGGCCAGCGCCCCAGGATTTCAGTCACCGAGGCCAGGATGGCCTGGTATTCGGCGTCCTGCCCCTCGTAGGGCGGGTCGATCAGGACCAGCCCGCGGCCGATCTTCACGCCGTTGGCCTTGGGTGGCAGCAGTTTCTTGTTCTGGGCATAGCCATCGGCGTGGTACACGCCGACCCGGCTGTCATGGGCGAACAGCGCCTTCAGCGCCGCGGCCTCGGCATCCTGCACCTCGCACACGGCCATGCGGTCCTGTTCGCGCAGGGTCTGGGCGGTCAGCAGCGGCGAGCCGGGGTAGCTGATCATCGCCCCGACCGGGTTGTCGGCCTGGACCGCCTTCAGGTAGCGCTCGACCACGGCCGGCAGCTGCGGCTGGGCCATCAGGCGCATCACGCCGTCTTCGGCCTCCAGCGTCTTGCGGCTTTCCTCGCTGGCCAGCAGGTAGCGGCCAGCGCCGCCGTGGGTGTCCAGCACGAAGAACGGGCTGTCCTTGCGCTTGAAGGTGTCGAGCAGGGCAAGCTGC
This sequence comes from Stenotrophomonas sp. GW821-FHT01H02A, assembly GCF_059422145.1. Lineage (NCBI taxonomy): Bacteria > Pseudomonadati > Pseudomonadota > Gammaproteobacteria > Lysobacterales > Lysobacteraceae > Stenotrophomonas > Stenotrophomonas sp. GW821-FHT01H02A. The sequence continues at coordinate 56,089 of NZ_JBWKWI010000005.1, forward strand.
ACGATGTGCTTGAGCACATCGGCATGGTTGCCGGCATGGAAGGCGTGGCGGTAATTCATCGGCGCAGTGTACGGGGCGGCGGGCCCAGCGGCTATGCTGCGCGCATGAGCCACCCCCTGCACAACGTCCTGGTGGTCGAGGACGAAACCGCCATCGCCGATACCGTTCTGTATGCCCTGCGCAGCGAAGGCTACGGCGCCGAGCACTGCCTGCTCGGCGGCCAGGCACTGGCGCGGCTGCGCCAGCAGGCCTTCGACGTGGTGGTGCTGGATGTCGGCCTGCCGGACATGAGCGGTTTCGAGGTCTGCCGCACCCTGCGTACCTTCAGCGAGGTGCCGGTGATCTTCCTGACCGCCCGCAACGACGAATTCGACCGCGTGCTCGGCCTGGAACTGGGTGCGGACGACTACATGGCCAAGCCGTTCTCGCCACGCGAGCTGGTGGCGCGCGTCCGCGCACGCCTGCGCCGTACCGTTGCCCCCGTCGAAACCTCGGGCTGGCAGCAGCACGGCCGCTTCGCGATCGACCGTGAGGGCAGCCGGATCCGCTTCGGTGATCAGCCGCTGGACCTGACCCGCTACGAGTACGCGCTGCTGGCGGCCCTGCTGCAGCGGCCCGGGGCGATCCTCAGCCGCGCCCAGCTGATGGACCGTGGCTGGGACAGCGATGCCGACAGTGCCGACCGCACCGTCGATACCCACGTCAAGACCCTGCGCGCCAAACTGCGCGCCGCTGGCGCCGAGGCCGACCCGATCCGCACCCACCGTGGCCTGGGCTACGCACTGGAGGTGTAGGCATGCGGCTGGGCCTGAAACTGTTCCTGGGCTTCTTCCTGATCGTGGGCATCGCCGCGTTCTTCGTGATGCGCATCTTCGTCAACGAAGTGAAGCCGGGCGTGCGCCAGGCGATGGAGTCCACCCTGGTCGATGCGGCCAACGTGCTGGCGGAAATGGCGGCGGCCGATCTCAAGGCCGGGCATATCCGCGACGGCCGCTTTGTCGCCGATCTGGCGCGTGCGCAGCGGCGCGACCCCAAGGCGATGGTGTGGCGCTTTCCCAAGCGTACGCTGGATTACCAGGTCACCATCACCGATGCCAAGGGCATCGTGGTGTATGACTCGACCGGCCGCGATACCGGCCGCGACAACTCGCGCTGGAACGATGTCTACCGCACCCTGCGCGGCGAGTATGGGGCGCGCTCCAGCCCGGAAACGCCCGGTGATGACACCCACTCGGTGATGCACGTGGCCGCGCCGATCTTCGATCCCGCCGATGGGCGCCGCTTGATCGGCGTACTCAGCCTGGCCCAGCCCAACCGCAGCATCGATCCCTTCATCGCGGCCAGCCAGCGCGCCATCATGAAGCGTGGCGCGTGGTTGATCGGGCTGTCAGCGCTGATCGGCCTGCTGATGACCGCCTGGCTGATGCACGGGGTGAACCGGCTCAACCGCTATGCCAAGGCGGTCAGCGCCGGTGAACCGGTGCCGCCGCCGAAGCCGCGCCGTGATGAGATCGGCGACCTGGGCCAGGCGCTGGAAACCATGCGCCGCAAGCTGGAAGGCAAGGCCTACGTCGAGCAGTACGTGCAGTCGTTGACGCATGAAATGAAGAGCCCGCTGGCGGCGATCCGCGGCGCGGCCGAACTGTTGCAGGAACCGTTGCCGGATGCCGACCGTGCGCATTTCGCGCGCAGCATCGAAGGCCAGGCGCAGCGCCTCACCGAAACCATCGACAAACTGCTGGCGTTGGCCGAGGTCGAGCAGTACGGCTGGCTGCAGAAGCACGAGCGGCTCGCATTGGCGCCGCTGCTGCAGGCCGCTGCCGATGCGGTGGCGGTGCGTGCGCAGGCCGCCGGTGTGGATATCCAGGTGGATGCAGGGGCCGAGAGCGTGCAGGGCGATGGTTATCTGCTGCGCCAGGCGCTCAACAATCTGCTGGAGAACGCCGTTGCCTTTTCACCGGCGGGCACGGTCATCACGCTCGGTGCGCACGCAGAAGGCGATGGCATCGCACTGACCGTGGCCGATCGTGGCAGTGGCGTGCCGGACTACGCGCTTGACCGCGTGTTCGAGCGGTTCTATTCGCTGGCGCGGCCGGGCACCGGCCAGCGCAGCTCCGGCCTCGGCCTGTCGTTCGTGCAGGAAGTGGCGCGCCTGCACGGTGGCCGCGTCAGCCTGCGCAATCGCGAAGAGGGCGGCGCGCAGGCGGTGCTGTGGCTGCCAGTACGTCTTCCTGTCATACCGCCGCGGCGCTGACCTCGCGCCACTTCACACAGACTTCAAACTCGGCACAAACCCCGCACACCGGCACGCGGGAAGCTGGCCCCCTCCCAACCGAGGACGGGCCATGAAATCCCTGAAGATGCTGTTGCGGTTCGCCATCGTGGGCGGGCTGATCCTGTTGCTGCTGATTCCGCTAAGCCTGATCAAGGGCGTGATCCGCGAGCGCGAGGCCTACCGTGATGAGGCTTACCAGCGCGTGGCGCAGAGCCGTGCCGGCGCGCAGATCCTGACCGGCCCGATCCGCGTGGTGCCGTGGACCGACACCCGCGAGATCGAGGTGGTGGATGCGGCCGGCAACAAGAAAAAGGAAAAACAGGTGGAACACGGCCAGTGGCTGCAGATGCCGGCCACCTTGAAGGTGGATGGCGTCATGCAGCCGGACGAACGCCGCGTCGGCCTGTTCCGCGTGCCGGTCTACAGCTGGAAGGCCACGGTCACCGCCGCTTTCGCCGATGATGACTACCCGGTCAAGGCGGGCCGCGTGTATGGCATGCCGTTCCTGACCGTGGGTATTGCCGATGTGCGCGGCCTGGTCGGCTCGCCGAACCTGCGCGTGGATGGCAACGCACTGAATCTGTTGCCCGATGCCGGCGGCGTCAGCGGCATCGGCACCGGCCTGCACGTCGGCCTGCCGGGCCTGGAGGATGAACGCGGCGGCGTGCTGAAGGGCAGCAAGGTCGAGCTGGAACTGGTGCTGGATGGCACCCGGTCGCTGTCGGTGGTGCCGCTCGGCGACGACAGCCGCATCGCACTGCGTTCACCGTGGCCGCATCCGCTGTTCGGTGGCAGCTTCCTGCCCAACGAGCGCAAGGTCGATGCGCAGGGCTTTGATGCACAGTGGGCGGTGTCCTCGCTGGCCTCGCGTGCCCAGCACCAGCTGCGCAACCGCCCGGACATCGATGCCGAAGCCGTGAGCGTGGAACTGGTCAATCCGGTCGACGTGTATACCCAGGCCGATCGTGCCAGCAAGTACGGCATCCTCTTCATCCTGCTCACCTTCGTCGGCTTCATCCTGTTCGAGCTGATCAAGCAGCTGCGCATCCACCCGCTGCAGTACCTGATGGTCGGCCTGGCGCTGGCGATCTTCTTCCTGCTGCTGCTCAGCCTTTCCGAGCACATCGCGTTCTGGCAGGCCTACGCGCTCTCGGCCCTGGCGTGCATCGGCATCCAGACGGTGTATCTCTCCGGCGTACTGAAAAGCTGGAAACGCGGCCTGGGCTTTGCGGTGATGCTCAGCGCCCTGTACGGCGCCCTGTATGGGCTGCTGATCTCGGAGAACAACGCCTTGCTGATGGGCTCGCTGCTGCTGTTCGCCGTGCTGGCCGCGGTGATGTGGGTGACCCGCCGGGTCGACTGGTACGAGCTCGGCGCGCGCCTGAGTTGAGGAACGACCATGAGCTTGCACCGCTGTCTGCACGAACGCGTGCGCCGGGCGCTGCCCGCCCGACTGGAGGTGGCCTCGCTGCTGGGCGAGGCACCGGGCTGGCCCTCGCCGTTGCTGGCGCTGCCCGGCGCTCCGCAGACGCCGGGACTGCTGCGCTTCGGATTGGCCCCAGCCACCTGCGAAGCGATCGCCAGGGACGGCCTGCGCTTCCTGCAACAGGCACGGCAGGCGCGCGGGCGCCTGCCGCTGCCGCACTGGTGTGGCGCGTATCGGCCGTGGCGCGAGGGTGCCCGGGCCCTGCATGAGATCGGCATCCGCGGCTTGCCCGGCGACTGGCCGGTGCATGCGCCGGTCTACGCCAGCGCCTCGGTGGACCGCAGCCGCTGGTTGCTGGTGCTGCCCACCCGCAGCCAGCTCTGGTACGGCTGGATGGAATGACCATGACTCTTGGCCCGGGGGCACCGGGCCCGTGCTGGATAGACTCGGGGATTGTTCGTGGTCTGGCCGAGAGGCGGGGGTAATCGTGTTCAAGTGGGGCATGTTGAGCGTGGCATTGGCATTGAGCGGCGTCGCCGATGCACAGACGAAGGAAACGGTGGACCTGGACATGGTCAGCCGCATCCGCCAGGAAGCCTTCCACCGGTCACAGGTGATGGCGACCTTCAGCCATCTGACCGAGCAGATCGGTCCGCGGCTGACCAATTCCCCCGCGATGGGCGAGGCCAATACCTGGACCCGCAGCAAGTTCAACGAGTGGGGCCTGGTCAATGTGCATGACGAGGCCTTCGATGCGTTCGGCCGCGGCTGGGAGTTCAGCAACGCCAGCGTGGAACTGCTGAGCCCGCGCGTGGCGCCGCTGTATGCGCTGCCGAAAGCGTGGACCCCCGGCACCCATGGTCCCGTGGAAGGCGAGGTGATCAAGGTCGAGATCAAGAAGCTGGCCGACCTGGATCAGTACAAAGGCAAGCTTGCCGGCAAGATCCTGCTGCTCAACGATGCGCGCGATTACGAGCGGGCGACCCAATCCGATTCGCACCGCCACGATGATGCCGGCCTGGCCGAGCTGCAGGTGTTCGCGGTGCCCAAGGACGTCGCCGATGCCAAGGCCGACCGTGCCAAGAAGGCCAAGGAATACCTGGAGAAGCAGGAGCTGACCCGCGCCACCAACGCCTTCTTCGCCGAGCAGGGCGTGCTGGCCACGATCAGCATCAGCGGCTGGGACAACGGCATCATCCGCGTCGGCGGCGGTGGTTCGCGCAAGGCGGGTGAGCCGGTCGGCGTGCCCGAGCTGGCGATGATGGCCGAGCACTACAACCAGCTGGTGCGGGCGGTCGACCAGAAGCAGGCCGTCAAGCTGCGGGTGAATGTCGACGCCCGCTTCACCGACGAGCAGGACCAGCCCGGCTACAACACGCTGGCCGAGATCCGCGGCAGCGGCAAGGCCGATGAGATCGTGATGCTGGGCGCGCACATGGATTCCTGGCACACCGGCACCGGTGCGGCCGACAATGCCGCCGGTGTGGCGGTGATGATGGAGGCCATGCGCATCCTCAAGGCGGTCGGCGCCAAGCCCAAGCGCACCATCCGCGTGGCGTTGTGGAGTGGCGAGGAGCAGGGCCTGATCGGCTCGCAGGACTATGTGTCCAGGCATTTCGCGCGCTACCCCGAGCCGACCGACCCGGCGCAGCTCAAGCTGCCGGCCTCGATGCGCGAGCCGACCGGGGCCCTGCAGCGCCAGCGCGACTACGACAAGTTCTCGGCGTACTTCAACATGGACAACGGCTCGGGCCGCTTCCGCGGTATCTACGCGCAGGAGAACCTGGCCGCGGTGCCGATCTTCGAGGCGTGGTTGGCCCCGTTCCATGACGTGGGCGCGACCACCGTGGCGACCCGCAATACCGGCAGCACCGACCACATCGCGTTCGACCGCGTCGGCCTGCCCGGATTCCAGTTCATCCAGGACCGGCTGGACTACTTCACCAACGTCCACCACAGCAACCTGGACACCTGGGACCACGCCGAGCCCGAGGACCTGAAGCAGGCGGCGGCAATCGTGGCTTCGTTCGTTTACAACGCGGCGATGCGCGATGAAAAGCTGCCGCGCAAGCCATTGCTGACGCCCTGAGGGCTGCCGCGTGGGCCGCTTGGAAAGGGCGGCCCGCGCCAACCCGGGCACGGAGTGCCCGGTTTGCGGCCGGGGCGGGGTAAAATTGCCGGGATTCCGTTTCCCGCCCTGAGCCCCCCATGACCTGCCGCACCCGTTTTGCCCCCAGTCCCACCGGCTACCTGCACATCGGTGGCGCCCGCACGGCGTTGTATTGCTGGCTGGAGGCCCGCCACCGCGGCGGCGAGTTCGTGCTGCGCATCGAAGACACCGACCGCGAGCGCAGCACCCAGGGCGCGATCGACGCGATCCTGGAGGCGATGGAGTGGCTGGGCCTGGGCTATGACGAAGGCCCGATCTACCAGACCCAGCGCGTGGCCCGTTACCAGGAAGTAGCCGAGCAGCTGGTCGCGCAGGGCAAGGCGTACTACGCCTACGAAACCAAGGAAGAACTGGACGCGATGCGCGAGGCCGCCATGGCCAGGCAGGAAAAGCCGCGCTACAACGGCGCCGCACGCGATCTGGGCCTGCCGTACAAGGATGATCCGAACCGCGTGATCCGCTTCAAGAATCCGCTTGAGGGCACCGTGGTGTTCGACGATCTGATCAAGGGCCGCATCGAGATCGCCAACAGCGAGCTGGACGACATGGTGATCTTCCGTCCGGACGGCTTCCCCACCTACAACTTCGCGGTGGTGGTGGACGATTGGGACATGCGCATCAGCGAGGTCATCCGCGGCGACGACCACATCAACAACACCCCGCGCCAGATCAATCTGTACGAAGGCATCGGCGCGCCGGTGCCGAAGTTCGGCCATATGCCGATGATCCTGGACGAGCAGGGCGCCAAGCTGTCCAAGCGCACCGGCGCGGCCGACGTGATGCAGTACAAGGACGCCGGCTACCTGCCCGATGCACTGCTCAGCTACCTGGCCCGCCTGGGCTGGTCGCATGGTGACCAGGAGCTGTTCAGCCGCCAGGAGCTGATCGATCTGTTCGATGTGACCAACTGCAACTCCAAGGCGGCGCGCCTGGACATGGCCAAGCTGGGCTGGGTCAACCAGCACTTCCTGAAGACCGAAGCGCCGGCGGATATCGCCCCGCACCTGGTCTACCAGCTGAACAAGCTGGGCCTGGATCTGAGGGCTGGTCCTGCGCCGGCGGACGTAGTAGTGGCGCTGCGCGACCGCGTTCAGACGCTGAAGGAAATGGCCGAGAAGGCGGTGGTCTGGTACCAGCCGCTGACCGCGTACGACGACGCGGCGGTGGCCAAGCACTTCAAGCCGGGCGCGGAACTGGCGCTGGGCAAGGCCCGCGAGCTGTTGGGCGCGGCCAGCGAGTGGACGGTGGAGAGCGTCTCGGCAGCACTGCACGACGTTGCCACGGCGCTGGAGATCGGCATGGGCAAGGTGGCGCAGCCGCTGCGCGTGGCCATCACCGGCACCCAGGTCAGCCCGGACATCTCGCAGACGGTGTTCCTGGCCGGGCGTGAAGAGGCCTTGAAACGCATCGAGGCCGCACTCACTAAAGTACCGACGGCCTGACCACAGGAGACCGCGCATGTCCGCAAAGACCGCTTGTACCGCTCCGCACCATCATGTTCACGATGCTTCCGACTTCGTGAAGGTGGTCGAACGCGTGTGCTCGGAACGCGGACTGCGGCTGACGCCGATCCGCGCGAACGTGCTGCGCCTGATCGCCGAGGCCGGCAAGCCGGTCAAGGCGTATGAGTTGCTGGAGTGGGTGCGCAATGGCAAGGGCGTCGGTGCGGACGCCCCGCCGACGGTGTACCGCGCGCTGGATTTCCTGATGGCCAATGGCTTCGTGCACAAGCTGGAGTCGGTGAATGCCTTCGTGGCGTGCCACCATCCGAGCAGTGCGCAGCATTCGGTGCCGTTCCTGATCTGCAACAGCTGCCACAGCGCGGTGGAACTGGAGGACAAGGAGATTGTCAGTCAGCTGGAGAAGCGGGCGAAGGAGCTGGGCTTCCAGCCGCAGGCGCAGACCCTGGAAGTGCACGGGCTGTGCGCGCGGTGTGCCGGGTAAGGCAGGTGCCGACCGGGTGGAGTTGCATCGGCCGGTAGGTACCGATCGGGGGGTGCTGCATCGGCCGGTAGGTACCGACCGTTGGTCGGTACGCTATTGATGGTGAAAAGCCGCGCATCTGCGCGGCTTTTTTCGTTTCCGCGCCAGAGCAGGTGTAAAGCGGCCACTCTGTTCCCCTCAACCGAAGCGAGCCGGGCAGCCTGGAGCGGGACGCGCCGTAAACCCATCCATGGGGGCTCGTGAGCCGCATCCATGCCGCTGCAACGGTCCCGTTCCAGGCTGCCCGACCCGCTTCCCGACGGTTTCGGACCGGGGTGGGGAAGGCGATGGCGCTCTGCGCGCGGGCGCGTTAGGGCTTCGCAGCGGTCGGCTCTCGCCCTTCGGCGGCGGTATCCACTCTGACGATCACCGACATGCCGGGGCGCAGGCGCGGGGCCAGCGGTTGATCGGGGTCGATGGCGATGCGGATCGGCAGGCGCTGGACGACCTTGGTGAAGTTGCCGCTGGCGTTGTCCGGGCGCAGGACGCTGAATTCGGAGCCGGTGGCCGGGGCGATCTGTTCAATGTGGCCATGCAGTTTCTGGCCGTCGAAGGCATCCACGGAGAAGGTGGCTGGCTGGCCGATGCGCATCTTCCAGGTCTGCCCTTCCTTGAAGTTGGCGACCACCCACAGGGTATCGGGGACCAGGAACAGCAGCTGCGAACCGGCGGTGACGTACTGCCCCAGGCGCACCGAGGCTTCGCTGACCTGGCCGTCGCGCGGGGCCTGGATCACCGTGTTGGCAAGATCGATCTTCGCCAGTTCCAGCTGGGCCTGGGCGGTTTCGACGCGGGCTTCCAGGCCCTTGCGGGCGACCTGGGTGGAGGTCAGGGTTTCTTCGGCGATGCGGATCTGTGCCTGCGACTGCAGCACGCTGGCCTGCGCGGACTGGGTGGTGGTGCGAAACTTGTCGCGGTCGTTGAGGGCGACCAGCTGCTGGGCGGCGAGTTCTTCGTAGCGTTTGAGTTCGGTGCGCGAGCGCGAGAGTTCGGCCTGGCCGGCGGAGAGGTTGGCCTGGGCCGCCTGGATCTGCGCGCGGTTCTGCGCCTGCGATTGATCGGAGTTGGCCAGCGCGGCCTTGGCGCTGTCCAGGTCAGCTTCGGCCTGGACGACTTTCTCGCGGTAGATGCGGTCGTCGATGCGCAGCAGCGGTTCGCCTTGCTTGACGTGCTGGAAGTCCTTGACCAGCACCTCGGTGACATAGCCGTTGACCTGTGGCGCGAGCACCGTGATCTGGCCGCGGACGTAGGCGTTGTCGGTGGTCACCCGCGAGGTTTCGAACGGCCACAGCGACCACGCGCGCAGGATCAGCGCGATGCCGATCAGTGCGATCACGATCATGATGATCACGCTGCGCAGGCTCGGCTTGAGGTACTTGGGCACGCCCGAGGGCGCGGCTGCGGGCGGCGGCGCAGGGGCGGGCGCGGCGTCGGTCGGCGGCGGCGGGTTGACGTTTTCCGGGGCGGTGTCGTCGTGTGGGGGTTGGGTCGACATGGGCGGGCTCATCGGGGCGCGACGCTGCCAGGCGTCGGCGCGGAAAGGGGAGGTGTCGGCGCGTGGCGTTTGCGCCATTGCTTGAGCACGGCGGTGCGGACCGCCAGCAGCAGCAACCAGCCAAGGAAGGCGAGGGCGACGCGGCCGCTGAGTGCGAACACATCATTGAAGGCGCGCACGTTGGCTTCGCGGCGGGTGATCTGCGCCAGCTGCGCGGTGCCCTGCGCGCTGCGCTGCACCGGGTCGGTGATCAGCCTGGCGTAGAGCTGCTGTTGCTGTTTCAGGCGTTGCGCGACCACGTTGTCAGCCGGATCGAGCTGGCTGACCAGCGCACCGGAATACACCTGCTCGCGATGCAGTTGATAGGTGCCCAGTACCGCCGAACCGGCCAGGCCGCCCAGGGTCTGGGTGATGGAGAGCGTGACCAGGAAGGTGATCATGTGGTCCACGCCCTGCTTCAATGCCTGGGTGATGCCGAGCATGATCAACGGCCCCATGAACATGCCGGCGCCGACCGAGGCCAGGAACTGGCTGGCGAAGAAGTCGTGGGGGCGGTCCTGGCTGGTGCGGCTCTGGTCGAGCAGGGCGGCGCTGCCGAGCAGCAGGATCGCCATCAGCAGCTGCGGGATCAGCCGCTTCGGTCCGAAGGTCAGCGCACTGGCGGCGATGCCGGTGACCACGCCGGCCAGGATCACCGCGAACAACGGACGCATCTGGTCCGGTCCCATGCCGAGCGTGCGCATCAGGCCGACCACGCCATAGGACTGCTCGGTGGTCAGGAAGCGGATCAGGAACGCCCCGATGATGAAGTGGATCACCGGCAGGCTGGCCAGCCACCGGGTCTGCAGCAGCGGGTTGCGGCGGTAGTGTTCGATGATGAATGCCGTCGTTGACAGCGCGATCGAGGCGACCAGTGCCCAGCCCAGCCAGGGCGTGTCCAGCCACCAGCGCGTATAGCCCTGCGCGAGTACGACCACGAGCAACCCGACGGCGGGGGCAAGCAGGGCAAAGGTGAGGAAGTCCAGCGGTTCGAAGGCCTTGATCTGCGCGCCCGGTGGCAGCTTCAGCACGACCACGGCGGCGAACGCGCACAGCGCCAGCCCGGCCTCGAACAGATACAGGTTGTGCCATTGCCCGGTGTCGACCAGGCCAGGGGAGACCAGCCAGGCGATCGGCACGGCCAACTGCGCGATGCCGACGCCGACCACCAGCAGGTTGCCGGTGTATTTGCGTGGCAGCGACTGCAGCATGTACAGCGTGCCCAGGGTGCTGCAGGCCGCGCCAGCAAAGCCGCTGGACGCGCGCATCAGCACGGTGGTTTCAAAGGTGCCGACGAACAGATGCAGCACCGCCAGCGCGGCATACAGGCCAAGCCCGATCTCGGCGAACAGGCGGATGCCGTACTGCTGGCGGAATTTGAACGCGAGCAGGTTGGCGGTGACGTTGACCATCGCGTAGGCGGCCACCAGCCAGCTGCCCTGCGCCGGGGTCAGCCCGAGCTGGCCCTGCAGGAACGGCAGGTTGGCGCTGACCAGCGCATTGCCCAGACCGCCGGTGATGCCGACCAGCAGGGCAACCAGGGCGTAGGCGAGGCGGCGGTGCGGCGGATGCCACGGCATCGAGGCCGAGCCCGGCAGGGTCGGCTTTTCATGCTCTTCCCAATCCGGAACCGGCTTGAGGTACTGCGGCATCATCCCTCCCCGTCGGCAGGCCCCCGCAATCCGCCACGCAGCAATTGCAGGGCGCGCGTGGCCAGCCGGGCGCGTTCGTCACGCGTCTTGCCACGCAGCGCAGCTCCCAGCATGCCTGAGATGAGTGAAATGTCCGTCGTTTCCAGGTCCGGGCGGCACAGGCCGGCGGAGATGGCGCGGGCGATCGGTTCGCGCAGGAGTTCGTAGATGGTCTCGCGCGCGGCCCGGATCGGTATCTGGTCGGGATCGACGGCGCGCCAGTAATCCGACAGCGCGGGCGACTGGACGATCCGGTTGGCCATGCCTTCGAGCACCTCGAACAGCGCGTCGTCGCGATCGCCGAGGGTCTGCACCTGGCGCGCGATGCGGTTGACGGTGCGCTGGAGCAGCGCCTCGACCAGCGCGGTGCGGTCGGGGAAGTTGCGGTACAGGGTGGCGCGGCCAACCTGCGCCCGTTCGACCACGAGGTCCAGCGGGGCGGTCACGCCATGCTGACCGAATACGGCATCGGCAGCGTCGAGGATCTGGGCACGGCGGGCGGCCGCGTCGGCACGTTGGGTAGGCATGCGCGCATCATCGGACACAACTGTCCGGCGCGGAAGGGGGTATGTCGGTTTCGGCGCGCGATGGTTGGCGTGCGCTGGGCAATGTCGAAGGCGGGTGAGCTCAGCGCGGTGCGGGCATCCCGTGGCAGCCCAGGCGCGCCTCGCGGATCGGCAGGTTGATCAACGCTGCGACCACCGCCAAGGCCATGTCGGCGTACCACATCCACAGATAATTGCCGGTGTGGGCCAGCGCCAGGCCGCCCAGCCACGCCCCGAAGAAGCCACCGAGCTGGTGCGAGAGCAGGGTCAGGCCGAACAGCGTCCCGAGGTAGCGCGGGCCGAACAGCTTGCCGACCAGGCCGGCGGTGGGCGGCACCGTGGCCAGCCAGGTGAAGCCGAGCGCGGCGGAGAAAATGTAGAAGGTGAGCGGCGTTGGCGGTGCAACGAGGTACACGCCGATCATCACGGCGCGGCTGGCGTACATCCAGAACAGCAGGTATTTCATGCGGTAGCGCTGGCCGAGCGCGCCGACGATCAGGCTGCCGGCAACGTTGAACAGGCCGATCAGGGCGATCGAGGACGATGCGACGGTGGGTGAGAGGCCGCACAGGGCGATCTCGCCGGGCAGGTGGGTGACCAGGAAGGCAATGTGCAGACCGCAGGTGAAGAAGCCCAGGTGCAGGTACCAGTAGCTGCGGTCGCGGGCGGCAATGCGCAGTTGCGCGACCAGGCCGCCGTCGTCGGCGGACCCGGCCGTGTGCGCATGGTCGCCGGCGCGACGCCGCAGCGGCCAGGCCAACGGCAGCGAGAGCAGGGTGATGACGGCCATGGTGAACATGGCGCGGGCCCAGCCGGCGGTGCCGATGATCCATTGGACGAGTGGGGCGAACACGAACTGGCCCAGCGAGCCGCCTGCATTGATGAGGCCTGCGGCGAAGGACCGTTTTTGCGCGGGCAGGCGGTGGGCGGTGGCGCCGATCAGCACCGAGAAACTGCCGGCACCGGCACCGGCCGCCATCAGCAGGCCGAGGGTGAAGGTCATCCCCAGCGGGCTGGTCAGCAGCGGCGCGAGGAGCAGGCCGGCGGCGAGCAGGAGCGCGCCGAAGACAAGCACGGGCAGGGCGCCACGCTGGTCGGCGACGGCACCGAAGACGGGCTGTACGGCACCCCACACGAACTGGCCGATGGCCAGCGCGAAGCTGATCTCGACGATGCTGACCCCGGTGCCGCGATGGATGGGGTCGACGTAGAGGCCGGAGGTCTGGCGCACGCCCATGGTGACCATGAGGATGGCGGAGGCGGCGACCAGCAGGCCCCAGTGCATGGTCGGTGCCCGGGTCGCGGGGGTGGACGTGCTCATGCGTCGGCTCCGGCAGGCAGGGCGAGGTCGAGTTGGTCCAGCAGAGTGTTGAGGCGTGCGGTCGGTGCGGGGCCGAACGTGGTTTCGACCTCCTGCTGCGCACGCTGCCAGAGCGGCCGGGCACGGCGCAGGCAGGCCTTGCCGGCGGGAGTGATGACGATCAGGCGCTGCCGCGCATCCTCGCCACGGCGCTGTTCAAGCCAGCCGGCGGTGAGCAGGGGCTTGAGATTGCGGGTGAGCGTGGTGCGGTCCATGCCAAGCGCGTCGGCAAGCTCGCCGAGCTGCCGCGGTTCGGGCGCGCGGCGCAGGATGGAGTAGGCGTTGAGGCTGAGCCCGGCGGGAGCGAGGTGGGCGTCATAGATCTGCGACAGCCGGCGGGCGGCGCGGCGCAGGCGGAAGCAGGTGCAGGGGCTGTGGGGCAGCGGGTCCATGGAGGGGGCGCCGGGGTCGGGTGGAGGATGATACGTGCATATGCACGTAGTTAGTCAAGCCACAAAAAAGGGGGCCTTGCGGCCCCCTCGGGTCAAATGTCCACCCGGTCAATCGATCAGAAGTAGGCGCGGATGCCGAAGGCGACGCCGCGACCCGGCAGCGGGGAATAATCGCGCAGCAGCGAGGTATGCGGACGCACTTCGCGGTTGGTCAGATTGCTGCCGTCCAGGAAGACTTCGTAGCTGTTGCTGTCGGTGCGGTCCCAGCGGTAGGCAAAGTGGGCGTCGACCAGCGTGTAGCCGTTGCTCGGGTCTTCGTTCTGGGCCACGTCCTTCTGGCTGCTGTAGCGCACCGCGCCGACCGAGGCGCGCCAGCCGTCCCTGGACCAGCGCAGGTCGGCGCCGACGCGGCCCGGGGCGATGCGCGGCAGGTAGCCGGTGTTGGCGAGGTCCACGGTGTAGTTGTGGTTGTGGTCGCCGTGCGGGACGGCGATGTCGACGCTGCGGCTGCCGCTGCCGTCCAGTTCGGCTTTGACGTAATCGCCGAATACGCGCAGGTCCCAGTCGCCGCCGCTGCCTTCGAAGAGATGGAACAGGGCTTCGGCTTCGGCGCCCTTGAAGGTGGCGTCCTGCTGGGTCCACAGGCGCACCGGCAGCGATTCGACCACGCCGGTGTCGGCCAGGTAGATGAAGTCCTTGAACTTGGTCTGGTAGATCGAGGCGGAGAAGTCGACGCGGTCGCTGTGGGTGTGGATGCCCAGTTCGACGCGCTGGCCGCGTTCGGTCTTCAGGTTGGCATCGCCGATTTCCAGCGAGCGGGTGGCGATGTGCGCGCCGGCGGCGTAGAGCTCTTCGTTGGTCGGGGCGCGCTCGGAGCTGTCGATCCCGAAGCGCAGGTCGACGGCGTCGTTGAGCGTCCAGATACCGGCGGCGGACAGGTTGGTGGCGTCGAACTTGCGGGCGCGGTAGTCACCGGTCGGGTCGAGCTTGACCTGGTCGTGGCGGCCACCGAGCTCGAGCTTGAACGGGCCGAACCGCTTTTCCTGCAGCACGAACAGGCCCAGGTTCTTGGTGCCGGTATCCGGTACGAAGGCTTCTTCGCCCCTGGCGCCGAAGTCGCTGTTGCCGAACTGCAGCCCGAAGGCGCCGTCCCAGCCACCGATCTGCTCCTGCACCGCTTCCAGGCGGCCCTCGATGCCGCGGTTGGTGAAGCGGGTGGCCGGGGTGCCGGCTTCCAGCTCGGTGTGTTCGTAATCGGTGTATGCCGTGCGCAGGTTGATGTTCTTCAGGAACGAGGTCGGCTGGTAGATGCCGCCCTTGGCTTCGAAGCGGTTCTGCACCATGTCGATGCGCACATCGTGCTCATCGCCTTCTTCCTCGTCGCCATGGTCGTGATCGTGGTCATGACCATGGTCGTCGTCGGCATGCACGTGGGCGCCGTTGGGAATGCCGTAGTTGGTGCGATAGGTGCTGGCCGAAATGCCGAAGTAGCCCTCGTCACCGAGCCAGGTGGCACCGACGCCGCCGGCGCGGGTGCGGACCGAACTGTTGTCGAGGCGGCCGCGGCGCGGCTCGTCGGTGTCGCCTTCCTCGTGGTCATGGCCGCTGTGGTCTTCCAGGCCATCGATCACGGCATAGCCGGGGATGCGGTAGTCGTCGCCATTGCGGACCAGGCCATCGACATGCAGCACCACGTTGCCGCTCACACCATCCAGGCGGAACATGCCGCTGCGCTCGTCATTGACCGAATTGCCACGCAGTTCGGCCCGGCCGCTGAGCGGGCGGTCCGGCAGTTCGCGGGCGATGCGGCCATCGACCACGTTGACCGCGCCGCCGATCGCGCCGCTGCCGAACAGCAGGGTGGCCGGGCCCTTGAGTACTTCGATCTGGTCGGCCAGGAACGGCTCGATGCTGGTGGCATGGTCGGCGCTGACGGTAGAGGCGTCCATGTTGCCCATGCCGTTGGACAGTACTGCCACGCGCGGGCCTTCCTGGCCGCGGATGATCGGGCGGCCGACGCCGGGGCCGAAGAAGGTGCTCTGCACGCCGGGCAGCTTGGCCACGGTGTCGCCCAGGGTGCCGGCCTTCTGCTCGTCCAGGCGTTCACCGGCCAGTACGTCGACCGGGCGGGCCAGCGACTCGGCATCGCCCTGCAGCGGCGAGGCGGTGACCTTCACGGTGGACAGTTCGGTCAGGTGGCGGTCGCGGTGTCTGCCGTCGTCATCGGCGGCCATCGCCAATGAGGGCAGCATCGCGGCAGCAAGGGCCAGGGACAGGGCGTGGGGTTTGAGCAGCAGGTAGCTGGAGCGCATAGGGCAAGGGCCTTCGGTCAATTGTTACAATATATCAATGGTAGGGCGCGCGAATCCCGTAACGGAACGGGGGAGGGCAGATCAGGGGGAGGCAGGGAGCGCGTCGGGATTGATGTTATATTATTCCATAACGCTTCGCCGACCCTGCTGGAAGTCATGCCCCTGTTCGCTCGAGTTCGCCATCTGCTGGATCGTTTCGGTGCCACCGGTTCACTGCTGTGTGCCGTGCACTGTGCCGTGCTCCCGGTGCTGTTGGCCGCAGCGCCGTCGCTGGGCTTGTCGGTCTGGATGAGCGACGGAGTGGAGCTGGCGTTGGTCAGCTTCGTGACCCTGCTCGGGCTGTTCAGCCTGGTCTGGGGCTGGCGGCGGCATGGTGCGCTGCGCGCGCTGGGTTTCCTGATCCCGGGCCTGGGCGCCTTGTGGGCGGGGCTGCTGTATGCGCCGTTGCACCACTCGGCGGTGCCGCATGCGGTGGTGATGACCTTGGGTGGCGTGCTGGTCGGCGTGGCCCACCTGGTCAATCTGCGGCTGAACCACGGCCACGTCCATGACGCCAGCTGTGCTCATTGAGAGCGCGCATGGTAGGCTTTCCGATCGTGCGCGGGGGCGCCTGAGAGGGCGGCCCCGCCGAACCCGTGTCAGTACGGGGTAATCAGATTTCGCAGCATTCAGACTAAGGAGTTACGACATGGGTAAGGGTGACCGCAAGACCGCCAAGGGCAAGCGCTACAACGCCAGCTACGGCAATTCGCGCTCGCACGCCGTGAGCAAGGTGGCCGTGGGCGCAGCTGCGCCGGTCGCCAAGAAGACCGTGACCAAGGCGCCGGCCAAGAAGGCCGTTGCCAAGAAAGCGGTGGCCAAGGCCGGCTGATCCAGCCAGGCGGGTCCATGAAGAACGCGGCGCTTGCGCCGCGTTTTTTTTGCCCGGGTTGCGGCCGCGGGTCAGCGCAGCGCAGGCAGCAGCCGCTCCGCATCGCCGTCATTCGGTGCCGCCGGAATGCCGAGCAGGCGGGTCATCAGCGGATAGACATCCACGTTGTCGAATCCCGGCAGGGTCTTGCCCTGCTGGAACGACGGGCCGCGTGCGATGAACACCGCGCGCATCGAGGGCAGCGCATTGTCGTAACCGTGCGAACCGCGGTTGCCGGGCTTGCGCGTGGCGATGCGATCACGGGTCAATGCATCCCACCCTTCGTGCATCTGGCACAGGATCGGGGGAATGCGCGGGTTGCTGCCGTATGCCCAGCGCGGCGGCAGGGCGTCGCGGCGCCAGCAGTCGTAGCGCGCGTGCGCGCCGAGCAGGACCTTCTCGGCCTGGCGCTGTTTGCCCGGCAAGGGGGCAAACCCGACCGACTGACCCACCGTGACTTCCTTGGCGATGGCGGGATCGACCATGTCTTCGGTAGCGATGACCTGGCCGTCCGGCACGGCCGCCATGCCATGGTCGGAGACGACGATCAGGTTGGTGCTGTCGGCCAGGCCGCGTGCCTGCAGACCTTCGAGCAGGCGGCCGATGGCACTGTCCACCTCGCCGATCGCCGCGGCGTACTCCGGCGACTCCGGGCCATGGTCGTGGCCGGCATGGTCGACCTGCTCCATGTACAGCGTGACCAGGCGTGGCGCCTGTGCGTCGGTCTGGCCGAGCCAGCGGAGCACCTGGTCGACGCGGTCGGGCAGGGTCACCTTGCTGTCGTATTCGCGCCATTGGCTGGGACGTACGCCCTGGATCGCTGCCTCGCTGCCGGGCCACGACAGGGTTGCGGTATGCACGCCGGCCTTCTCGGCGCCGACCCAGATGGGTTCGCCGCCCCACCAGCGGGCATCGGTGACCGCCTCGCGCCGGTTCAGGCGGAAGCTGCCCAGTTCGGCTTCTTCCATGCTGTTGTGGATGATGCCGTGGTGGTCCGGGCGCAGCCCGGTGACGATGGTGTAGTGATTCGGGAAGGTCAGGGCCGGATACGACGGCGTCATCCACTGCGCACGCACGCCGCTGTCGATGATCCGCGAGAGGTTGGGGCTGAGGCCGCGGTCGAGCATGTCCGCACGCAGGCCATCGATGGACACCAGCAATAGTCTGGGCGGGGTTGCCGGGGCGTCGGCTGCAACACTCGCTGCGGGGACTGCGGGCGGCGGGGTGGAGGGTGCGGTGGCGCAGGCGGCCAGCGACAGAGCGGCGACGAGCGCCAGCGGAAGGCGGACGGAAATCATCGCGACATGATAGTGCGTGGTGGTGACGCGTCGAAGACAACCGATGGCATACGTCGTCGTCGACGCGTGACGTGCTACGCGAACAGTGACTCGCGTCTTGCTTCCAGTTGCAGCAGGGCCGCCTTGGTTTCCAGCCCACCACCGAACCCGGTCAGCGCACCGCTGGCGCCGATCACGCGATGGCAGGGCAGCACGATCGGCAGCGGATTGCGGCCATTGGCGGCACCGACCGCGCGGCTGGCGGTGGGGTGATCGATGTGCCGCGCCAGTTCGACGTAGCTCCAGGTCCGGCCGAAGGGGATGTCGGCCAGTGCCTTCCACACGCGCAGCTGGAAGGGCGTGCCGTGCGGGGCGAGCGGCAGGTCGAATCGCACGCGCTCCCCGCGCAGATACTCCAGCAGTTGGCCGCGTGCGCCGCGCAGTGCATGCGCATCGCGCTGCCAGTGCTCGCGGCCTTTGGCGTCGTACCGGTTGTTCTCGAACAGGATGTGATGGATGCCCTGGCTGTCACCGGCGACGGTGAGCGCGCCGATCGGGCTGTCGAAGGTGTCGTAGAGCAGGCTCATGAGGTGACTCCCGGAGCAGGGGTGGCCAGATGCCACAAGTGGAGGACGGCGTAGGCACGCCAGGGACGCCAGGGCTGTGAACGTGCCTCGGTGGCGCGTTCGCTCAATCGCGTGTCGCCGCCCAGCACCTGTTGCAGCACCAGGTCGCCCGCGGGGAAGGCATCGGGCAGCGCCAGGGCGCGCAGCGCCATGTACTGCGCGGTCCACGGGCCGATGCCGGGCAGGGCGACACAACGTTCAACGAAGTCGGTCAGTGACTGGCCGGCACCGAAATCGAGCCGTCCGTCGACCACCGCCTGGGCCACGGCGCGCACGGTGGCGGCGCGGGTGCGCGGCAGGCCGATGCTTTCCAGCGCAGCCTGCGCCAGCACCTCCGGCGTGGGAAACTGACGGTCAAGCCCGGTCGGCATGCCGTCAAGAGTGGCGCCGAAGCGGTCCACCACCCGACGTGCCAGGGTGGCCGCCGCGGCGACGCTGACCTGTTGGCCCAGCACGGCGCGCACGGCGACTTCGAATCCATCCCAGCCGCCGGGCACGCGCAGCCCCGGGCGTTGCGCGATGCCGGCGGCGAGCAGCGGATCCTGCGCCAGCGTGGCATGCACCATGCGCAGGTCCGCATCCAGGTCGAAGATGCGTCGCACGCGGCGGACAATGCCCGGAATCGCACGCGGATCGACCTGGCCCAGCTGCAGCAGCAGTTCAGGCCGGCGCGGGTCTGCGCTGACGCGCAGCAGCGAGGGCCCTTCGGGCGGTCCGATCACGCGCTGGTAGCTGTCCTCGCCGATCTGCTCGATGCCGGGAATCGCGCGGCGGCGCAGGAAGCCGAGCATCGCCGTGAAATCCAGCGGCGGTCGATAGCCCAGGCGCAGGGTCAGCGCACCCTCGGTAAGGGCGCCGCGCTGGCGCCGGATCGCGGTCGGCGGCATGCCGCAGCCGTCCACGAAGGCAGCATTGAACCGGCGCAGGCTGTTGTAGCCCGAGGCCATGGCCACGTCGGTCACCGGCAGGGCGGTTTCGGTCAGCAACTGCTTGGCCAGCAGCAGCCGGCGGGTGGCATGGATCTGCGCCGGCGCGGCGCCCAGGCGGGCGACGAACAGGCGCTGCAGCTGGCGCGCACTCAGGCCCACCCGTGCCGCCAGATCCGCGACCGGCGCATCCTGCAGGTACCCATCATGGATCAGTGCCAATGCGCGCTGCAGGGTTTCGTTGTTGAGTATGTCCTGGGCTTCCGGCGCCAGCTCGGGGCGGCAGCGCAGGCACGGGCGGTAGCCGGCCGCCGCGGCGGCCGCTGCGGTGGGGTAGTACGTCACGTTGGACGGCTTCGGCGCCGGCGCCGGGCAGACCGGACGGCAGTAGATGCCGGTGCTGCGCACGGCAGTGAAGAACACGCCGTCAAAGCGCGCATCGCGGGCGAGGCGGGCACTTTCGCAGGCGGTGTGGTCCAGGGGCAGGGCGGTCTCCATGGGGGCCAGTCTATGCCCGGCGGTCGGCGCTGGCTCGCCATTTTCGGACAGCAATGCCGGGCCGGCGTCGCCCGGTTCAGGACAGGTTGCCGCGCCGCGCCGGTCGCGCACTAGACTGTGCATCCGCGCTCGTTCTGCCGCGCATTCCCCCTGCAAGGATTCCGGGTTGTCCATGTTGCTCAAGTCGTGGTGGTTGCCGTTGTTGTGCCTGGGCCTGGCCGCGTGCAGCCAGCTGGAGAACCCGGGCAATGTCACCGCCGCCGACAAGGCGGTGCGGGCACAGACCGCCGATGGCGACCACATGGTGTCGATCAACGCGGCCGACGCGCCACCACCGCCGCCGCCCGCGCCCAAGCGGGGCGACCTGAGCTGGCCGCAGGCCGCGCTGGAAAACGGCAAGGCCTGGATCAGCTGCGACACCGACTACGCCGGTGAGGCCGGCGATGGTGCGCCGCTGGAGGCGCTGGACCGGGCCAGCATCGATGCCGCGCTGCAGCCCTGCGCCGAGCGCGGCCTGCTGCGCGTCCGTTACGTGGGCAAGATCAATCCCGGCTTCTCGGAGCTGGTCGCACGGCTGGCCGTGGTCGCCGATGCGCAGCGGATTTCCCGGCGCATCCTCGACCTGGATTCCAGTGGTGGGCAGGTCGAAGCCGCCATCGTTGCCGGCGACCGCATTGGCGAATCCAACTGGACCATCTGGGTGCGTGAAGGCTCGGTCTGCCACAGCGCCTGCGTGTTCGTGCTCGCGGCCGGGGACAACCGGCTCGTCTCGGGCAAGGTCGGCATCCATCGCATGATGCGGATCAGTTCGAAGGCGACCTCGCGTGCCGAACTCAACCGCGAACTCCACGAGGTCTACGACAACGTGAAGGATTATCTGCAGCGCAACGGCGTGGCGGTGGGCGTGGCCGACCTGATGATGACCGTGCCCAACCGCAGCCTGCGGTTGTTGACGGCCGAGGAGCTGCGTCAGTTCGGGCTGGATGGCACCAATGCCGTGCAGGACGACCTGGAGCGGATCAAGCAGATGCGCAAATGCGGGGATGCGTTCGTGCGCCGCAAAGATGCGTTCCTGGTCGCTTTCGATCAGGAGTGCAAGCGCGAGGGCAGCGAGCTGGAGGCCGTCAACAGCTGCGGGCAGGCGCTGAAGCAGCGCTTTGGTTTCCCCGACGAGACGTGCCCGGACGAGAGCCCGCTGTCGGAAATCGACGTCTCCACGCTGCTGCCGACCACGGTGGCCCCGGAGCAGCCGGCAGCAGCGGAGCGCACCCTCGGCGATGCCCGCCCAACACCGGCGGAGGCCGCCGGACGCAACTGACGGAGGACTCACGTCCTTCCCGTAGACTGGGTCCGTTCCTTCCAGCCAACGGTGTCCTGATGCGTGTTCCGCTGCTGCTGTTGTCCGCCCTGCTGCCTTTCGCCACGCTGGCGCAGACGCCGCCACCGCCGGCCACGCCAGCGCCCGCCCCGGCCCGGCCGGCGCCCGCCGCCGCCCCCTCGGCGCGCCCGACGCTGAGCCCCGCGCAGCAGGCGCAGGTGCAGAAGCAGGACGCTGAAATGACCGCTGCTGCGCTGCAGGTCGCGCACCTGGTGGATGGCAACCGCGCCGGCGAAGCGTGGAAAGGCGCGTCGGCCGTGGCCAGGAAATCGGTCACCGAGCAGGCCTTCGTCAGCCAGCTCAACGCGGATCGCCAGCGCCTTGGCGCCCTGGCCTCACGTGGCCAACCGGTGGTGACCCGGGTCAAGTACGCCGCCGGGGCGACCGTGCCCGAAGGGCTCTACATCAACGTCAGTTTCCCCACGCGCTTTGCCAACAGTGCGCAGCCGGTGCGCGAACTGGTCTCCTTCCGGTTCGATGAGGACCGTGTCTGGCGCCTGGCCGGCTACAGCGTGCGTGCCGCTACCCCCTGACTGCCGGAGCTGCGCAGATGAGTATCGAGATCCAGATGCTGGTGTGGTCGATGCTGCTGGGCATCGTGCACGTGTTCGCGCCCTCCACGTTGATCACCCGCGAGCGCGGCATCGGCTGGAACGCCTCCGCGCGTGATCAGCCGATGCCGCCGCCGGGGCCGCTGGCCGGGCGCCTGCAGCGTGCCCAGAGCAATTTCATGGAGACCTTCCCGTTCTTCGCCGCCGCGGTGCTGGCGGTGGTGCTGACCCAGCGCCAGGACGGGCTCACCGCCGTGGCCGTGCAGCTGTATTTCTGGGCGCGCCTGATCTATCTGCCGTTGTACGCCGCCGGAGTGCCGTACCTGCGCAGTCTGGTGTGGCTGGTGTCGCTGCTCGGGATCCTGATGCTGCTGTGGGCGTTGCTGTGAACCGGCGCTTGCGCCCCTGATCCAGATCAAGGACGGCGCCGGTGACGCGGCGCTAAGCTGCACCGGACACGTAACGGCAGGATGGGATCATGCAGTCTGTGGATGTGGTGGTAGTGGGTGCCGGGCCGACCGGCTTGTGCTTCGCACGTGCGCTGGCCGATAGCGGCCTGAGCGTGGCCCTGGTCGAACAGCAGCCGCGCGCGGCGCTGGCCGAAGCCGCGTTCGACGGCCGCGAGATCGCCCTGACCCACGCCTCCCGCCAGATCCTGGCATCGCTGGGCCTGTGGGCGCAGCTCGATCCAGCCGAGATCTCCCCGCTGCGCGACGCCAAGGTGATGGACGGCGGCTCGCCGTTCGCGCTGACCTTCGCCGCGCACCAGCGCACGGGAGATGACCTGGGCTGGCTGGTGCCCAATCATCTGATCCGTCGTGCCGCCTGGCAGAGCGTGCAGGGCCAGGCCGGGCTGGAGATCGTGGACCAGGCCAGCGTGAGCGCCGTCACCCCTGGCCCCACATACAGCACGGTCACCCTCGCCGATGGCCGCCAGTGGGCCGCGCGCCTGGTGGTCGCCGCCGACAGCCGCTTCTCGGCGACCCGCCGCCTGCTCGGGATCGGCGCGCAGATGCGCGACTTCGGCAAATCGATGCTGGTGTGCCGGATGCAGATCGAGGTGCCGCACCAGCACACCGCCTGGGAATGGTTCGGCTATGGCCGCACCATGGCGCTGCTGCCGCTCAACGGCGATCGGGCGTCGGCGGTGATCACGCTGCCGCCGCGCCAGATCGCGGGGTTGATGGCCCAGGACGAGGGTGACTTCGGCCGCAGCATCAGCAGCTTCTTCGAACATCGGCTGGGCGCGATGCGTCCGCTGGCCAGGCCTGTGGCGTATCCACTGGTGGGGGTCTATGCCCACGCATTTGCTGGTGATCGCTGCGCGTTGATCGGCGATGCCGCCGTCGGGATGCATCCGGTCACTGCCCATGGGTTCAACCTGGGGCTGCAGAGCCAGCATCGGCTGGCCGGGATCGTGCGCAGGGCGGCGGCTCAGGGACGCGATATCGCCACACCGTCCGGCCTGGCTGCGTACGAGCGCGGGCACCGGCTGGCCTCGCGCCCGCTCTATGAGGCGACCAATGCGATCGCCTCGCTGTACACCGATGACCGCCTGCCGGCACGGCTGCTGCGCCGGGCCGGGCTGCGGCTGGCGCACGGCGTGGCCCCGTTCCGCCAGTTGATCGCGGCCCACCTGACCCAGCGCGATACACTGCGCTGAGCAAGGCCGGGCAGGTCAGGGCGCGTCGCTGTCGGCGATCACGTGGATGACGGTGTCGGCGAACTGCACCTGCTGGCCTGCGCGGATCTTGCATGCCTTGCGCAGTTCCACCGCACCGTCGACCAGCACCTGGCCGTCCCCGATCACGGTCTTGGCTTCGCCCCCGCTGGTGACCAGGTCGGCCAGCTTGAGCAGCTGCTTGAGCTCGACGTAGTCGCGGTCCAGTTCGAATTCGAGGGTCTGCATGAAACGGGTATCCTGGGAAGGGGCGCGGGCGTCGGGCCCGGCCGGGGAGGGCGCGTATTGTGCGCCAGCGCGCGGCAGAACGGGATCCACGTGGCAATCTGTACACGTTGTTCAGGAACGATGCGGTATCATCGCCCCCTGAGTGAGTGAATTCTCCTCCGACCGAGCAGCGCCAGGGCACGCGATAAGAAAGGGCGCCCAAAGCGCGGACCATCCCCCTTTTTTATCTCACTGCCGCGTAAAACGGCAGTGCTTCGGAGTTTCCCATGTCCCAAGAATCCCCCGCGCCGCTGCTGTTCGCAGACCTCGGCCTGTCCGACGCTGTGATGCAGGCCGTCGCCACCGTCGGTTATGAAACCCCGTCACCGATCCAGGCGGCCACCATTCCGGCCATGCTGGAAGGCCGTGACGTGCTGGGCCAGGCCCAGACCGGTACCGGCAAGACCGCCGCCTTCGCGCTGCCGGTGCTGTCCAACCTCGATTTCAACCAGACCAAGCCGCAGGTGCTGGTGCTGGCGCCGACCCGCGAACTGGCCATCCAGGTCGCCGAGGCGTTCCAGACCTATTCCTCCGGCATTCCCGGCTTCCGCGTGCTGCCGGTCTACGGCGGCCAGCCCTACGGCCAGCAGCTGCAGGCCCTGCGCCGTGGCGTGCACGTCATCGTCGGCACCCCGGGCCGTGTGATCGATCACCTCGAGCGCGGCACCCTGGACCTGTCCGAGCTGAAGACGCTGGTGCTGGACGAAGCCGATGAAATGCTGCGCATGGGCTTCATCGACGACGTCGAAGCCGTGCTGAAGAAGCTGCCGGAGACCCGCCAGGTCGCCCTGTTCTCGGCCACCATGCCGTCGCAGATCCGCCGCATCGCGCAGACCTACCTGAAGAACCCGGCCGAAGTCACCATCGTCAGTAAGACGACGACCTCGGCCAACATCCGCCAGCGTTACTGGTGGGTGAGTGGCATGCACAAGCTGGACGCCCTGACCCGGATCCTGGAAGTGGAGCCGTTCGACGCGATGATCATCTTCTCGCGTACCAAGGCGGCCACTGAAGAACTTGCCGAGAAGCTGCAGGCGCGTGGCCTGGCCGCGGCCGCCATCAACGGCGACATGCAGCAGGCCCAGCGCGAGCGCACCATCGGCCAGCTGAAGGAAGGCAAGCTGGACATCCTGGTCGCCACCGACGTGGCGGCCCGTGGCCTGGACGTGGAGCGCATCAGCCATGTGCTGAACTACGACATCCCGTACGACACCGAAAGCTACGTGCATCGCATCGGCCGCACCGGTCGTGCCGGCCGCACCGGTGACGCGATCCTGTTCGCCACCCCGCGCGAGAAGGGCATGCTGCGTGCGATCGAGCGCGCCACCCGCCAGCCGATCGAAGAGATGCAGCTGCCGAGCGTGGACGCGGTCAACGACACCCGCATCACCAAGTTCATGAGCCGCATCAGCGATGCGCTCGATGCCGGTGGCACCGAGTTCTACCGCGATCTGCTGCAGCGCCTGGAAGCCGAAAAGAACGTCCCGGCGATCGACATCGCCGCTGCGCTGGCCAAGCTGCTGCAGGGCGATGCTCCGTTCCTGCTGACCCCGCCGGTGCGCGGTGCCCGTGAAGAGCGTGCGCCGCACCAGCGCAACGATCGCAACGACCGCGGCGAGCGTCCGGCCCGTTTCGAGCCGCGCTTCGAGCGTGGCCCGCGCCGTGAAGATGATCGTGGTCCGCGTCCGCCGCGTGCGGAAGGCGAGTTCGGCAGCGATGGTGGCTTCGAGCGCGCGCCGCGCCGTGACATCGCCCCGCGCGGTGCCGCCGAGCCGGGCATGGAAACCTTCCGCATCGAAGTGGGCCACGTGCACGGTGTGAAGCCGGGCAACATCGTTGGCGCGATCGCCAACGAAGCCGGCCTGGAAAGCCGTTTCATCGGCCGCATCGACATCCATGACGACTTCTCGGTGCTGGACCTGCCGGCCGAAATGCCGCAGGACCTGCTGACCCACCTGAAGAAGGTGTGGGTCTCGGGCCAGCAGCTCCAGATGCGCAAGGTCGAGCCGGGTGAGGACCTGACCCCGTCGGCGCGTCCGCCGTTCAAGCCGAAGTTCGGCCAGGGCAAGCCGCGTGGTCCGGGTGGCCCGCGCAGCGGCCCCGGCGGTAACGACCGTCCGCCGCGTCGTGACGGCTTCAAGCCGCGCGGTCCGCGCAACTTCTGATCGCCGCCGGGTGATCGCATCGACGCCAGCCTCCGGGCTGGCGTCGTCGTTTCCGGACCCGGGCGCCGGCCTCGGGGTTTCGCGCCGTTTCAACAGTGCTGGCCCTAGCCTCAGGGTTGGACCATGCTCCAATGGAATGAGTTTCCACATCCGCAGCCCCGGGGGGATCGGCGATGTCTGGAGGTCGCAGGGAGAATGGCGGCACCGCGATACCGTATTCAATGCGGGGGTTGACCCTGCGCTTCGTGTTGCTGACCGGCACGGCGATCGGCCTGGTCGGGATTTCCGCCCTGATCCAGGAACTGCAGGCCGCCTCCACCGCGTGGATCATGGGCCAGAGCCACTGGTCGCGTGGCCAGCAGCAGGCCACCCACGCGCTGTCCCGGTACATCACCTCTGGCGACCCCGGGGACCTGGGCACGACCCGGCAGGCACTGCGGGTGCCGTTGGGTGATCTCGCTGCCCGCCGTGCACTGGAGCAGGCCGATCCGGACATCGCCGCGGCACGCCAGGGCTTCATCGAGGGGGGAAACGCCCACGGCGACATCAACCGCCTGATCCTGTCCTACCGCTACCTGCGCGACCAGCCGTACTTCCGCGACGCGGTGCGCCTGTGGCGCGATACCGACGACGACCTGCTGCAACTGGTGGCGATCGCCGACCGGGTCCAGGCCGGGCATGCCGCGGGCAGCCTCAGCCCAGCGGTGCAGCACGCCCTGCTGCACCGGGTGCAGGCGCTGGACGTGGGCATGCAGAACCAGGCGCGTGCGTTCTCCAGTGCCCTGCTGCATACCGCGGCGATGGTGCGCATGACCACCTTCATCGTCGGTGGGCTGTCGGTGCTGGCGATCACCCTGATCGCGGTGCTGCTGGCGCGCCGCGTCCGCAACGACCTGACCGAACAGGAAAGCCGTTTCCGCGCGGCCTTCTACCAGGCCACGGTCGGGATGCTCAAACTCGATGAAGACGGCGGCATCGTCGAGGCCAACCAGGCCATGGCCGATATCCTCGACCACCGGCGCGAGGCGCTGCTGGGTCTGTCGCTGGCCGATCTGCTGGTGGAAGGCGAGCTGATCCTGGACGCCCACGGCAGGATCGATTGGCCCCGGCAGCTGCGCCCGGGCGAGCTGCGCTTCCTGCGCTCCGATGGCAGCCTGATGTGGGGGCGCTGGAGCGGGACGGTGGTGCATACCCGGGCACGTGCGCCCACGGTGTTCGCGCTGGTCGAAGATGTCTCGCAGAACCACGCGCTGGCGCGCGAGGTGGAACACCACGCCAGCCACGACCCGTTGACCGGCCTGATCAATCGGCGCGAGATCGAGCGGTTGCTCGAGGAGGCGCTGCTGGCGGTGCGCGCCGAGGGCGGGACCCATGCACTGTGCTACATCGATCTGGACTACTTCAAACTGGTCAACGACGGGCTCGGCCATGCCGCCGGCGATCAGCTGCTGCGCAGTTTCGCCGACTACCTGGTGGGCGCGGTGCGCGATGGGGACTGGGTCGGCCGCCTGGGCGGCGACGAGTTCGCGCTGTTCCTGGCCAACGCCGGCCAGGAAGAAGCCAAGCAGGTGCTGCAGCGGGTGATCCGCACGCTGGGCCAGGTCAGCGTCCACCATGGCGACGGCGCGCCCCGCGTGAGCTGCAGCGTCGGCGTGGTCGAGGTGACCGCCGAGGCACCGGACGTGAACTGGTTGATGAGCGCGGCCGACAGTGCCTGCTACGCGGCCAAGGAAGCAGGCCGCAACCGCGTGCATTGCTACAACGAGAGCCGCATGGCGCTGGACGAGCGTCGGCGCGAAGCAGAGCGGCTGGCCAATGTCTCCAGTGCGATGGCCGAGAACCGCATGCTGCTGTACGCCCAGCGCATCGAGCGGGTCGGCGATCCGGAGTTCCTGCACTATGAAGTGCTGGTACGCATGCGCAGCCCGGAAGGTGCGCTGCAGGGACCGGCCGAGTTCATGGGCGCAGTGGAGCGTTACGGGATGGGGATGGCGCTGGACCGGCACGTGCTGTCCCTGTTGTTCCGGCACCTGCAGGTCTGCCCCAGCCATGTGCAGCAGCTGGGCCTGTGCAACGTCAATGTATCGGCGCAGTCGATCGCTGAACCGAGCTTCCTGGCCTTCGTCACCGATCTGCTGGAACGCAACCGGGGGCTGGCGCGCAAGCTCTGCTTCGAGATCACCGAAACCGCGGCGGTCAGCAATCTGGCCCAGGCGCGCGCCTTCATCGACGCCGTCAAGGCACGCGGCTGCCGCATGGCGCTGGATGATTTCGGCTCGGGGCTGTCCTCGTTCGGTTATCTGCGCCAGTTGCCGGCGGACATGCTCAAGATCGACGGCGTCTTCGTGCGCGACATGAACCTGGATCCGGTCAACCGCGCCGCGGTGCGCGCGATCACCGAAGTCGGCCGCGAGCTGCACATGATGGTGGTCGCCGAGTGGGTGGAATCGGCCGTGGTGGCCGACCAGCTCGCGCAGATGGGCGTGGAGGGCCTGCAGGGGTATGCCATCGAGCGACCGATTCCGCTGGAACGGATGACCCAGCTGGCGATGCGGCCGGTAGGCGCGGGTCGCCCGTCCGAGGCCTGGCGGGGCATGCCATGATGCGATAATCGGCGCCGACGGTTGCGGACACGGTGTGCGCGGACGATCACGGGCGGGCAGGGCGCAGGCGTGAGCAACGGGGGTGGTGGGTCAATCGGGTGGGTGGCGCTGGCGCTGCTGCTGTGGCTGTTGCCATGGGGCGTGCAGGCCGCGCCGCGCGTGGGGCAGGACTTCCTGCTGCTGGGCGCGGCCACCGATGAAACGACGCCGCAGCGCGCCTGTACCGCGGATGTGCTGGCACGCCACCAGGAAGTGCTCTCGATCCCGGCGCCGGCCGCCGGCTGGTCGGGCAAGCCCCAGGCCGTGGATGTGTTCGGGGTCCTCACCGGCGAGGTCCGCATCAGTCACGGCGACCGCGAGATCTGCGGCAGCATGCACGATGCCCGCACGCGCGATTCGCGCTTCCGCGCCGGGGTGGGGCTGGTGGTGGTGCCCGCGGAGGGCGACCACGAACCCATCGTCGTGTCCTGGACGCGCCCGCTGAAGGCCCGCTGGGTGCCGACCATCCAGCTGGGTGCGCCCAGCCCGGTGCAGCAGAACGATACGGCCCGGCTGCTGGTGCGCGCGGCCTGCATCGCGGTGGCGATCGCGCTGGCGCTGTCGGCGTTGATGGGCTGGGCGACCACCCGTGACCGCTCGTTCCTGGTCTATGTGGGGGCGTGTTTCGTGTTCGTGCTCTGGCAGGCGGTGCTTGGCGGGCTGAGCGGCTACCCCGAGCCGTGGCTGCCGGTGCAGGACCGGGCCTCCTGGTGGCTGGTCGCCCTGACGGCATTCAGCGAGGCGCTGCTGTTGCCGATCCTGTGGCGACTGAGTGGCGGCGACCGGCGCTGGCCGCGCTCGCGACCGGCGCAGCACGCCGTGCTGTGGGGGCTGATCGCGATCGGACTGAGCGTGCCGCTGTGGGGGCTGGACGGGTTGGGCAGCGTGGCCTTCCTACTGGAGTGGGCGTTCCTGGCGGTGTGTACGCTGTGCCTGGGCGCCGGCCTGTGGGGGCTGTGGCGACGTGATGCGCATGCCGTGCCCGGACTGGCGGCGCTGGCTCCCTGGTGGATCATGATCGTGGCCGATGCGCTGGATGCGCGCTGGCTGGTGGCCTACCGCATCGAGGCGCTGCAGCTGTCCGCCACCTGGTTCCTGATGATGGCCGCGTACGCATTGAACCTGCGGCTGGGCCGGCTGCGCCGCCAGCGTGATGAAATGCGCCAGCTGGCCGACACCGACATGCTCACCGGCCTGCCCAATCGCCGTGCCGGCCTGCGCTTGCTGGCAGAGTATCTGGACCGCGCGCGCCAGGAACCGCATGCGCTGGCGATCGGCTTCCTGGACATCGATCTGTTCAAGGACATCAACGACCAGTTCGGGCATGAACTGGGCGACCAGGTGCTGGTCGCCGTGGCGCGCGCGCTGCGTGGCTCGGTGCGCAATCACGACGATGTGATCCGGATGGGCGGTGAAGAGTTCCTGGTCCTGCTGCCCGGGGCCGGCCATGCCGCGGCGGTGGCCCGGCTGGAGGCGGTCCGCCAGCAGGTGGCGGCGGTGACCCAGGCGCTCGGCATTCCGGGCCTGAACGTGTCGGCCAGCATCGGCCTGGCGGTGCTCAAGCCCGGCAGCGACGACCTGGCCGCACTGCTGCGCCGGGCCGACCACGCGATGTACTGCGCCAAGCGCAACGGCCGCAACCAGATCCACGATGGCGAACGCACCACGACCGCCGGCGAGCCGCTGCCGGCCTGAACCGCCAGCGCGCGGAAAAACGCAGCGCGGTCCGCCTTTTGCCCGATAATGGGCCGATGACAACCCGACTCAACAAGCATATCGCCGACACCGGCTTCTGTTCCCGTCGCGAAGCCGACCGCCTGATCGGCGAGCGCCGCGTCACCGTCAATGGCCACCCGGCCGGTACCGGTGCAGTGGTGGGCGAACAGGACGTGGTGCTGGTCGACGGCCAGCCGCTGCGCGCCCGTGAAGCCAAGAAGGCCGGTGGCCGCAAGCACGTCTACATCGCGCTGAACAAGCCGGTGGGCATCACCTGCACCACCGAAAGCTCGGTGAAGGGCAACATCGTGGAGTTCGTCGGCCACGAGCAGCGCATCTTCCCGATCGGCCGCCTGGACAAGGATTCCGAAGGCCTGATCCTGCTCACCAGCAACGGCAACATCGTCAACCAGATCCTGCGTGCCGAGAACGGCCATCAGAAGGAATACATGGTCGCGGTGAACAAGGCGGTCACCGATGAGTTCCTGCGCGGCATGGCCCGCGGCGTGCGCATCCGTGATGAAGTCACGCTGCCGTGCCGGACCAGCAAGCTGGCCAAGTTCGGCTTCCGCATCACCCTGCAGCAGGGCCTGAACCGGCAGATCCGCCTGATGGCGGCGGCGTTCGGCTTCCGGGTCACCCAGCTGCGCCGCGTGCGCATCGACAACATCAAGCTCGGTGCGCTCAAGCCGGGCCAGTGGCGCAACCTCACCGACGCCGAGCTCAAGGGCCTGCTGCCCAAGCAGCTGGACTGGTGATGCCCTGCGTCACGTGACGGCGCGACACTCGGGCTAGACTGCGCAGGTACACGCTACTGCCCTGCCACGATGATCAAGCCGTCCAAGCCGGACAACGAAGCACAGCGCCTGCTGGCGCTGCAGCGGTATCAGATCCTGGATTCCCCCCGCGAGCGGTCGTTCGACGATCTGGTCACGATCGCCACGGCGCTGTGCGGCACCCGCATGGGCGCGGTCACCCTGGTCGACCAGGAGCGCCAGTGGTTCAAGGCACGGCAGCTGCTGGAAGCGGCCGAAACCAGCCGTGACATCTCGTTCTGCGGCCATGCCATCCTGCAGCCGGACCAGGTGATGGTGGTCGAGGATGCCAGCGCCGACCCCCGCTTCTTCGACAACCCGGTGGTGGTGGATGAGCCGCACATCCGTTTCTACGCCGGCGCGCCGCTGTTGAGCAGCGACGGCCTGCCCCTGGGCACGCTGTGCGTGTTCGATGCCGTGCCGGGGCAGCTGAGCAGCGGCCAACGCGATGCATTGTCGGCCTTGTCCCGGCAGGTGTCGCTGGTGATGGAACTGCGCCGCTATGCGCACGAGATCCAGCAGCACATGACCGACCGTGCCTGGTACGAGCAGCGTCTGGCCGAGTACAACGAACTGCTGGAACAGCAGAACGCCGACCTGGCCGAACAGAGCCGCACCGATCCGCTTACCGGCCTGCCCAACCGCCGCGCGATGAGCGCCGCGCTGGAAGCGGCGGTGGTCGATGCCGACGGGCAGCCACGCGCGACCGCCGTCGCTTTGCTGGACATCGATCACTTCAAGACGGTCAACGACCTTTACGGGCATGCCACCGGCGATCACGTGCTGGCCGAACTGGCGCGGCTGCTGCGCGCGCATTTCGCCGGGCACGGCCTGGCCGCCCGCCATGGCGGCGAAGAGTTCGTGGTGCTGATGCCCGACACCCCGCTGGCGACCGCCGAGCTGCAGTGCGATTTCCTGCGCATGGCGGTATGCGATCTGCCGCTGGGCCTGCCGTTGACGATCAGCATCGGGGTGGTCGCGCACCGCCACGGCGATGCGATCGACCAGACCCTGGCCCGCGCCGATGCGGCGCTCTACCGGGCCAAGGGCGAGGGGCGCAACCGGGTCGTCCGTGCCGAGTGAGGCGGCGGACGCCGATCCCCCGTCAGTCGGCGATGTTGCGCGCCTCCGACGTTGCCAGCAGTTCCGGGTGCTGCACCTTCCGGCGACGGTTGAGCAGTGGGTGCAGGAACACCGCCCCGACGATGATCGCCACGCCGGCATAGAACAGCGGGGTGAGCTCTCGCTGCTCGCTGAGCAGGACCATCGCCAGCAGGATCGCGTAGACCGGCTCCAGGTTGGTCACCAGCTGCGAGGTGTAGGCGCTGATGTGGCGCAGGGCGACCAGCGCCAGCGCGAACGGCAGCAGCGTGCACAGCCCGGCCAGGGCCAACAGCAGCACGCCGTCGTGCAGGTTGGGAATCACCCACAGATCGCTGGCCAGGGCCGGCAGCAGGAATGGCAGCGCCGGTGCCAGCAGGGTCAGGGTGAGCGTGCCCGCGCCGAGTTCCAGCGCGGTCACGGTGAGCGGGTCGGCGTGGCTGACCAGGCGCTTGTTGAGCGAGCCGAAGATCGCCACCAGCAGCGCCGACAGGGCGCCGATGAGCACGCCCAGGCGCATGCCATCGGGCACGCCACCGACCACCAGGGCGACACCGGGCAGGACCAGGATGCCGAAGGCCAGTTCGCGGAACTGGAAGGGACGCTTGGCCACCCACGGTTCGATCACCGCGGTGAACACCGGCGCCAGCGCGATGCAGGTGGCGGCCACTGAGGCATTGGCCAGCTTCACCGCCCCATAGAAGGTCAGCCAATGCAGGGCGACCAGCGCGCCGACGCCACAATAGCCGGCGACCAATCGCGGCGAGAGTTGGCGCAGCCCACGCCACACCCGCGGCACCAGGGCCAGCATCGCCACCACCAGCAGCATCCGCCACCACACCAGTGGCAGGGCGGGCAGGGTGATCAGCTTGCCGAGGATGGCAGTGATGCCCCACAGCAGCACACAGAAATGGATTTGCAGCAGGGCTCTGCGGGTATCGGTCATCGGCATCCGCCTATTGTGCGACAAGCCACGCCGTGACGGACGCTTCCCCCGATCTTCGCCGGGCCGTGGCATCCTGCGGCCATGACACCTCCCCACAGCGATTACGTCGCGCCCATGACGCCTCCCGCGCTGCGCGGCTGGGCCGCGCTCACCGCCGCGGTGGCATTGGCCTCGCTGCTGCTGCAGTACCAGTTGCTGCTGCGCGTCCCGGGCCTGGGGACGGCCGAGGCCACGCTGCGCTACCTGGGGTACTTCACCATCCTCAGCAACATCGGCGTGGCCGCGGTGTGCCTGGCCGTTGCCTGCGGCCGTCGCGATGGGCTGGCCGGGCCGGTCCCACGCGCCGCGGTGGCGCTGTTCATCGGCATCACCGGGGTGATCTACGTGATCGTCCTGCGCCCCCTGTGGCACCCGCAGGGGGCGCAATGGTGGGCGGACACCGGCCTGCACTACGCGGTGCCGGTGCTGTACCTGCTGGGTTGGCTGGCCGGCCCGCATGGCGGCCTGCATCGGCGCGGGCTGCTGGCCGTCCTGGCGTTCCCGGCCGTCTACTTCGGCTGGGCGCTGCTGGTCGGGCGGCTCAGCGGGCAATACCCATACCCGTTCCTGGATCTCAGCGCGCTCGGCATCGCGCTGGTCGTGCGCAATGCGCTGGCCGTCGGGCTGGTGTTCGGCGTGGTCGGTGCGTTGCTGTGGTGGCTGGACGCGACGTTGGCAGCACGCCGCCATCACCGCTGAGCGGTCACCCGCCGCCGAGCTGCTGCAGCTGGTCGCGCAGCGCCATCGCCGCGCCCGGATTGCGCTGCTTGGCGGCACCGATGAACAGCACATAGACCTCGCGCGGTGGTTGCGCGGCGACGTCGCCGGCGAGGTGGGGAAGGTCCGGATTGTCTTCGCCGCGTGCCCACCGCATCGCCCGCAGGCACCACTGCTCCATGGCCCGCGCCGGGTAGCCGGCACGCAGGTTGGCGCGCGAGCGCATCAGCCGTGCATAGATGAAGTCCGTGGTCGGGTCGGCGAAGCTGGGGTACTCGTCCGAGCCACTGAACACCAGTGCGGCACCGTGGGCGCGGGCGGCGGCCAACAGCTCCGGCGTCCACGCGGCGGGGTTGCGCACTTCCAGGGCGTGCTGCAGGCGGTGGCCGGCGACCTTGCGCGGCAGCATGCCCAGGAACGCATCGAACTCGGCTGCAGCGGCCGGATGGCTTTCCCCGAACTGCCAGATCAGGGGGCCCAACCGATCCTCCAGGGCGCTGATGCCCTCGATGAAGCGCTCGGCACGTTCGCCGACGGTGGTCAGGTCATGGGTCTGGGTGATCGTACGCGGCGCCTTGGCCGAGAAGCGGAAGCCCTCGGGCGTCTGCTCGCGCCACTGCGCATAGATGGCTGGCTTCTGCGCGCGGTAGAACGTGCTGTTGATCTCGATGCAGCCGAGCTGGTGGCTGGCATGCGCCAGTTCTTCGCGTTGCGGCAGCCCGGCGGGATAGAACGTGCCGCCGCGCCACGCCGGGAAGACCCAGCCGCCGATGCCGGTGCGGATGGTGCCGGGCGGTGCGCTCATGCGCTGCCCGCGTGGTCGGCCCAAGGGTCGTAGCTGCCGAACCACCATAGATAGCCTTCCAGATCGCGGCAGGCGTAACCGCGTCCCCCGTAAAGCTGGTCGGCGATGTCGATCACGATCTGCGCACCGGCGGCAACGGCGCGCGCATGGTGTGCATCCGGGTCGGCCACGATCACGCAGGCACTCTGGGTCTGGCGGCCGCCGACCTCGTCCGGGTGCACGCTGTAGCGGCCCCATTCGCTGGCGTTGTCGACCGAGCCCAGCATGATCATGCCGTGGCCATACACCAGCTGGGCATGGTGGACGGTATCGCCTTCGGCGTACACCGCGTGTTGCTGGAAGCCGAACGCGCGCTGCAGCCAGGCGATCGCGGCGTGTGCATCGCGGTAGCGCAGGCACGGAACGATGGTGGCGGTGGTCTCGGCGGGCGCGGTCATGGCGGGCCTCCTTCTGGCACAGGCGAGCCTGATCCGGGCCGCGTTACCATCGTGCGAAACCGGGGCATCGGCACCCTCGACGCCCCCGCCACACGCAACCGGAGACACTGTTTGAACACATCCTGGATCGGAGGCGCCGTGCTGCTCGCATGCGCACCCTTGGCATCGGCCGCCGTACCGGCCGAACTGCAGCGGCTGGACGCCACCATCGAACGCGCCCGCAGCGAGTTCGACATCCCCGGTATCGCCGTGGCGGTGGTCAAGGATGGCAAGGTGGTGATGGAGCGCGGCTACGGCGTGCGCGAGCTGGGCAAGCCGGACCCGGTGCAGGCCGATACGTTGTTCGCGATCGCCTCCAACACCAAGGCATTCACCGCCACCTCGCTGAACCTGCTGGCCGAGCAGGGCAAGCTCAAGATGGACGATCGCGTGATCGATCATCTGCCCGGCTTCCGCATGTCCGATCCGTATGTGACCGGCGAAATGCGCATCCGCGACCTGCTTTCGCACCGCAGCGGCCTGAGCCTGGGCGCCGGCGACCTGCTGTTCTGGCCGACCACCTCCTACAGCAACCAGGAGGTCGTGCAGCGGCTGGGCAAGGTGCCGCTGAAGGCCGGGTTCCGTGATCGCTACGCCTACGACAACATTCTCTACGCGGTTGCCCAGCAGGTGATCGAGCAGGTATCCGGGCAGACCTATGCGGACTTCCTGCAACAGCACATCTTCACCCCGGTGGGCATGCGCGGTACGCGCTACAACGCGGACCATCTCCAGCCGGGCGACAACGCCGCGGTTGGTCACGCCAAACATGATTTCAGCCAGTTGCGCACCGTCGCGCCGCTGACCTGGTCCAACAATGCCGGCGCCGGCGGGATCTACTCCAGCGTGCATGACATGGCGCGCTGGATGAACGTGCAGCTGGCCCAGGGCAAGCTGGAGAACGGCCAGCCGTTGTTCACCGCCAAGACCCAGCAGGCGATGTGGCAGATGATCACCCCGCAGGTCGTGCCCGAACCGAGCGTGCCGCAGCTGGCGGCGGCACGGCCGAATTTCGCCGGGTACGGTGAAGGTTGGAGCCTGAGTGATTACCGTGGCCAGAAACTGGTCTGGCACACCGGCGGCTGGCCGGGCATGGTCTCGCGCGTGACGCTGGTGCCCGAACAGAACCTGGGCATCGTGGTGCTGACCAACCAGGAAGTGGGGGCGGCATTCAATGCGATCACGATGGAAGCGCTGGATGCGTACCTGAAGGCGCCGGCCACCGATTGGGTCGCCGCCTATGCGGCCGCCGTGGCCAAGTCGCAGGAGAAGGCCGACGAGGGCTGGGCCAGGCACCAGGCCGCACGCGATGCGAAATCCAGGCCGTCGCTGCCGCTGGCACGCTATGCGGGCGGTTACCGCGACGCGTGGTACGGCGACGTATTCGTTGAACAGCGCGGCGGCAAGCTGCGCCTGCGCTTCGGCAAGACCGCGCAGTTGATCGGCACGCTGGAACACTGGCAGCACGACACCTTCCTGGTGCGCTGGGACGACCGTTCGCTCAACGCCGATGCGTTCGTGAACTTCAGCCTGGATCCCGACGGCAAGGTCCGCGAGGTGCGCATGCAGGCGGCGTCCTCGCTCACTGATTTCAGCTTCGATTTCCAGGACCTGCTGCTGACCCCGATCGCACCCGACAGCACCGGCTGATCCCCGTCGCTCCCGTGTGATGAGGGCGAGAGTAAAACAGCAGGCCGCGGTGGGATAATCGCGGCCTGTTTTGTTTTCGGTGCACTGCGATGTTCCGCTGGTTCGAATCGCTGATTCCGGTTTTCCCGCCGATCGATGGGCGCATGCCACCGCGCAAGGTGGTGCCGTTCTACATCCACTACCTGCGTCCGGTGTGGCCGGTGCTGCTGGCCACGTTGATCGCCGGCCTGCTGCTGGCCCTGGTGGAAGTGGCGATGTTCGACTTCCTCGGCCGCATCGTCGACATGGTGGCCGAGCAGCCCGGCACTGGCTTCTTTGCCCGGCATGCCGACACGTTGCTGTGGATGGCCGGCATCACCCTGGTCGCGCGGCCGCTGCTGGTCTCACTGCACAGCCTGCTGGTCAACCAGGCGATCGTGCCGGGGCTGAGCAACCGCTCGCGCTGGCTGATGCACAACTACGTGGTGCGGCAGAGCCTGAGCTTCTTCCAGAACGATTTCGCCGGCAGCATGGCCAACCGGGTCATGCAGACCGGGACCTCGCTGCGCGAATCGGCCGTGCAGATGGTGGACTCGCTCTGGTACATCATCGTCTACACCGGTACCGCGCTGTATCTGTTCGCGCAGGCCGACTGGCGGCTGATGATTCCGCTGGGGCTGTGGATGGCCGGTTACGCGGTGATCATGTGGTACTTCGTGCCACGGGCCAAAGAGCGCGCGTGGATCGCCTCCGAAGCGCGCTCCAAGGCGATGGGGCGCATCGTGGATGGCTACACCAACGTGCCCACGCTGAAGCTGTTCGCCCATGGTGGTCGCGAGCAGGCGTACGTGGCCGAGGCGATCGACGAGCTGGCGGTCAAGCACCGTGGCCAGACCCGGGTCACCACCGGGCTGGAAGTGACCATCGCCATCGTCAACGGTTTCCTGATCGTGGGCACCTGCGGCCTGGCACTGTGGCTGTGGAACGGCGGACACATCACGGTCGGTGCGATCACCCTGGCCACCGGCCTGGTGATCCGCATCCACAACATGTCCGGCTGGATCATGTGGACGATCAACGGCATCTTCGAGGACATCGGCACGGTGCAGGACGGCATCACCACCATCTCCCAGCCGCTGACCGTGCAGGACCGCGCCGATGCCGTGCCGCTGGTGGTCAGCCAGGGCGGGGTGCATTTCGATCACATCCATTTCCACTACGGCAAAAGCGGTGGCGTGATCGCCGGGTTGGACCTGCAGGTGAAGCCGGGCGAGAAGATCGGCCTGGTCGGCCCCTCGGGGGCTGGCAAGTCGACCCTGGTCAACGTACTGCTGCGCCTGTACGACCTGGAAAGCGGGCAGATCCGCATCGACGGCCAGGACATCGCCGGTGTCACCCAGGAAAGCCTGCGCCGGCAGATCGGCGTGGTCACCCAGGACACCTCGCTGCTGCATCGTTCGATCCGCGACAACCTGCTCTATGGGCGACCCGATGCCAGCGAGGAACAACTGCATGCCGCAGTGGCCAAGGCACGGGCGTCGGCCTTCATCGACACACTGCGCGATGGCGAAGGTCGGCAGGGCTATGACGCCCACGTCGGCGAGCGCGGGGTGAAGCTGTCCGGTGGCCAGCGCCAGCGCATCGCGATCGCGCGGGTGCTGCTCAAGGACGCGCCGATCCTGGTGCTGGACGAGGCGACCTCGGCACTGGATTCGGAAGTGGAAGCGGCGATCCAGGACAACCTGGACGAGCTGATGGCCGGCAAGACGGTCATCGCGATCGCGCACCGGCTGTCCACCATCGCGCGCATGGACCGGCTGGTGGTGATGGACCAGGGCCGCATCGTGGAAACCGGCACGCATGCCGACCTGATCGCGGCCGGCGGCTTGTATGCACGCCTGTGGGCGCGGCAGACCGGTGGATTCGTGGCTGCCGACGCGTAACCCCCGGGCGGGCGCGATGCGTGCCCGGCAGATGAAAGAACGGCCCGGGTCACCCCGGGCCGTTTGCCTGTCTGACGAGGAACGAGGCAGTACTTACTCGATCGGCTGGTCCAGCATCAGCTGGCGCGCGAAGCGCACCGGCGGGGCACCGTAGGACAGCATCTGGTCGTGGTAGGCCTTCAGGTTGAACTTCGCGCCCTGTTTTTCCTGCACGGCCTTGCGGGTGTCGAAGTGTTCCTGCGCACCCACGAAGTAGGTCGGCAGCTGTGCGGAGGTCAGCTGCGCACGCACCCACTTGCCCGAGGCTTCGCTTTCCTGCTGGAAGGCGTCGTGGGTCATCAGGTGCATCGCCTGCTCACGCGTCCAGTTGTCCACGTGCACGCCCTGGTCCAGGATCGCGTTGGAGATGGTGCGCAGGTAGAACTTCAGCTGCACCAGGTGGAACAGCGGATCGTTGTCCAGGTAACCCTGCTCCTGCATCATCCGCTCGGTGTAGACCGCCCAGCCTTCGGCGAACAGACCCGAACGCAGGACCGCGCGCAACGTGGACGGGAATTTGCCCGAGTGC
This sequence comes from Stenotrophomonas sp. GW821-FHT01H02A, assembly GCF_059422145.1. Classification (NCBI taxonomy): domain Bacteria; kingdom Pseudomonadati; phylum Pseudomonadota; class Gammaproteobacteria; order Lysobacterales; family Lysobacteraceae; genus Stenotrophomonas; species Stenotrophomonas sp. GW821-FHT01H02A. The sequence goes on from NZ_JBWKWI010000005.1 coordinate 95,453, forward strand.
CAGCCTTCCAGGTAGTGGCCCGGGGTACCTTCGTGGATGCTGAGCAGGTGGATCATGCGGCTGTTGTATTCGCGCAGGAACGAATCGACCTGCTTGTCGGTCCAGTCGTCCGGGATCGGCGAGACCGCGTAGAAGGTCTTCAGGTTCTTGTCGAGCGGACCCGGCGAATCGCAGTAGGCCACGGCTACGCCACGCTGGAATTCCGGCATCAGGATGATGTCGACCGGCGAATCGGGCAGCGTCATCAGGTCATGCTTGCGCACGAATTCGGTGGACTGCTCCAGCGCGGCCTTGGCGTCGTCGACCACCTTGTCGCGGGCCGGCTTGTCGGCATAGGCCAGCTCCAGCGCGGCTTCGATCGCGGCCTGCTGCTGTTCATCGCTCGGGTTGGCCGGCAGCGCCGGGGCGCCTGGCTTGTCCTTGAGCACGGTCTGCGCGATGCCGTACATGTCCTGGCGCACGCGCTTGAGTTCGGCGCGCGCACGCTCGCCGATCTCGGCGCGCGAGAGCGAGGAGTTCAGGGCGAACTTGAGCTTCTGGTCATACAGGTCCGCACCGATGCGGAAGTCGCCCTTGGCGTTCGGCACCAGGGTCTTGTCCAGCCAGGTCTGCTGTTCGTCGACGGCCTTCTTCAGGCCCTCGATCGCAGCCTGCAGACGCCTCTGGTCTTCGGCCGGCAGCTCACCGATATGCGGGGTGATGAAGGTATCGACGATGCTCAGGATGCCGCGGTTCTGCTTGGCCACGGTTTCGGCATGGATCTTCGGCACGCGGGCCGGGTCCAGGTTCTCACGGGCCTGGGCGAAGATCTGCGGCAGTTTCTCCATGCGCGCGGTGGCCGACTTCAGGCGCTCCGGCAGCGGGGCGAACTCACGTGCCATCAGGCCGTACAGCGCGCTGCCGGCCATGCCGTTGTACATCTGCGGATCCCATTTCGGCGACTGCAGCACTTCAGCGGTCCAGACTTCGGACTGCAGCTGGTTGCGCAGGATCGCCGCGTCCACCTGGTTCTCGCGCGAGAGCTTGCTGACGTCGATCTTGTCCAGGTCGGCGAGCAGGGCCTTGTACGCGGTCAGCACGTTCTGCTGGCCGGCGGCGCTGAGGTCGTCGATCTCGCTGTCGTAGCGGTGGTCGCCGATCTGCGTGGCGCTGATCGGGGACAGTTGCATCCAGGTATCCAGGGCGCGCTTGGACAGGTCGGCGAAGGCCGCATCGACCGCGGCATCGCCGGCCGGAGCGGCCGCTTCGGTGCCGGTGGCGGGCGTCGGGGAGTCAGCCTGCTGGCAGCCACCAAGGGCGGCGATCAGGGCGAGGGCAAGCAGATGCTGGCGCATCGGTGTTCCTGTACTGGGGACAATCCCCGAGCATAGGGCCGATGGCCCCCTTTGTCCCCGTGCCATTGGATTACCATGCGCCGTGAAGATCACCGCATTGGATGGAGTTGCACTGTGACTGGATGGACAGGACGGGCCCGCGCCGGGCTGGCGGGGATGCTGCTGCTGGGCCTGGTGGCCTGTGGCCGCAGCGGGCAGGACTACGCGGCCGATGCGGCTGCCGGGGCGGTTGCGTCACCGGAAGGCGCGTTCCTGGCCTATGAGCACGACGTCCGCATCCAGCTCGATGCCAAACGCATCAGCGAACGGGTCAAGGCGGTCTCCGAGGCTTGCCAGAGCAACCGGTTCGGCGACTGCGCCGTGCTGCAGGTGGGCGAGGAGGGCGGTGAGACCCGCTCGGGCTCGATCCGCGTGCGCATCGCGCCGAAGGGCGTCGAATCGATCATCGCGCTGGCCGGCGAAGGCGGCGATGTGGCCTCGCGCAATACCCATGCCGAAGATCTGGCCCAGCAGGTCGCCGACACCGCGCTGACCCAGGCACGGCTGCAGAAGGAGCATGCCCAGTTGCAGGCGTATCAGCAGCGCAGCGACATGAAGGTCGCCGATCTGCTGGCGGTGTCTCAACGCATGGCCGAGATCGAAGCGGGGCTGGAACAGGCCAACAAGGATGCGGCGCAGCAGCGTCGCCGGATCGATACCCAACTGGTGACGATGCGCTTCGAGGGTCCGGCAGGGCAGCGCAGCCGCAGCGAGATCGGCAAGGCGGTCAGTGAGTTCGGGTCGATCTTCACCACCAGCATCGCGTTCGTGATCCGCGCGGTGGCGGCACTGCTGCCGGTCGCCGTGGTGGCATGGGCATTGGGGGCCGTGGTCATGGCGCTGTGGCGCCGTCGCAAGCGCCGCAAGGCTGCGCCGGCCGCGCGCTGACCGTGGCGCCTGTCGTGCCGCGCGGACAGGCGCGGCACGACGGTGGGATCAGCCTTCGTCCTGCTCGTACTCGACGAAGACATCCAGCTCCAGCGCCAGTTCCTGCACGGCATCACGCACGCGCTGGGCGCCGAGCGCGTTGCCCACTTCCACTTCCAGTTCGTGCGTGCCCGGGCCGATGTCGTCGGACAGCCCGGCCGAGCTGGAATCGTCGTCGTCCATGTGCGGCATCAGGTCGTCGGTCTCTTCGACGTGTTCGATCCCCTCGATGCTCTGCAGCAGGTCGGTGATGGCACGTGCATCGTCTTCGGTGCCGGTGATTCGCAGTCGCAACAGGGCCATGGGTCAAGCCTCGGGGAAAGGGATTCCAGCCTAGCCAGCGGACGGAAAAGGTCGGGTGAGGATGCGCGCCGGGTCGTGGCGTCCGGTTCAGTCGTGCGTGCCATCCGCGGGCGGGAGGCCCAGCAGTTCATCGGGCATTGCCGGCAGCGGCGTGCGTTCCTCCTGTGCCTCGCGCTTGAGCCAGTCCATGAAGGCCTGGGCAGTGGGGCTGAGCGGGCGGTGCTCGGCGTGCACGATGTAGTAGGCATAGCGCGCTTTGAGGGCCGGCCCGGGCAGGCGTACCAGCTCGTAGCGCTGCAGATAGGGTTGCGCGATGTGCTTGCGCGCCAGCACCGCGCCGATACCGTAGACCGCCGCACGCATCGCATCGGTGCTGTCGCTGAAGGTGTGCAGCGAGGGCAGGTCCAGCCCGCGCACGCCGGCCGCGCGGAACCAGTCGCGCCAGCCCTGCGGCGACATGTCGCCGAGCAGGGGCAGCGCGGCGATCTGCGCCGGTTCGCGCAGTGCCGAGACCCCCGGCAGCGCCGGTGAGGCGACCGGACAGAGTTCGTCGTCCATCAGGTGATGGGCCGCCAGGCCCGGCCATTGGCCGAGGCCGTAACGGATACCGAGTTCCGGGCCGCTCTCGTCGAAGCGCACCAGTTCGGTACTGGTCTGCAGCTCGATGCGCATCCGCGGGTGCTGCCGGCTAAAGCGTGGCAGGCGCGGGATCAGCCAGCAGTACGACAGCGAGCGGATGGTGGTGACCCGCAGCGGCACGACATCCGCCTGCGGGTGCAGGTTGCCGGCCACGGCGTTGAGGTCGCTCAGCGCTGCGGCCGCCGCGTCGGCGAGCTGGCGGCCTTCGGCGGTGAGCCGCACACCGCGCGCGTGGCGCTGGAACAGGACCGTGCCGAGCAGTTCTTCCAGGCGGCGCACATGGTGACTGACCGCGCTGGCAGTGAGGTGCAGTTCCTGGGCGGCGTGGGCGAAATTCTGGTGGCGTGCGGCAACTGCGAACACCCCCAGCGCGGGCAGCAGGGCAGGGCGAAGGATCATGGTCGAGACCCAAATCATATTTGTGGCTTGCACGGATACTACGCGCTTGTGGGCGCGCGACGGCAGGCGGATGCTGTCGCCCTTCCTCCCTGGATTCACGCGCATGTTGCCGTCCCTTACCGCTCGCCCTGCGTGTCAGCGTTCCTCCGGAGGCCGGCCGTGAGCGGGGCGCCGCTGGCCGCAGGCACGGTAGAGCGTGACTGGCGTACGCCGCTGGAACTGACCGTGCTCGGCGCGATCTGGGGCTGCTCGTTCCTGTTCATGCGCGTGGCCGTGCCGGCGTTCGGACCGTATGCGCTGGTGGAGGTCCGGCTGCTGCTCGGTGCGCTCGTGCTGCTGCCGTTCCTGTGGCAGGCGCGGGCGCAGTTCCCGGCGCGCCGGTGGCTGTGGCTGGCGCCGATCGGTCTGATCAATTCGGCCATTCCGTTCGTGCTGTTCGCCTGGGCCGCCCAGCGCGCTCCAGCCGCGATCGGGGCGATCTGCAACGCGATGACCGTGCTGTTTGCTGCGCTGATCGCCTTCCTGTTCTTCGGCGAAAAGATCGGCATGCGCCGCGCGATCGCCCTGCTGGTCGGCTTCGCCGGGGTGGTGGTGCTGGCCACGGCCAAGGTCTCCGGCCTGAGCATCGGGGCCGCGGTGGTGGCCGGCGCGCTGGCGGCGCTGCTGTACGGCCTGGGCGTCAACCTGGTGAAGCGCCACATGACCGGCCTGCCGCCGGCGGCCTCCGCCGGGGCCACGCTCGGCTGCGCGGCGATCCTGCTGCTGCCGATGGCGCTGACCCATTGGCCGACCGCCCCGATCCCGGTGCTGTCCTGGGCCTGCGCGATCGCGCTGGGCGTGGTCTGCACCGGCCTGGCGTTCCTGATGTTCTACCGCCTGATCGCCCGCATCGGCCCGGCGCGCGCCTCGACCGTGACCTATCTGGTGCCGATGTTCGGCGCGTTGTTCGCCTGGTTGTTCCTGGGCGAACCGGTGACCGGCGCGATGATCGTGGCGGGTGTGCTGATCCTTGGCAGCGTGGCGGCGTCGCAGAAGCGATAGAGATCGCTTCCGCGGAGGCGATCGGCCCGCGAGCGGCCGGCACTACCGAGACCTGCATGTCCAACACCATGCACGTTCAACGCGCCGGTGGCTCGGCCTTATCGCACCGGCACCGGGATGTTGCACAGGTCGATGTGACCGGCCGGGCGCTTGTAGAAGTCATCGACCCGGTTGCGGCGTGCTTCGGTCGCGTCGGCGAACGTCTTCGAATCGGTGCGCAGCACCTGCAGCTTCGGTCGCTGCGCGGCCGGCACATCGCTGGCACGTTGGATCGACTGGATCGCGGTGCGCTGCGCCGGATCGGCGTAGAAGCCCATCGGTGCCGGGCCGCGCGGCAGGGCGCTGAGCAGTTCCATGCCCTGCAGCACGCGGCCGACCACGGTGATGTTGCGGTCCAGCTGGCGCGGTGACTGCCCGGTCACGACGTACAGCTCGGCTCCGATGCTGCTGTCTTCTTCGTTGTTGCGGCCAGCGCCCAGCGCGCCATAGCAATGGGCCAGCCAGGTCTTGCCGTCCTTGCGGTCCTGGCCCACCGGAAAGCCATCGACGAAGCCGGTCTGGTCGGCCCAGCCGTCACGATCGGGCAGGAGGCTGACCTTCAGTCCCTTGCTGTCGCGCTGGAACTCGGCCGGGAGCTTCGGTTTGGCGCTGCCGAGCGGCTTTGCCTTGGCCGCATCATCGGCGTCGGCATCGCCGAACTGCACCACGAAATTGTCCTGCGCGCGATAGATGCTCTCGCCATCCCAGAAATGCTCATGGGCCAGGGTCTGGATGTTGGCCACGTGCTGCGGAGCGAATGCCGGGGCCAGTTCGATGATGACCCGGCCGGCGGGCAGGTTCATGTACAGCAGGTTAGCCGGATCCGGTGTACGCCAGTCGCTGTCCGGCGAGGCGTCCAGGATCTGCTGCGGGCTGCGGTAGGGCGTAGCCGCACTGGCCAGGCTGGGCAGCAGGGAGGCCAGGGCGAGGGCGAGCAGGGCAGGACGACGTGGCGACATGGCAGACCCGTTCAGGAAGATGTGCTCCGATTGTGCGCGAAGCACGCCGGCCACCGCCAGCCGGGCATGCCCAACCGGCACGGTGACTAACGACACATCCGCTATAGCGAACTTCGGACTAGTGTGGACTCCACGCTAGCGGAGACCGCCATGAGCGACCACGAGGTCCACCTCAAGAAGTTCCAGAAAGAGCTCAGCTCCGGCACGGTCTCCCTGGCCCTGCTGGCGGTCCTGGCCAAGGCCGGCGAGCCGCTCTATGGCTACCTGATCGCCAAGGAGCTGGAGCGGGTCGGCGAGGGCGTGCTGAGCGGCAAGCAGAGCGCGCTGTACCCGGTGCTGCGCAACCTGGAAGGGGCCGGGTTGCTGGAAAGCCATGTTGAACCGTCGGTGGCCGGTCCGCCGCGTCGCTACTACCGCATCAATGACACGGGGCGCGAAGTGCTCCGGCACTGGACCGCCGCGTGGCGTGCCACCCGTGATTCCGTCGATTCCGTCCTGGAAGGGGTAACCGAATGAACATCGAGTCCGTGGCCGGTCGGGCCTTGCCGACCACCATTCCCGCGTATCTGGCCCAACTGCGTGCGGCACTGCACGACGCCGATCCGGCGATGGTGCAGGACGCGCTCTACGACGCCGAGGAATACCTGCGCTCGGAACTGGCGGCACAGCCGGGCCGCAGCGAGGCCGAGGTGATCGCCGATGTCGCCGGCAGCTACGGGGCGCCGGAAGAAGTAGCCGAGATCTACCGCGAAACCGAGATCACGGTGAACCGCGCGCTGCGCACGCCCAGCGCCGGCGCGGCGCCGCTGCGTCAGTCCGCAGTCAACACCCCCGGCATGGGTGCCGTAGCACCGCCGCAGTCCCCGCCCAGGCCGCGCTCGGCGTTGGCCAGCTTCTTCGGCGTCGCATTGGAGGCCCGCACCTACGGCGCGCTGTTCTACATGCTGCTGTCGCTGGCCACCGGCACCTTCTTCTTCACCTGGGTGGTGACCGGCCTGTCGCTGTCGCTGGGCCTGATGGTGTTGATCATCGGTATCCCGGTGGCGGTGTTGTTCTTCGGTTCGGTGCGTGGGTTGTCGCTGCTGGAAGGTCGCCTGGTGGAAGCCCTGCTGGGCGAGCGCATGCCACGCCGGCCGACGTATTCCGACCGCAGCCGCAGCTGGCTGCAGCGGATCGGCGACATGTTCACCGATGGCCGTACCTGGCTGACCCTGCTGTACTTCGTGATGATGCTGCCGCTGGGCATCCTCTACTTCACGATCGCCACCACGCTGTTGTCGACCTCGATCGGCTTCATCTGGGCACCGGTGGCGGCGCTGTTCTCCAGCGACTACGTGGCGCTCCAGTTCGACGGCAGCCAGCTGCTGCCGGTCTGGGTCACGCCGCTGCTGGCCGTGGTCGGCGTGCTGCTGCTGTTCGCCACGCTGCACCTGGCCCGCGGCATCGGCCGCCTGCACGGGATGATGGCCAAGCACCTGCTGGTGCGGCTGTAAACGGGACACGAGGATGGCGAGGGTGACGACCAACGGTCGTCACCTACCGGCGCTGCGGGGTACCGACCGTGGGTCAGTACGGATCGCTCAGCCCGCTTTACGCCGCAGCGGCGTCACGTTGCTGGCGATCTTCGCGGCCTTCTTCGGCTTGCTGGCCACGGTCTGCGCATGCGCCGCGAAGAAATCGCGCACCTTCGGGTAGACCGTTTCGCGCCAGCGGCGGCCGCTGAAAATGCCGTAGTGGCCGGCGCCTTCCACGATGAAATGCTCGCGGTGTCCGGCCGGAATGCCGGTGCACAGTTCCTGCGCCGCTTCGGTCTGGCCGAGGCCGGCGATATCGTCCAGCTCGCCTTCGATGCTCAGCAGCGCGGTGCCGGTGATCGCGCTGGGATCCACGCGTTCACCCTGCACGTACCACTCGCCGCGCGGCAGCAGGAATTCCTGGAAGACCACGCGGATCGTATCCAGATAGTACTTGGCCGGCATGTCGAGCACGGCGTTGTACTCGTCGTAGAAACGGCGGTGCGCGTCGGCGTCTTCCATGTCGCCCTTGACCAGGTCGGCATAGAAATCCCAGTGCGAACTGAAATGGCGGCTCGGATTCATCGACAGGAAGCCGGCATGCTGCAGGAAGCCCGGATACACGCGGCGGCCTGCACCCGGGAAGGTGGCCGGCACGGTATGGATGACGTTGTTCTCGAACCACGCCATCGGGTTCTGCGTGGCCAGGTTGTTGACCGCGGTCGGACTGCAGCGCGCATCGATCGGGCCGCCCATCATCACCAGCGAACGCGGCGTGGTTTCGCCGCGGCTGGCCATCAGCGAGACGGCGGCAAGCACCGGTACGGTCGGCTGGCAGACGCTGACCACGTGCAGCTTCTCCGCACCGAGGTGGCGGATGAATTCCTGCACATAGGCAATGTAATCATCCAGCCCGAATTCGCCTTCGCTGCCGGGCACCATGCGCGCATCGACCCAGTCGGTCACATACACGCGGTGGTCGCGGAGCAGGGTGCGCACGGTATCGCGCAGCAGCGTGGCGTGATGGCCGGACAGCGGCGCCACCACCAGCACGAACGGCTGGTTGAGCATCGTGTGCAGCTGGTCGGCTTCGTTGCTGTGGCGTTTGAAGCGCAGCAGCTTGCAGAACGGCTTGCTGATTTCTTCGTGGACGACGATCGGCACGCGTTCGCCCTCGACGTCGATTTCGTTGATGCCCCACTCGGGCTTCTCGTAATCCTTGCCGATGCGGTGGAACAGCTCGTTCACAGCGGCCAGGCGATCCGCGCCGGGCATCTGCGACCACCAATGACCTTGATTGGCGAAGAACTTCGCGTTGGCCTGGGCCTGGTGCACCCACGGGGCGAGCAGGTTGCGGGTCAACTCATGCAGCTGATATAGCATGACGTCCAAATATGTATGGTCTTATGTTGCCGCGCAGCATAGCGCACCCGTCGCGCGGGCGCGTTAATGCGGGTCCTGTCTCATTTGTTATCGAGACTCAGGGCGCGCCGCGTTCCAGTGCCGCTGCATGACCGCCCAAGGCCGGCGACAGCCAGCAGTGCGATCCCAGCGCAGTGAAACCCACGCGTTTGAGCTGGCTGCGGTACCAGCGTGCGGGGCGTGACTGGAAGCCTTCGTGGTCACCCTCGAACTCGTCCTCGGCGGTGAACGCCTCCAGGAACGCGACGCCGGCGCTGAGTTCGGCGAAGCCTTCCAGTGCCGGGCGCAGTTCGCGGCTGGGCACGTAGTGCATCACGTCCGAGCAGATCAGCAGATCGACCGGCGCGCACGGGCGCAGCCAGGCGAAATCGCCGACCTTGGCCGGGTGCAGGTTGCGGCTGCGGCCGTAGCGGTGCACCGCGTAGTCGCTGCTGTCGAAGCCCAGGTACTGCACGCGCGGGCGCAGCTTGAGCAGCGGCGCGCGCCAGGCGCCTTCGCCGCAGCCGATATCGAGCACGCTGCGGATCGGGCGCTCCAGGTAGTACTCGGCGCTGGCCACGGCGAGTGCCACCTTGCGCGCCAGGCGCGCGGCGCCACCGGTCTGGTCGGGCTGGTACCAGCGCTGGAAGTAGGCGGCGTCGTAGGTTTTGTCCATGGGGATCTGCACGTGGGCGAAAGCGGCGCCTATCGTACGGCGTGGCGCGCGCGGATGCGTCGTTGAGGTGTGGCGATTGGTCGCGTCAGCCACCCATGGGGTGGCCCTACCGGGCATGCGAGAATGGCGGCTAATCTACGCCAGCCGCGGGAGCAAGCGCATGCAGTCCTATTACTGGGTCAAGACCTTCCACCTGCTGTTCGTGGTGGCGTGGATGGCGGCGGTGTTCTATCTGCCCCGGATCCTGGTCAACCTCAGCGAGACCGCCGGCCAGCTGCCGGTGACCGAACGGCTGCAGCTGATGGGCCTGCGCCTGTACAAGTTCGGCCACATGATGTTCGGCTTCGCGCTGATCCTGGGCGTGGTGCTGTGGCTGGGCTATCGCGTGATTCCGGACTTCCCGACCATGGTCGCCCCCGGGGCGGCGGGCTGGCTGCATGCCAAGCTCGGCCTGGTGGTGCTGCTGCTGGTGTACTACTCGTGGACCGGGCGGTTGCTGAAGGGCGCGGTGAAGGGCAAAGCGCTGCCGTCCTCGCGTGCGCTGCGCTGGTTCAACGAACTGCCGCTGGTGCTGTTCATCGGCGTGGTATGGCTGGTGATCGCCAAGCCGTTCTAAGCGATCCACGGCGGTTCCGGTCGCTGGGGCCTGCACTACCCATCGTCCACGAAAAAAGCCGGGCGCTTGCGCGTCCGGCTTTTTCGTTTGCGCCGCAGCCCGGTCAGGCTACTTCGTAGGTCCCGTAGCTGCGCAGGCGCTCGTAACGTTTCTGCAGCAGCTCATCGACCGGCAGCTTTTCCAGTACGTCCAGCTCGTTGAGCAACACGGCCTTCAGGCGCTTGGCCATCTGGTTCGGGTTGCGGTGCGCGCCACCGGTCGGCTCACGCACGACCTTGTCGACCAGGCCCAGGCTCTTCAGGCGCGGGGCGGTCAGGCCGAGCTGCTCGGCGGCGTCCTTGGCCTTGGCCGGGTCCTTCCACAGGATCGAGGCGCAGCCTTCCGGGCTGATGGTCGAGTACACGCTGTATTCCAGCATCACGGTGCGGTCGCCCACGCCCAGCGCCAGTGCGCCACCGGAGCCGCCTTCACCGATCACGGTGCAGACCACCGGCACCTTCAGTTCGGCCATTTCCATCAGGTTGCGCGCGATCGCTTCGGACTGGCCGCGCGATTCGGCGTCGATACCCGGCCAGGCACCGGCGGTGTCGATCAGGGTCAGCACCGGCAGGCCGAAGCGTTCGGCCATCTTCATCAGGCGCAGTGCCTTGCGGTAGCCCTCCGGCTTGGGCATGCCGAAGTTGCGCTTGATCTTTTCCTTGGTGTCGCGGCCTTTCTGATGGCCGATCAGCATCACCGAGCGGCCACCGATACGGGCCAGGCCGCCGATGATCGCCTTGTCGTCGGCGAAGGCGCGGTCGCCGGCCAGTTCCTGGAACTCATCGCAGATGATGCGGATGTAGTCCTCGGTGTACGGGCGGGACGGATGCCGGGCCAGCTGCAGGACCTGCCAGGAGGTCAGGTTGCGGAAGATCTGCGCGGTGCGCACCCGCAGCTTGTCCTGCAGGGCATTGACCTCGGCCTCGACATTGACCGCAGGTCCGGCGCTGGCGCTGCGCAGTTCCTGGATCTTCGCCTCCAGATCAGCGATGGGTTGCTCGAAGTCGAGGTAGTTCGGATTCATCGGAAACCGTCGTGAAGAAAAGAGGGAAAGTGTAGCCGAATGCGCCGAAAAGCCCCGTACGCCGTCGTCTGGAAACCGACGGTAGCGCAGCGGGGCCAGGGGCGCCAGTCAGGTCAGGGCACGACCAGCGCCGCGCTGCCCATCAGCGTGCTGCGGGTCCGGACGAAGGTGTTGTAGCCCTCGTTGGCCTCCTTGGACAGGCCCGAGCCCAGCGTGGCGGTCGCGGCGGTGAAGGCCATCTGCGCCTGGAAGGCCTCCTGCTGGAGCTGCAGCTGCGCATCGGCGGTGGTGGCATGCAGGTAGCGGGTGTACAGCTCGCGCAACGGACCGGCATGGGCCTCGAAGGCGGGATCCAGCGCAGGCAGGGCGGTCGGGGCGGCTTCCAGCGCGTAGGTGGGCGCGACGTAGCCCTTGGGCTGGTGGCGTACATAGACGCCGGGGTCGCCCAGGTTGTCTTCAACGTAGTCGATGAAGGCCGGGGCGGTGAAGATCTTGGCGTTGATCCGGCCGCCGCTGGCGTCCACGTGGACCACGGTCTGCACCTCCGGGAAGGACTCGTGGACGCCGAAGTTCCAGGTCTTGTCGATGAACAGGTCGTGGGTGCTCTGGTACGGCCCCTCGAAGTTGACGCCGCCCAGCTCGATCTGGTTGTTCAGGCTGCCGAAGTTCTTCAGCTTGTCTTCGTCGGTGACGTAGATCTCGTTGGCGATCACGTACTCGGCCAGGGTCGGGTTGATCAAGCCACCCTTGCCCTTGGCGTAGACGATGAAGCGCACGTCGCCGAGGCGGTCGGTCTGCAGGTGATGCTCTCCGGGCTTGAGCTTGACCGGGCGCGAGGCGTGCGCGGCGATCGGCAGTTCGTTGCCATCGATGCGCAGGGTCAGCGGCGTATCACCCGGATTGTCGATCTCGAAGGTCTGGGCGGGGCTGGAACAGCCGGTGAGGGCGGCGGCTGCGATCAGCAGCCCGGTAAAACGCTTGATCAAAACAAAACACCTGTGTTGCAACAGAAAAAAAGGAAATCAGTTGGCCCAGGGCGGGCTGTAGCGCACTTTCACCGTGCGGACCGCCGGATCGGCGCGCAGCGCGTCGACCAGCTGGCTGTCCACGCGCACGGCGATCTCGCCGGCGACATCGAGCATGCCGGCCACCGGGCCCTGCTCCGAACCCAGCAGCAGGTCCAGGCGCAGCGGCGTACGCCCGGGGCGGTGCCGGTCGAGCAGGGCGTTGACGCGGTTCCACACCGCACCGTCCTGGCGCAGGTCCAGCCGCAGCGACAGGCGCGTGGCGTAGTTGGCGCAGATGTCTTCGTAGTCCCAGACCTGGCGGATGCGCAGCGCGTAGCCGCCGTTGAACTCGTCTTCGCGCAGGCCGCCCTTGACCACCAGGATGCGGTCCTTGGTCATCAGGTGGCCGAACTCCGCCAGGCCATCGGTGAAGGCGCTGCACTCCACCCGGCCCTTGCCGTCTTCGAGCTGCATGAAGATCTGGCTTTCGCCCTTGCGGCGCACACCGACCACCAGGCCGGCGAGGATCACCGGCGTTTCCTGGCGCCAGGCGCGCTTCTCGCCATCCTTGCCGGGGCGTGCCGGCGGGATCAGCTTCTCGAGCATGCCCAGGTCGGTGCCGACCAGATCCTTGACGTCATCGGCGTAGGGATCGAACGGGTGGCCGCTGAGGTAGAAGCCCAGCGTTTCGCGTTCGCCTTCCAGCAGCTGGCCCAGCGCCCACTCTTTGGCTTCGGGCAGTTCCAGCTGCATCGCGGTGGTGACCGGATCGGGCGCACCGAACAGCGAGTTCTGGCCGGAGGCCTTCTCGCGCGCCATCTGGTCGGTGGCCTTGAGCACTTCGGGCAGCTGCAGCATCAGCGAGGCGCGGTTCTTGCCGAGCCCGTCCATCGCCCCGCAGTTGATCATCGCTTCCAGCGTGCGGCGGTTGAGCTTGCCGGATTCGGCGCGCATGCAGAAATCCAGCAGCGATGCATAACGGCCGCCGCGCTGGCGTTCTTCGACGATCGCTTCGCAGGCACCCTGGCCGACGCCCTTGATCGCGCCCAGGCCGTACACGATGGTGTCGGCGCTGGAGGCTTCAAACATGTACGCCGATTCATTCACGCGCGGCGGCAGCACGGTCAGGCCAAGGTTGCGCACTTCGGCCAGGAAGCCGACCACCTTGTCGGTGTTGTCCATGTCCGAGGACAGCGTCGCGGCCATGAACTCGGCCGGGTAATGACGCTTGAGCCAGGCGGTCTGGTAGCTGACCAGTGCGTAGGCGGCGGCGTGCGACTTGTTGAAGCCGTAGCCGGCGAACTTCTCCATCAGGTCGAAGATGGCGTCGGCCTTGGCTTCGACGACGCCGTCCTTGGCCGCGCCTTCGCGGAAGATCTCGCGGTGCTTGGCCATTTCGGCCGGCACCTTCTTGCCCATCGCACGGCGCAGCAGATCGGCGCCGCCGAGCGAGTAACCGCCCACGATCTGCGCCATCTGCATCACCTGTTCCTGGTACACCATGATGCCGTAGGTGTCTTTCAGGATCGCTTCGGTGCGCGGATCGGGATAGATGATTTCTTCCTGCCCGTGCTTGCGCGCGTTGAAGGAAGGAATCAGGTCCATCGGGCCGGGGCGGTACAGCGACACCAGCGCGATCAGATCTTCGAAGCGGTCGGGACGCGCGTCTTTCAGCAGGCGGCGCATGCCCGAGGATTCGAACTGGAACACCGCACCGGTATTGCCGTTGGCGAAGATGTCCTTGTAGGTGGGCACGTCATCCAGCGGCAGCGCGGTGATGTCCACCGGCGGAATGCCGGCGCGCTCGTGCCGCTTGTTGATCGCCTTGACCGCCCAGTCGATGATCGTCAGCGTGCGCAGGCCGAGGAAGTCGAACTTCACCAGGCCGATTTCTTCGACGTCGTTCTTGTCGAACTGGGTGACCGGGTTGCGGCCGCGGCCGCCTTCGTCATGTTCGGCGAACAGCGGGCAGAATTCGGCCAGCGGTTCGGGCGCGATCACCACGCCACCGGCGTGCTTGCCGGCGTTGCGGGTGAGGTCTTCGAGCTGGCGGGCCAGGTCGATCAGGTCGCGGACATCGTCTTCGTTCTGGTAGCGCTGGATCAACTCCGGCGAGGCCATTTCCGAATCCTTGCCTTCGCCCATCGCGTCCTTGAGCGAGATGCCCAGGATGTTGGGGATCAGCTTGGACACGCCGTCGACCAGGCCGTACGGGAAGCCGAGCACGCGGCCGGAGTCGCGCACCACGGCCTTGGCCGCCATGGTGCCGTAGGTGATGATCTGGCTGACCCGGTCGCGACCGTATTTACGCGCGACGTAGTCGATGACCTCGTCGCGGCGGTCCATGCAGAAGTCGATGTCGAAGTCGGGCATCGACACGCGTTCGGGGTTGAGGAACCGCTCGAACAGCAGGTTGTACGGGATCGGATCCAGATCGGTGATCTGCAGTGCCCAGGCGACCAGCGAGCCGGCACCGGAACCGCGGCCGGGACCGATCGGAATGCCCTGGTTTTTTCCCCACTGGATGAAGTCGGCCACGATCAGGAAGTAGCCGGGGAAGCCCATCTTGATGATGGTGGCCAGTTCGAACTCGAGGCGCTCGAAGTATTCGGCGCGGGTTTTGCCCGGTGCCAGCGGATTCTTTTCGAGGCGTGCTTCCAGGCCCTTGCGCGATTCGCTGCAGATCCAGCTGTCGAGGGTTTCGTCCTCGGGCACCGGGTAGTTGGGCAGGAAGTAGGTGCCCAGGCGCATTTCGATGTTGCAGCGTTCGGCCAGCGCGAGCGTGTTGTCGATCGCGTCGGGGATGTCGGCGAACAGCGCGCACATGTCCTCGGCGGATTTGAGGTACTGCTGGTCGCTGTAGTCGCGCGGGCGCTTGGGGTCGTCCAGCACGCGGCCGGAGGAGATGCACACGCGCGCCTCGTGGGCGTTGAAGTCTTCCGGCTGCAGGAAGCGCACATCGTTGCTGGCGACCACCGGCAGGCCGCGCTGGCCGGCGGCCTGCAGGGCGAACTGGTTGAACGCTTCTTCGCCGTCACGGCCGGTGCGGGTCAGCTCCAGGTGCAGGCCATCGCCGAACACGCGCTGCCAGTCGGCCAGCTGCTGCTCGGCCAGGTCATGGCGGCCATCACCGGCCAGGCGCCCGGCGAGGCTGTCGCGGCCGGCCAGTGCAAACAGGTTGTGGCAGCCGGCCTTGAGCCAGTCGGGGTGGACGGCGACGCCGCCTTCGGGGCGGTGGCCTTCCATCCAGGCGCGGGTGAGCAGCCTGGAAAGGCTTAGGTAGCCTTCGCGGTCACGGCAGAGCAGGGTCATGCGCCAGGGCGTCATGCCTTCCTCGGCGATCATGATGTCGGCGCCGGCGATGGGCTTGATGCCCACGGTTTCGGCGGCCTTGTAGAACTTGACCAGCGCGAACAGGTTGTTGAGATCCGTCACTGCCAGTGCGGGCAGTTTCAGTTCGACCGCGCGGCTGAGCAGGTTGGCCTGCTTCGCTTTCTTCGGGTCAGCCTGATCCGGCTTCGCCGGGACACGGATGGTCGAATCCGCCAGCGAAAATTCGGTGTGGACGTGGAGATGTACGAAACGGGAAGTGGACATGCCGAACCAATGTGATGCCCGGTCAGGGTAGCGGTGGTGGTGGACGCTAACAAGGCTTGACAGGGGTGTTGCGGGGGCGCGGGTTGGCGGTGGGGTTCAGGTTTCCTGAGGCGGTTGCAGCGATTTCGGCGATTGCAGGGTTTGGCGCGGGTGGAGCAGGTGCAGGAGCGGCGCGTCGGCGTGGTGCTGCGGGCTGGGGTGGCGGGGGCAGAGTCGCGGGACACGCTGTGAATACGTCCGTGTAAGCTCGTAGGCAGCATCCATGCTGCCTAACGGTCCCGCGCCTCTACCCCCGCCACCCCTTCGATAGATGGCCGGTGCGTTGGGGTAAGCAACAGCCGACCGTTCGACAGGGTGCTGGTGCGCAGAGGCAGGCAACCGTCACGCCTCGAGAGATAGCTGGTACACGGTGGCGAGCAACCGCCAACCTTTCCACCCTTGGTGATGCCCAGTGGCGAGCTGCCGCCGGGTGTTGAGGGGGCCGTGCCGGGCGGTGCCCAGCCGTTGCAGTGCTCAGGCGGGGAGGGGGCTGAGTCCGGGTTCCATGCACGCGCGCACGGGGGCGAAGCTGCGGCGGTGCTGGGGGCAGGGGCCGTGGCTGCGCAGGGCGGCAAGGTGGGCGGGGGTGCCGTAGCCTTTGTGCTGGTCGAAGCCGTATTCGGGGTGGGCGTCGTGCAGGGTCTGCATGAAGCGGTCGCGGCTGACTTTGGCGAGGATCGAGGCGGCCATGATGGCGCGGTCGAGGGCATCGCCGCCGACCAGGGCCTGGGCCGGGCAGGGCAGGCCTTTGGGGACGACGTTGCCGTCGATGCGGGCGAACTGGGCGACGTGGGCGACGCCTTCGACGGCGCGGCGCATGCCGAGCATCGTGGCCTGGTAGATGTTGAGCGTGTCGATTTCGCTGACGTCCACCATCACCACATGCCAGGCCAGGGCGCGGTCGAGGATCCTGTCGTAGAGCTGGTCGCGGCGGGCGGCGGTGAGCTGCTTGGAGTCGTCCAGGCCGTTCAGGCGTGGGCGGTCGGGGCAGAACACCACGGCGGCGACGGCGACCGGGCCGGCCAGCGGGCCGCGGCCGGCTTCATCGACGCCGGCCACATAGCGCGGGGCGACGGTGGCCAGGGCGGCGCCGTCGAACAGGGCCATCGAAGCGGCAGCGGCGTGGCGGCGGCTCATGCGGTGCGGCCGCCCCTGGGACCGCGTTCGAGCAGGTCGGTCACCGCATCGGCGGCGCGTGCGGAGGCATCGCGGCGCAGTTGCAGGTGCAGGCGTTCGTAGGTGTCCTGCAGGTCGATCACGCGCTGCGGATGGTCGAACCACTGCAGGATCGCGGCGGCCAGTTTGTCCGGGGTGCAGTCGTGCTGCATCAGTTCCGGAGCGAGGTCCTTGCCGGCCAGGATGTTGGGCAGGGCAAAGCGGTCGACCTTGAGCAGGCCCAGCGCTTTGACGATGCGGTAGGTCAGTTCGGCGACGCGGTAGCCGACCACCATCGGGCGCTTGACCAGCATCGTTTCCAGGGTGGCGGTACCGGAAGCGAGCACGACCACGTCGGCGGCGATCATCGCGGTGCGCGCGTTGCCGTCCAGCAGGTGCGAATGCGCGACCGGCAGGGCCGAGGCGGAAAGCTGTTCGCTGATCAACTGGCGGCAGGCAGCGTTGGCGGCCGGCACCACCACGTGCAGGCCGGGAATGCGTTCGGAGACCTGCCAGGCCGCTTCGAAGAACGGTTCGCCGAGTTTGCCGATCTCGCCCAGGCGGCTGCCCGGCAGGACCGCCAGCACTTTCGCGTTGGAGGGCAGGCCGAGTTCGGCACGGGCCTGCTCGCGGTCGTTGTGCAGGGGGATGTCATCGGCCATCGGGTGGCCGACGAAGCGTGCGTCGACGCCGTGCCTGGCGTAGATCGGCGGCTCCATCGGGAACAGGCACAGCACCAGGTCGGCACTGGCCCCGATCTTCTCGGCACGCTTCTCGCGCCAGGCCCAGACCGAAGGGCTGACGTAATGCACGGTGCGGATGCCGCGGTCCTTCAGCCAGCGCTCGACGCCGAGGTTGAAGTCGGGTGCGTCGATACCGATGAACACGTCCGGCTGCCACTCCAGCGCACGCGCGCGGAACTCGCGACGCAGTTTGAGCAGGCGCGGCAGGTGGCGCAGGATTTCGGTCAGGCCCATCACCGCCAGTTCGCTGGCATCGAACCAGGTCTGGCAGCCGGCGCTGCGCATGGCGTCGCCGCCGATGCCGGCGAACTCGGCATTCGGGAATCGCAGGCGCAGTTCGCGCACGAGGCCGGCACCGAGCAGGTCGCCAGAGGCCTCCCCGGCCACCAGGGCGATCCGCACCGGCCGCTCGGAGGTGCGCACGGCCAGCGTCTGTTCGACGCTGGTCGTCATCGCAGCGAGCGGAATGATCTCGGCGGTCGTGATGCCCGGGGTATGGCCGCCTGGACCCGTCATCGCAGCAGGGGCCTCTCGGCGCTTTCGATGAAGTCCAGCAGGTCCTTCACGTCGGCGCTGTGGGTGGCCTGTTCGGCCAGTTGCACCTTGGCTTCGGCCAGCGGCAGGCCGGCCACGTACAGCGTGCGGTAGGCGCGCTTGATGCTGGCGATGCGCTCGGCGTCGAAGCCCCGGCGCTTGAGGCCTTCGCTGTTGATGCCGCGCGGGCGGCCCAGGGTATCGCTGCCGACCATGGTGAACGGCGGAACGTCGCCATTGGTCAGCGCGCCCATGCCGAGGAAGGCGTGGGCACCGATGCGACAGAACTGGTGGGCACCGGCGAAGCCGCTGATGATCACGTAGTCGCCCACGGTGACGTGGCCGGCCAGCGTGGTGTTGTTGGAGAACACGCAGTGGTCGCCGACGTGGCAGTCGTGCGCCACGTGGGTGTAGGCCAGCATCCAGTTGTCGTTGCCGACCGTGGTGATGCCACCGCCACCGGCGGTGCCGCGGTTGATGGTGACGAATTCGCGGATGACGTTGTCATCGCCGATCACCAGTTCGGTGCGCTCGCCCTTGTACTTCTTGTCCTGCGGCTCGCCACCGATCGCGGCATGGCCGATGAAACGGTTGTTGCGGCCGATCCGGGTCGGACCGTGGATCGAGCAGTGCGGACCGATCTCGGTGCCGGCACCGATCTCCACGTCCGCACCGATCAGGCAGAACGCACCCACGCGCACATCCGCAGCCAGCGTCGCCGACGGGTCGATGACCGCGGTGGGGTGGATGAGAGGGGCGTTGTCACTCATTGCGGCTCTCCTGCCAGGATCATTCGCGGGTGCCGGCGCACAGCACTTCGGCGCAGGCGACGATCTCGCCGTCGACCTTGGCCACGCAGTCGTACACCGCCATGTTGCGGATCACGCGCTTGATCTCCACGTGCATTTCCAGCACGTCGCCGGGCACGACCTGCTTGCTGAAGCGGGCCTTGTCGACCTTGACCATGTAGAACAGCTTGGACTGCGCATCGCGGCCCAGTGTGAGCTGGGTCAGCACGCCGCCGGCCTGGGCCATGGCTTCGATGATCAGCACGCCGGGCATGATCGGCTGGCCCGGGAAGTGGCCCTGGAAGAACGGCTCGTTGATGCTGACGTTCTTGGTGGCGACGATCTTCCGGTTCTCGAAATCGAGCGAGATCACCTTGTCCACCAACAGGAACGGATAGCGGTGCGGGATCAACTGCTGGATCTGGTTGATGTCCGGCAGATTCTGGTTGTTGCTCATTCCTTCTCCTTGCTCACAGACAGGATGCGCCGGGCGAGCGCATCGAGCTGCTTGAAGCGCGCGGCATTCTTACGCCACGTGCGGTTGTCGGTCAGTGGGGTGCCGGAGGAGTACTCGCCCGGCTCATGGATGGAGTTGCGCACCACCGATTTGCCGGTGATGACGACCTTGTCGCAGATTTCGAGGTGACCGACGACGCCGACGGCGCCGCCCAGCAGGCAGTAGCGGCCGATCTTGGCGCTGCCGGCGATGCCGGTGCAGCCGGCGATGGCCGAGTGGGCGCCGATCTGGACGTTGTGGGCGATCTGGACGAGGTTGTCCAGGCGCACGTCGTTCTCGAGCACGGTGTCTTCCAGCGCGCCGCGGTCGACGCAGGTGTTGGCGCCGATCTCGCAGTCGTCGCCGATGCGCACGCCGCCGAGCTGGGGCACCTTGATCCAGTGGCCGGCATCCATGGCCAGGCCGAAGCCGTCGGCACCGAGCACGGCGCCGGGATGGATGCGCACGCGCTTGCCGAGCTTCACGCGGGTGACCAGGGTCACGCGGGCGATCAGTTCGCAGCCGGTCTCCAGGATGCAGTCTTCACCGATGACGCTGCCGGGGCCGACGATGCAGTTCTCACCGACCACGCTGCGGGCGCCGATGGTGACGAACGGGCCGATGTGGGCGCTGGCGGCGACCTGGGCGTCCGGATCGATGCAGGCGCTGGGATGGATGCCGGGTGCGCGCGGCGGTGCGATGTCGAACAGCGCGGCGATCTTGGCGAAGGTGGTGTATGGGTCCTTGGCGACCAGGGCGGCGCCCGGCGCGGCCTCGGCATCCTCGGCGCGCAGCACGACGATCGCGGCCTGGCTGTCGGCCAGCTGCGCGCGGTAGCGCGGGTTGGCCAGGAAGGTGAGCTGGCCGGGGCCGGCATGGGCGAGCGTAGCCACGCCATGGATGGCGGTGCTGCCATCACCATGGACCTGCAGGCCAAACTGCTCGGCGAGTTGCTGGGCGGTATAGGTAGGAGTGTTCACCGGGGGAGTTTACCGTGTGCTGCCGAAACGGTCATGCGGGGCGGGGCTTTTGGGGTGTGTTGGTCGGTTTGTTGCGGCGCGGCGCCTTGGTTGCCATCGCGCGGGGTCGTGGCGGGCAGCCCGATCCTGGACGCGCCGTAAACCCATCCATGGGGGCTCGTGGGCCGCATCCATGCGGCCCAACGGTCCTGGATCGGGCTACCCGCCACGGACCCTGACAGTGTCTTGCGAGCGCGGGAAGTGGTGCTGCCTGCCTCCCGTTGATGCCGGGACGTTCGTACCGACCAACGTTCGGCACCTACCCGAACCGGCGCCGATCGAGGATCGGCCTCAACCCAAAAACGAAAACGCCGGGCAAAGCCCGGCGAATGCGTACCGCGTCTGGTGGAGAGGCCCCCTTCTGTTAAGGGGGCCGCGCCGACGGCGCGGGGGATAGGAGGAACCGTTGGGCCCCAAGGTTTGCTGCGCAAACCTTGGGCAATTCACCTTAGGCGGTCAGAACTGACCGCCAAAGGTGAATTGCAGACGCTCGACCTCGTCGCCGTCTTCCTTCTTGAGCGGGAAGGCGTAGCTGATCGAGATCGGGCCGACCGGCGCGCGCCACAGCAGGGCCACACCGGTGGAGACGCGCAGTTCGTTGGCCTTGAAGTTGTCCACGCCGGTGTACACGTTGCCGAAGTCCACGAAGGCCGAGATGCGGGCCGAGGGGCTGTCGAACAGGCGCGGGAAGTAGGCTTCGACCGAACCGACGGTCTTCAGCGAGCCACCCAGCGGCTGGCCGCGGTTGTAGCTCAGGGTCGGCTCCGAACGCGGGCCGAGGGTGTTGTCCTCGAAGCCGCGCACCGAGTTGGTACCACCGGCGTAGAAGTTCTCGTAGAACGGCAGGCCCGAGGCGGTCACCACGCGGGTGCTGCCATCCGGGTTGGTGATCACGCGGGTGGTGTCATTGCCGTAGCTGTCGCCGTAGCCGACTTCGGCGCGGGTGTTGATGACCAGCTGCGGGATGATCGGCCAGTACTTGGAGAACTGGTAGTTCAGCTTGTAGTACTCGACGGTCGAGCCCGGCAGCGTGGTTTCCAGGCCGACGCGCTGGTAGGTACCGCGGGTCGGCATGAAGTAGTCGTTGCGGGTGTCGCGCGCCCAGCCCAGTTCGGTGCGCCACGAGTGGAACGTGCGCTGGCCGATGGCGTCGATGTAATCGATGATCGCCTGCGGGGTCGAGCCCTGGTAGGTGGTGATCTGGTTGCTGTCGATGCCCACCATCAGCGAGACGGTGTCGTTCTCGGTGATCGGCACGCCGAACACCACCTGCGCGGCACCGTTGGTGCTGTTGTACTGCGCGGTGTTGAAGTCGGAGTAATCCAGTTCGCGCCAGGACAGGTTGTAGCCCAGCGAGACGCCGTCATCGGTGAAGTACGGGTTGGTGTAGCTGAAGCCGTAGCGCTGCAGGTAGCTGCTGCGCGAGGCTTCGACCGACACGCGGTTGCCGCCGCCGAGGAAGTTGTTCTGCGACAGCTGCACCGAGGTGGTCATGCCGTAGGACTGCGAATAGCCCAGGCCGAACACGAAGCTGCCCGACGTGGTTTCCTTGACGTTGTAGACCACGTCGACCTGGTCGTTGCTGCCGGTGACCGGCGGCGTTTCCACGTCGACCGATTCGAAGTAGCCCAGGCGCTGCAGGCGGATCTTGGAGCGGTCGATCGCGGCCTGCGAGTACCAGCTGTTCTCGAACTGGCGCATTTCACGACGCAGCACTTCGTCGGAGGTGCGGGTGTTGCCCTTGAAGGTGATGCGGCGCACCGACACGCGCGGGCCGGGAACGACCTGCATGTTGATGGCCACCGTGCGGTCGGCACGGTTGCTGGTCGGGATCGGGTTCACCTTGGCGAAGGCGTAGCCGATGTTGGACAGCGAGTTGGTGATCTGGTCCGAACTGAACTCCAGCAGCGCACGCGAGAACGTGTCGCCGGACTTCTGGATCACCATGCGCTCGACATCTTCCTGCGGGAGGATGGTGTCGCCGGTGACCTTGATCTCGGAGATCTTGTACTGCTCACCCTCGGTCACGCCGGCGGTGATGAACATGTCGCGCTTGTCGGGACTGATCGAGACCTGCGTGGAGTCGATGCTGAAGTCCACGTAGCCGCGGTCCAGGTACCAGCCGTTGAGCTTTTCCAGGTCGCCGGACAGCTTTTCCTTGGAGTACTGGTCATCGCGGCGGTACCACGAGGCCCAGTTGTGCTCCTTGGATTCCCAGGTCTCCAGGATGTCCTTGGCCGGGAACTTCTCGGTGCCGACCAGGTTCACGTGCTGGATCTTGGCGGCCTTGCCTTCCTTGATCGCGATGGCGATGTCCACGCGGTTGCGGTCCAGCGGGCTCACCGTCGGGGTGATGTCCACGTTGTACTTGCCACGGTCGTTGTACTGGCGGCGCAGTTCCTGGGTCACGCGGTCCAGGCTCAGGCGGTCGAAGGTGCCGCCCTCGGTCAGGCCGATGTCGCTCAGGCCCTTGAGCAGCTGGTCGCTCTTGATGTCCTTGTTGCCGGTGACGGTCAGCTTGTTGATCGCCGGGCGTTCCTTGACCGTGACCACCAGGATGTCGCCCTGTCGGTCCAGCTGCACGTCTTCGAAGAAGCCGGTCTTGTACAGCGCACGGATGGTCTCACCGACCTTGTTGTCGGTGAGGGTGTCGCCACGTTCCACCGGCAGGTAGGTGAACACGGTACCGGAGGTGATGCGCTGCAGACCATCCACGCGGATGTCGCTGACGGTGAAGGGCTCGGCTGCCTGCGCCAGGGCGGGCGCGCCGAAACCGGCAACGAGTGCGAGGGCCAGCAGGCGGCGATTGGGGAGTCGCGTCATGTCACGTCCGGTTGGAGTCGATTTCAACATTGCGGGATGCCGGCGCATAAGACGACGACAAAAGGAAAAAAGTTCATCGCGGGACCAGGCCGAGGATGTCGTTGTAGAACGCCAATCCCATCAGCCCGGCCAGCAGCGCCAGGCCCACGTACTGCCCGGCAGCCATGGCGCGCTCGCTCAGCGGGCTGCCCTTGACCAACTCGATAAGGTAATACAGCAGGTGCCCGCCGTCCAAGATGGGGATGGGCAACAGGTTGATGATGCACAGGCTCAGCGACAGCAGGGCCAGGAAATACAGGAACCAGTCCAGCCCACGCTTGGCCGAGACATTGGCGACCCGGGCGATGGTGACCGGGCCGGAGATGTTCTGCAGTGAGGCATTGCCGGTGACGATGCGGCGCATCATCCCCAGCGAATCGCCTGCCATCCGGGCGGTTTCCCGCAGCGCCACCGGAACTGCCGCAAACGGCCCGAACTTGAGTTCAGCGTCATAGGCCGGCGCATGGGTCTCGGGGAAGCCGATGCCGATCTGCCAGGTCGGCTGGCCACGGCCGTCCACGCCCTGGCGGGGGGTGATCTCCAGCGCCAGCCGCTCGCCGCCGCGCAGGACGTCGATCATGCCGGGGCCGCCGCGCTGGCCCAGCGCGGCGATCTGCGCCGGGACCTGGTCCGCACCTTCGATGCGCTGGCCGTCCACGGCCACGATCAGGTCGCCCGGCAGCAACACGCCCTGGGCGGCGGCGTCGGGCAGGACCTTGTCGACCAGCGCCGGCTGCAGCCAGAACTGCCAGCTCAGCCCGGTCAGCTGCGGAACCCGGCGTTCATCGAAGCCAGCGGGCAACTGCGACAGCGGCAGGGTGCGGGTCCGGGCCTGGTCCAGGCCGTCGAGGACCTCGACCTTGGCATCCTGGCGGTCCATCGCTGCGGTGGTCAGCGCCATGCTGGCTTCGCCGGCGGTGGCCACGCTGCGGCCATCGACCTTGACCACCCGGTCGCCGGCCTGCAGGCCAGCGCTCAGGGCCATGCCGGTGGTGCGGCCGATGGTGGCCGAGTAATCCTGTTTGCCGATCACGAACATCGCCCACAGCAGGGCGATGCACAGGATCAGATTGGCCGCCGGACCCGCGGCGACCACCGCGATCCGCTGCCACACGGTCTTGTGGTTGAAGGCCTGGCCACGCTCGGCGGGGTGTACCTCGACCTCGCGCTCGTCCAGCATCTTCACGTAGCCACCCAGCGGAATGGCGGCGATCGCGAATTCAGTGCCCGCACGGTTGCGGCGCGACCACAGCGGCTTGCCGAACCCGACAGAGAAGCGCAGCACCTTGATCCCGCAACGGCGGGCGACCCAGTAATGACCGAATTCGTGGAACGTCACCAGCAGGCCAAGGCTGACGATCATCCACCAGACGGATCCGATGAAATCACCCATGGTGATCAGCACTGTAAAGGGGCGTGTGGGGCATTCAGGCGTGGTCGATGGCGGCTTGGGTGATCTGGCGGGCGCGCTGATCGGCGGTCAGCAGGCCCTCCAGTGTATCGGCGGACTCGCTCGACAGTGTTGACAGAGCGTTAGCGACCAGCGCTGGAATGGCAAGGAAAGCTGCCCGCCCCTGAAGAAACGCTGAAACCGCGACTTCGTTGGCGGCATTGAGGATCGCCGGCGCGGTGCCGCCGGCGGCCATGGCCTGCCAGGCAAGCTTCAGGCAGGGGAAGGCGTCGGTGTCCGGGGCTTCGAAATCCAGCCGGCCCTGGGTCAGCAGGTCCAGCCCGCCAACCCCGGATTCGATCCGCTGCGGCCAGCCCAGGCCGACGGCCAGGGTGGTGCGCATGTCCGGCAGGCCCATCTGGGCCAGGGTCGAGCCGTCGACGAATTCGACCAGCGAATGCACCAGGCTCTGCGGGTGGACCAGCACATCGATGCGCTCGCCCGGCACGCTGAACAGGTGGTGGGCTTCGATGACTTCCAGCCCTTTGTTCATCAACGTCGCCGAATCTACAGATATCTTCGGTCCCATCGACCACTTCGGGTGTGCCACGGCCTGGGCCGGGGTGACCTGGGCCAGCTGTTCGCGGCTGCGGCCGCGGAACGGGCCCCCGGAGGCGGTGAGGATGATCCGGCGCACGCCGGCGCCGTCCAGACTGGCATCGCGCGAACGCAGGCACTGGAAGATCGCGCTGTGTTCGCTGTCGATCGGGATGATCTCGGCGCCGGCGGCAGCGGCCTGGCGCATCAGCAGCTCGCCGGCCAGCACCAGCGATTCCTTGTTGGCCAGCAGAATGCGCTTGCCCGCCGCCGCGGCGGCCAGGGTCGAGGACAGGCCGGCGGCACCGACGATCGCCGCGACGAGGGTGTCGCAGACATCGCTGGCGGCCAGCTGGTCCAGCGCCGCGGCACCGGCATGGGCCCGGGTGGCCAGCCCTGCGTGCCGCAGGCCGTCACGCAGGGCGGCATACAGCGATTCGTCGGCGATCACCGCATGGGCCGGGCGGTGTGCGGCGCACAGGGCGACCAGCGCATCGACCTGGCGGCCGGCGGCGAGCACGCTGACCTGGTACCGGTCCGGATGGCGTGCGATCACGTCCAGCGCGGATGCGCCGATCGAACCGGTGGCGCCGAACACGGCGACCTGGCGGGGGGCGGAAGCGCTGGCCATGGTTAGAACCCGAAGATTTCCTTGCCGAGTGCGAACACCGGCAGGGCGGCGAGTACGCCGTCGATGCGATCGAGCACGCCGCCATGGCCCGGGATGATGTGGCCGGAGTCCTTGGCGCCGGCGTGGCGCTTGATCAGGCTTTCGTACAGATCCCCCAGCACCGAGGCGAACACGGTGACCACGGCGGTGATGACCAGGCCGACCAGATGGGCGCTGTCGATGCCGGCCAGCCAGCCGAAGCCCAAGGCCACGATCAGGCCCGCGATCATGCCGCCGCCGAGCCCTTCCCAGGTCTTGTTGGGGCTGATCCGCGGGGCGAGCTTGGTGCGGCCGAAAGTGCGGCCGGCGAAATAGGCGCCCGAATCGGCGGCCCAGACCACGGCCAGCGCGGTCAACAGCCACAGGTGGCCGTTATCGCTGCTGGCGTGGATCAGGACCAGCGACGCCCAGGCGGGCACGATCGCCAGGGTCCCGGCCAGCAGCTTGAGCGCCCGTGCCGGGCTGCTGGGACTGGCGCCGAAGTTGAAGAAACGCAGCCAGAGCAGCGCCAGCAGCCACCAGCCGATGCCGATCAGCGCGGCGATCTGGTACAGCACCAGCGAGCCGGCATCGGCCCACACGATCAGCACCATCAGCACCAGGTTCAGCACCAGCAGCACGGTGCGGGCGAGGGTGTCTTCGACGTCGGCGAGCTTCAGCCATTCCCACAGGCCGATCAGGAACACGGCGGCCGCCGCGGCGGCCAGCCATTGGGTCGGCAGCATCAGGATGGCGAGGATGGCGACCGGCGCCATGATCAGCGCGGCGATGACTCGGGTCTTGGTCATGGGGAAGAGGTCTCGGTGGCCAAGGCGGCGATCTGGGCGCTGGTCAGGCCGAAACGGCGTTCACGCGAGGCATAGGCGTCGATCGCCTGCTGCAGGACGGTGGCGTCGAACTCGGGCCACAGCACATCGGTGAACCACAGTTCGGTATACGCCAGCTGCCAGAGCAGGAAATTGCTGATGCGGGTGTCGCCGCCGGTGCGGATGAACAGGTCCGGCGGCGGCAGGTCGGCCAGGGCCACGCGGCTGCTCAGCATCGCTTCGTCGATCTGCTCGGGCAGCAGGCGCCCGGCCGCGACCTCGGCGGCCAGTTCGCGCGCGGCACGGGCGATGTCCTGGCGGCCGCCGTAGCTGGCGGCGATGTTCAGGGTCATCGCACGGTTGTCGGCGGTGCGCTGTTCGGCCAGCTGCATGCGGCTGACCAGCCCGGCGCCGAAGCGCTCGCGCTCGCCGATGAAACGCACGCGCACGCCACGCCGATGCAGCTCGTCCACTTCGCGGTCAAGTGCATTGAGGAACAGCTTCATCAGTGCGTCGACTTCATCGGTCGGCCGGCCCCAGTTCTCACTGGAGAAGGCGAACAGGGTCAACGCGGCGATGCCGTGGTCGAGGCAGAAATCGATGGTGCGGTTGACCGCGCGCGCGCCGGCACGATGGCCGATCACGCGCGGGCGACGACGCTTCTGTGCCCAACGCCCGTTGCCATCCATGATGATGGCGACGTGGCGCGGCATGGGCGCGGCAGAGCCGCTGGTCGGGGCCTGGGACATGGGGCTCAGACCGCCATCAGTTCCTTTTCTTTCTCGGCGACCACGCTGTCGACGTCCTTGATGGACTTGTCGGTCAGCTTCTGGATGTCATCTTCGCCGCGCTTCTTGTCGTCTTCGCTGATCGCCTTGTCCTTGATCAGGTTGGCGATCGCCTTGTTGGCGTCCTGGCGGATGTTGCGGATCGCGATCTTGGCGCCTTCGCCTTCCTTCTGCACCTGCTTGCCCAGCTCCTTGCGGCGCTCTTCGGTCGGCGGCGGCAGGTTCAGGCGGATGACGGTGCCGGCCACGTTCGGGGTCAGGCCGAGGTCGGAGGCGTAGATCGCCTTCTCGACGTCCTTGATCATGCCCTTGTCGAACAGCGTGATGACCAGCGAGTGGCCTTCGGAAACGCTGATCGAGGCGACCTGGTTCAGCGGGGTGTCGGTGCCGTAGGCCTTGACGGTGATGCGGTCCAGCAGGGCCGGGGAAGCACGGCCGGTGCGGATGGAGGTGAGGGTGTGCTTCAGAGCATCGATGCTCTTTGCCATGCGCGTCTGCGCGTCCTGCTTGATTTCGTTGAGCATCGCCCGAATCCTGGATGTCACTGGGAATCGGGCGATTATAGGCGAATACCGACCCTTTCCGGGCCGTTCAGGGCGCCCGGCGTGGGGCGCCGCTCAGGCTCAGGCGTTGTCGCGGCCCTGGACCAGGGTGCCGATGTTGTCGCCGTGCAGGATCTTGAGCAGCTCGCCCGGCTGGCCCATGTCGAACACGCGCAGCGGCAGGTCGCTGTCGCGGGCCAGCGCGAAGGCGGCGGTATCCATCACTTCCAGGCCGCGGCGGATCACCTCGTCGTAGGTCAGGCTGTCGAAGCGGACCGCGTCGCTGTACTTGTTCGGATCCTTGTCGTACACGCCATCGACCTTGGTGGCCTTCAGCAGCAGGTCCGCGCCGATCTCGATCGCGCGCAGGGCGGCGCCGGAATCGGTGGTGAAGAACGGGCTGCCGACGCCGGCGGCGAAGATCACCAGGCGGCCCTTTTCCAGGTGGCGGATGGCGCGGCGGCGGATGTAATCCTCGCAGACGTCATTGATCTTGATGGCGCTCATCACCCGGGCCTTGGCGCCCAGCTTTTCCAGCGCGTCCTGCATGGCCAGTGCGTTGATCACGGTGGCGAGCATGCCCATCTGGTCACCGGTGACCCGGTCCATGCCGCCTGCGGCCAGGCCGGCACCGCGGAAGATGTTGCCACCGCCGATTACCAGCGCCACTTCGGCACCGGCGGCCTGGGCTTCCATCACCTCACGGGCGAGGCGGTGGATCACCTTGGGGTCGATGCCGTAGTCCTCGTCTCCCATCAGCGCCTCCCCGGAAACTTTCAACAGGATGCGGCGATAGGCGAGCTTTGACATGGCGATCTCTGGGTGCGTGGAAAACGCCCGGATTCTACTGGAAGCCGGGCCATCGGGCAGCATAAATTTGCTGCACTGCGGCGTATGGAGGTGTCGCGGGGGCCGTGATGGCGGCCCCGCGCGCGGGATCGGGGTCAGGCCGGCGCGGTGCTCGGCGAGCGCGCGATGACCCGGTTGCGGCCCAGGTTCTTGGAGCGGTACAGCACGTCGTCGGCCGCCTTGAGCAGGTCCTGGACATCGGCGAAACGCTCGTAGCCCCCCTGGGTGGCCACGCCGGCCGAGAAGGTCACGAACAGCGGGCCGCTGGCGACCTCGGCCATCGGCGTGTTGACGATGCTCGCCAGCACCCGGCGTACCACTTCCAGTGCGACCGGTTCGGTGGTGTTGGGCAGCAGTGCGATGAACTCCTCGCCGCCGAAACGGGCCACGGTATCGCTGTTGCGCAGTTGCTCCTGCAGCTTGCTGGCGAACATGCGCAGCACCTGGTCACCCATCAGGTGGCCATGGGCGTCGTTGATCTTCTTGAAGTCGTCCAGATCGATGAAGGCAACCGAGAGTGGCCAGCCGTGCCGGGTGGCGCGCAGGAACTCCTGCTCGAGCACGGCTTCCAGCTGGCGCCGGTTGAGCACGCCGGTCAGCGCATCGCGGTGGGCCTGTTCGGCCAGCCGGTTGGCGCGCGCTTCGAACTCATCCGCCCGCTGGCGGGCCAGGGCAGCATCCTGCATCTCGCGCAGGTTGCGCAGGGTGGCCAGCTCCTGGGCATGGTCGATCAGCTGCTGCACGCGCGAGGGCGAGAACAGCGGGGTCTCGAACAGCGTGCTGATGTCCGGCAGCGATTCACCGATACGGGCCAGCACCTGGTCGAACTGGGCGCTGTCCAGGCCGAGCGTGTCGTGCACCTGCTGCAGGGCGTGCTCGCGTGCGGCATCGGCATCGCTGCCGAGCCAGATATCGGCCACGGCGCCGGACAGGGCGACGCAGTTCTGGAAGTTGTCATCGCCGGTGGCGGGCGATTCGCTGTGCGCGATGCTGTCCACCAGGTAGCGCGGCAGGCCCCATTCCTCGGCGACCCACGCGCCGACGTCGGCGTGGCTGCACTGCAGGTGTTCGCGCTCCAGCGCGACCAGCGCGTCGTTGTCGGTGGCCTGGCGCAGCAGCGGCAGGTAGGTGTCCGGTTGCGCCTGCGCCAGCGCGAGTACGCCGATGTCCTGCAGCAGGCCGGCCAGCATCAACTCTTCGGCTTTGCGCAGGCCGCGGGCCTGCCCAAGCAGGCTGGCGGCCAGCGCGCTGAGGATGCTGCGGCGCCACGCGCGCTCGCGCAGGTCCTGGCCGTCGCCGGCCGCGGTCAGGTTCTGGGTCACGGTGAAGCCGAGGGCGAGGCTGACCGTGGCATTCAGGCCGAGCATCGTCAGTGCCTGGCCGAGATTCTCGATCCGGCGGCGGCTCGCATACAGCGGCGAATTGGCGATGCGCAGCATGCGGGCACTCAACGCCATGTCGATGGCGATGATGTCGGCGGCGGTGGTGATGTCCGCTTCCGGATCCTGCGCCAGTTCGATGATGCGCAAGGCAATACCGGGCGGGGAGGGCAGGTTGCGGCAGAGCGCCAGGGCGGCTGTCAGCTCGGGAGGCATGGCGGGGTTTTCAATATGTTGGGGCAAGAATACCTGAGGTGCATCACAGTTTCGTCCTTGATTTCTTGCGTTGACGCGGCAGATCGGTTTGGGAGTATTGCCCTGATCCGGCACACAAAGCAAAGCCAACGGACAAAAAAAAGAAGCCGCGGAGTCCGCGGCTTCTTTCGTAACACATTCGAGCGGTGAAGATCAGGCCAGGCCGGCCTGCTTCATCACTTCGGCGGCGTAGTCTTCCACCACCTTCTCGATGCCTTCGCCGACCGCCAGGCGCTGGAAGCCGACCACGTCGGCACCGGCGGCCTTCAGGA
This sequence comes from Stenotrophomonas sp. GW821-FHT01H02A, assembly GCF_059422145.1. Taxonomy (NCBI): domain Bacteria; kingdom Pseudomonadati; phylum Pseudomonadota; class Gammaproteobacteria; order Lysobacterales; family Lysobacteraceae; genus Stenotrophomonas; species Stenotrophomonas sp. GW821-FHT01H02A. Next base: position 126,191 of record NZ_JBWKWI010000005.1, read on the forward strand.
CCTGCTCGACCGACTGGTTGGTGTCCAGCACGTACGGCTGGCCGTACAGGGTCACTTCGTTGACGATCTTGGCGATCTTGCCGCTGATGATCTTTTCCAGGATATCGGCCGGCTTGGACTTGTCCTTGTCGGACATCTTGGCCAGTTCGATTTCCTTTTCCTTGGCAACGAACTCGGCCGGCACATCGGCGGCCTTGTTGTGCGGCGGGTTCATGGCAGCCACGTGCATGGCCAGGCCACGGGCCAGCTCTTCGTTGCCACCGGCCAGTTCGACCAGCACGCCGATGCGGCCGCCGTGCACGTAGGCAGCGACGTTGTTGGTCGATTCCAGGCGCACGATGCGACGCACGTCGACCTTCTCGCCAACCTTGGCGATGACGGCGGCGCGGGCTTCTTCGATCGTCTCGCCGGACGGCAGCTTGGCGGCCTTCAGGGTGTCGATGTCGGCAGCGCCCGAGCTCAGCGCGGTGGCAGCAACAGCCTTGGTGAAGTCCAGGAAGTTGCTGTCCTTGGCGACGAAGTCGGTTTCCGAGTTGACTTCGACCAGCACGGCCTTGCCGCCGTCCTGGGCCGCCACGATGATGCCTTCGGCAGCCACGCGGTCAGCCTTCTTGTCGGCCTTGGCCAGGCCGGACTTGCGCAGCCATTCGGCCGAGGCGTCGATGTTGCCGCCGTTTTCGACGAGTGCCTTCTTGCACTCCATCATGCCGGCGCCAGTGCGCTCGCGCAGTTCCTTGACCAGGGAAGCAGTGATTTCCACGGGATTTCCTCACGAAAGAAAGGGGTTGGGCCGGCATGGTGGCCGGCCCGTGTGACAGTGTCCTGTCGTCGCGCCATCGGCAGCGGACAGGAGCGGTGGGCGCGCTGCGCCCACCGCGGGCCTGGATCAGGCCTGGGCTTCGCCAGCAGCCGGAGCGTCGGCGGCCGGAGCGGCAGCAGCCTTCTTGGCCGGCGCGCGGCGGGCCGGCTTGGCTTCTTCGGTGGCGGCAGCGTCGGCGAACTCTTCTTCACGGACGGTGGCGGCGTGCGGAGCAGCAGCCTTGCCTTCCAGCACGGCGTCGGCAGCGGCGCGGGCGTACAGCTGCACAGCGCGGATGGCGTCGTCGTTGCCCGGGATCGCGTAATCGACCAGTTCCGGGTTGTAGTTGGTATCGACCACAGCGATCACCGGGATGCCGAGCTTCTTGGCTTCCTTGATGGCGATGTCTTCGTGGCCGATATCGATGACGAAGATCGCGTCGGGCAGACGGTTCATGTCCTTGATTCCGCCCAGCGAGGCTTCCAGCTTGTCGCGCTCGCGACGCAGGCCCAGCACTTCGTGCTTGACCAGCTTGTCGAAGCTGCCGTCGGTCTCACCGGCTTCCAGTTCCTTCAGGCGGGCAACCGACTGCTTCACGGTACGGAAGTTGGTCAGGGTGCCGCCCAGCCAACGCTGGTTCATGAAGGGCATGCCGCAACGCTCGGCTTCTTCACGGATCGACTCGCGCGCGCTGCGCTTGGTGCCCAGGAAGAGGATGGTGCCGCGCTTCTGCGCAACGCTGGAAATGAAGTTCATCGCGTCATTGAAGAGCGGAACGGTCTTTTCCAGGTTGATGATGTGGATCTTGCCGCGGGCGCCGAAGATGTACTGGCCCATCTTGGGGTTCCAGTAACGGGTCTGGTGGCCGAAATGGACGCCGGCTTCCAGCATCTGACGCATGGTGACCTGGGGCATTGCAGTAACTCCTGATAGGGAACCGGCCGCCACGGGTAATAGTTGGGCGGTCCGCCGCGAGGCGGGTGGTTCCGGGGTTTGGCTTCCCTGTCGCTTCCGTGACCGAACTCCTTGCGGAGCACCCCGGCACGGATATGGGCGGCAGGTGTGGATTCACCGGTGACGTCCGGTGTTGACGTGGTCCCTGCTTCGATGAGGCAGGAGATCCGGTCGATTATAGCCCGGCTTGTGCCGGCGCCGCAATCTCGGGCGCCAGGGAGGGCAGGGCGGCCTCTGCTGCGTGGTCCAGGCGGGCCTGGACGTGGCCGCCAACATATTGATCGGGGCGGAACGGAAGCGCCCAGGTCCGCGTCCGGCCGGGCAGCACATAGCCGGCAAGGCCCTCGATCACCACCTGGCGGGCCCCAGTGCGGTCGACGAAAACCAGGTCGGCCACGTGGGCGTGGCGCGCGCCACCATTGTAAAGCTGCACGCGCGCGTCCAGGCCCGGCTGGAGCCGTGCCTGCAGTGCCGGTGCCATCGCGGGTGCTTGAAGCGGGTCCAGGAACACCGGCAACGAGTAGCGCGGGGCCGTCGCCGCCGGCAGCGCCGGATCCGGGCTGATCACCAGCCGATAGGCCTGTTGGACCTGTGCGGGGGCGGCACCGAGCCGGACCACGCGCAGGCGCTGCCGCTGGCCGGGGCCGATGTCCAGTACGGACGGGCTCAGCGCCACGTCCTGGGCCGGCTGCAGGCGCTCGTCGTTGTCTTCCTGTTCCCAGCGATACAGCCGGGCCTGGCCGGACCACCGCACCGGATCGGGGTTGTCCAGCCACAGATCGGCGTCGGCCTGCCCGGCGGGCAGCAGCACGCCGGTGCTGGAAAGCTGCAGCGCCCTCGCATCGGCCATCGGCAGGGCCAGGGCCAGGGCAAGTGCGGCAAGCCCGCGCATCAGTAGGTCACCGTGGCCCGGTCAAGCCGGTCGCCGCGGAGCAGTTCTGCCGGGGTCAATGCCTCCACCTGCGTGGGCACCGGCGTGGGAGCATCGGTGCGCTGGTGCGGCATCGGGCAGTCCGGCCGCGCCCCGCGCAGTTCCGGGGCCGTGCAGTCGGCCACGATGCGGAACTGGATGCGCAGGCCGCCCTGCGGCTGCGCGGTGGCGGGCAACGCGGTGAATCCCGCGAGCAGGAGCAGGCAGGCCGGGGCGGGGGGGAGCCGTCTCAGGATCATCGAACATCGCAGGTAAAGGGGCCTGCCCATTATCGGCCAGGCGGCCGCCGGTCTTGAGGGCGCCGCGGGATCAGTAGGTGATGTTCACCGTGATCACATCGTTGTAGCTGCCCTGGGCCGGCAGGCTGCCGGAGGTGGGCGGCGCCCGCCCGTAGACGGTCAGCGTCTGGGTGCCGCCGGTGCCGGTGCCGGGAACGGTATCCACCCCGATGGTGTTGCCCCAGCGCTGGCTGCGGCCACTGTCGCGGTACAGCTCGTAGGCAATGAAGTAGCTCGGATTGGTGGCGTGCTGCATGCGCCGGGTGGTCGTTCCGAGCACGTGCTGGCCGTTGTCCAGGCCGATGGTGTACGCGGTGCGGTTGATGCAGGTCAGGCCGATGGTCGAGGTGCGGTCGATGTTTCCGGTAATGGCGCCGGCATTGCTGCCGAAGTCCATATCGGTGGTGACGTACGTACTGCATTGCGGCAGCACATTGGCGGTGACCGTGAACGGGAAGCCGGAGGCAACGGTCTTGTTGCCGGTCGCGCCGCCGCCGGCCGGGGTCGTGCAGGCGGGCGGTGGGGAGGCGGTACCGAGCAGTACTTCGTTGTAGGCGAAACGGACCGTGGTGTCCGCCGCGGCGAAGCTGCTGCTGAAGCTTCCTGCCGAGAGCGTCTGCCCGGCCGGAACCTGGCCATAGAGGGTGACGGTGACCGTGCCGCTGCCGCCGGTCACCAACGGCACGCTGTAGTTGAGGTCGATCACCTGCGCGCCCGGGTTGCTGCCTGGGGCAAGCCCCCAGATCGTGCTGCGGGTGGAATTGGTATACAGCTGGAACGCCATGGTGTCGGTCGTGGCGTTGCGCAGGCTGCGCGTGGGCTGGATGGCGCTGCCGCCGCTGCCGTTGCCGATGCCCAGGCAGGCGCGCACCGACGCGGTCGCCAGCAGGCTCAAGGCGGCCGTGCTGCAGCTGATGGTAAAGGTGGTGGTGGTATTGGTGACGCTGGCAGACCCGTTGGTGATGGTTCCGAACGCGAGGGTGACCGGCGTGGTGACCACGCAGTTGGTGTCGGCATGCGCGGCGCCGCTGCCGAACAGGGCGAGCACGGCCACCAGCAGCAGGGCGAGCGCGCGGATCACGGTGATGGCCCGGCGATGCAGCGGACCGGCCCCAGTCGACGCGGGTGCGGCTCGCTGCGGCTGGGGGGCTCCAGTGCCACCGTGCAGGGGCCGCGCGCGGTGTCGATCCGCAGGGTGAGCGGCAGGGTCACGTCCTCCAGGTAGGTCTGGCCGTCGTAGCCGACGATCGCCGTGCGCGTCCCGGCCAGATGCACGACGCTGCCGGGGGCCAGCGGCTGGCCGCTGTCATCGTGCAGTACAAGGGTGAGGGGGTGGGTGTGGCGCAGGCCGAAATCCACGCCTATACCGGCGCTCTGGCGCGGCGTGACCCAGCGGTCGACCTCGGCGGCGCGGATGTCTGCCGGCAGGTCCAGGGTGTCGATCGAGAGCCGGTTGCGCTGCCAGGACAGCAACGGCGTCACCAGCAGCAGGCCGTTGTGGTCGGTGCTGCCGATCAGGCGGTTTTCCAGCCGTACCGGTACCCCGGCGAACCTGCCGGTGGAGACCACGGCGAATGCATCGGGCACTTCGCGTGCGGCGAACACGTGCCCCCCCATCCAGACCAGGCTGCCGCTGGCGCTGGCATAGCCGTAATCGGTATCGCCCTGGCGCGAATACCCCAGTGCGTAGCGTCCGACCCGGTTGAGCCAGCCCACTTCACCCAGGCCGCCGCCGCCATCGTCGCCGCCGCGCGCCTGCACGCGCCAACCGACCCCGCCCTGGCTGCCGTCGCCGGGCACCGGCTGGGACAGGTCGGCCACATAGGTGGTGCTCTCGCCGTTGCGCTGGGTGGACAGGCTGGCCTGGCGATTGCGCCCCAGCGCGGCCGACAGCGACAGGTAGAGGCTGCGATCGTTGCTCTCGTCCAGGTTCTGGTTGACCGACAGGTAGGTGGACCAGCGGCGTCCGACGTTGGCCGACCAGAACAGGCTGGCGTAGCGGTTGTCCTCACCATCGCGGTAGCGCAGGCGCAGGTAGCTGGCACTGATCGCCCCGGCCGCGTCCAGGTTCACGCCCAGCGTGGCCTGTTCGCTGATCTGCGGGGTCGGGCTGTCCTGCAACGCACCGAGGTCACGATAGTCGCCGTGGGTGCGTCGGCTGGACAGGTTGACATTGAAGCGGCGGTTGTTCCAGCTGTATCCCAGCCCGTATTGGCCGCCGTTGCGGCCATCCTGGCGGCTGTGGACGTAGGCGGCATTGAACACCCCGGCGCCGCCCAGCAGCCACCAGCCGCCAGCGCCTGCATTGCGCACGCCGCCCCCGCCTTCGGCATGCAGTTCGGCGGTGAACCGGTCGCTGACGCCGTAACGCCAGGTGCCACTTCCCACGGTCTGCGCCTCGTACGCGAACGAGCGGATGCCATAGTCCCGGCGCATGCGTCCCACGCCCAGTGACCAGTCCGACAGGCCCTGCGCCAGCAACTGCTGGGTGCCGTAGAACGCGAAGTCCAGTGTCTGCATGCGGCCGAATGCATCGGTGATCACCACCTGGGCATTGCCGGTGCCGTTGATGCCCGGCTGTGCGGCCAACTGGAACGGTCCAACCGGCACCTGGCCGTTGTACTGGCGTAATCCGTCGACATACAGCTCGACGTTGGAAGGCACCACGGCTTCGCCGAGGAAGGTCGGGGTGGGGGTCAGCAGGCGATACGGCTGCAGGCCATAGTTGCGTCCGATCTGGATGCCGCCCATCCGCACCGGCCGGCTCCAGTCGACGAAGCCGCTGTAGAAATCGCCGACGGTCAGGGTCAGTGCGGCGTCGGGGAAATCCAGTTGCCAATGGGTGTCCAGGCGCACGCTGTCGGTCCGCCAGCCTTGTCGGGGAACCTCGTAGGTGCGCTGTACGGTGCTGTTCTCCAGCACGCCATTGCCGAGCCCGAACAGCCGCAGTTCGCTGGTGAGTGCCAGGTTGCCGCCGGCCTCGCTGTGACTGCCGTAAACGTCGTAGTTGAGGAGTGCTCCGGGGGAGGCGGAGGCATGCGGCGTGGTTTCCTGGGCACGCTCGAGCCGGGTGGTCGGCAGTGCGAGCTGGTCCAGTGGCGCGTCCAGTGCCAGAGTCTGCAGGGAGGCGTCATAGCGCAGCACCACGCCGGCCAGGCGATCCAGTGGCACCGGCGCGTCGCCCTGCGCGGGGAAGCCGAGCTGGCGCAGCGTGGCCGGCGCGGCGAACAGGCGCCCCAGTTCCTGGGTGAAGGGGAGCAGGCCACGCGGCGCCCGATTGAGGGTCACGTCCAGGTACAGGGTCTGCGGCGCGGTCAACGGGGTCGGTGCCGGCAGCACGGCGTCGCCCGACGCGCCCGAAGCCTCCAGGCCGATTTCCGCCGCGTGCATCGTCCAAGGCAGCAGGCTGGCGCTGAGCAGCATCCGCGCGCAGGCCTCAGCGAGCCGGTGGCGCGACGGGCAGTGGCGTCTGGGCCGACTCACCATTGATCCTGGCCATGAAGGTGGCTCCCGCCAGGCGGGTTGCCGAAAGCTCCAGCGGCCAGCGCATGGTCTGGCCGCCAAGGACGTAGCCGAGCAGGCCCGGATGCACGGTCTGCGGGCGCTCCGGAGTGCCGATGGCGAGGTCGGCCAACTGCGCGTACGCGCCGCCGTCGTTGCTTACTTCCAGTGCCGGGCGGCCATCATCCAGGGTGATCTGCCGTGCCCGCAGCTTGGCGGAGGCAGCCTCGACGGGTTGTACGAACACCGGCAGCGAGTAGCGCAGCACGAACTGCATGCCGGTCCGGTTCGGATCCAGCGTCGGCAGTTCGTCGACGATCACCCGGTAGGCCAGCTGTCGTGCCGGGGCCTGCGGGTCGCTGCGCACCACCCGCACCAGCTGCTGTTGACCAGCGGCAAGGGACTGCATCGGCGGGCTGACCTGCAGGTCGTCGGTCGGGGTCAGCTGGTCCTGGCCGCCGTGCTGGCTCCATCGGTAGACCCGCACCTGCACCTGCACCGGTGCGGTGCCGCTGTTGCTGATCCACAGCGCGTCGGCGTTCTGTCGGGGCCCCAGCTGCAGTCCGGTCGGTGCCACCTGCAGGCTGGCGGCCGGGACGGTGCCGATGGACAGGGCAGACAAGGCGCAGGCCAGTCCCAGGCGCCGCCAGAGGCGGGCCCGTGCGGTCATTGGCATGGGCTGCCCTCAGTAGGAAATGGTAGCGGTGACCGTATCCTGGTAATTACCCGTCGCGGCGTTGTTGACGCTCGGGTTGGCGATCTGGCCGTACACCGTGTAGGGCACGGCCAGGCCAGTGCCGATCCCGGCCACCGTGTTGGTGCCGGTGGTGGCACCCCAGACGTTGGCGTGGCCGGCATCCTGGTAGAGCTGGTAGCCCACGAAATTGTTGGTGGTAACAGCGGCGTTGGTGTTCTTCATGCGCCGGGTGGTCACGTCGTTGGCGGTGCCGGCGTTGGACCCGGCGTTCAAGGCGATCGTGTAAGGGGTCAGCGCCGAGCATTGCGCGGTGATGGTGCCCTGCGCGTTGGACGGGGTAGTGGCCGTGGAGAGGGCCGAGCCGAAGTCGACGTCGGTGGCGGCCGCCGCGGTGATCGTGCAGGCCTTGGTGATGATGATCTTGACGTTGAAGGTCGTGGTATCGGCCGCCAGGGCGGGCGCAGCGAGGCTGGCAATGGCCAGGCTCAACAGGGCAGGACGGAGAAATCGCATGGGCATGCTCCTTGGACGCGGGTCCTTGCTGAACAACACGATGCTGCCGGACGGGTGGGACGATGGAACGGTCTTGATCCGGTTATAGGTTTGGCGTTGTAGGGAGGTCGTGAGATTTGGCAGATTCGATGGCCGTTTTCGGCACAATCCCTGTGTTCCGTGACGTACATCGCAGTCATTCATGGACGTGACCGGCCCGGCCGCCCAAACCGCGGCTGTCAGCGTTCCACCCGATCCCGTTCAGATTGGCCCCGGATCGGCGATAATGGGCGCCATGAGCGTGAATCTGAAAACCCCCGAGGAAATCGAACTGATGCGCATCGCCGGTCGTCTGGCCAGCGAAGTGCTCGACATCGTCACCCCGCACGTCAAGCCGGGCGTGACGACCGAAGAGCTGGACCGCATCTGCCACGACCACATCATCAACGTGCAGAAGGCCACGCCGGCCAATGTCGGCTACCGCGGCTTCCCGAAGACGGTCTGCACGTCGGTCAACAACGTGATCTGCCACGGCATCCCCAGTGAAGCCAAGGTCCTCAAGGACGGCGACATCGTCAACATCGATGTCACCGTGATCAAGGACGGCTGGCACGGCGATACCAGCCGCATGTACTACGTGGGCACGCCGTCGGTCATGGCCAAGCGGCTGGTCGATGCGACCTACGAAGCCATGTGGCGTGGCATCCGCGCGGTCAAGCCGGGCGCGACCCTGGGCGACATCGGGCATGCGATCCAGAGCTATGCCGAGTCCGAGCGCTTCAGCGTGGTGCGCGAGTACTGCGGCCATGGCATCGGCAAGGTCTACCACGACGAGCCGCAGGTGGTGCATTACGGTCGTCCAGGCCAGGGCCTGGTGCTGCAGCCCGGCATGACCTTCACCATCGAGCCGATGATCAACGAGGGCACCCGTTACAACAAGGTGCTGCCCGATGGCTGGACCGTGGTCACCAAGGACCGCAAGTTGTCGGCGCAGTGGGAGCACATGGTCGCGGTCACCGAGACCGGCGTCGATGTGCTGACTCTCTCGCCCGGCGAATCGCAGGTCTGAGCATGCTGCCGGCGAGCCCGATGCTGGACGCGCCGGCCGAATCCGTCGCCGACCCGGACTGGGCGGCGCTGGCGCGCCAGTCGCTGCAACAGACCGACGCGCGGCTGTACCGCCGCTTCGACCAGGGCGACAACATCGAGCGCCTGCTCGCGTTGCGCGCCCGTGCGGCCGACCACCTGATCCGGTTGGCGTGGCACCGCCGCCTGCCGGCCGGGTCTGGACTGGCCTTGTTTGCCGTCGGTGGATATGGGCGCGGTGAGTTGTTCCCGCGCTCGGATATCGACGTGCTGGTGCTGGGTACGCCCGAACAGCAGCGGCGGCACGAATCCGGGCTGGCGCGCTTTTTCGCGCTGCTGTGGGATTGCGGCCTGCCCGTGAGCCATGCGGTGCGTTCGCCGGCCGAGTGCACCCAGGCCAGCGCCGACCAGACCGTGCTGACCGCACTGATCGAATCGCGCCCGGTGGTTGCCGACGACACTGCGCGCGCGGCCTTGAAGGCCGCGGTGAACGTGGACGGCCTGTGGCCGCCGCGCGAGTTTTTCCTCGCCAAGCGTGAAGAGCTGCTGGCCCGCCATCAGCGCTTCGGTGACACCGCCGACAATCTGGAACCGGACATCAAGGACGGCCCCGGCGGCCTGCGCGATCTCAATACACTGGGTTGGATGGCGTTGCGCGCCTTCGGCGTGCGCGATCTGGAAGCACTGGTGGGCCTGGGTCATCTCGGCCCGGATGAAGCGGCGGCGCTCAAGCGCGAACGCTGCGCCCTGGCCCGGCTGCGCTTCGGCCTGCATCTGGTCGCCAACCGGCCCGAAGAGCGCCTGCGTTTCGATTACCAGAAGACACTTGCCGCCCGCCTGGGTTTCGAAGACGACATCGAAAGCCTGGCAGTGGAAAAAATGATGCAGGGCTTCTACCGCAGCGCCACCGTGGTGCGGCGGATCAGCGACCGCCTGCTGCAGCGCTTCGAGGAGCAGTTCGACGGTGAGGCGGTACCCGAGCCGGTCAGCGTGGGTTTCTCGCTGCGCCGTGGCTACCTGGCGGCCAACGATCCGGCCTGGCCCGAGGGCGACATCGAACAGGTGTTCGCCTTGTTCTCCAGCTGGGCCTACAACCCCGATGTGCGCGGCCTGCATTCGCTGACCGCCCGCGCGCTGGCCGAGGCGCTGCCGGAGCTGGCCGCGTATACCGATGCCAGTCCCGCCGCCCGCGAGCAGTTCCTGGCCCTGCTGCGCAGCCCACGCGCGGTCGACACGCTGGCGCGGATGGCGCGCCTGGGCGTGCTCGGTCAATGGATCCCTGCGTTCGCGCAGGTCTCCGGGCGCATGCAGTTCGATCTGTTCCACGTCTACACCGTGGACCAGCACACCCTGATGGTGCTGCGGAACATCGGTCTGTTCGCCAGCAGCCGCGCCGACGAGCGTTTCTCGATCGCGCATGAGGTCTGGCCGCGCCTGCGCAAACCGGAACTGCTGCTGCTGGCCGGCCTGTTCCATGACATCGCCAAGGGCCGCGGCGGCGATCACTCCGAACTCGGAGCGGTGGACGCGCGTGAGTTCTGCCAGGCGCTGGCGCTGAGCAGTTCCGACACCGAGCTGGTGGCGTGGCTGGTCGAACAGCACCTGCGCATGTCCATCACCGCGCAGAAGCAGGACATCTCCGATCCGGACGTGATCCACCGCTTCGCCACGCTGGTGGCCAGCCGCGATCGGCTCGACTATCTCTATCTGCTGACCTGCGCCGACATCGCCGGGACCAGCCCCAAACTGTGGAATGCCTGGAAGGACCGCCTGCTGGCCGACCTGTATTTCGCCGCCCGGCGCGCGCTGCGCGATGGCCTGGAAAACCAGATGCCGGCCACCGAGCGGGTGGCCGAAGCCCGCGAATCGGTGCGCCAGCTGGTGCGCGAGCGCGGCTACGACGATGCCACCATCGATCGCCAGTTCACGGTGATGCCCGATGAGAGCTTCATCCGGCTGCGGCCCGAACAGCTCGCCTGGCAGGCCGCCGCGCTGGTGCCGGTCAAGCAGGGCCAGACCCTGGTCAAGGTGCGCCGGATCACCCCGGACGACCACGCGCTGGAGGTGTTCGTGCACTCACCGGACCGCGATGGCCTGTTCGCCGCGATCGTGATGACGCTGGATCGCAAGGGCTACGGCATCCACCGCGCGCGCGTGCTGGACGGCCCGGTGGACACCATCTTCGATACGTTCGAAGTGACCCCGGCCGACAGCTTCGCCGACGGCGACGCGCTGCGCCTGGAAGCCGCCCTGCGTGAAGCGCTGGCCGGTGACCTGACCCGGTTGCGCCCCTCGCGGCGGGTCATTCCGCGCCAGCTGCGGCATTTCCGTTTCGCCCCGCGCATCGAGTTCCGCGATGTCACCGATGGCGATACCACCAGCACCCGTTTCAGCCTGGTCGCGCCCGACCGCCCCGGCCTGCTGGCCGACGTGGCGTTCGTGCTGCGCAATCAGCGGCTGCGCGTGCATGATGCGCGCATCGCCACGTTCGGTGAGCGCGCCGAAGACATGTTCGTGATCAGCGATGAGCATGATCACGCCCTTACCGAATCCGCCAGGCAGCAGCTGGAAGACGCCATGCTCACCTGCCTGGACCCTGATCGAAAAGCCGGAGACCCCCACTGATGGCCACCAAGCCTGCCAAGAAGACCGCCGCGAAGACCCCGGCGGCCAAGACCACTGCTGCCGCACCTGCGGTGAAGAAGACTGCTGCCAAGGCAAACAAGGCGGCGCCGGCAGTCAAGAAGGCCGCCGTGAAAAAGGCACCGGCACGCAAGGTCGCCGCCACCCCGGCCGAGAGCGCGGCCAAGCGCAGTGCCAGCCGTGATGCCACCATTGCGCGCAAGTCGCTGCGCAAGCCGGCCACGCCGGGCGTGGAAGAACTCAAGTTCGGCATCGAAAGCGCCTTCGAGCGCCGTGCGACGCTGACCCTGCACGAGATCGAAGGCTCCACCAAGCCGCTGGTCGGCCGCGTCATCGATGGCCTGGAAACCGGCGAATTCCGCGTCGCCGAGCCCGATGGCCACGGCGGCTGGAAGGTCAACGAATGGCTGAAGAAGGCGGTGCTGCTGTACTTCCGCGTCAACGACATGGCCGTGGTGGATGCGCGCCCGGCGCCGTTCTGGGACAAGGTCGAGTCGCGCTTTGCCGGCTTCGATGAAGCCAAGTTCCGCCGCGCCGGCGTGCGCGTGGTGCCCGGCGCGATCGCGCGCCGCGGCAGCTACTTCGGCAAGGACGTGGTGCTGATGCCGAGCTTCACCAACATCGGCGCCTACGTCGGCGAGGGCACCATGGTCGATACCTGGGCCACGGTCGGCTCGTGCGCGCAGATTGGCAAGCACTGCCATCTGTCCGGCGGCGCCGGCATCGGCGGCGTGCTCGAGCCGCTGCAGGCCAGCCCGACCATCATCGAAGACCATTGCTTCATCGGCGCGCGTTCGGAAGTGGTGGAAGGCTTCGTGGTCGGCCACCACAGCGTGATCGGCATGGGCGTGTTCCTCGGCCAGAGCACCCGCGTCTACAACCGCGCCACCGGCGAAATCAGCTACGGCTCGGTGCCGCCGTACAGCGTGGTGGTGTCCGGCCAGCTGCCGTCCAAGGATGGCTCGCACTCGCTGTACTGCGCGGTGATCGTCAAGCAGGTCGATGCCAAGACCCGCAGCAAGACCAGCGTCAACGACCTGCTGCGCGGCCTGGCCGACTGAGTACGCCGCTGCCATGACCACCACTCTGTACGGATTGAAGAACTGCGACACCTGCAAGAAGGCCACCAAGTGGCTGGACCGTTTCCAGGTGCCGTACACCTTCGTCGACTACCGCGAGCACAAACCGACGCCGGAGACCCTGATCGACTGGGCCGCCCAGGCCGGTGGATTCCCCGCCTTGATCAACAGGTCCTCCACCACGTGGCGGCAACTGCCGGAGAACCGCAAGGCGGCCGATTCGGATGCTGAGTGGAAACTGCTGCTGCGCGAGTACCCGCAGTTGATCAAGCGCCCGGTAGTGGTCAGCGCCGATGGCGTGATGACCCAGGGCTTCTCGGACAACGGCTTCAAGCAGCGCTTCGGAGTGGGCGCGTGAACGACGTCGTCGCCCTGACCTGCGACCTGATCGCGCGCGCGTCGGTCACCCCCGAAGACGCCGGCTGCCAGGCGCTGCTCGCCGCGCGGCTGGAGCGCGCGGGGTTCCAGTGCGAACACCTGCGCCTGGGCGAGGTGGACAACCTCTGGGCCACGCACGGGCAAGGTGCGCCGGTGCTGGTGCTGCTCGGGCATACCGACGTGGTGCCGACCGGGCCGGTCTCGGCCTGGACCAGCGATCCGTTCGACCCGCAGATCCGTGATGGGGTGCTGTACGGGCGCGGCGCGGCCGACATGAAGGGCAGCGTCGCCGCGTTCGTGGTCGCCGCCGAGCAGTTCGTCGCCGCCCAGCCGCAGCACACCGGCACCCTGGCGGTGCTGCTGACCAGCGACGAGGAAGGCGATGCCATCGACGGCGTGCGCCGGGTGGCCGATATCTTCCGCGAGCGCGGGCAGGGCATCGACTGGTGCATCACCGGCGAACCGTCGTCCACCGCGGTGCTCGGCGACCTGCTGCGCGTCGGTCGTCGTGGCAGCCTGTCGGCAACGCTCACCGTAAAGGGGGTGCAGGGACATGTTGCCTACCCGGACAAGGCGCGCAATCCGATCCATCTGGCCGCCGCCGCCCTGGCCGAACTCACCGCGCGACATTGGGACGACGGCTTCGAAAGCTTCCCGCCGACCAGCCTGCAGGTGTCCAACATCCATGCCGGGACCGGGGCCAACAATGTGATCCCCGGCGAGCTGCAGGTGCTGTTCAACCTCCGCTACAACCCGCACTGGAATGCGCCGGCGCTGGAGCAGGAGATTGCCGCACTGCTGGACCGGCACGCGCTGGAGTACACGCTCAAGTGGCATCGCAGTGGTGAGCCGTTCTACACCCCGGAAGGCACGCTTCGCCGTATCGCCCGCGAGGTGCTCGGCGAGTTCGCCGGTGCGCCGCCGGAAGAGAGCACCGGCGGCGGCACCTCCGATGCCCGCTTCATCGCGCCGCTGGGTGCGCAATGCATCGAAGTGGGGCCGGTCAATGCGAGCATCCACCAGGTGGACGAGAACGTGCGCGTGGCCGATTTGGAACAGCTGCCGGCGTTGTATCAGCGCTTGATCGAGCGCCTATTGCCCTGATGCGCAGGCTGCGCCGGCCAACGGTCGGCGCCTACCGTGTCCGGTAGGAACCGACCGCGTCCGGCAGGAATGACCGCGTCCAGTAGCAACGACGCGTCCGGTAGCAACCGGCCGTTGATCGGTTCGCCCTTACGCCACGATCAACCCGAACGACGCCAACGCGGCCGCCGCCTGGCGCTGCGAAATCACTGCTTTCTTGAACAGCTTGGCATCCATCACGTTGAGCCCGCTGATGTCGGTGCCGCGCAGGTCGGCACCTTCGAAGCGCGTCAGCCGGGTCTGCGCATTGCGCAGGCTGCACACCGCATCGCGGAAATCGCAGCCGGACAACTCCGCCTCGGAGAAATCCATGCCCTCCAGCTGCGCCTTGCGGAACGACATCCCACGCAGGTCGGCGCTGACCAGCAGGCAATCGCGGAATTCAAGCGCCCAGCCGGTCACTTCCTGCAGGTGCGCGCCGGTCAGCTTGCAGTCCTGGAACTGCACCGAGGACAGTGTCGCGCGGCGCCAATGACTGTTGTTGAGATCACAGTGCGAGAAGCGCGCATCGCTGAGCAGTGCAGAACTGAAATCGCACTGGCTGCCGCGGCACTTCGTCCACTGGCTTTCTTCGAGTGAGGCCGCCAGCCAGGAGGCACCGTTGACCGAGCACTGGTTGAACTGGAATCCATCCATGTCCAACCGCGAGAAGTCGCCGTGGTCGAACGTGCAGTTCTCGAAGGCGGCCGCGCGCGGATGCGCGGCGATGATGGCCTGCATGCGCGCGCGGGTGAGTATTTCATCGCGGAAAGTGACGGTGCTCATGCGGCCATTCTGGGTGATGGGCGGCGCAGGCGGCAGTCTTGAAGGCCGCGGCGGAGTGTGTACAGCGTCACCGGCGCGCATGCCGCCGTTCGATCCGACGTAGAGCCGACCGTTGGTCGGCTCTACCGGGTGGGGCGGCGATGTCGGCTATCCGGGGTCAGTCGAAGGTCCAGAACGGCGCTTTGATCCGCTCGCGCCAATAGGTTTCGCCGGCCAGGTAGAACTTCTGCGCATGGGCCTTTGCGAACCAGCCGGCGGCTGCGTCCAGATCGCGCGTTACCCCGGCGCGGCCACGGCCGAGCAGCAGGCCGCTGAAGTACTGCCCGTACACATTGCCCTGGTCGGCGGCCAGCCGGTACCAGCGCAGCGCTTCCACGCCATCGCGCGGCAGGCCCATGCCGAGTTCGTACATGGCGCCCAGATCCACCTGGGCATCGGCATCGCCGCGCTGCGCACGTCGCTGGATCCCGGCGACCAGCGGATGCACGGTGCCATCCGGCTGCGCCGCGATCGCCTGTGGCAGCCGCGAGGATTCGGATGGCATGTGGAAGTAGATCGTTGCGCGCAGGTCCCAGCGCAGTGCGCTGCCGGCGTCGCCACGTTCGCGATGGAACCTGGCCAGCATCAGCATGGCCATCGGACTGCCGTGCATCGCGGCAGTGCGATACCACCGCTCGGCTTTTCGCGGTGAGGCGCGCAGGGCGGTGCCCTGCACGATGTTCGGGCCGGTGCCATGCAGCAGCTCACCGTTGGTCCAGATCCGGCCCAGGGCTTCTTCGGCCTGGGGGTTGTGGAAGCTCCACGGGGTGACAGCGGCGGCACGCTCGTACCACGTCACCGCGCGTGGGTCGTTGAAGGTTTCGAAGGTCTTGGCTGCGTCCCAGGCACCCTCGAAGCTGCCATCGGCTGCCTTGGTTTCGATCGACTGCACGATGCTGGCCGGCGTCCGTGATGGGGCGCTGCTGCAGGCGATGAGGGAAAGGGCCAAGGCGATGCCGCCCAAGCGTGTAGCAATGCGTCCGATGCGGGGGATCATGCCGGCCAGGTACTGCAGAAGGGTGGTGATTATCGCCCGGCGCCGTCGCGCCGGGTTGGCCCGGGTGTCGGCATGGTTGCCATCGCAACAGTTGCGCCGCCGCCAAAACCCGGTTACGGTCGATCCATGTCCTCGTTCCCGGCCACCGCTGTCAGCAATACCAACCGCAATAATCTGCGCGCGAATAATCGTGCGCGGCCGATGCGGGACTGCGACCAGGGCTAGTACAAGCAACACGCCCGGACCCCAGAAAACCCGCATCGACCGATGCGGGTTTTTTTGTGGCCCGGGTTTACCCCTTCCGGGCCTGGGTGGCCGGTCGAATGCCTGCAACACGTGTATTCCCCCATCATCAGGAGCTGTTCCCATGTGTTCGATCTTCGGTATTTTCGGCCTGCAGGCCGGCGACGACCTCCCGGCGCTGCGCCGCCATGCGCTGGACCTTTCGCAGCGCCAGCGCCATCGCGGCCCGGACTGGAGCGGGGTGTACGTCGATGATGGCGCCATCCTGGTCCACGAGCGCCTGGCCATCGTGGACCCGGCCGGCGGTTCGCAGCCGCTGCTCTCCGAAGACGGCGGCCTGGCGCTGGCGGTCAATGGCGAGATCTACAACCACCGCGAACTGAAGGCCGAGCTGGCCCAGCCGTACGCCTTCCAGACCGGCTCGGACTGCGAGGTGATCAACGCCCTGTACCGCGAAGACAGCCCGGCCTCGTTCCTTAACCGCCTCAACGGCATCTTCGCCTTCGCATTGTGGGACCGCGCCGGGAAGCGGGTGCTGATCGCGCGTGATCCGATCGGCGTGGTGCCGCTGTACTGGGGCCACGACAAGGATGGCCGGCTGGTGGTGGCCTCCGAGCTGAAGTCGCTGGTGGACATCTGCGCCGATGCGGCGCAGTTCCCGCCGGGTCACTGGTACGACAGCGCCACCGACACCCTGACCCGTTACTACGAGCGCCCGTGGCGCGACTACGACGCGGTCGAAGGCGTCGAGGCCGACCGGGTCGAACTGCGCGAGGCCTTCGAGCGTGCGGTACACCGCCAGCTGATGACCGATGTGCCCTATGGCGTGCTGCTCTCCGGCGGCCTGGATTCGTCGCTGGTGGCCGCGGTGGCTGCACGCTACGCCCGCCACCGCGTCGAGGATGGCGATCAGAGCGAAGCGTGGTGGCCGCGCCTGCATTCCTTTGCGATCGGCCTGAAGGGCTCCCCCGACCTGGCCGCCGCGGCGATCGCGGCCGAAGCACTGGGCACCGTGCATCACGGCTTCGAGTACACCTTCGAAGAGGGCCTGGATGCGTTGCCGGAGGTGATCCGGCATGTGGAAACCTATGACGTCACCACGATCCGCGCCTCCACCCCGATGTTCCTGCTGGCCCGCCGGATCAAGGCGATGGGAGTGAAGATGGTGCTGTCCGGCGAGGGCAGCGACGAAATCTTCGGTGGCTACCTGTACTTCCACAAAGCCCCCAACGCGCGTGAGTTCCATGAAGAACTGGTGCGCAAGCTGGATGCGCTCAACAACTACGACTGCCTGCGCGCCAACAAGTCGATGATGGCGTGGGGCGTGGAGCCGCGCGTGCCGTTCCTGGACCGCGAGTTCCTCGATGTGGCGATGCGCATCGATGCCAGGCACAAGATGGTCGGGCAGGGCCCCGCCGGCGCACGCCGGATCGAGAAGGCGGTGCTGCGCGAAGCGTTCGAAGGCTACCTGCCGGATTCGATCCTGTGGCGCCAGAAGGAACAGTTCAGCGACGGTGTCGGCTACGGCTGGATCGATGGGCTCAAGGCACACGCCGAGGCCCAGGTCAGCGACCGGGTGATGGCCGCGGCGGACAAGCGCTTCGTGCACAACCCGCCGCAGACCAAGGAAGCCTACTTCTACCGCCACGTATTCGAACAATACTTCCCGACCCAGGCGGCGGCGGAGACGGTGCCGGGCGGCAAGTCGATCGCATGCTCCTCGCCGGCGGCCATCGCCTGGGATGCCAGTTTCGCCGCGATGGCAGATCCCTCCGGCCGCGCCATCGCCGGTGTGCACGAGCAGGCGCTGGCCTGATCGAGGTGCCACACCGCCGCGTCGATCGCGGTGGTGTGGCAGCGCGTGCAGCCCGTAGAATCGCCCCTTCAATCGATGGGGATCGATCATGGACTCTGACACCACCGGCATGCGCCGCAGCGGGCTGGCCTGGCGTTATCTGGGCTGGGTGGCGCTGCCTCTGTTGATCGGCCTGGGCCTGGCACGGTTTGCCGGTCCGGCCGTGTCGGCACAGGTGGCCGGTGCCGACGCCTCGCTGGGGGCCGACTGGGCCGCGCATCTGCATGCGCCGCTCGGTCTGTTCCTGCTGCAGTTGCTGGTGCTGCTGCTGGTCGCCAAAGGTGCGGGGTGGCTGTTCCGCCGGCTGGGTCAACCCGGGGTGATCGGGGAAATGGCGGCCGGTCTGATGATGGGGCCGCTGGTGCTTGGGGCCCTGCTGCCCCAGGTGCATGGCGCGCTGTTCCCGGCCGCCTCGCTCGGCTCGCTCGGCCTGCTCAGCCAGCTTGGCGTGCTGATGTTCCTGCTGGTGGCGGGGGCGGAACTGGATCTTGGCGGGCTGCGCGGGCGGCGGCGATTCGCCTTCGTCGTGAGCCACGCCGGCATCGCCGTGCCCTTCGTGCTCGGCGTGCTGCTGGCGATCTGGCTGCATGGCGCGCACGCACCGCCCGGTGTGGGCTTCACCGGCTTCGCGCTGTTCGTCGGTATTTCATTGAGCATCACTGCGTTCCCGGTGCTGCTGCGCATCCTTGCCGACCGCGGCATGACCGGCACACCGCTGGGCCAGACCGCGATCGCCTGCGCCGCCCTCGGCGATGCCACCGCGTGGTGCCTGCTGGCCCTGATCGTGGCCGCCGCACAGTCGCAGGGCTGGGTCCCGGCCACGATCAACCTGGCCTGCGTGGTCGTCTTCGTCGCACTGATGCTGGGGATGGTGCGCCCGTGGTTCTCGCGCCTGGTGATCGCACCGGGCCAGGAAGGACGCTGGCTGCTGATCATGTTGCTGATGGCGCTGGGCTGCGCGCTGGTCACCGAGATGCTGGGCATCCATGCGCTGTTCGGCGCCTTCGCGGCCGGCGTCGCCGTGTCCGGCAACGCGACGCTGCGGCACACCGTCGCCGAGCGCGTCGAGCCGTTCGCGGTCACGCTGCTGTTGCCGCTGTTCTTCGCCATGACCGGCCTGCGCATGCGCGCCGACGCCCTGCTGGCCAGCGACCTGGTGCTGTGCCTGATCGTGATCGTGGTCGCCACGCTGGGCAAGCTGATCGGCACCTGGAGCGCAGCGCGCAGTGCCGGCATGGACAACCATGACGCGTGGAGACTGGGTGCGCTGATGAACACCCGTGGCCTGATGGAGCTGATCGTGCTCAACCTGGGCTACGAACTGGGCTTCCTTGGCGACCGCCTGTTCGCCGTGCTGGTGATCATGGCGCTGGTGACCACGGCCATGACCGGGCCGTTGTTGAGCCTGATCGAGCGTTGCCGGCGGTGAAGCTGGCGGCATGCGGTGCCACATCCCGGTAGAGCCGACCGTTGGTCGGCTGCTCCGTCACCCCCCACCGCCCTGTCACTCCCGCGTCGGCACCAGCCTGAGGGTATGCACCGTCGTGCCGGGCAGGAACGGTGTCGGCGTGCCGTTGACCCAGTCCTCGTGCCCCGCGCCCCAGAATGGGGACAGCGGGTGCCCGCTCTGTCCACCGGGCATGTGGATCCATTCCTCGGCTTCATGGCCGGGGGAGACCACCATGCGCTGCGAGGCGCCAAACGCTGGGCCCTGCACCCGGGGCATGTCGCGGTCGCCGGGCAGGCGGTCGGCCGGCATGCACAGCCACGACCGGGCAATGGCGGGCAGGGCGCGACTGACCGGGTGACAGATCGCGGCGGTATTGCGTTCGCCCCACGTACGCGCGTCCAGCGGCCCTTGACTGCTCAGATCCGCTTCCAGCGCCTTGGCGGTATCGACCAGCAGCGCGTCCCAGCTGGAATAGGGAGGCGGTAGCAGATGCGCGGGCCGTTCGCTCACCAGCGGCCACAACACGCCCTCGAACTGCCCCAGCCGTGGCTCCAGATAATCCTCCCCAAGCTGTGCTTTCGCCGGGGCGAGCAGGCCTTCACCGACGCGGTCGATCAGCATGCCGCGGAAACCGCGGGTAATCCGGTAGCTGACCGAATCCACGGCCGCATGGCCGTCCCATCGCCGGGTCGCCACCTCAAGCCGCTGCAGGGCGGGGTCGTCGCTGGCGGTGACGACCTCGCGCAGCAGTTGCCACCAGCGCGTCAGCAGCACGGCACGATCATCAAGCTGGATCGCCAGCAGGTCCGCCTCGGTGAAGCGCTCTTTCGCCAGCAGGCCATCGCGGATCTGCCGCCCGCGTGCACCCAGGTCGTAGCCACCGTTCCCGGCAATGGCCAGGGCGTCCCCATCGAGCACGCGGCCGTTGGCGGTCCACAGCCGATGCGTGGGGGGATCGATCAATGCGGGCGCGCCATCGCTGCGGATTGGCCACGGCGCACAGCTTGCAGGCGCGGTGACGGTGTTGCCGTTCGGCGGGCAGTCCGCAGCGCGGTCAGGGCGTGTGCCGATCAACCGCCAGGCGATGCGACCACTGCGGTCGGCGATCACCAGGTTCTGCGCGGGAATTCCGCTGCGGTCGGCCACCTGGAATGCCTCGTCAATCGTCGCCGCGCGCGCCATCTCGGCGAAGTCCAGACGCACCGCGCCGGGCAGTTGCGCCGTCCAGCGCAGTGCCTCGCCACTGCCATCCTGCCGTGTGTGCAGCAGCGGACCCCAGGCGGTCTCGCGCACGCGCAACGTCACCGGTGCCTGGCCGGCGACGCGGATACGCTCCTCATGCGTGGTGATGCCCGGCGCATTGGCGGGTACGCTGCGGAAATCGGCGGTGTCGATGTAACTGTTGGTGAAGCCCCAGGCCACGTGTCCGTTGCTGCCAACCACGATGGCCGGCAGGCCCGGCAGCGAGAAACCACTGACATCGACGCGGCCGTCGGGAGCCTGTGCATCGGGATAGCGCAGCCGTACCCGGAACCAGAGATTGGGGGCGCGCAGTCCCAGGTGCATATCGTCGGCGATGATGGCGCGACCGTCGGCGGTCAGTGCACCGGCCACGGCGAAGTTGTTGCTGCCCAGCACGCCGGGGTCCAGATGACCGGCCGTGACGGCGCCGGTGATCTGCGCCGGACCGGCCCGCCGGAGATCGAGGTCGGCGGCCTCCGGTAACCGGGCGTTGCCGCGCGCTTCACCAAACAGGGGGGCGTCCCATTCGCTGCCATCGTGGCTGAGCAGGGCATACAGCGCCGGTGGCAACACCGCACGGATCCGCGCCATCGCCAGTTCGTTCTGATTGGTGGGGTCCTGCAGGTCGGCATACATCGCCAGCCCGGTCAGCACGCTGTCTTCGGCGCGCCACGGTGCCGGCGCCTGCCGCAGCAGCAGATACGGCCAAGGACGTACCCGAAGCTCAGCGACGCCCTGGTTGATGCCCTCCACATAGACCTGCAGGGCGCCGGCACTGCTGCCCATGGCAACCTCCAGGTGGGCCTTGGTGCGCGCCCGCAGTCGGTGCACGCGCATGCGCTTGTCCATCTCGATCGCCGCCGGGCCGAACAGCTCGGCCAGCTCGCCAGCGGCGGCTCGGCGCATCAGGTCCATCTCGAAATAGCGCTCCTGCGCATGCACCAGACCCAGCGCCCGCATCGCATCGGCCTGGCTTGCGGCGTCGATGGAGACCACGCCCAAGGCATCACGGGTGATGCTCACCGGCGCCTGCAGGCCGGCCATGGCCTGCTCGCCTTCCAGGGTGGGGAGACTGCCGCGCAGCAGCCACCATGCCGTGAACACCACCGCCAGCGCCAGGATCAGCACTCCCCAGAGCAACCGCTTCAGCCAGTGCCGCATCCTGCGTACCCCCTTGTAGGTAGGGGTCGATTGTAGGGGAGCTGTGAACGCCCCGTGCACGGCCACCGAAGCGCAACTGCAACTGATTCCGATTAGATCATCGGGCTTTCAGATAGGGCACCATGCGTGCATTGATTCATCAGGAGCCCCCCCCATGAAAGGCAACCCGGACGTCATCGCCTGCTTGAAGGAACTGCTGCGTGGCGAGTTGGCCGCGCGCGACCAGTACTTCATCCACTCGCGCCGCTACGAAGACCAGGGCCTGTTCGCGCTCTATGAGCGCCTCAACCACGAGATGGAAGAAGAGACCCAGCACGCCGATGCGCTGCTGCGGCGGATCCTCTTCCTGGGCGGCGATCCGGACATGCGCCCGCATGTGTTCGAGCCCGGCGTGACCGTGGAAGAGATGCTGCAGAAGGACCTGGATACCGAATACAGCGTCCGCGACAACCTGGCCGCCGGCATGAAGTTGTGCGAACAGCATCAGGACTACGTCAGCCGCGACATGCTGCTGGTGCAGTTGAAGGACACCGAAGAAGACCACGCCTGGTGGCTGGAGCAGCAGCTGGGCCTGATCAAGCGGATCGGGCTGGCGCTGTACCAGACCAGCAAGATGGATGCGAAGGGCACCGCTGCGCACTGAGTACGGCATCGGGTTCCGCGCGCCAGCCAGCCTTCGCCAGCACGCCGCATCGAGCCCTCGTCCGCCAGCCAGCATCCGCCAGCCAGCATCCGCCAGCCAGCCGACGTTGCACCAAGCAGAAAGGCCGGGGAAACCCGGCCTTTTCTGTGGGCGAAAAAAACGGCCGGGGTTCCCCGGCCGTTCCGATTTACGTCGACGCTGGCGGCGTTACTCCACCGCCAGCCCTTCGACCTTCTGCCAGCCACGCGGCAGCAGATGGCCACGCGTTGCGCGGGTGCCCAGGTAGGTGTCCAGATCCTTGAACGACAGGTTCATCGTGCGCTGGCCGCTGCGCACCAGCAGCGTGTTGCCCGGCGCCACCGAGACCACCGCGACCACACGTTCGGTGGCGAGCTTGGCCTTGGGGATGTCGATGATCTTGTTGCCCTTGCCCTTGTCCAGTTCCGGCAGATCGCTGGCGGCGATCGCCAGCAGGTTGCCCGAGCTGGTGACCGCTACGATGCGGTCCGTGTCCGGATTGGCGACCACGGCCGGAGTCAGCACCTTGGAGCCGGAGGTCAGGTTGAGCATCGCCTTGCCGGCCTTGTTGCGGCCGGTGAGGTTCTCGAAGCGGGTCACGAAGCCATAGCCATGGGTGGAGGCCAGCACGAAGCGCGTGTTGTTCTCGCCACTGGCCAGGGTCATGAAAGCGCTGCCCGGGGCCGGCGAGAAGCGACCGGTCAGCGGTTCGCCATTGCCGCGCGCCGAGGGCAGGGTGTGGATCAGGGTCGAGTAAGCGCGGCCCTCGCTGTCCAGGAACGCCACCTGCTGCGTGCTGCGGGCACGCACCGAACCCAGCAGCGCATCGCCATCGCGGTAGGACAGGGTGGACGGGTCCATGTCATGGCCCTTGGCCGCGCGGATCCAGCCCTTCTCCGACAGCACTACCGTCATCGGCTCGCTCGGCACCAGCTCGGTTTCGTCGATGGCCTGCGCCGCGCCACGCTGCACCAGCGGCGAGCGACGGTCATCGCCGAACTTCTTCGCGTCGGCCACCAGCTCATCGCGGATCAGTTTCTTCAGTTTGGCCTTGCTGTCCAGGATGGCCAGGATCTTGTCGCGTTCCTTGGCCAGCTCCTCCTGCTCGCCACGGATCTTCATCTCTTCCAGGCGCGCCAGCTGCTTCAGCTTGGTTTCCAGGATGTACTCGGTCTGCTCCTCGCTCAGCCCGAAGCGCGCGATCAGTGCCGGCTTGGGCTCATCCTCGGTGCGGATGATGTGGATCACTTCATCCAGGTTGAGGAAGGCGACCAGCAGGCCTTCCAACATGTGCAGGCGGCGCTCGACCTTCTGCAGGCGGTGGTTGAGGCGTCGGGTGACGGTGGTGCCGCGGAACTGCAGCCACTCGCTGAGCAGGGTCTTGAGGTTCTTGACCTGCGGGCGGCCATCCAGGCCGATCACATTGAGGTTGACCCGGTAGCTGCGCTCCAGATCCGTAGTGGCGAACAGATGGCCCATCAGCTGCTCGGCGTCCACGCGGTTGGAGCGCGGCACCAGCACCACGCGCACTGGATTGGCGTGGTCGGACTCATCGCGGATGTCCTCCAGCCACGGCAGCTTCTTGGCGCGCATCTGCGCGGCGATCTGCTCGATCACCTTCGATGGCGACACCTGGAACGGCAGCGCGTTGACCACGATGTTGCCGTTCTCCTTCAGGAAGGTGGACCGCGCCCGCACACTGCCGTAGCCGGTCTCGTACATGGTGCGCAGATCGGCGATCGGGGTGATGATCTCCGCGAAGCTCGGGTAGTCCGGGCCCTTCACGTGCTCGCACAGATCGGCGACCGTCGCGTCCGGATCGTCGAGCAGGTGCAGCAGCGCGCTGACGATCTCGTTGAGGTTGTGTGGCGGCACGTCGGTGGCCATGCCCACCGCGATGCCGGTGGTGCCGTTGAGCAGCAGGTGCGGCAGGCGCGCCGGCATCCAGGTCGGCTCTTCCAGGGTGCCGTCGAAGTTCGGGGTCCAGTCGGTGGTGCCCTGGTTGATCTCGCCCAGCAGCACTTCGGCGATCGGGGTCAGCTTGGACTCTGTGTAGCGCATCGCCGCGAACGACTTGGGATCGTCGGTCGAACCGAAGTTGCCCTGGCCTTCGATCAGCGGGTAGCGGTACGAGAACGGCTGGGCCATCAGCACCAGTGCTTCATAGCACGCGCTGTCGCCGTGCGGATGGTATTTACCGATCACGTCACCGACGGTACGCGCGGACTTCTTCGGCTTGGAGGCGGCATTCAGGCCCAGCTCGCTCATCGCATAGATGATGCGACGCTGCACCGGCTTGAGGCCGTCGCCGATGAACGGCAGTGCGCGGTCGAGCACCACGTACATCGAATAGTCCAGGTACGCCCGTTCGGCGTACTCGCGCAGGGGCAGCTGTTCAAAGCCGTGGAACGCGGGGCGGGCAAGATCGGTCATGCGGGATTGTTACCTGTGGCAAGGGACGGCGACGGCTGTCGCCCTCGCAGGCGGACGATTATCCGGATGCGGCCGGGGATGCCAAGCCGCGTGATGGGTTCAGGGGGTGTCCGCTGCGCGCCAGGTAGCGCCCGGGCGGGCTGCCGAAGTGGCGGCGGAACACCGTGACGAAGGCGCTGGGGCTGCTGAACCCCAGTTCGTGCGCGATATCCGACACGCTCTGGCCATCGGACAGGCGGCGCAGCCCCTCGGCCAGCCGGGCCTGTTGACGCCACTGCGCGAAGCTGAGCGTGGTTTCATCGCGGAAGTGCCGGGTCAGTGTACGCGGCGACAGCCCGGCCCACTGCGCCCACTGGTCCAGGCTGCGGCCGTCGGCCGGGTTGGCGATCAGCTGCGAGGCGATGCGCAGCAGGCGGCGGTCCTGCGGCATCGGCAGGTGCATGCGCTGGCGCGGGGCGTTGCGGATCTCGTCCAGCAGCACCTCGATCATGTGCTGCTGGCGCAGGCTGGGCTCGGCTGCAGGCACCCATTCGGTGACGCGCAGCGACAGCGCCTGCAGCAGATCGGAAATGGCCACCACGCAGGGCGCATCGGGCAGGTCATGGGCCATTGCCGCGCTGATGATCACGCCCCAGCCGCGCAGTGGCCCGCAGATGTCGACGGTGTGGGGCTCGCCCGGCGGCATCCAGCCGGCGCAGCCGGGCGGCAGCGACCAGGTGCCATGGCGGGTGCGGACGGTGAGCAGCCCGGCTTCCACGCAGATCAGCTGCGCACGCCGGTGCTGGTGCCAGTCGATCTCCCGGTCCAGCCCGCGGGCGCTTTCGATGCGGAAGCCGAGCACGCCCAACCCGTCATCGCGCTCGAACCAGTCCAGCACCTGGTTGCGGATCATCTGGGTGGCGGCCGCCTCCAGCTCTGGCCTGAAAGTGTTATCCATTGTCCAGATTGTAATACCCGGCCAGTCCGGGGCGCCATTAAGGTAGCCGCCTGCCCATTGTTCTGATTGCTGCAACACAGCATTTGGTTCCAAATTAAATATTTCTATTGAGAAATATATTTTTTGGAAGAGAATGCTCACCCATGATCTGCCCTGATGCCAATCCTCCCAGCTTCGGACTCCTGCTGCGCCAAGTGCGCGATGGCCTGGTCCGTCAGCTAGACACGTCGATGGCCGAGGAAAACCTCGGCATTGGCTTCACCCACTACCTCGGCCTGAAGGTGCTCGCGGCGCGTGCCCCGTGTACCGCCAACGAGTTGGCCCAGGCCCTGGACCAGGTGCCGAGCGCGGTGACCCGCCTGCTGGACAAGCTGGAAGCACTGGACTGCGTCCGGCGCGAACCGCATGCCCAGGATCGGCGGGCACTGCAGATCGTGCTGACCGAGCCGGGCCGCCAGTTGTGGGCCCGCCTCAAACAGCGGGGCGACCAGACCATCGACGATGCCATGCGTGATCTGTCTCCGGACGAACGCGCGCAGCTGCTTTCCCTCATGACCCGTGTACGCGACTCACTGGTAACGCCATGACTTCCATGTTTGAACGCTCTTATTCACTGCGCCCGCTGCGGCCGGTGCTGGTCTCCGCGTTGGCGCTTGCGCTGGCCGCGTGTGCCAGCAGCCGTGGCCTGGAGCCGCAGGGCCGCCTGCTCGACGCCGACAGCCTGCAGACCCAGCGCACCCTGGCCGCCAACGGCCTGAGCCAGCCCGGCTGGCCGGCCACCGACTGGTGGCGCGCGCTGGGCGACCCCCAGCTCGACGCCCTGATCGCCGAAGGCCTGCAGCGCAATCCCGGCCTGGACGCGGCCGATGCGCGGCTGCGCCAGGCCCGTGCCCAGATCGGCACCGCGCGTGCCGCGCGCCTGCCCAGCCTGTCCGCTTCCGGTGGCTACACCGGCGTGCGCCTGCCCGAATCGATGGTCGGCGACGAACTGGGTGGCAGCTATGCCGGCAGTGGCCAGGCCTACTTGAGCTTCAGCTACGGCATCGACCTGTGGGGCGGCAAGCGCGCGGCCTGGGAAGCGGCCGTGGACAGCGGCCATGCTGCCGAAGTGGACGCCCAGGCCGCGCGCCTGAACCTCTCCGCCGCCATCGCCGAGGCCTACGCGCAGCTGGGCTACGCGTGGAAGCTGCATGACGTGGCCAGCGAAGAACTGGCGCGTTCGCAGAAGACCCTGGCGCTGACCCGCCAGCGTCGGGCCGCCGGTATCGACAGCGACCTGCAGACCCGCCAGGCCGAAGCGCGCATTCCGGCCGCGCAGCAGCAGCAGCAGGCCGCGCAGCAGCAGATCGACGAAGCGCGCACCGCGCTCGCCGCGCTGGTCGGGCAGGGCCCGGACCGCGGCCTGCAGATCGAGCGCCCGCAGGTGCTGAACCCGCTGGCGCTGCAGCTGCCCGGCGTGCTGCCCAGTGAACTGCTCGGCCGCCGCCCGGACATTGTCGCTGCGCGCTGGCGCGTGGAAGCGGCCAACCGCCAGATCCATGCGGCCAAGGCCGAGTTCTACCCCAGCCTCAACCTGACCGCGCTCGGCGGCGTGGTCTCCAGTGAAGTGGACCAGCTGCTCAAGAGCGGCTCGACGTTCGCCTTCCTCGGCCCGGCGCTGAGCCTGCCGATCTTTGACGGCGGCCGCCTGCGCGCCAACCTGGGCAAGACCGACGCGCAGTACGACCTGGCCGTGGCCGATTACAACCAGTCGGTGGTCAACGCGCTGCGTGACGTCGCCGACCAGGTCAACGCGGTGCGTTCGCTGGCCGACCAGGCCAGTGCCCAGGCCCAAGCCGTCAGCACCGCGCGCGCCGCCCATGATCTGGCCGAGCAGCGCTACCGCGCCGGCATCGGCAGCTACCTGGACGTGCTCAGTGTCGAAGAGCAGTTGCTGGTCTCCCAGCAGCGGCTGGCCGATCTGCAGTCGCGCCAGATCCTTGTTTCGGTTCGCCTGAGCCAGGCGTTGGGCGGTGGCTTCACCCCGACCAGCGATGCCGCCACGGTCGCCGCCACCCCCGAATCCTCGCATTCCTGAGAGTCATCCCCATGAGTCAGACCTCCGCTCCCGCTGCCGAGAAGGCAGCTCCCTCCCGTCGCGGCAAGCTGCTGCGCGGCCTGCTGGTCATCGTGGTGCTGCTGCTGGCCGCGCTGGCCCTGTGGTACTTCATGTTCGGCCGCTGGTTCGAAGAAACCGACGATGCCTACGTGCAGGGCAACCAGGTCCAGATCACCCCGCTGATCAGCGGCACCGTGGTCGGGATCAATGCCGATGACGGCATGCGCGTCGAGCGCGGCCAGCTGCTGGTCCAGCTGGATCCGGCCGATACCGAAGTCGCCCTGCAGCAGGCCGAAGCCAACCTCGCCAAGACGGTCCGCCAGGTGCGCGGTCTGTACCGCAGCGTGGAAGGTGCCCAAGCCGAATTGAACGCGCGCCAGGTCACGCTCAAGCGCGTGCGCGAAGACTTCAACCGCCGTAAGGATCTGGCCAGCACCGGCGCGATCTCCAACGAAGAACTGGCGCATGCCCGCACCGAACTGGCCGCTGCCGAAGCAGCCGTGGCTGGCTCGCGCGAAACCTTCGAGCGCAGCAATGCGCTGGTCGATGACACCGTGATCGCCACCCAGCCGGACGTGCAGGCCGCTGCCGCGCAGCTGCGCCAGGCGTACCTCAACAATGCCCGCGCCGGCATCGTCGCACCGGTCACCGGTTACGTGGCACGTCGTTCGGTGCAGGTCGGCCAGCGCGTGCAGCCGGGCAATGCGCTGATGGCCGTGGTGCCGACCGAGCAGATGTGGGTGGAAGCGAACTTCAAGGAAACCCAGCTGCGCCACATGCGCCTGGGCCAGGAAGTGGAACTGCGCTCGGACCTGTACGGCGGCGACGTCAAGTACAAGGGCCGCATCGACAGCCTCGGCCTGGGCACCGGTTCGGCGTTCTCGCTGCTGCCGGCGCAGAACGCCAGCGGCAACTGGATCAAGATCGTGCAGCGCGTGCCGGTGCGGATCGCCATCGACGCCAAGCAGCTGGCCGAGCATCCGCTGCGCATCGGTCTGTCGATCAAGGCCGAAGTGAGCCTGCGTGACCAGAAGGGCACCGTGCTGCCGACCGAAACCGCCAAGGGCCAGGTGTTCGATACCGACGTCTACGCCAAGCAGCTGCACAGCGCCGACGACGTGATCCACCAGATCATCCAGAGCAACCTGCCGCAGCAGGCCAAGGCGAGCTGAGGCCACCATGTCCGCACAAGCTCCCGCCGCGCCGGGCGCCCCCGCGGCGCCAGGCACGGCCTTCCGGCCGGCCAACGTCGCCCTGTGTACCGCAGGGCTGGCGATGGCCTCGTTCATGCAGGTCCTGGACACCACCATCGCCAACGTCTCGTTGCCGACCATCGCCGGTAACCTCGGCGCCAGTTCGCAGCAGGCCACCTGGGTCATCACCTCGTTCGCGGTCAGCACCGCGATCGCGCTGCCGCTGACCGGTTACCTCAGCCGCCGCTTCGGCGAGACCAAGCTGTTCGTATGGGCCACGCTGGCCTTCACCCTGGCCTCGCTGCTGTGCGGGCTGGCCCAGAGCATGGGCATGCTGGTGGTGTCGCGTGCGATCCAGGGCTTCGTCGCCGGCCCGATGTACCCGATCACCCAGAGCCTGCTGGTCTCGCTGTATCCGCGTGAGAAACGCGGGCAGGCGCTCGCGTTGCTGGCAATGATCACCGTGGTCGCGCCGATCGCCGGCCCGATCCTCGGGGGCTGGATCACCGACAACTACAGTTGGGAATGGATCTTCCTGATCAACGTGCCGCTCGGCATTTTCGCCGCGCTGGTGGTGGGCAACCAGCTCAAGGGTCGCCCGGAACACGTTGAAAAGCCGAAGATGGATTACGTCGGCCTGATCACCCTGGTGATCGGCGTGGGCGCGCTGCAGCTGGTGCTCGACCTGGGCAACGACGAAGACTGGTTCAGTTCGACCAAGATCATCGTGCTGGCCTGTGTGTCGGTGGTGGCGTTGGCGGTGTTCCTGATCTGGGAACTGACCGACAAGGATCCCATCGTCGACCTGCGCCTGTTCCGGCACCGCAACTTCCGCGCCGGTACGCTGGCGATGGTGGTGGCCTACGCGGCGTTCTTCAGCGTGGCCTTGTTGATTCCGCAGTGGTTGCAGCGTGACATGGGCTACACCGCGATCTGGGCCGGTCTGGCGACCGCGCCGATCGGCGTGCTGCCGGTGATCATGACGCCGTTCGTGGGCAAGTACGCCTCGCGGTTCGACATGCGCATGTTGGCCACGATCGCCTTCATCTTCCTGTCCTTCACCAGCTTCCTGCGCTCGGGTTTCAACCTGCAGGTGGACTTCGGCCACGTGGCCGGCATCCAGCTGATCATGGGCATCGGCGTGGCGCTGTTCTTCATGCCGGTGCTGCAGATCCTGCTGTCGGATCTGGACGGTCGCGAGATCGCCGCAGGCTCCGGCCTGGCCACCTTCCTGCGCACGCTGGGCGGCAGCTTTGCCGCCTCGCTGACCACGTGGTTGTGGGCACGCCGGACCCAGGAACACCACGCGCATCTGACCGAGCACATCTCCGGCTATACCCCGGGCATGCAGGACCAGGTGACCGCGATGGGGCAGGGCGACCTGCAGCATGGTGCGGCCGCGCTCAACAACATGATCAACCACCAGGCGTCGCAGATGGGCTTCAACGACATCTTCTTCCTGTTGGGCTGGATCTTCCTGGCGATCATCGCCTTCCTGTGGCTGGCCAAGCCGCCATTCGGTGCAGGCGCGGGTGCTGCCTCGGCCGGTGGGCATTGAGGACCTGATACGGTGAAACGAAAAACCCCGCTGAAAGGCGGGGTTTTTTTGTGGTTCCTGGCCAGCGTGGAATGTGTTCCGTGCGGTGCCGGGCGCGGCGGCCAGAAACGAAAAAACCCGCTTGCGCGGGTTTGATCATTTTCCGAGTCATGGTGCCCAGGAGAGGACTCGAACCTCCACGAAGTTGCCCCCGCTAGCACCTGAAGCTAGTGCGTCTACCAATTCCGCCACCTGGGCGACTCAGGAGGAGAATTCTGCGGGAGAACGCTGATTGTGTCAACAGGATCGCGTGGGAATTTTTTCGTCAGTTGCCGGTCGTCGCGTCACCGTACGATTGATGCCACGGACATCGTCGGTTGCGCGCTGACGGCGGGCGGGCCGCGCATTGACGGAGCCCGGAAACGAAAAAACCCGCTTGCGCGGGTTTGATCATTTTCCGAGTCATGGTGCCCAGGAGAGGACTCGAACCTCCACGGAGTTGCCCCCGCTAGCACCTGAAGCTAGTGCGTCTACCAATTCCGCCACCTGGGCGACTCAGGAGGAGAATTCTGCGGGAGATCCGGAATTGTGTCAACAGGATTTCGCAGAAAATTTCATTTGAAGTGCGATGCAGCGTCATCTCGATCCATGCCGCGCGATTCGTGCGTTGCATGACGCGCAGAAACGAAAAAACCCGCTTGCGCGGGTTTGATCATTTTCCGAGTCATGGTGCCCAGGAGAGGACTCGAACCTCCACGAAGTTGCCCCCGCTAGCACCTGAAGCTAGTGCGTCTACCAATTCCGCCACCTGGGCGACTCAGGGGGCGAATTCTGGGCATGTCCGGGAGGCTTGTCAACGGTTTTGTGAAATTTCTTCACAATCCTGCACGGGCGTGGCGCTGACCGGTTCTGCACACCCGCAGCGGTTACTATTGAGGTCAATGAAACCAAAGAAACCGACCCAGGGCGCGAAAGCCCCCAAGTCCCCGGCGCCCAAGAAGGCAGCCGGTCCGTCGGGCAAGCCCCGCGCTGCCGCCAAGAAGGCCGGCAAGCTGCCACCCTGGATGCCCGAATCCCTGAACACCCCCGAGCCGCCGCGTGGCAACAAGCGGGGCCCCAAGCCCGCTCACGCGGGGCCGATCCCGACCCGCCGCCGCCCGCATCCGACCCCGCTGGACGGTGAGGTCCAGCTGGATCCCTTCGCCGCCCGCGAGGCCGAACGTTATGCGCAGCCGATCGCCAGCCGCGAGGCGATCCTGCAGCTGCTCGACCGCTGCGATGGCCCGCAGACCGCCGAAGAGATCGCCATCCACCTCGGCCTGACCGAGCCGGACCGTGCCGATGCGCTGGGCAAGCGCCTGGGCGCGATGTGCCGTGATGGCCAGCTGGTGCAGAACCGCCGTGGCGGTTTCGCGCCGCTGCAGGCGGTCAACCTGATCACCGGCGTGGTGATCGCCAACCCGGAAGGGTTCGGCTTCCTGCGCCCGGTCGAAGGCGGCGACGATCTGTTCCTGCCGCCGTTCGAAATGCGCAAGGTGCTGCATGGCGACCGCGTGCTGGTGAACGTGACCGGCATCGATCGTCGTGGTCGCCGCGAGGCGAGCATTTCGCGTGTGCTCGAGCGCGGCATGAGCCGCCTGATCGGC
Source organism: Stenotrophomonas sp. GW821-FHT01H02A (assembly GCF_059422145.1). NCBI lineage: Bacteria > Pseudomonadati > Pseudomonadota > Gammaproteobacteria > Lysobacterales > Lysobacteraceae > Stenotrophomonas > Stenotrophomonas sp. GW821-FHT01H02A. Next base: position 158,429 of record NZ_JBWKWI010000005.1, read on the forward strand.
CGTTTCAGCGTCGAGTTCGGCATCAACTACGTGGTGCCCGATGACAAGCGCGTGCAGCGCAACGTGCAGATCCCGCCCGACCAGACCGGCGATGCCCGCGATGGTCAGCTGGTGGTCTGCGAGCTGACCCAGGCGCCGGACACCCGCCGTCCCCCGATCGGCCGCATCATCGCCGTGCTCGGCGACAAGCTGACCGCTTCGCTGGTGGTGGAAACCGCCATCCACGGCCACGAACTGCCGTTCGAGTTCCCGGCCGAGGTGCTGGCTGAAGCCACCGCGGTGCCGATGGTGGTCACCCCGGAACAGATCGGCCACCGCGAAGACCTGCGCAACACACCGCTGGTCACCATCGATGGCGAGGATGCCAAGGATTTCGACGACGCGGTCTACTGCGAACCCAATGCCGAGGGTTTCCGCCTGGTCGTGGCGATCGCCGATGTGTCCAACTACGTGCGTCCCGGTACGCCGCTGGATGATGAAGCGCAGAAGCGCGCGACCTCGGTCTACTTCCCGGGGTTCGTGGTGCCGATGCTGCCGGAAACGCTGTCCAACGGCATCTGCTCGCTGATGCCCAAGGTCGACCGGATGTGCTTCGTCTGCGACATGCAGGTGAACCGCGAGGGCGAGGTGATCCATTCGCGCTTCTACGAAGCGGTGATGAACTCGCATGCGCGCCTGACCTACAACCAGGTCTGGGAAGCGGTGGGTGAGAACGACCCGGCCGCGCGCAAGGCGATCGGTCCGCTGATGCCGCAGGTCGATCGCCTGTACCAGCTGTATCACGTGCTGGCCAAGGCCCGTACCCGCCGCGGTGCGATCGAGTTTGAAACCTCTGAAGTACGCTTCGTGCTGGACAACACCGGCGAAGTCACCCAGGCCGGGATGATGGTGCGCAACGATGCGCACAAGCTGATCGAAGAATGCATGATCGCGGCCAACGTGCAGGCTGCGCGCTACCTGCTGGCCAAGCACGTACCGGCGCCGTTCCGTGACCATGAGCGCCCGCCGGAATCCAAGTACGCCGATCTGCTCGAGTTCCTCAAGGAATTCAAGCTGAGCCTGCCGCCGTGGTCGAAGGTGCAGCCGGCCGATTTCACCAAGCTGCTCAAGAAGGTGCGCGACCGCCCGGACGCGGCCCTGCTGGAGTCGGTGCTGCTGCGCAGCCAGAGCCTGGCGGTGTATTCGCCGGACAATCTGGGCCACTTCGGCCTGGCACTGGATGCGTACGCGCACTTCACCTCGCCGATCCGCCGCTACCCCGATCTGCTGGTGCACCGTGCGATCAAGCACGCGCTCAGCGGCGCGGCGCCGGAGAAGTTCACCTACTCGCCGCGCGAGATGGCGGCACTGGCCCTGCAGTGCTCCGAGCGTGCGCGTCGTGCCGACGAAGCCGAGCGCGAAGTCGACGAGCGCTACCGCGCCGCGTGGATGGAAAAGCACGTCGGTGGCCAGTTCGACGGCGTGATCAGTGGCGTGACCAGCTTCGGCCTGTTCGTGGAACTGGACGAATCCAAGGTCAATGGCCTGGTCCACGTGACCCAGCTGCCGCACGACTATTACCAGTTCGACGCGGTGCGCAAGACGCTCAACGGCGAGCGCCGCGGCAAGATCTACCGTCTCGGTGACCGGGTACGGATCCTGGTGCTCAAGGCCAGCATGGAAGAGCGCAAGATCGACTTCCGCCTGGTTGAAGTGAAGGACGATGCGCTGCCCGAGCTGCCGCGACGCGGCCAGCCGGCCAAGCGTCAGAAGCAGAAGTATTGATCGACGCGCACCGGCCCACGGCCGGTACGCGGTAGTGCCGACCGTCGGTCGGCACACCGTCCACCCGCCCCCGTGGGTGGACATGGTGTTTCCCACGGACCCCGTCGGAGCGATCCCATGCCGTCCCTCCCCGAATACAGCGGCGGCTGCCAGTGCGGTGCGATCCGCTTCCACGTGGTGGGTGAGTTGGCCCACAGCTCGATCTGCCATTGCCGGATGTGCCAGAAGGCCTTCGGCGCGTACTACGCTCCCCTGGTGTCGGTGCGTGGCAGCGAGTTCCGCTGGACCCGCGGTGAGCCCCGGCGTTTCCAGTCCTCCAACATGGTCCAGCGCGGCTTCTGCGCCGACTGTGGTACCCCGCTGACCTACGAAGCCCCGGATGGGGTGGCGATCGCGGCTGGCGCTTTCGACGAACCCGCCCGCCTGCCGCCGACGATCCAGTACGGGATCGAGGCCAAGCTGCCGTTCGTGGACCGGCTGGGCGCACTCAGCGCGCTGCGCAGCGAGGAAGATGCCGAGGCCGGGGAGTTCCTGCTGCATATCGTTTCCCACCAGCATCCGGACCACGACACCACGGACTGGCCGCCGGGCTGAAGGCCGGCCGTGAACGCCCCCCGTGAACGCCCGGCAGGGCAGGGTGGGCCTTGATGCTCTACCATTACCAACCCCTTTACCGGTCCCGCCCCCCGCAATGAGCAAGCAAAGCCAGTGGATCGTCGGCGTCAACGCCGTCGCCTCCTCGATCGAGAATGATGCCGAGAACGTCCGCGAGGTCCTCATCGAGGCCGGTGCGAAGAACCCGCGTCTGACCGAGATCGAGGAAAACGCACGCCGCAAGGGCATCGACGTGCGCAAGGTGAACACCCAGGCGCTGGACGGTGTGGGCGGTTCGGTGCGTCACCAAGGCGTGGCGGCGCGCTACCAGGCCGCGCGGACCTGGGGCGAGAACGAGCTGGAAGGGCTGGTCGAAGCGGCCGAGGGCAAGGCCCTGCTGCTGATCCTTGATGAAGTCCAGGATCCACATAATCTCGGCGCCTGCCTGCGCAGCGCGGCGGCCGCCGGTGCCACGGCGGTGATCATTCCCAAGGACAAGTCGGCCTCGGTCAACGCGACCGTGCGCAAGACCTCGGCCGGTGCGGCCGACCGTATTCCGGTGGTGCAGGTGACCAACCTTTCGCGCTGCCTGAAGGACCTGCAGAAGCTGGGCGTGTGGATCTACGGCCTGGCCGGTGAAGCCACCGAGTCGCTGTACGCGATCGACCTCAAGGGCAACGTGGCGCTGGTGCTGGGCGGCGAAGCCGACGGTCTGCGTCGTCTGACCCGCGAAAACTGCGATGGCCTGGTCAAGATTCCGATGCCGGGCGATATCGAGAGCCTGAACGTCTCCGTCGCCACCGGCGTGAGCCTGTTCGAAGCCGTCCGCCAGCGCGGCCTGTAATCCCCACGCGGGGGGTAGAGCCGACCGTTGGTCGGCTGCCGTCCTGCCGCGTAGAGCAGCCGACCAACGGTCGGCTCTACCCCCCGCCGTCAGCCCGCGCTGCCGCCCAATGCCTTGAACAGCGTGACATCGTTGATCAACTGGCGCTGCCTCACCGACGCTAGCGACAGCTCCGCATCACGCCGGGTCTGCTGCGCTTCCAGCCAGGTGCGCAGGTCGGTGGCACCGACCCGGTAGCGCACCTCGTACATCCGCTCGATCTCCACCGCTTCGTCGTAGGACGCCTGCGAGGCCGCCACCTGCGTGGCGAACTGCGTGCGCGCCGAGAGGGCGTTGTCCACTTCCGACAGCGCGGTGTACAGCGTGCGGCGGAAGCCGTTGGCAGCGATCTGGTAATCGGTGCCGGCCAGGCGGGTATTCAACTGCGCCTGGCGCACATTGAGGAACGGCAGCGACACCCCTGCGCCCAGTGTGGCCACCGGATTCTTCAGCACGTCCGACAGCGAGGTGGCGCCGGTGCCGACGCTGCCGGTGAGGCTCAGCGCGGGGTAGTACTGCGTCGCGGTGACCTTGATCGCCTTCAGACTGTTGCGCAGGCGCAACTCGGCGGCGCGCAGGTCCGGGCGGCGGCCGAGCAGGTCGGCCGGCAGGCCTTCGGCGATCACCGGGCTGCCCACGCGCTCCAGCTGCTGCGGTTCGTCGGCCGCCGCCAGTGGCTGGCCGTCCAACAGCACGCTCAGTGCGTTGCGCGCGGCGACACGCTGCTGCTCCAGCGCACTCTGCGCGGCGCGCTGTGCCTCCAGGCTCTGCACGGCCTGGCGCACGTCCAGCCGCGAGACCGCACCGGCATCGAAGCGGGCCTGGACCAGCTCACGAGTGCGCTGCAGACGGTCCAGATTGGCCTGGCCGGCGGTGATCGACTGATTGAGGAACGCCAGCGTCCAGTACTGCGTGGCCACGTCGCTGATCACCAACAGCGCCGTGTTCTGCAGGTCTTCCTGGCTGGCCTGGGCTTCCCACTGGGCGATGTCGCGCTGGGCGCGCAGGCGGCCCCACAGGTCGATCTCCCACTGCAGGGACACGCCCGCCGAGCTGCTGCGGTTCCAGTCCGCGCTCTGGTCGATCGGTCGGTTGCCACTGCTGCTGACGCTGCCCGAGGGCTGTGGCCACAGCGCGTTGTCGGCGAGGCCGGCCTGCAGGCGCGCGCGCTGCACGGCCAGCCCGGCCGAGGCCAGGTCGGTGTTGGCGGCCAGGGCGCGATCGATCACGCGATCCAGGCCGGGGTCACCGAACTGGGTCCACCAGGCATCGCTGCGGACATCCGTGGCGGCGGCATGGGGCTGTGCGGTGACCGCTTCGGTGGGGGTGTTCAAGGTGGCATCGCCACGCCCATAGGTGGCCGGGACCGTCGGTGCATCGACCTGATAGCGGCCGGTGCTGACGCAGCCGGACAACACCAGCGCGGTCACGCAGGCAAGGGCCAGCGGGCGCAGCGGAACCGAGTGCAGCAGAGCAGGAGAAATCTTCATTCGCGCGCCAGCGCCTCCACGGGATCAAGTTGGGCGGCATTGCGGGCCGGCAGGAAACCAAACGCCACGCCGATCAGGCTGGAGCAGGCAAAGGCCGCCACGATGGAGGCGGTCGAGAACAGCATCTGGAAGTCCGGCGCGAACCTGCCGAACAGCCAACCGACCACCAGTGACAGGCCGACGCCGAGCAGGCCGCCGAGCAGGCAGACCAGCACCGCCTCGATCAGGAACTGCTGGCGGATGTCGCTCTGCCGCGCGCCGACGGCCATGCGCACGCCGATCTCGCGGGTGCGTTCGGTCACCGACACCAGCATGATGTTCATCACGCCGATGCCGCCGACCAGCAGCGCGATCGCGGCGATCGCACTGATCAGCAGGGTCATCGTGCGGGTGGTCTGCTCGATGGTCTGGCGGATCTCGGCGCTGTTGCTGAGGAAGAAATCCTCGGTGCCGTGGCGCATGATCAGCAGCTTGGAAATCGCGGCCTGCGCGGCATCCATCGGGGTGGCATCGTCCACGCGCACGGTGATGCTGGAGACATGGCTCTGGCCCAGCATGCGGGACATCACCGTGGTGTACGGCACCCATACGCTCAAGCTCGTGCTGCCGCCGAAACCGAAGCTCTGTCGCTGCGCCACCCCGACCACGCGCACCGGCACGTTGCCGAGCAGGATCACCTGGCCGACCGGGTTTTCGCCATTCGGGAAGAACTGGGTGCGGGTGTTCTCATCGATGATCGCCACCTGGGCGAGGCTGCGCACCGCGTCGGTATCGAAGAAGCTGCCGGCCAGCAGGGTCAAGCCCTTGACCCGGAAGAACTGCTCGCCCACCCCGTTGACCTGTGCGGTGGCCGACTGGTTGCGGTAACGCGCGGTCACCGAGGAGGACACGCTGGGCGTCGCACTGTCAATGTAGCTCTGCCGGCCGAGCGCGTCCGCGTCGCTGGCCTTGAGGGTCTGCACCCGGGCCGAGCGCATGTCGCCGAAGCCACGGCCGGGATACACATCGATGGTGTTGGTGCCCAGTGCGCTGATGTTCTGCAGGATCTGCTGCTGGGAGCCGTTGCCCATCGCCACCACCGAGACCACCGAGGCGATGCCGATGATGATGCCGAGCATGGTCAGGAAGGTGCGCAGCCGGTGGGCGTTCATCGCCAGCAACGCCATCCGGAACGCTTCGGTGAAGCGGTCGCGCGCGGCCCGCCAGCTGTGGCCTTTGCCCGCAGCGACGGTGGGCTGGCGCTGCGCACGGTAGCTGGGTGCATTCGGATTGGTGCGGTCGGCGATGATCTCGCCATCGCGGATCTCGATGATGCGCTGGGCGTGTTCGGCCACGCTCATGTCGTGGGTCACGATGATGATGGTGTGGCCCTCGGCATGCAGTTCGCCGAGGATGCCCATGACTTCCTCTCCGGACTTCGTATCGAGCGCCCCGGTCGGTTCATCGGCCAGGATCACCTCGCCACCGTTCATCAGCGCCCGTGCGATCGACACGCGCTGCTGCTGGCCACCGGAAAGCTGGCCCGGCTTGTGGTTCATGCGGTCGCCCAGGCCGAGTCGCTGCAGCAGCTGTTCGGCACGCGCGGTGCGCACCGGGCCGGGGCTGCCGGCATACACGGCGGGCACGGCGACATTGGCGCGCGCGTCCAGATCGCCGAGCAGGTGATAGCGCTGGAAGATGAAGCCGAAATGCTCACGGCGCAGTTCGGCCAGTTCGTCCGGCTCCATGCGGCCGGTTTCGCGGCCGGCGACCTGGTAGCTGCCGCGAGTGGGGCGGTCCAGGCAGCCCAGGATGTTCATCAGCGTGGACTTGCCCGAACCGGACTGGCCGACGATGGCCACCATCTCGCCGGCGGCGATGTCCAGGTTGACATCGCGCAGCACCGCGATGGTGTCATCGCCCGCCGGGAACTCGCGGCGCAGGTCACGCAGCCGAAGCAGCGGCGTGACCGTCGAGGCGCTGCTCATCGGCGCGGCCCGCCCATGCCGGGGCCGCCGATCCGCACCGCGCCGCCGCCACGGTTGCCGCCGCCGGTGCCCTGCAGGCCGCCGCCTTCGCCGACGATGACCTTGTCGCCCTCCGCCAGCCCGGACAGCACTTCGGCATTGGCGCCGTTGTTGATGCCGATCTTGACCTTGCGCGGCGCCGGCATGCCATCGGCATCGGCCACGCGCACCATGTACTGCCCGTCTCGGGTCTTCGGGCCCAGCGCGACTGCCGGGATGATCAGCACGTCCTTGGCCTGCTTGAGCATCACCGACACCTGCGCGGTCATGTCGATGCGCAGCGTGCCGTCCGGGTTTTCCACGTCGAACAACGCGTTGTAATACACCGCGGTGCTGGAACTGGAACTGGACGAACTGGAGCTGCTCGAGCTGTCGTTGGCGATCGAGGAGGGCGCCGGATTGATCTGGCGCAGCGTGGCGTGGAATCTGCGGTCCGGCTCACCCAGCGTGGTGAAGTACACCGGCATGCCGGCCTTGATCTTGACCACGTCCGCTTCGGAGACCTCGGCGTTGACCGTGACCAGGTCCAGCCGGGCCAGCATCACGATGGTCGGTGCGGTCTGGTTCGCGTTGACGGTGCGGCCCTCTTCGGCGACCACCGCCACCACGGTGCCGTCCATCGGTGCGGTGATGCGGGTGTAGGCCAGGTTGGCGCGGGCGGTGCCGAGCTCGGTCTCGCGGCCCTTGATCTGCGCATCGAAGGACTGGATCTGGGCACGTGCGGTCCTGAGCTGGGCGTCGGCCGCGTCGAACTCGGCGCGCGAGGTGGCCTCGGCAGCCAGCATCTGCTGCTGGCGCGCGAACTCGAGCTCGGCTTCGCGCAGGCTGGCCTGCTGCACCGCGCGCTGTGCCTTGACCTGGTCGAGCGAGGCCTGCGCGTTGAGGACCTGGTTCTGCTGGGTGGTCGCGTCGATCTCGGCGATCAGGTCGCCCTCCTTGACGGTATCGCCCAGCTGGACCTTCAGCGATTTGATCTGGCCGGAGGCCTGCGCACCCACGCTGACCAGCTTGTAGGCGTCGATCACGCCGGTGGCTTCCACGGTCTGTTCAATGTCGCCGCGGCTTACCGGAGAGGTGGCCAGGGTGGGCGCGGCCGGCTTGCGCAGCATCCATGCCACAATCGCAGCGACCAGGACGAGGGCCACGAGCAGCAGCAGGAGGCGGGCACGACGGGTTCTGGGCAAACGGGGCTTCACGATGATCGTCAACTCGGCAGGCCGGTGCATCGGCGTTGTCAGCATTGTGAAGATCGTTCACCGTCGGCTCAATGCTCGCCGTGTACCAAGATGTATCGATGCGGCGCACCACGCATTTCGTTGTGTATCCGCATCACCCTTTGAAACAGACGTACGCAAACCAGGAGATGCGGTTCAGCTCCCGACAGGGGATGATCGCCGCATGGAGACTGCCAACAGCATGCATAGACTGCTGATCGTCGATGACGACAACGATATCCGCCACCTGCTCGCCGAGCAGCTCGGCCGCGCCGGTTACCTGGTCAGCACCGCCAGCGATGGCCAGGGCATGCGCCAGCTGCTGGAGCGCGAGCACGTGGACCTGATCGTGCTCGACCTCAATCTGCCGCGCGAAGACGGCCTGACCCTGTGCCGCGATCTGCGCGCGCGCTCGAGCACGCCGGTGATCATGCTGACCGCACGCAGCGAGCCGATCGACCGGGTACTGGGCCTGGAGATGGGCGCCGACGATTACCTGGCCAAGCCGTTCGAACCGCGCGAACTGCTGGCGCGCATTCGTAACGTACTGCGCCGCACCGAAGCCCTGCCGGCCAACCTGGAGCCGCTGGCGATCCGCCGCGCGCGTTTCTCCAGCTGGGTGTTCGATCTGGAACATCGCCACCTGGTCGATCCGGATGGTCGCGTGGTGGTGCTGTCCGGAGCCGAGTTCCGCCTGCTGCGCGTTTTCGTCGGACACGCCAACAAGGTGTTGTCGCGCGAGCAGCTTGTCTCGTTGAGCAGCGGCCGCAATTACGAGTCACAGGACCGCGCGATCGACCTGCAGGTCAGCCGGCTGCGCAACAAGCTCGCCGATGATGGCGGCAGCGATGGCCTGATCAAGACCGTACGCAACGAAGGCTACGTGCTCGCGGCGGCGGTCACCCTGGAATGAACCGCGTGCGCCGCTTCTTTTCCTCGATGGTGGGGCGGTTGTTCGTCATCCTGCTGCTGGGCATGAGCGTGGCCGCGATCGGCGCGACCATGCTGGCCAGCACCAAGCGCCAGCAGGAATTCGAACGGCAGAACCTCAACCGCATCGCCGACCGCCTGCAGGGGTTCGTGAACCTGCTCGATGGCAATCCGGAACTGCGCCAGCGCCTGCTCACCAGCGGTGGGCCGAGTGTGCGGCAGCTCCCGGAGGGCGCGCGCATCGGCCGGCCCGATGCCGCGTTGATGGAGATCCTGGACGACCGGCCCGGGCCGGTGGCGAGCAGCCAGGTGGCGTTCACCTCGTTCCGCTCCTGTCTGCCGCGGCTGCCGGAGCTGCTGCCGCCGCCGCGCGACAAGGACAAGATGCGGCACCCGCCACGCGAGCGCGATCCAGCCTTCATCCCACCCAAGTGCCGGGTGGTGACCCTGCAGCTGACCGACGGCACGCCGTTGCGGCTGGCGCTGGATTCCCCGGCGGTCGCACACAATGGCGTGCTTGCCGTGGACCCGCTGTTCCTGACCCTGCTGGTGGTGGCGATCGCGATCCTGGCGTACATCGTGGCGCGGATGGCCAGTGCGCCGCTGCAACGTCTGGCCGCCGCCGCCGCCGCGCTCGGCGACGACCTGCAGGGTGCGCCCATGCCGGTCACCGGTCCGCTGGAAGTCCGCCGCGCCGCGGAGGCCTTCAACGCGATGCAGAAGCGCCTGCAGCGTCACCTGGGCGAGCGTACCCAGATGCTGGCCGCGATCACCCACGACCTGCAGACCCCGGTGACGCGCCTGCGCCTGCGGTTGGAAAACGTCAGCGACGAGGCCCTGCGCGAACGCCTGATCGGCGACCTCGGCGCGATGCAGGCACTGATCCGCGAAGGCCTGGAGCTGGCCCGCAGTGCCGAGAGCGCCGAGCAGCGTGCCGCACTGGACCTGGATTCGCTGCTGGAGAGCATCGTCGAGGATGCCGCCGAGGCCGGTGCCGATGTGCAGTTCGCGCAGCCGAGCGGTGCGGTGCTGATGCTGCGCCCGCTGGCGATGCACCGCCTGTTTTCCAACCTGGTCGACAACGCGGTCATGTACGGCCAGGCGGCGCGGGTGCGGGTGGAGCAGATCGGCGACGATGTGGTGGTCCGCATCCGCGACAGTGGCCCGGGCCTGGCCGAGGACGAACTGGAGGCCGTATTCGACCCGTTCGTACGGCTGGAAACCTCGCGCTCGCGCCAGACCGGCGGGGCCGGGCTGGGGCTGACCATCGCCCGCGCGTTGGCCGAGAAGGACGGTGCCAGCCTGCACCTGCGCAACCATCCGCAGGGGGGGCTGGAGGCCATCGTGCGCTGGAGCGCGCCTGCGCGGGCGGCCGCGGGACCTCGCGGCAGCTGACGCGGGCTCCCCCAACACGCCAGGATTTGCCTACTATGGGCATCTCTTTGCAGCGTCTCCCCCATGAGAGCGTACGACTCTGCCAGCCCCCGCGCTGGTGCACGGCCGTTCCCCCCATGCGCACGGCGCCTGCCCAAGGCTGATCCACACGGATGAGCGATCGGGGGGGCAGGAACCGGTGGCGGCCGGCACAACTGAAGTTCCCGGGCATGCCGACGCTGCAGGCGGCCGTGCTGTGGCTGATGCTGTTGTGCGCGGTTCCCTGGTCGCTCTCGGCCCAGGACGGGCCGCCGCCGCTGCGTGACTATGCGATCGATGTATGGACGTCGCGCAACGGGTTGCCGCACAACTCCCTGCGTGACATCGCCCAGACCCCCGAAGGGCATCTGTGGTTCGCCACCTGGGAAGGCCTGGTCCGCTACAACGGCCTGGACTTCACTGTCTTCGACCGCAGCACCACGCCCGGCCTGCGTGACAACGGCGTCGGCGCGCTGTTCGTGGATCGCAGTGGCGGGCTGTGGATCAGTGACTCGCGCGGCAATGTGACCCGGCGCGGCGCGGACGGTCGCTGGCAGGTATGGGAACACCGCGCCGATACGCCACAGGTGCTGATCCAGGCCATGCAGATGGACAGCCACGGACGCCTGTGGTTGCTCTACGAAGGCAATGGCATCGGCAGCCTCGGTGCGGACGGAACCTTCGAGTACTGCAAGCCGCCGGCCGATGTGCCGATGGCGATGAGCTTCACCAAGCTGGTCGTCGATGCGCAGGACCGGGTCTGGGTCGGCACGCTCGACGGGCTGGTGGTGCGTGACACCGATGGCGTGCTGCGCCGCGCGCCGGACAACTGGGGGCTGGGGCGCGGACTGGTCTGGCCATATCGCGCGCCCGACGGGGTGATGTGGGTGGTGGCCGGCGAGCGTATCTACCGGATGCAGGACGGTGTGCCGCTGCTGCTGCACCGCCTGCCGGGCGTGACCCATATCACCGCGATGCTGCAGGACCGCCACGGCGACCTGTGGCTGGGCACCGAGAACCAGGGCCTGCTGCGCTTGTCGCGGCACGGGCTGGAACGGTTGCCGGCCGGGCTGTCGCTGCCTGGCGGGCGCGTGGTCAGCCTGCGCGAGGATGCCGAGGGCAGTATCTGGGTCGGTGCCAACGGCGGCCTGTACCGGTTGCGCGAAACCTTGTTCAGCAGCTTCACCGAGCGCGACGGACTCAGTGGCGACTATGTGCGCACCGTGTTCGAGGACCGCCAACGCCAGCTCTGGATCGGCAGCGCCAGCGGCCTGGACCGGCGCGACCCGCAGGGGCGCTTCAGCCCGGTGCCGCTGCGCAACAATGTCGGCAAGAGTCCGTCGGTGTTGAGCCTGGCACAGGATCGCGAGGGCACGCTGTGGGTAGGTACCTTCGGCGACGGCATTTTCCGGATCAACGACCAGGGCCAGCGCCTGCGCGATTTTGGCAGTGCCGAAGGCCTGCCGGGTGGCAACATCCGCGCGATCAGCATCGATCGTGACGGGGTGGTCTGGGCCGGGACCCAGAAAGGCGTGATCCGCATCGAGGCCGGCAAGGTCGAACAGCCGCCGATCGCGGGGATGCCGACCGGGTTGATCACTGCGTTGGCGCATGACGGCGACGGCGCCCTGTGGATCGGCACCATCGAGGGCATCCGGGTGCTGCGCCGCGACCGCGTGCAGAGCATCGACCTGCAGCCGCTGGGTGGCGGCCGCAGTGTGTTCGGCTTCCAGCAGATCGGCGATGCGATGTGGATCAGCACCGACCGCGGCCTGTACCGCTACCAGGACGGCAAGCTCGCGCGGGTCGGCCTGGAGCAGGGCATGCCGGTGGATACGGTGTTCCAGCTGGTGCCCGACCGGGTCGGCAACGTCTGGATCAGCAGCAACCGCGGCGTGCTGCGCACCGACATGGCGATGCTCAATGCCGTGGCGGACGGGCGCGCCGCACGGGTCGAGGTCGAGCACTACAACGAAATCGACGGCATGGCCAACTCACAGGCCAACGGCAGCTCGGGGCCGTCGGCGATCCTGCGCCAGGACGGCACGTTCTGGGTGGTGACCGCCGGTGGCCTGAGTACGGTGGATCCGCTGCGCCTGCAGCGCTTCCGTGAGCGGCTGGCGCCGCCGGCGGTGATCGAGAACGTGCAGGTCGACGGTGCGCCCCTGCATTGGCAGGGCAGTGATCACAATTCCATTCCTGGTGGCCGCCGCCTGAGCGTGAGCTACGTCGGCCTGAGCTATCTGCTTTCCGAGCGCATTCGTTACCGCACCCGCCTGGATGGCCTGGACAAGGGCTGGATCGAACGTGGCCAGCAGCGCAGCGTGGAGTTCATCGGCCTGCCGCCGGGCGATTACACGCTGCACGTGTCCGCCGCGCATCCGGGCGGTGCCTGGGGCGACAGCGAGGCGGTCTGGGCGTTCACGGTGGAGCCGTTCCTGTGGCAGCGGCACAGCGTGCAGTTGGTCGCTGCGCTGCTGTTGCTGACCGGGCTGGTGGCGCTGTACCGGTATCTGATCAACCGCTACAAGGCCAGCAACGTGCGGCTGGCGCGGATGGTGCAGGAAGCCACGCTGGATCTGCAGACGCAGACGGTGAACCTGCAGGCCTTGAACCTGGAAAAGACCGAACTGGCCGACCGGCTGGCGGTGCAGGCCGAGGCGTTCGAGCGGCAGGCCCGCGAGGACGCCCTGACCGGGCTGCCCAACCGGCGTGCGTTCGATGAAGCGCTGGCGCGCGACTTCGCGCGCTCCCAGCGCAGCCACCATCCCCTGTGCCTGGTGGTGCTGGACATCGACCACTTCAAGGAAGTCAACGACCGCCACAGCCACTCGGTGGGCGACGTGGTGCTGGTGGAAGTGGCGCGTCTGCTGGCAGCGGCCTGCCGCGATTCGGACATGCCGGCGCGTACCGGTGGTGAAGAGTTCGCGCTGCTGCTCAATGACACCCGTCTGGATGAAGCCGCCCAGGTCTGCGCGCGCCTGCGCGGGCTGTTCCATGACCATACGGACTGGGCGGGCATTGCGGGCCTGACGGTGACCTTCAGCGCCGGCCTGGTCGAACTGGATGCCGCCGACCGCACCCCGATGCTGCTCTACCAGCGCGCCGACCGCGCGCTGTACCGGGCCAAGAGTGAAGGACGCGATCGGACCGCCATCGGCTGATGCCACTCAGGCGCGCGGCCAGCTGTTGGCGACCTTGCAGAACAGCTTGGCGGTCTGCTCGGTGTCGTACACCGCGCTGTGCGCCTCATCGGCATCCCAGCCCAGCCCGGCCGCAGTGGACGCGCGGGCCAGCACGGTCTGGCCATAGGCGATGCCGCCAAGGGTCACGGTATCGAACACGCTGAAGGGGTGGAACGGGTTGCGCTTGTGGCCGGTCCGGTTGACCGCCGCATTGACGAAGCCCAGGTCGAAGTGGGCGTTGTGCCCGACCAGGATCGCGCGCTGGCAGCCGTACTTCTTCATCGCCGCCCGGATCGGGGCGAAGATGTGGTCCAGCGCGTCGCGCTCGACCTTGGCCAGCCGGAACGGGTGATCCAGGATGATGCCGGTGATCTCCAGCGACTTGGGATCGATCTCCAGGCCTTCGGCCGGCACCACATGGGCGCTGGCGGTCTGTCCGGGATAGAGCAGGCCGTTCTCGTCCATTTCGATCGGCACCGCGGCGATCTCCAGCAGCGCGTGGCGATCAGAATCGAATCCACCGGTCTCCACGTCCACCGCCACCGGCAGGAAACCGCGGAAGCGGGTTGCCATCAAGCGCTGGGCGGCAGCGGGCAGTGCGTCGGCAGCAGCCGGCGCGTCGGAGCGGGGGAGGTCGTCAGTCATCGCCCCAGTTTAGCAGAGCGACCTGTACGCCCCCGCGCTCAGGCCAGTGCCGGCGTGCGCCCGCGGCCGCGGCGCAGCGCCTGATCCAGGCTCAACGGGCCGGCACCCTGCAGGGCCAGCGGCAGCAGCATGGCCATGAACAGCAGCGGCAGTTTGAAGTTGCCAAAGCCCTGGTCGGTGATGACATAGCCCATCGCCAGCTCGGCCAACCCATTCCAGTGCATCGGCCAGTGCACGGCGGCGGTGGCGACCACGGTCAGCACCAGCAGGCTGCTGGCCGCCAGGCGTGTGCCCAGCCCGAGCAGCAGGCACACCGCGCCGACCAGTTCGAACCAGGTGGCCAGCTGCCAGTTGAGCGCGGCCGGCAACTGGTCGAACGGGAACGGGAAGGCCTGCTGCAGGTCTTCGAACCAGTTCTGGCCGCGCAGTTTTTCGCGGCCGGACTCGAAATATTCCCAGCCCATCAGCAGGCGCAGGCCGAGCGGGGCCAACCACGGGCCGAGACGATCCAGCCGGTCGCGCAGGGCGACCAGATGCAGTGACTTCATGGAGGTACTTCCTTGGTGGAGGGGCAGGAAACGGGCGCGACAGGCCCGATCACGCCGCTGTCGTGGAATTGGCGCAGCAGGGCGGCGCCGGGCAGGAGCAGCGCATCGGTCGCCATCCCGTGCGCCTGCGCAAGCTGCTGCAGGTAGGTGCTGCCGGTGTTGCCGGGATGCTGGCCGATCTGCTCGAGCAGATCGGCGGCCATCGGGCTGACCGCGGCGAAGCGGACCTGGCCATCTGGATCTCGCCGGACCAGCAACCCGGTGGGTTCGGGGGCGGGCAGCGAGGGGGCATCATCGGTACCGAGCCGATGCACCGGCCAGCGGTAGAGCAGTGGCCAGGCCAGCGGCGAACGCTGCAGCGGCGCGTGCATCGGGTTCAGACCGGGCGCGGGCGGGAGCGGCTGCGCCTCCAGTTGGTACAGCGCGGTTTCCACCCATTCGTAATGCGCCAGTTCGGCCAGTGCCGGATGCGGCAGCGTGGTCTGGTGCTGCAGCCACTGCACGAACTCGGCGGCCAGTTCGGTGAACAACGGCGTCTGCGCCGGGTGCCCGGCAAAAAAACGCCGGATGAGCATGGCCCACGTCGTCTCGCCGAGCAGGCGCACGCAGACCGGGAAGCCATTGCCGAGCAACCCCAGCACGTTGTTGAATACCAACCGCTGGTAGATGCCCAGCCGGCGCGGGTCCAACCCCGTGGGTGCGGCGATCCGGGCAGGGTCACGCAGGTGCGCGGTGAAGGCGCGCTGCTGCGCGTGCAGGCGGGCCGGGGCGTCAGTCATGCCGGCCTCCGGCATGGACGGCCATCAGCCGGCGGATGGTCTGCAGTTCGCCGCGCAGTTCGGCATAGGGCGGAAAATTGAAGTCGCGTTCCAGCAGGGTCGGGCGCGCGCCGATGCGGGCGTAGGTACGCGCAAGCAGATCCCAGACCGGGTCGATCACTGCGCTGCCGTGGGTGTCGATCTTCAGGTCAGGGGCCTCGTCGAGGTGGCCGGCCACATGCAGGCAGACGACGCGCGCGGCAGGCAGCCCGGCGATGAAGGCATCGGCATCGTAGCCGTGGTTGCAGGCGTTGACGTAGACGTTGTTGACGTCCAGCAACAGATCGCAATCGGCTTCGGCGAGCACCGCCGTGGTGAAGGCCAGTTCGTCCATGGCCGGTTCCGGGGCGAGGTAATAGGAGACGTTTTCCACCGCGATGCGACGGCCGAGCAGATCCTGTACGCGGGCGATGCGCGCTGCGGTGTGGCGCACCGCTTCCTCGGTGAAGGGAATCGGCAGGAGGTCGTAGAGGTGGCCGTCATCACTGCAGTAGCTCAGGTGCTCGCTGTAGAGCGGCACCGAGTGCCGGTCCAGGAAGCGTCCTACCTGTCCGAGCAGGGCGGTGTCCAGCGGCGCGGTGCTGCCCAGCGAGAGCGACAAGCCGTGGCAGGTGAGCGGATGGCGCGTGGCCAGTTCGGCAAGTGCTTCGCCGGCCGGTCCGCCGACACCGATCCAATTTTCCGGCGCGCATTCCAGGAAGTCGACATCGCCTGCCGGCGCATTCCGCAGGTCCTGCAGCAGGGCACGGCGCAAGCCAAGTCCGGTCGCCGCCGCAGGCAGCGGCGACCGGTCCAGGCCCTGGGTGAGGAGGTCAGTGCTTGGCACCGCACTTGCCTTCGCCGCACTTGCCTTCCGCTGTCTTCTTGTCGCCAGCGGTCTTCGCCTTGGGGTCGGCGGCCTTGCCCTTGTCGGCTCCGCACTTGCCTTCCCCACACTTGCCTTCGGCGGTCTTGGCGCCGGCGGCCGCCTTGTCGCCATGCGCACCGCATTTGCCTTCGCCACACTTGCCTTCAGCTACCTTGGTCGCCGCCTGGCCCGCGACCAGGTAGCCCTGGGCCAGGTCGGTCATGCTCAACGCGGAGGCCGAGGCGGTGACGCCCAGGCCGGCGGCCAGCGCAGTGGCCGCCAATAGGGAGAGCGAACGGGTGGGTGTGCTCATCGGGTGGATCTCCTTGGAAATGGGCCGGGGCCCGGGATGGCTGCGTGGGGGCAGCAGGTGCGGCCATGGTGGACCGGCCGGGCTCATCGAATCCTCACACAGGATTCAACGTTTCGTGAAGTGTAGCGCGTCATTCCCGGAGCGCCCGGACGCTCCGGCCAAAAAAAACCGCCACCCGAAGGCAGCGGCGTTTGCTTTCCGTTTTTGAGGCAAAGCGCTCAGACGTGATCGGTACTGCTGGTCTCGTCGCGCTTCTCGCGCGGCGGCAGCGCCTGCTCGCCATGCACCAGGAACCACACGTTCTCGGCGATGTTGGTGGCATGGTCGCCCACGCGCTCCAGGTTCTTGGCCATGAACAGCAGGTGGGTGCAGGGCGTGATGTTGCGCGGGTCTTCCATCATGTAGGTCAGCAGCTCGCGGAACAGCGCGGTGTACTGCGCATCCAGGCGCGCGTCGTCGTCGCGCAGTTCCAGCGCCGCGGCGGCGTCGTTGTCGCGGTAGGCTTCGATCGCACGGCGTACCTGCTGGGCCGCCAGCCGGCCCAGCGCACGCAGGCCCTGGATCTGCGGCAGCGGCGGCACCTTGCTCAGGGCGATCGAGCGCTTGGCCACGTTGGCGGCGTAATCGCCGATGCGTTCGATGTCGGCCGGAATGCGCAGGCCGGCCAGGATCTCGCGCAGGTCGCGCGCCATCGGCCCGCGCAGCGCCAGGCGCATGACGTCGTGGCTGATGTGCTGTTCGAGCGCGTCGATGGCTTCATCGTTGGCGATGATGCGCTGGGCGGCGTTCTCATCACGCTTCTCGATGACGTCCATGGACGCCTCCAGCTGGGCGACGGCCATCTCGCCCATGCGCACGATCTCGGCCATCAGGCGCTGCTGTTCTTCGTCGTAGCTCTTGACGATGTGGTCGTTGGGAAGATTCATGGTCTGCAATCCGGGTAGCGCCAGGCCATGCCTGGCTGGGACATTGGGTGAGGGGACAGCACCGATCAACCGAAACGACCGGTGATGTAATCCTCGGTCTGCTGCTTGTTGGGCTGCGAGAAAATCACTTCGGTGCGGTCGTGTTCGATCAGGTCGCCCAGGTACATGAAGGCGGTGTAGTCGGACACGCGCGCGGCCTGCTGCATGTTGTGGGTCACGATCACGATCGTGTAATCGTGCTTGAGCTCTTCGACCAGCTGCTCGATGCGGCTGGTGGAGATCGGGTCCAGCGCCGAGGTCGGCTCGTCGAGCAGCAGCACGTCCGGGCGCAGGGCCACGGCGCGCGCGATGCACAGGCGCTGCTGCTGGCCACCGGACAGGCCCAGCGCGCTCTGGTTGAGCTTGTCCTTCACCTCGTCCCACAGCGCGCCCTGGCGCAGGGCCTGTTCGACGCGGTCGGTCATTTCCGACTTGGACAGCTTCTCGTGATGGCGGATGCCATAGGCCACGTTCTCGAAGATGGTCATCGGGAACGGCACCGGCTTCTGGAACACCATGCCGACCTTGCTGCGCAGGCGGTTCATCGGGTACTTCGGCGAGAGGATGTTCTCCCCGTCCAGCAACACCTCACCGCGCGCTTCCAGCTTGGGGTACAGCGCATAGATGCGATTGAAGATGCGCAGCAGGGTCGACTTGCCGCAGCCGGAGGGGCCGATCAGCGCGGTGACGCGCTTTTCCGGAATCTCCAGGTCGATGCCCTTCAGCGCATGGAACTTGTCGTAGTAGAAATCCAGCCCGCGTGCGGCCAGCTTGATCGGCGCCGGGGTCTGCAGGTTTTCATGCGAGGCCGGGACCACGATGCGCTGCATCGGCACGGCGTTGGAGAGATCGTTCATGGCGATGTCCGTGGAAAGGTCAGTCATGGGAGATACGGTTGCGCAGCAGGATGCCGCGCGCGGAAAGGCTGACCAGCAGCACGAACACGGTCAGCACCAGCGCGCCGGCCCAGGCCAGCACCTGCCAGGATTCATACGGGCTGCCGGCGAACTGGTTCATCACCACCGGCACCGAGGCCATCGGCTGGAACACGTTGCTGTTCCAGTACTGGTTGCCGAAGGCGGTGAACAGCAGCGGCGCGGTCTCACCCGAGATGCGGGCCAGCGCCAGCAGGATGCCGGTCACGATGCCGGCGGCGGCGCTGCGGTACAGCACCTGCACCGTCACCTTCCACTGCGGGATGCCTAGCGACAGCGCCGCTTCACGCATCTGCGAGGGCACCAGGCGCAGCATTTCATCGGTGGTCCGCACCACCACCGGCAGCACGATGAAGGCCAGCGAGAGCGCACCGGCGAAGGCCGAGAACTGGCCACCGGTCTGCATCACGTACAGGGTGTAGACGAACAGGCCCAGCACGATCGACGGCGCCGAGAGCAGGATGTCGTTGACGAAACGGACCACGGTGCCGGCCTTGCGGAAGTTGCCGTACTCGGCCAGCCAGGTGCCGGCGAGCACGCCGAGCGGGGTGCCGATCGCGATCGCCAGGCCGCACATCACGGCGCTGCCGAAGAACGCATTGGCCAGGCCGCCTTCCTGCATCGGCGGCGGTGTCATCTTGGTGAACAGGTCCAGGTTGATCCCGGCCAGGCCCTTGGAGGCCAGCGTCCACAGGATCCAGCCGAGGAAGAACAGGCCGAACAGCGCGGTCAGGCAGGACATCAGCAGCGCGACCACGTTGACGATGCGGCGGCGCAGGTACAGCGGTTGGGCGTTGGCGGTGGACATCAGTTGCCCTCCTTGCGGGCCAGGCGCATCAGCATCAGGCGGGCGATCGCCAGCACCACGAAGGTCACGATGAACAGCACGAAGCCGAGCAGCAGCAGCGCCGAGCGGTAGGTCTCGGTGGCTTCGCCGAAGTCGTTGGCGATCAGGGCGGCGATCGTGGTGCCCGGCTCGAGCAGCGAGGGCGACAGGCGCACGCTGTTGCCGATCACGAAGGCCACCGCCATGGTTTCACCC
Source organism: Stenotrophomonas sp. GW821-FHT01H02A (assembly GCF_059422145.1). Lineage (NCBI taxonomy): Bacteria > Pseudomonadati > Pseudomonadota > Gammaproteobacteria > Lysobacterales > Lysobacteraceae > Stenotrophomonas > Stenotrophomonas sp. GW821-FHT01H02A. The sequence continues at coordinate 178,021 of NZ_JBWKWI010000005.1, forward strand.
AGGGCGCGGCCCAGGCCAAGGAAGATGCCGCCGATCACCGCCGAGCGGGTATAGGGCAGCACGATGTCCCAGCTCACTTCCCATTTGGTGGAGCCCAGCGCATAGGCCGATTCCTTCAGGCGGGTCGGCACGGTCAGGAACACTTCGCGCATCACCGAGGAGATGAAGGGGATCACCATGATCGCCAGCACGAACCCGGCGGTCAGCACGCCGATGCCCAGCGGCGGGCCCTGGAACAGGGGGCCGATGATCGGCAGCGTGCCCAGGTGATCGTTGAGGAACGGGGTGACGTACTCGGTCATCACCGGGACGAGGACGAACAGACCCCACATGCCGTAGATGATCGACGGGATACCGGCCAGCAGTTCGATGGCGGTACCGACCGGGCCACGCAGCCAGCGCGGGGCGACCTCGGTCAGGAAGAAGGCGATACCGAAGCTCACCGGGACGGCGATGACCATCGCGATCAGGGCGGTGACGAGGGTGCCGTAGATCGGTGCGAGCGCACCGAATTTGTTCTCGACCGGATTCCATTCGGACGAGTAGAAGAAGCTCAGGCCCTGCTCCTGCAGGGCATGGCGGCCGCCCCACAGCATGGAGAGTGCGGCGCAGGCCAGGGCGACCAGCACCAGGATGACGGTGGCGATCAGGACCCAGCGGAACAGTGTGTCGTTGCGGGCATCACGCAGGTCGCGGATGGACGGTGCGGGGACAGGCTGGGCGATGGCATTCATGGCTGAGGCGGGGGCCCGATGGTGGTTCGGCAGGGTGGTGCGGCGAGGAAAGCGGGCCTGCGCTGGGCAGGCCCGCTGTCTGGCTTACTTGAACTCGCTGGTCCAGTACGCTTCGATCTGGGTGACCAGTTCGGCCGGCAGCGGCACGTAGTGCAGTTCGTTGGCCTGGGCCTGGCCCTTCTCGAAGGCCCACTTGAAGAAGGCCAGGGTGTCCTTGCTGCGCTGGGCATCCTTGGGCTGCTTGTGCATCAGCATGAAGTTGGTGGCGGTGATCGGCCATGCCTGGTCGCCCGGGGCATTGGTGATGACCAGGTTGAAGTCCTTGGCGCTGGCCCAATCGGCGCTGGCGGCTGCCGCGGCGAAGGTCTCCGCGCTCGGCTGCACCCAGTTGCCGGCGGCGTTCTGCATCGATGCGTACGGCATGCCGTTCTGCAGCGCGTAGGCCAGTTCGACGTAACCGATCGAGCCCTTGATCTGCTTCACGTACGAGGCCACGCCCTCGTTGCCCTTGCCACCCACGCCGTCCGGCCACTGCACCGAGGTGCCTTCGCCGACCTTGCTCTTCCAGTCCGGGCTGACCTTGGACAGGTAGTTGGAGAAGTTGAAGGTGGTGCCCGAACCATCCGAACGGTGGACCAGGGTGATCTTGCCGTCCGGCAGCTTGACGCCCGGGTTGGCGGCGACGATCGCCGGGTCGTTCCAGGTCTTGACCTTGCCCAGGAAGATATCGGCCAGCAGCGCGCCGCTCAGGCGCAGCTTGCCGGCTTCCAGGCCCTCGATGTTGACCACCGGCACCACGCCGCCGATCGCCGACGGGAACTGGCCCAGGCCGGCCTGGGCCAGCTCTTCGCTGCTCAGCGGCTTGTCGGAAGAACCGAAATCAACGGTACCGGCCTTGATCTGGGCGATGCCGCCACCGGAACCAATCGACTGGTAATTGATCTTGGCGCCGGTGGCAGCGTTGTAGTCGGCCGACCACTTGGACACCAGCGGGAAGATGAAGGACGCACCGGCGCCGGAGATCTCGGCGGTCAGGCGGTCGCCAGCGGCCGGGGCGGCGGCGGGCGCGTCGGTGGCCGGCGCGGCGGCCTGGCCTTCAGCGCCCGGCTTGCAGGCGGAAAGACCCAGCGCGATGGCCAGGGAAAGGGCGGCGATGCTGGCCGTGTGCAGTTTCATGCGTCACTCCATAGCGGGATAAGGGCCGGTCTTTTCGGCGACGCGACTATGAAATGATGTTTTTGTTACAGCTTGATGACGCCGTGACCGAGCGCACGCAAAGCCTTGCGGCACAAGGGTCGACCTTTCGGAGGCAGGCAACAAAAAGGCGCGGAACCTTGCGGTCCGCGCCCGATGGCGCCGGAAGGGGGAGAGAGGTCCCTCCGGCGCCATTGCACTGTCCGGTTGGTTGCGTCGGGGGCGACGCGTGCCGACCAACGGTCGGTACCTACCGGTAGGTCACCCCGTCGGGGGGCTTCCTCAATACTTCAGGTTCTGCGACCAGTAGGTCTCGATCTGCTTCACCAGGGTATCCGGCAGCGGGACGTAATCGAGCTGCTTGGCCTGGGCGTCGCCGCTCTTGTAGATCCAGCGGAAGAACTCCTGGGTGGCCTTGGCGTTGGCGACGTTCTTGGGCTGCTTGCGGACCAGGATGAAGTTGGTGGCGGTGATCGGCCACGCATCGGTGCCCGGGGCGTTGGTCATGACCAGGTAGAAGTCCTTCGCGCTGGCCCAGTCGGCGCTGGCGGCAGCGGCGGCGAAGGAGGTGTCGCTCGGCAGCACGATCTTGCCCGAGGCGTTCTTCATCGCGGCGTAGGACATCTTGTTCTGCAGCGCATAGGACAGTTCGACGTAGCCGATGCCGCCCTTGATCTGCTTCACGTAGGCGGCAACGCCTTCGTTGCCCTTGCCGCCGATGCCGACCGGCCACTGGACCGAGGTGCCTTCACCGACCTTGGTCTTCCACTCCGGGTTGACCTTGGAGAGGTAGTTGACGAAGTTGAAGGTGGTGCCCGAACCGTCCGAGCGGTGCACGACGGTGATCTTGCCGTCGGGCAGTTTGACGCCCGGGTTCAGCGCGGCGATCGCCGGGTCGTTCCAGGTCTTGATCTTGCCGAGGAAGATGTTGCCCAGGGTCGGGCCATCCAGCTTCAGTGCGCCCGGCGCGATGCCGGCCACGTTGATCACCGGGACCACGCCGCCGATCACCGACGGGAACTGGGCCAGGCCGGCCGCTGCCAGCTCTTCCGGCTTCAGCGGGGCATCGGAGGAGCCGAAATCAACGGTCGCTGCCTTGATCTGGGCGATACCACCACCGGAACCGATGGACTGGTAGTTGACCTTCTTGCCGGTCGCGGTGCTGTAGTCGGCCGACCACTTGGACATGACCGGGTAGATGAACGAAGCGCCCGCGCCGGTCACATCGGCGGCGTTGGCGGCGAACACGGACGACGCGGCGAGGACGACAACGGCGGCGCGCGATTTGAAGGCGTGGATCACGGGGTGGCTCCTGGGGTGGATGAAGGTGCGGGGTGTCCCGCCCGGTGCTCATTCCATAACGGTTCGATGACACCGCCGCGTCTGTCACATGACTGGCGTGTGACAGGGATGTCGACGTCGATCGGGCGTGGCCGCGGGGCATCGCCCGAAAGCAGCGGCGGCCGACGGCGCACCAGGCCGGGAACCGGTGACCGACAGACGAAAAAAAGGCGCAGCCGACGCTGCGCCTTTCGTGTCACACGCGTGTTGCAGGCCTTACCAGAAGAACTGCAGGCGCGCTTCCAGGATGTTCGGATCGTCGTTGACGAACGTGCGGCTGGTGGCGTTGTACTTCTTGCTGTCCACCATCACGTAGTTCAGCGCGAACTTGGTGTTGGAGCGCCAGTAGTAGTTCACGCCAACGGTCCAGATGTCCATCTTGCCGCCGAGCACGCCATCGACGATCGGCGGGCGACCGGCGACGGGGTTGGCGGTCATGTTGCCATCGTTGAGATCCATGTGGTCATAGCGCGCACCCAGCTGCCACATGCCGCGACCCGGCTCGTCCGGCAGGCCGGTGGTCGGGGTGCCGCCCTTGTAGCCCCAGGTCTCGCCGCTGATGTTCCACAGGCCGCTGACGTAGTAGCCGTCGCTGGTGTAGTTGTCGTGCGAGTAGCGCTTGGCCTTGCTGCTGTAGTACTCGGCCTGGGCCTTGAACGGGCCGCCGATGTACATCGCTTCGGCGCCGATCGTGCTGACGCGGTCGGTGTCGACCAGGTTGCCGCTGTCGACCAGGCGCGCGGTGGCCAGGTCGGCGTTCGGACGGGCACGCACGCGCAGGGTGTCCGCGTCGGTGTCGTAGTCGACATAGCTCAGGCCGAAGTGCAGGACCTGGCCCTTGTCATTGATCGGGGCCCAGGTACCACGCGCGCCGTAGCCGCTGCCGTGGGCCAGGTTGCGGGTCAGCTCGCGGCCGAAGGCGCTGGCGGTGACCGACCAGTTGTTGTCGCCGATGCTGTAGGCGCCACCGAGGCGGCGGGCCACGGCGTAGGTGTTGGTGACCGCGGCCTTGGAGATGAAGTCGTTGTTCTTGGTGCTGGACAGTTCTTCCAGGCTGTTGGGCTGCTTGAACTGGCCGAACTGCACGAAGTGGTTGGCGTTGCCGGCCAGCTTGTACTTCAGGTTGGTGTCCAGGAACTTGTCGGCCTTGGCGTCGTAGCCCACCACCCATTCCACGTTGCCCGGGCCCTTGCCCTTGAGCACCAGCTCCGCCCGGCGCAGCTCGAATTCACTGTTCTTGCCGTTGCCGCCATCACCGCCATTGAGGTCGGTCACATCGTTGTCGAACCAGTTGCCGTCAGCCTGAACCAGGCCCTCGAACGTGATTTCCGAACCGCCGATCACATCGATGGCCACTTCAGCGTGAGCGGCCGGAACGAACAGCGCAGCCGCCACGGCCGCAGTAAGGAGTTGGCGATGCAGTTTCATGGAAGGAGCCTTGCAGGCAGGTGGGAAGATGCTGCGCAGGCTAATTAGTGAAGATTGCGTAAATGTGACAGTTTCAGACAAACCGTCATCGCCCGTATCCCAAGCGGCGTCAGGGGCTGCTATTGATGCCCGGCGGAGATGACCGCCGGATTGCGTCCATATGGCAGTCCGCCCCGTTCAGGCGGCGGTCTTTTCCCTGAAGCGGCACAGATCCCGGATGACGCATTGCGGGCAGTCCGGCTTGCGTGCCTTGCACACGTAACGCCCATGCAGGATCAGCCAGTGATGTGCATCCAGCAGGAACTCGGCGGGAATCACCTTGACCAGCAGGTCCTCCACCGCGCGGACGTCCTTGCCCGGTGCCAGCCCGGTCCGATTGGAGACGCGGAAGATGTGCGTATCGACGGCCATCACCGGTTCGCCGAACGCCGTGTTGAGCACCACGTTGGCGGTCTTGCGGCCGACGCCCGGCAGCGCTTCGAGTGCGGCACGATCGCGCGGCACGTCTCCGCCGTGCTGGGTGACCAGCATCGCGCAGGCGGCGATCACGTTCTTTGCCTTGGCGTTGTAGAGGCCGATGGTGGCGATGTACTTCTTCAAGCCGTCCTCGCCGAGGGCCAGGATCGCCTGCGGCGTGTTCGCGACCGGAAACAGCTTGCGCGTGGCCTTGTTGACGCCTACGTCGGTGGCCTGCGCGGACAGCGTCACCGCCACCAGCAGTTCGAACGGCGAGGTGTACTCCAGTTCGGTCCTGGGATGCGGGTTGAGCTCGCGCAGCCGCGTGAACATTTCGATCACGTCGGCCTTGGGCATGCGCGTGGTGCGTGCAGCGGTCTTCTTCATCGTGGCCATCAGGAAGTGCGCCCGGCCGCTTTCGCCTTGGCACGCGCGAGGATCGCGGCGGCGGCCGAGGGCAGGGCGGGTTTCTGTATCTCGGGCGTGGGCGGCGGCGCGCGGCGCGCATCGCGTTCGGCGGCGCGGCGCGCGAGCCGCTGCTGGCGCTGGCGGTAGCGCTCGCGTGCGGCCCAGGCGCGTTGCAGCTGCTGCTGCGCGTGCAGCAGGCGCTGTGGCAGATCGGGGTGGTCGGCCAGCAGCTGTCCGTCGCCGGGCTGCGGCACGTAGTCCATCAGCCCGGCCGCCAGCGCGGCGTCCCATTGGTCATCGAGCACGAGCGCCAGCAGGCGGGCCGGCGACGGGGAGGAGGAAGGCGGCATGGCTCAGCGGTTCTGGAACACCGGCGGACGGCGTGCGAGGAATGCGCTGGTGCCTTCGCGCATGTCCTCGGTGGCGAACATCAGGCCGAACTGCGCGCTCTCGTATTCCAGGCCTTCGCCCAGCGGGCACTCGCCGCCGATGTGGATCGCATCCAGGATGCCGCGCAGCGCCAGGGGCGCGGCAGCGGCCAGTTGCATTGCCAGCGCCTGGACGCGGCTATCCAGTTCCGCGGCCGGGACCACCTCGTTGACGATGCCCAGCTGCGCCGCACGGGCGGCGGTGATCGGCGCACCGAGCAGGCACAGTTCCAGCGCGGCGGCGCGGCCACACAGGCGCAGCAGCCGCTGGCTGCCGCCGAAGCCGGGAATCAGCCCCAGGTTGACCTCCGGCTGGCCGACCCTGGCCGTTTCGGCGGCCACCCTCAGATGGCAGGCCATGGCCAGTTCCAAGCCGCCGCCCAGCGCAAAACCGTTGATCTTGCCGATCACCGGCTTGGGCATGCGCTCGATGCGGCGCATCAGCCCCTGGCCGAGCAGCGAGAAATCACGACCCTGAACCGCGCTCAGGCCGTTCATTTCGGCGATGTCGGCACCGGCCACGAAGGCTTTGGGGCCTGCGCCGGTCAGCACCACCACCCGCACGGCCGGGTCGGCGGCGGCCTCGGAGAACGCCGTATCAAGGTCTTCCAGGGTTGCCCGGTCGAGGGCGTTGAGCTTGTCCGGGCGGTTGACCGTCACGGTGCGCACGGCACCATCGTCCATAATCGCGATAAGGGCGTCGGCCACGGCAGGACTCCTGAAAACGTTAAAAAAAAGTGATGTTGAACTCTTGAAACGAAGTCAGGTCAGAGCCTGCGTCGTTAGTGGCGGTTCAACGTTGCGGCGGCTATCCTAACCCGTCGCCTCAGGGCGGCCCAACGCGTCCTGAGTTACCACCCCTGGAGAAAAGTTTGATGAAGTTGCGTTCTATCGCGGTCGCCGTCGCGGCCCTGGCCCTGACGGGCAATGCCTTCGCCCAGGACACCTCGTCCGAAAAGGGCAAGCTGAGCTATTACTTCGGTTACGACTACGGCAACAACCTGGCTGAGCTCACCGCGCGTGGCGAGCAGCTGGACATCAACTCGGTGGTGAAGGGCCTGCAGGATGCCTACGCCAAGAAGCAGCCGTCGATCACGGCCGAGCAGTTGAAGCCCGCCGTCGAAGCCTTCCAGAAGCGCGAGCAGGGTCGTGCACAGGCCGCCAAGGCCGAGTACGACAAGGCTGCCGCCGAGAACAAGACCAAGAGCGATCAGTTCCTGGCGCAGAACAAGGCCAAGACCGGCGTGCAGTCGCTGCCGAGCGGCGTGCAGTACCGCGTGATCGAAGCGGGCAAGGGCGCCAAACCGACCCAGGCCAGCACCGTGCAGCTCGAAGTGGCCGGTCCGTACCCGTTCGGCACCCGCCCGGCCGAAGCGCGTCCGGCCCAGCAGATCCCGGGCATCAAGGTCAGCGAAGTCGAGATGAAGGCCATGCGTGAAGCGCTGCTGCAGATGCCGGCCGGCTCCAAGTGGGAAGTGACGCTGCCGCCGGATCAGGCCTATGGTGCCGATCCGCGCACGCCGTTCCCGCCGAACGTTGCGGTGCAGTTCGAAATCAAGCTCGTCAGCGTCAAGTAAGTCCTGCAACATCAAGAACGCGCCGGTGGCAACACCGGCGCGTTTTTTGTTTCCGTGCAATCGCGTTACTGTTGACCGGTGCAATCGATGGAAGAGTCCCCGCATGCCGTGCCCACTCCCTGCATCGGAATCTGCGCGCTGGATCGCGCCGGTGTCTGCGCGGGCTGCCTGCGCACCGTGGATGAAATCACCCGCTGGCGAACCATGAGCCGACCCGAACAGCATCACGTCATGCAGCACACGCTGCCCCTGCGCGAACAACTGCGACAATCGCTGCGCGGCTCGCTGGCCGAACACGAGCGCCTGCTGCGCGCGCTGCATCCGCTGGACCAGCCGCCGCCCGGTGATGGCTGGAACCGCAGCGAACTGATCGATCTTCTTCCGCCCGGTCCCCCGGTCGAAGCGGCCGTGCTGGCCGGCATCATTCCGCGCGAGGGCGGCGCCCAGGTGCTGCTGACCCGGCGTACCGACACGCTGCGCCATCACGGTGGCCAGGTCGGTTTCCCCGGCGGACGCATGGAGCCGGAGGACCGCGATGCCGTGGCTGCTGCGATCCGCGAAAGCGACGAGGAAATCGCGCTCAAACACGATCAGGTGCAGGTGCTCGGGTATCTGGATCCGTTCGTGACGATTACCGGTTACCGGGTCATGCCGGTCGTGGCCGTGATCGATCCCGCGTTCGTGGCCGTGCCGGAACCGGGCGAGGTCGCCGAAGTCTTCGAAGTGCCCCTGTCCTACCTGATGGATCCGGCGAACCTGCACCATGTCGAGATCGACCACCGTGGGCGCATCCGCCACGTGCTCGAATACGGCTGGCCCGGGCAACGGATCTGGGGCGCGACCGCCGCCATTCTCTATAACCTGCGTCGCCGCCTGGAGCAGACCCCATGACCACGCCGCTGATCGATGTCGCCACCCTCGCACGCGCACTCGAGGAGGGCGCGACGCGCCTCATGGATGCACGGGCGACCGCCAGTGCCGCCCCCGCCCTGCAGGTCGTGGATGCGCGCTTCTCGTTGGCCGATCCGCAGTCCGGTGCGCAACTGTATGCACGGGGCCATCTGCCTGGCGCGCTGTACGCCGATCTCAACCGCGACCTGTCCGATCTCCGCCGCACCGGCCACGGCCGTCACCCGCTGCCGGATAGCGATGCGTTCGCCGCACGCCTGGGCGAGTGGGGCATCGGCCCGGATACCCGGGTCGTGGTCTACGACGCCGGCGATGGCAGCATGGCCGCCGCACGCATGTGGTGGCTGCTGCGGCTGATCGGGCATGCGCAGGTGCGCGTTCTCGACGGTGGTTTCGCGGCCTGGCAGGCGGCGGGTCTGCCGGTCACCGCCGACCTGCCGCGGGTCACCGCGCTGCCGCCATACCCCGGTCACTTCGACCGCCGCCAGATCGCCTCGGTCGAGGAGGTGCAGGCGCGTCTCAAGCACGCCCCGGGCTGGTTGATCGATGCGCGGGCCGGCGAACGCTTCCGTGGCGAAGTGGAGCCGTTGGATCCGGTCGCCGGCCACGTGCCCGGTGCGGTAAACCGTCCGTTCGCGTTGAACGTGCATGAGGGGCGACTGCGACCGGCGGCGGAGCTGCGCGCGGCGCTGCAGCCGCTGCTGGGCACGCACGCGCCGGACCAGGCCGTGTTGATGTGCGGCTCCGGGGTGACCGCCTGCCATCTGCTGCTGGCCATGGAATCGGCCGGGCTGGAAGGCGCGCGGATCTATGCCGATTCGTGGAGCGGTTGGGTCAGCGACCCGTCGCGGCCTGTGGCAACCGGCTGATCATCGGCACATCCGCTCACCCACGCAGTTCCTGCAACGGCACCGCCGCCAGCACGCGTGGCCACGGGAACAACGGACCCGGGTCGCGCTTGCGCGGCACGCGCCGCTCCGGATCATCACTGGCGATCTCTTCGCGGGTATCCAGCCACTCATGCCCGGCGATATGCGCCAGCGCCGGCAGCGTTCCGCACAGGTGCTGGAGCAGATCGATCAGTGCCGCGATCTGCGCATCGGGGTAAGGCTCGTCCATCGCCTGGTGCCGGGAATCCCACCAGTGCGGATAACGGCCGGTGTTGACCAGTTCGATGCCGATCGAGCGCGGATTGAAGCCACTGACCTGGTGCGCGACGCGGTCCAGTGACACGTACTGGACGATGCGCCCGTCGCGGTCGATGTAGTAGTGCCCGCTGTTGCCGGTGCCGCTCTCATACAGCACACGCTCGCCGTACGCGCGCGCCATCGCCAGGTCCGGCAGCTCGGTGCAGTGGATGACCACCAGATCGATGTCGGCGTGCGCGCGCGGCAGCAGCCTGTCCTGGTAGGGCAGGGGCTGTGCATCGATGGCGGGCGGGGCGCGGTCGGGCATGCGGCGATGCTAGCATTTGGGCATGAACGCTCCTATCGATTCCCGCGCGGTGTGTGCATGAGCCGCGGCCACTGCATCCTCTCCCATGGCTTTGAAAGCGGCCCGGACGCCATCAAGGTGACCGCCCTGGCCGACGTGGCCGAACGCCTGGGCTGGACCCACGAGCGCCCGGACTACACCGATCTGGATGCCCAGCGCGAGGTCAGCAGCCTGGGCGACGTGCGTGCCCGCCTGCAGCGTCTGATCACCCTGGCCAGCACCCGCGCCGCCCAGGGCCCGGTGGTCCTGGCCGGCTCCAGCCTGGGCGCGTACATTTCGGCCATCGCCTCGCTGCAGGTGCCGGTCCGCGGGCTGTTCCTGATGGTGCCGCCGACCCGGTTGGGGCCGATGCCGGCGCTGGACGCTGCGCGCGTGCCGACCAGCGTGGTGCATGCCTGGCGCGACGAACTGATCCCGCCCGCCGAGGTCATCGCCTGGGCCCAGGCCCGCTCGGCGCGCCTGCTGATGGTGGACGACGGGCACCGCCTGACCGACCACGTGGAGGCCTCGAGCCGGGCCTTCGAGGAATTGCTGGCCTCGCTGTAAGCCGGGGCGTTCCCGCCCACCTCACGTACAATGGCCCCCGGACCTCCGCGTCCGGCTGCTTGCCGTGCCCGTGGGCACCCCCTCTCCGCTGACCTGCGATACCGATTCCGTGAAATTCTTTGTTTCCTGCGCCAAGGGCCTGGAGTATCTGCTCGCCGACGAACTGTTGGCGCTCGGCCTGGACAAGGCCACCGCCACCATTTCCGGCGTCAACGCCGAGGGCGAGCTGGCGCAGGCACAGCGCGTGGTGCTGTGGTCGCGCCTGGCCAGCCGGGTGCTGTGGCCACTGGCCGAGTTCGAGTGCCCGGATGAAGGCTCGCTCTACCAGGGCGTGTCGGCGATGGCGTGGGAGCGGCACATCAGCCCTGAGTTGACCCTGTCGGTGGACGCGCATGTGTCCGGTACCGAGATCACCCACGCGCGCTTCGCCGCGCAGCGGGTCAAGGATGGCGTGGTCGACAGCCTGCGCGCACAGGGCCTGGAGCGGCCGTCGGTGAACGTGGAGTTCCCGGACGTGCGCATCAATCTGTCGCTGCGCAAGGGCCGCGCGACCATCTCGATCGATCTCGGCGGTGGCCCGATGCACCGCCGTGGCTGGCGCATGGCGCAGAACGAGGCGCCGCTGAAGGAAAACCTGGCCGCCGCCGTGCTGCTGCGCGCCAACTGGCCGAAGATCCACAGCGAAGGCGGTGGCCTGCTGGACCCGATGTGCGGCAGCGGCACGCTGCTGATCGAAGGCGCGCTGATGGCCGCCGACGTGGCCCCGGGCCTGCAGCGCCACGGCAGCATCCCGCCGAGCCGCTGGCTGGGCTTCGACCGCGACAGCTGGAACACCCTGATGGCCGAAGCGCGTACGCGCGAGGAAGCCGGCCGCGGTGCGCTCAAGCAGGTCATCCACGGCAGCGATATCGACCCGCATGCGATCCGTGCGGCCAAGGAAAACGCCGAGACCGCCGGTGTCTCGCACGCGATCTGGTTCGGCGTGCGCGACGTCGCCGATATGCAGGTGCCGCCGCAGGAAACCGGCTGCGTGGTCTGCAATCCGCCCTACGATGAGCGCCTGGCCGCCGACGCCCTGCTGTACCGCCGCCTCGGCGACGCGCTCAAGCGCGCGGTGCCGCAGTGGCGTGCCAGCCTGTTGTGCGGCAGTGCCGACCTGGCCTTCGCCACTGGCCTGCGCGCCAACAAGAAGTACCAGTTGTTCAACGGCGCGATCGAGTGCGCCCTGATCGTCTGCGACCCGATCGCCGTGCCGCAGCGCGAGAACGCCGGCCAGCCGCGCGAGCTCAGCGAAGGCGCGCAGATGGTGGCCAACCGCCTGCGCAAGAACATCAAGAAGTTCAAGACATGGCGGACGCGTGAGAGCATCACCTGCTACCGCGTCTACGACGCCGATCTGCCCGAGTACGCGGCCGCCATCGACGTCTACGAAGAAGACGGCGGTGCGCGTCGCACCTTCCTGCACGTGCAGGAATACGCGGCGCCGGCGACGATTCCGGATGTCGATGTGCGTCGCCGCCGCAACGAGCTGCTCTCGGCCGCGCGCGAAGTGTTCCAGGTGCCGGCCGAGCAGGTCGCGCTGAAGTCGCGCGAACGTGGCAAGGGCGGCAGCAAGTACGGTCGGTTCGAGCAGCGTGGCGAGTTCGTGCTGGTGCGCGAGAACGATGCCCTGCTGCGCGTGAACCTGTTCGATTACCTGGACACCGGCCTGTTCCTGGACCATCGCCCGCTGCGCTGGCACATGGCGCAGGAAGCGCAGGGCAAGCGTTTCCTCAACCTGTTCTGCTACACCGGCGTCGCCTCGGTGCAGGCCGCCGTGGCCGGTGCCGCGACCACCACCAGCGTGGATCTGTCCGGTACCTATCTGCAATGGTGTGCCGACAACCTCGCCTTGAACGGCAAGGGCGGCAGCCAGCACCAGCTGATCCAGGCCGATGCGCTGGCGTGGCTGGAAGCCGAGCGTCACCGCTTCGACGTGATCTTCTGCGATCCACCGACCTTCTCCAACTCCGCCCGTGCCGATGATTTCGACATCCAGCGCGAACACGTGCGCCTGCTGCGCGCGGCCGTGGCCCGCCTGAGCCCGGAAGGGGTGCTGTACTTCTCCAACAACTTCCGCCGCTTCAAGCTGGACGACGAAGCGATCAAGGAATTCGCGGAGTGCAAGGAGATTTCGCCCGAGACCATCGGGGCGGACTTCGAACGCAACCCGCGCATCCACCGCGCGTGGGAACTGCGCCGCTACGGCGCCTGACCGAGGGCGGCCGGCATGGACGACAGCCCGCTGACCGTCGACGGACTGCTGCTGCGTCCGTTCGAGGATGCCGACGCCGTCCCGTTCGCGGCGGCGGTGCGCGAATCGGCCGAGCGCATGCAGCGCTGGATGCCGTGGAGCGCCGTTGATTACAGCGTCCAGCAGGCGTTGCAGTGGTTCCAGGCCTGCCGCGACGGCTGGGTGGATGGCACGGCCTGCGAGTACGGGGTATTCGACCGTGACACGGCCGCCTTCGTCGGCGGCGCAGGGCTCAACCGGATCCAGAGCGATCCGCGGTTCTGCAACCTGGGCTACTGGGTGCGGCAGTCGTGCCGTGGCCAGGGCGTGGCGCCCCGCGTCGTCCGGGCGCTGGCTTCCCAGGCGTTCGGAGCGCTGGGCCTGCAGCGGGTGGAGGTCGTGGTGGCGGTGGGCAACCTTGCCAGCGAACGGGTGGCGGTGAAGTCCGGTGCGCTTCGCGAGGGCGTCGCACGCAACCGCCTGGTCATCGACGGTCGTCCCGCCGCCGCGCACATGTTTTCGCTGGTGCCCTGACTGGCGCTCGCGATGCGGCTGCGCACCTCAGCGCGCGACGAGCGCCACCGCCAGCCCCACCACCGGCAACGCCCATGCCAGCGGCGCGATCCAGCGCGGGCGATACGGGTACAGCCCGAACGCGATCAGCAGCCCGCTGATCGTCAACGCGCCCAGCCACAGCACCGGACCGATCGCCCAGCCGTGGTCCAGCACGCACAACGCGAATGCGACGGTCAACAGCGTCCAGCCCGACCAGCGCCACACCCGCATGCGCGATGCGCTGGCGCCGGCTTTGCCGTGCAGGTCCAGCTGGTGCTTGTCCATGGCCAGCGACAGCGCCGTGAATGCCGAAAAAGTCAGCGTGATCGCCAGCAGCATCATGCCGTAGCCTCCGCCGCGGCCGCTTGCTGGCGGCGCTTCTTCTCGGCGGCGCTCAACGGTGGCTGCCAGCGCTGCATGCGATGGCCGCAGTAGGCCAACATCGCGCCGAAGGCGAGCATGGTCAGATCGAACCCGGCCAGCACCCAGTCACCGGTGCGCAGGGTGACGCCCAGATGCGCCTGCGTGGTGAATGCGTTGACCACCGGAATCAGGGCGAACAGCACGCCCCCCAGGTACAGCTGCCAGGTCCACATCATCCGCTTGGGCCAGAGGAAGCCGGCCAGCAAGGCCGCGCCCCAGGCATAGAAGAACGCATTGACCTCGGCCGCGGAGCGCTCGGCCATCTGCACCGGCAGCAGCCGGTTGGCCAGGAAGTAGGTGGCGAAGGCGATCGGCAGGCCGGCCACCGCCCCGATGTTGAGCGCGTCGACGAGGCGCAGGCCGAAGCCGGTCTTCCCGGACTTGGCGTGCTTGGGTCGTTCCTTGACCGCCCACAGCACCACGCCGCTGGCGACCATCAGGCAGCCGATCAGGCCGGACAGGAAGAACAGCGCACGCAGCCCCCAGTCGGCGAAGCGCGCCAGGTGCAGCCCGTACATCACGCCGCGGGTCTGGGTCGCACCGCCCGAGGCCGGACTGGCCTCGAGCAGCTGCCCGGTGACGGCGTTGAAGCGCAGCGACGGGGTATCCACCGACAGGCGCTTTCCATCGCGCTGGGTGATGTCCACGATCGCATTGGCCGCGCCCGGGTGGTACAGGGTGAAGCCGGCCACGTCCGCACCCTTCCATTCGGCGCGGGCGCTGTCCAGCAACTGCTGGATCGGCAGCGGCGTGGCGCGTCCCTCGGCCGGGGTCTCGATCTCGGCCAGACGCGCGAACGCCTCGCTGAAGAATGCTTCCTCATCCTTGGGATACGCCACGCTCACGCCCCAGGGCAGATACATGAACATCAGGGTGACGATGCCGGTGTAGGTGATCATCGCGTGGTATGGCAGCGCCATCACCGCGCTGACGTTGTGGAAATCCAGCCACGAACGCAGGCCCTTCTCCGGGCGGAAGGTGAAGAAGTCCTTGAAGATCTTCTTGTGGGTGATCACCCCGGTGATGATCGCCACCAGCATGAACATCGCGCAGAAGCCGACCAGGTAGCGCGCCCACAACACCGGGATGTAGTGCAGGTCGAAATGCAGGCGGTAGAAGAAGTCGCCCCCGCGGGTTTCGCGCGCGGCGATCTCCTCGCCGGTGTTGGGATCGACGGTGGCATCGCCGAAGCGGCCACCCCCGCGCCGGCGGCGCTCGCCTTCCACCGGCGGCTTGACCATCGATTCGGGATTGCGCCAGAACATGCGCATCGCCGGGTTGCGCGGGTCGGGCAGGGTCACGTTCCAGCTCTCGGCCTGCGGCGCCTTGTGCTGCAGGAAGGCCAGGGCGCGCTCCGCGGCGACGTCGGCACTTACGCTGCTGCGCGGCAGCTCCGGGCGCATCCAGCGACTGATTTCCTCGCGGTAATAGCTGGCGGTGCCGGCCATGAAGATCAGCAGCAGCAGCCAGCCGACCAGCAGGCCGGTCCAGGTGTGCAGCCACGCCATCGATTGGCGGAATCCGTTCTTCATGCGGCCCCCTGCAACAGGCGGGTGCCCACCCAGAACAGCACGGTGGGAATCAGGATGCCCACCCAGGCGCGCAGCGCGGTGCGGGTAGCGAACGCCCACAGGGCCGCGCAGGCGCACAGCACGATCGCCACCAGCATGCCGGTCAGCACGGCTTGCCCGCGCGCGATCGGCAGCGCGACCGCGAAGAACATCGAGCAGGTCGCGGCCAGCGCGTAGCCGCCGAAGATCGCGGCGAGCGAGCGTGACAACACACCCAGCCAGGGGCGGGTGAAGAAAGAACCAGGACGGTTGAACCTGGCGCTGGCGTTCGGCGTGCTGTCCACGGAAACCTGCTGATCGATCGGGGAAACGGGCATCACCGGCCGCAGCCGGTGAGGAAGAATAGTGGCCATCCGTGGCCGTGTTCACTGCGCGTCGCAGTGGTCCCTTGGAGCCGGTGTCAGAGCGTCCAGCGCAGGTTCAACATCACGTTGCGCGGTTCGCCCCAGTACACGCCGTTGTAGAAACCGACGTTGCTGAAGTACTTCTTGTCGAGCAGGTTGTTGACGTTGAGCTGCGCGGAGAAGGTGTCGTTGAAGCGGTAGCCGGCGAACACATTGACCAGGTAGAACGCATCCTGGGTGATGAACGCCGATTCGGTGCGGCCGCTGGTCGCGTAATCCGCGCGCGGCTTGGTGCTGGTGCGGTAGATGCGGCTCTGCCAGGTCACGCCGCCGCCCAGCGACAGGCGGTTCCACTCACCGCTCGGGCGCCAGCTGGTGTTGAGGCGGAACGTGTCCACCGGGTTGGTGGTGTTCTGCGCCACGCCGGCCTGGTTGCGGATGGTGGTGTGCGCGAAACCGGCCGACAGGTTCCAGTTCGCGGTCAGGCTGCCCTGGGCTTCCAGTTCCCAGCCCCTGACCTTGTTGCCCTTGCCGGTGGACCGGTAGGCGCTGCTGCCATCGGGCAGCGAGGCGGCCGGCACCGAATCGTCGAGCTCGGCGACATTGTCCTTCTCGCCTTTGAACACCGCGGCGGAGGTGTTCAGGCGTCCACCGAAGAATTCACCCTTCAGGCCGGCCTCCCACATGTCGCCGACCACCGGCTCCAGGTAGTCGTTGTTCCTGTCGCGGTAGTCCTGCGGCTGGAAGATGTCGGTGTAGCTGGCGTAGGCGCTGAACTGCCTGCTGAAATCGTAGACCAGGCCGACGTAAGGGGTCAGCGAATCGTCCGGCTTGTAGCCGCCGCGGGTGGTGCCGGTGCGGTTGCCGGCCGCATCGTGGGTGTAGCGCCAGCTGCGGGTTTCCCAGCTGCCGTAGCGCGCGCCGAGCACGGCCAGCAACGGATCGGCCAGCTGCAGGCGGGCGGCCACGTAGGCGGCCTTCTGCGTCAGCTCGTTCTCCGAGGCCAGCCAGTCATGCCGGCTGAGCGGCAACGGGGCGACATCCCCGGTCCAGTGGCGCCAGTCCGGTACGACGTCGTAGCCCGGCGGCTGCGTGAACACCGAGGCCGGCGATTCGCCCTTGCGGACGGACTGGCCGACGCCGAACACCAGTTCATGCTCACGGCCGAACAGCTGGAACGGACCACTGGCGTTGAGATCGAACACGTTCATTTCGCTGCGTTCGGCGAAATGCGAGAGATAGGCGCGCACACCGGTACCATCGGGCGCCGGATAGCCCTGGGCGCCATACCAGACGTCGCCATCGGTGTTGCGCTTGGCCTGGGTCGCGCTGGCCTTCAGCGACCAGCCGTTGCCGAGCTGCTGCTCCAGGCGCACGAAGGTGGTCTTCTCCACGATCGGCCAGCTGCTCCAGCGCGCCGACAGGTTGGTCGAGCGCGGCAGATTGGCCGGCTTGCCGTCCGCACCCCAGTACGGCACCACGCCCCAGGTGACGCCCTTGGTCTCCGGCGACTGGTAGTCATAGCCGACTTCGAACAGGGTGCTGTCGGTCAGGTCGGCCTGCACGATGCCGTAGAACACGTCCTTGTCCAGACGGTACACATCCCGGAACGAATCGCTCTGCTGTTTGGCGGCGACGAAGCGCGCACGCACGCGGCCGTCCAGCGCGATCGGGCCGCCGATGTCCGCTTCCAGGCGCTGGTTGCCCCAGCGGCCCAGGGTCAGCCCGGCGCTCATGGCCATCGCCTGGGTCGGGCGCTTGCGGACCATGTTGATGGTGCCCGACGGATCACCGGCGCCGGTGGTCAGGCCGGTCGCACCGCGGACCACTTCGATGCGCTCGTAGATCGCGCTGTCGGTGTTGGTCTTGAGCGAGCCACCAAACGTGTTGAGCATCCCGTCGATCTGGAAATTGGTGATGCTGTAGCCACGCGAGATGTAGTTGATGCGCTCCGAATCGGTGACCGACACATGCACGCCGGTGACCTGGCCCATGACGTCGGACAGCGCGTACAGGCCCATGTCATCCAGGCGCTGGCGGGTCAGCACGGTGACCGACTGCGGGGTGTGGCGCAGCGACAGGTTCAACTTGGTAGCGGTGCTGGCCTGCTTGACCGTGTAGGCATTGGGGATCTCGCCGTCAGCGGTCACCTTGATCGTGTCCAGCGTGGTCGCATCGCCAGGTTCGGCCGCGGCGAATGCCGGCAGCGCCGGTCCGGCGAGGGCAGCAACGAGGGCGATTGCCAACAACGACGGCCGGGACAACGGTGAAGCAGACGAACAGGGCATGGCAACACTTCCAGTGTGGGAGAACGTCAGCGCGCCACGCACAGCGGCGCTGCCGAAGGCAGCAGGGCAGGCAGGGCAGCGCAGCAGGAGGTGTACACGGGGCGTTGCGCGGGGGAAGGCGGGAGGCCTTCGGGCGCCGGTTGGCTGGGCGTACAGTCGATCAGTGAATGATAGTCATTATCATTTCGTTAGACAAGCGCTATGACCGAGGGCTGGAACCTGCCCATACCCTGCGCTGACGCAGGTGAGGTGCAGTGCGGCGACAGTCGCCTGCGTGTCACTGCGGGGCAACATCGCGTCAACAGACTGTGAGCATGCCGTGACGACCGTCACGTCCATCCCCCACCTGTTCGTTCGCGGAGTCGTCAGTGAATCGTTGTGTGCTGGCTGTAGCGGTGTCGTCCGTCCTTACCTTCGCCCTGGCCGCCGATGCGCGCGCCGAGGCCGCCCCGGCAGGGAATGCCGCGGCCCCCGCCACCCTGGACACGATGATCGTCACCGGCACGCGCGGCAGCAACCGCACGCAGTTCGACACGCTGGCGCCGGTGGACGTTTTCTCGCAGGAGGAAATCCAGGCGATCGAGTCGTCCGACCTCAACGATGTCCTGGCGCAGCTGGTTCCCTCGTTCGTGGTCCAGCGCATGCCGATGAACGACGGCCTGGTGTTCGTGCGGCCGGCCACGCTGCGCGGCCTCTCGCCGGACCAGACCCTGGTGCTGGTCAATGGTCGCCGCTTCCACCGCTCGGCGCTGCTGGGCGCGCGCGGCGCACAGGGGCCGGACCTGGCCCAGATTCCGGTGCATGCGATCCAGCGCATCGAAGTGCTGCGCGACGGCGCGTCCGCGCAGTACGGCTCGGACGCGATCGCCGGTGTCATCAACATCATTCTGGACGACCGCGTTGGCGGCGAGGTGTCGCTGGGCGTCTCCGAGTACAGCGAGGGCGATGGCCTGGGCCGCAAGATCGGTGGCCGCCACGGCTTCGCGCTGGGCGACAAGGGCAGCCTGTCGCTGTTCGCCGATTGGGACAAATCCGATGCGACCTCGCGCAGCCGCCAGCGTGCCGATGCGATCGCCTTCCAGAACGCCCACCCGGATCTGGTCGTGCCCGATCCGGTACAGCGCTGGGGCCAGCCGGACCTGGAAAACCGCCATTTTGGCTTCAATCTCAACCTGGCCTTGAACGACAGCGTCGACCTCTACGGCTTCGGTCTGTACGGCCATAGCGAAGGCGTCAGCGATTTCAACTGGCGCAATCCCGATGGCACCGCCTCGGTCTACAACCGCAGCCGCGTGTTCCCCGGTTGGGACGCACGCAGCCTGTACCCGACCGGGTTCAGCCCGAAGTACGGCAGCGAGCAGGACGATCTGCAGGGCGTGCTCGGTCTGCGCGGTTACTGGGGCGAGCGCTGGCGCTGGGATGTGAGCGGCTCCTACGGGCGCAACCGCATCGACTACACGCTGGGCAACTCGATCAATGCCTCGCTCGGCCCGGACAGCCCCACCTCCTTCTACCTTGGCCGCCTCTCGCAGGAAGAGAAGAACCTCAACGCGGATATCGTCTACTCGTTGCCGGTCAGCGCGCTGGCCGCGCCGATCAACATCGCCTTCGGCGCGGAGACGCGCGAGGAAACCTACGGCGTGGATGCCGGTGATCCGGCGTCGTATGCGATCGGTCCCGGGGCGGTGACCGGCCTGGCCGGCGGTGCCAACGGTGCCCCGGGTTTCAGCGCGGCCAATGCCGGGCGCTGGAGCCAGCGCAGTCGCGCGGCGTACATCGATGTCGAAGCGCCGTTGACCGCACGCTGGACCGGCGGCGCGGCGACCCGCTACGAGCATTTCTCGGCCTTCGGTGAAAGCGTGGACGGCAAGCTCTCCAGCCGCTTCGAGTTCACCCCGGACCTGGCCGTGCGTGGTTCGGTCTCCACCGGTTTCCGCGCGCCCACGCCCGGCCAGCTCTACACGCAGAGCACGCAGCAGGGCCTGGATACCGTGACCTTGCAGGTCTTCACCACCGGCCGCCTGTCGCCCAGCGATCCGCTGGCGATCCAGCTCGGCGCCAAGCCGCTCAAGCCGGAGCAATCGCGCACCGCCTCGCTCGGGCTGACCTGGAAGAACGACCTGGGCTTCTCCGGCTCCGTCGACCTGTACGACATCAAGGTGACCGATCGCTTCAGCCAGTCGGCCTCGTTCGCGGTGCCGGCCGGCGTGCCCAATCCGCTGGCGTATACCTCGGTGAGCTTCTACACCAACGATTTCGACACCACCACGCGCGGGGTCGACGTGGTCGCCAGCCATACCACCGCACTCGGCGCGGGCCGCTTGAGCACCACGCTGGGCTACAACTACAACCAGACCCAGGTGGACAGCGGTGCCACTGGCGTGGCTACCAATGAAAGCCAGCGCCGCATCTTCGAAGAGCGCCTGCCGCGGCAGAAGGCCACGCTCAGCAGCACCTATGCGTGGGGCCGCTTCAGCGTGCTCGGCAAGCTGCGATACTACGGGGCATGGACAGACTCTTCGGGCAATGCCACGGGCGATATCTTCCAGCGCTTCGGGGCGATGAGCTTCGTCGATCTGGCGGTGAGCTGGAACGTCACCGAGCAGCAGACGCTGCGGATCGGCGCGGACAATCTGTTCAACCGCTACCCGGACGAGGCCAGCTTCCAGGCCAGCCGTGGCCTGATCTACTCGCGGAATGCGCCGTATGACACCGACGGCCGCAACCTCTACGCCGAATACCGGATCCGTTACTGATGGACCGGCAACGACGACATCTGCTGCGTGGCGCGCTGGCCTTGCCACTCGCCACGGTGCTGTCCGCCGCGACCGCCATGGACACTGAGCCGATGGCGCTGCCGGCGGTGGGCACGCGCACGCCGGCCGAGCTCGCCGGCGATGAACACTGGTGGGAGCAGGTCCGCGCGCTGTACGACCTCACCGACGAGGTCGTGATGCTGGACAACGGTTACTGGGGCGCGATGGCGCGCCCGGTGCTGCAGGCCTACCAGCAGGCCACCGCCGCGGTGAACGCCGGCAACGCCTGGTTCGGGCGGCTGGCGTTTCCACCGCTGTTCGAACAGGCCCGCGTGCGCCTGGCACAGGTGCTGGGGGTGGAGACCGACGAGATCGTGCTCACCCGTGGCGCCACCGAGGCGATGCAGGTGCTGATCGGCGGCTACCGCGGTCTGTCGCCGGGCGATGCGGTGATGTACGCCGACACCGACTACGACAGCATGATCAGCGCGATGCAGTGGCTGCAGGCGCGGCGCGGTGTGCAGCCGGTGGCGATCACGCTGCCCGAGCCGTTCGACCATGACAGCATCGTGGAGACCTACCGCCGCGCGCTGGCCGCCAACCCGCGCGTGCGCCTGCTGCTGCTGACCCACGTCAACCACCGCAACGGCATGCTGCTGCCGGTGGCCGAGATCGCCGCGCTGGCCCGGGCGGCGGGGGTGGAGGTGGTGCTCGACGCCGCCCACGGCATCGGCCAGGTAGACACGCCGCTGCGCGCGCTGGGCGTGGATTTCATCGGCATCAACCTGCACAAGTGGATCGGTGCGCCGGTCGGCATCGGGGCGGTGTATGTCCGCCGCGGCCGGGTCCGCGATCTGGATCCGTACATGGGCGAGCAGGACCATGACGACATCCGCACCCGCGTGCACACCGGCACGGTCAACTTCGCGGCGTACATGGCGCTGCCGGTCGCGCTGGACCTGCACGAGCGCATCGGTGTCGCCAACAAGCGTGCGCGGTTGCTGCGTCTGCGCAGCCAGTGGATGGATGCGTTGCGCGGCGACGAGCGCATCCAGTTGCTGGGTTCACCCGACCCGCGGCTGTCCAGTGCGATCACCTCGTTCCGGCTGCGCGGGCAGACCACGATGCGTGACAACACGGCGACTTCGCAGCGGATGGTGAAGCAATCGGGGGTGTTCGTGGTGCCACGCGAAGGGCTGGCCTCAGGCGCCTGCCTGCGCGTGACACCGGGCATCTTCAGCACACCGGCGCAGATGGACGCCTTGGTGGCGGCGGTGCGGGCGGTCGCCAGCTGAGCAACCCCACGACGCTGGCGATCTTCCCGCCAGCGTTGCCGGGCGGCGTCAGCGGTCAGCGCGTTACCAGTGGAACCACACCGTCAGTGCGTGCAGGATCACGCCGATCAGGCCGCCCACCAGGGTGCCGTTGAAGCGGATGAACTGCAGGTCGCGGCCGACGCTCAGCTCCAGCTGTTCCACCAGATGGCGTTCGTCCCAGCCTTTGACGGTCTGCGCGATATGCTCGGTCACGCCGCTGCGCAGGCGCGTGGTCAGGCGCTCCGCGCCGTCCATCAGGTGCTGGTTGAGCGCCTCGCGCAGCGACGGGTCGGCCTGCAGCGCCTCACCCACCGAGGCCAGGCTGCGGCGCAGATGGCCGGCCAGCGCGGACTCCTCACTGGCCAGGTCGGCACGCAGGCTGGCATGGATCCGCGCCCACAGGCCCTGCACGTACTCCTGCACGGCAGGGTGATCGATCACCTGCTGCTTGAGCTGCTCGACCTTCTCGGCCAGGGCCGGATCTTCGCGCAGCCGCTGGATGTAGTCGCTCAGCCAGGTTTCGTAATCGCGCCGCAGCGGATGTTCGGGCTGGGCCAGGATCTGCTGCAGTTCTTCCAGCACCGCGTGTGCCAGGCGCTCGGCGAGGGTGTCACCGATCTCATCGATCGGCTTGACCCAGTTGACCGTGCTGGCCAGCTTGGGCCACTCACGCTGGATGTAACCCACGATCAGCGTGGACGCGCGGTCCTTGACCTTTTCGTTGCCCAGCCACTCGCTGATGCGGGTCAGGCCTTCATCCAGCACGCGCTGGTGGCGGTTGTCGGCCGTGAGCAGGCCGAGCAGTTCCCCGGCGGTGGCGGCCGCGTTCCACTGGCGCAACTGCTGGATCACAAACCCCTGGATGCTGCGCCGGACGGCCGCCTCATCAAGGAAGTCGAGCGCCTGCAGGGCCCAGCCACGTGCCATGTCGGCCAGCATGCGGGCCCGTGCCGGTTCGGCCAGCCAGCTGCCCAGGCGGCTGGCCGGATCGAACACCTGCAGCCGGGCCAGCAGCGCCTGCGGTTCCAGGAACTGATCGCGGACGAACAGCGCCAGGCTGTCGGCGATTCGGTCCTTGCTGCGCGGGATGATGGCGGTATGCGGGATCGGCAGGCCAAGCGGCCGCCGGAACAGGGCGACCACCGCAAACCAGTCGGCCAGCGCGCCGACCGCGGCCGCCTCGCAGAAGGCCGAGACCCAGGCCCAGATGCCGCGTTCGCCGTGCCAGTGGCTGACTGCGAAGCCAGCCAGCATCGCCACCAGCATGGCCAGCGCGATCAGCTTGAGCCGGCGCAGCTGGGCGCGGCGCGGGTCGGGAGGGGAAGTCACTGAATCCATCGCGGGAGTCTACCCACCCTCGCATGAGCAAACGGTAGACCACAGGACAGCGATCAGGCGTCGGCCAGCTCGCTGTCCTGCACCTGCCTGCGCAGCGCTGCCAACTGCTGGCGCAGGGTGTCGTTCTCCAGGGTCAGCGCGATCACGCGCTGGCGCAGCTCGGCGGGGCCTTCCCCCAGCGCGTTCAGCGCCTCGGCGATCTCGGCCGCGCGGCTGGGATCGACCTCGGCGTCGCCATCGGCACTGTGCAGCACGTCCCGGGCGGGCTTGCGCGGCTTGCGCTTGGACTCGCGCACGCGCTTGGCGGCCTGCTTCAGCTCGTCCTTGCCGGCGGCGGCCGCGGCGCGCTGTTCTTCCGCGGGCAGATCGGCCACGGCGGCCGCGGCACTGATCGAGATCACCCCGGTCTTGACCGCTTCCACCAGCTCCGGCGCGGCCTGCTTGTGGATGCGCTCGATCATCGTCACCTGGCTGCTGCTCAGGCGTGCTTCGCGGGCCATGTCCGCGCGGCTGACCTTCGGCGCGGCCGCCCACGGCGGGCTGTCTTCGTCAGCGGCATCGGCCGGTCCACTGAGCTCGCCGTCGCTTTCCTTCTGCAGCTGGGCCTGCTCGGCGCGGTGGCGCTCGGCCAGGATGTCGCGCTTGCGCAGCGCCAGCACGCCACGCTGGAAGTCGGAGACGCTGCGACGGCCCAGGTGCTGCTCGATCATCCACAGATGGACGTCCTCCATCGACTGGAACCGCGTGTTCTGGATCGTCTGGAACGGCAGCCCGTGCTTCTGGCAGATGCCGTAGCGGTTGTGGCCATCGACCAGCACCTCGCCCCACAGCACCAGCGCATCGCGGCAGCCTTCGGCGAGGATGCTGCGCTCCAGGGCGTCGTGCTCGTCCGCGGTCAGCGGGTCGATGTAGGCCTTCAGTTCTTCTTTGACGACAATGTCCATGCAATCCGGTACGCGAGCGAAACGTGACCACCCATTGTAAGGATCGCGGCGGTCGCCGTCGTCGCCGGTGGATTCAGGCTCAGCCGGTGGCGCGGATCATCTCGCCCAGCACCTCCACGATCCGGTCGATGTGGCTGCGTTCCAGGATCAACGGGGGGGACAGCGCGATCACATCGCCGGTACAGCGCACCAACAGCTGGCCGTCGCGGAAGCAGCGCTTGAACACCTCGTAGCCGCGGGCGCCGGGTGCGTCCTTGCGGGGCAACAGCTCGATCGCACCGATCAGCCCGAAGGTGCGGATGTCCACCACATGCGGCAGCCCACGCAGGCTGTGCAGTCGTTCCTGCCAGTAGTCGCCCAGCTCGAGGGCGCGCTCGAACAGGTGCTCCTCGGCGTAGGTATCCAGGGCGGCCAAGGCGGCTGCACAGGCCAACGGGTGGCCGGAATAGGTATAGCCGTGGAAGAACTCGATCGCCGCCGGCGGGCCCTGCATGAAGGCGCCGTGGATCGTATCGCTGGCCAGCACCGCGCCCATCGGTACCGCGCCGTTGGTCAGGCCCTTGGCCAGGGTCAGCAGGTCCGGGGTCACGCCGAAGCGCTGTGCGGCGAAGGCATTGCCGACCCGCCCGAAACCGGTGATCACCTCGTCGAACACCAGCAGGATGCCGTGCTGGTCACAGATCTCGCGCAGTCGCTGCAGGTAGCCCGGCGCGGGCAGGATGACCCCGGCCGAGCCGGCGATCGGCTCGACGAACACCGCGGCGATGGTGGAGGCGTCGTGCAGCGCGATCAACCGCTCCAGGTCCTCGGCCAGTTCGGCGCCATGGCGGGGCAGCCCGGGGCTGAAGGCATTGCGCTCCAGATCCAGCGTATGGCGCAGGAAATCGCTGCCAGCCAACAACGGACCAAACGTCTTGCGGTTGTTGGGCAGGCCGCCGATCGACATGCCGCCGAAGCCGACCCCGTGATAGGCCTTTTCGCGGCCGATGAAGCGGGTGCGTTGGCCTTCGCCGCGCAGACGATGGTAGGCCAGCACGATCTTCATCGCGGTGTCGACGGCCTCGGAGCCGGAGTTGGTGAAGAATGCATGGTTCAACCCCGCCGGTGCCAGCGCGGCCAGGCGCTGGGCCAGCACGAACGGCAGGGGCGAACCCATCTGGAACGGTGGCGCGAAATCCAGCGTGGAAGCCTGCTGCTGGATCGCCTGCACGATCCGCGGCCGCGCATGGCCCGCATTGCAGCACCACAGCCCGGCCGCGCCATCCAGGATCGGGCGGTCGTCAACGTCGTGGTAGTACATGCCCTCGGCGCGCACCAGCAGGCGCGGGGCGGCCTTGAACTGCCGGTTGGCGGTGAACGGCATCCAGTACGCGTCCAGCGCCGGCGGGGCCTGGCCGGCCAGGGTCGACAACGACGATTCGGGACGAGGCATGAGGCACTCCGCAGGGGCGCGATGGTCACGACTTTATCGCACCCGCATCACGTCTTCCCGTGACGGCCGCGGGTATAACCGCCTTACCCGGATCAGTGAACGAGGACGCCGCCGATGACTGCTGCACGCACCCGTGACGACTGGCAACGCCAGGCCGATGCATTGACCTTCCAGGGGCAGGCCTTCATCGATGGGCGCTACGTCGACGCGGCCAGTGGCGCGCGCTACGACTGCATCAGTCCGATCGATGGCCGTGTGCTGGTGCAGGTGGCCGACGCCGACACGACCGATGTCGACCGCGCGGTCGCAGCGGCGCGGCGCAGTTTCGATGCGGGCGACTGGTCACGGGCCGCGCCGTCACACCGCAAGCAGGTGCTGTTGCGGTTGGCCGATCTGGTCGAGCAGCACGCCGATGAGCTCGCGTTGCTGGAAACCCTGGACATGGGCAAGCCGGTGCGCGATGCGCGCGAAGGCGATCTGGCGGGTGTATTGCGTTGCCTGCGCTGGACCGCAGAAGCAGTGGACAAGGTGTACGGCGAGGTCGCCCCCACCGCGCTGGATACGCTGGGCCTGATCACCCGCGAGCCGGTGGGTGTGGTGGCGGTGATCGTGCCGTGGAATTTCCCGCTGCTGATGGCGTCGTGGAAGATCGCCCCGGCCCTGGCGGCGGGCAATTCGGTGGTGCTCAAGCCGTCCGAACGCTCGCCGCTGAGCGCGATCCGGCTGGCCGCGCTGGTGGCCGAAGCCGGTGTGCCCGACGGCGTGTTCAACGTGGTGCCGGGCCATGGCGAGCGCACCGGCGAACCGCTGGCGCTGCACATGGACGTGGACGCGCTGGCGTTCACCGGATCGACGGCCGTCGGTCGCCGGCTGCTGCAATGCGCGGGCAGATCGAATCTCAAGCGCACCTGGCTCGAGTGCGGTGGCAAGAGCCCGAACCTGGTGTTCGCCGATGCGCCGGATCTGGACAAGGCTGCGCAGGCCGCTGCCACCGCCATCTTCTACAACCAGGGCGAGGTGTGCACCGCCGGCTCGCGGTTGCTGGTCCAGCGCTCGATCAAGGACGCCTTCGTGGCGCGGGTGCTGGCGCATGGGCGGCACATGCAGCCCCAGCACCCGTTCGAGCCGGACGCGGCGATGGGGGCGCTGGTCGACGACGCGCATGCCGGGCGCGTGCTGGACTACGTGGCGCACGGCGAGGCCGATGGCGCGCGCCTGCTGCTGGGTGGCAAGCGGTTGCAGGTGGTACCGGGGGGCAGCTATGTCGAGCCGACCGTGTTCGATGAGGTTGATCCGCAGCACACGATCGCCCGCGAGGAAATCTTCGGGCCGGTGCTGTCGGTGCTGACCTTCGATCACGAGGCGGACGCCCTGCGCATGGCCAATGATTCGATCTACGGGCTGGCCGCGGGCGTCTGGACGCGCGACCTGGGCCGCGCGCACCGGGTGGCACGCGGGCTGCGTGCCGGCAGTGTGTGGGTCAACCAGTGGGACGGCGGCGACATGACCGCCCCGTTCGGTGGCTACAAGCAGTCCGGCATCGGCCGCGACAAATCCCTGCATGCCTTCGACAAGTACACCGAACTCAAGGCGACCTGGATCCACCTGGGCGGCTGACGACGTTCAGCAGTCCTGGCTGTGGCGGATCAGGGACTCGCGCAGCAGGTCGCGATCCATCTCATCCACGGCGTTGCGCAGGTAGTCGATCTGCTGCCGGGTCAGGCGGCACTGGTCCACCATGTAGCCCGGTGGCCAGGCGCCGATCAACTGAAAGATGCCCTGCACGATCTGCTCCGGGGTCATGCCGGCCTTCATGCGGAAGCGCTTGGGTTTGGGCTGGAAGGCCGCGTGCACGTCGCGGGCGCCCAGGATGCGTGGTGCCAGCGAGCCGGCTTCGATGCCGCTGCCGATCAACGACGATGGCACGCTGAGGTCGAGCGGGGCGCTCACGTCCGGCCGATCAGGTGCGGCGTCCGCCGTGGCGACCGGCACCACCACGAGGGGCGCAGGCAGGCGCCGCGAGCCGGAGACCGGCAGTGCCGGGGGCGTCGGCGCACTCGAGGGGGGAGGAGCCGGGGCCGGCAACGGGCGCGGCAGCCAGTACACCTGCAGACGTGCCTCCTCGCCGGTATTGCCCGGGGCGGGTGAACGCAGCAGCACCCCCAGCATCAGCCCATGCACGGCGATCACCACGGCGATGGCGGTCGGCTGGGTCCAGCGCGAGCGGGCGGTACTCTTCCTTGAGCCTGACATCCGGAACCATCCTGGCGGGTTGACGGCAATCAGACCCTGGGGCCGGGAGGAAGTTCCTGCCCGACACGCGCGTCGCGTACCGGGTCACAGGCTGACAGTCTCGTCTGCAACCATCCCGGCAGGCGCGGGAAGGCCGTGGCAGAATCCGGCAGCTGCCCCTTTTCTGCGTACCCGATGTCCACACCCGTTGTCGCTCCCGTCGTGAACTCCCCCCGCCGCGTCCTGCTGGCGAGCCTGATCGGCACCACCATCGAGTTCTTCGATTTCTACATCTACGCCACGGCGGCGGTGCTGGTGTTCCCGCACCTGTTCTTCCCGGAGAGCAGCGATGGCGCGGCGATGCTGCAGTCGCTGGCGACCTTCGCGGTCGCCTTCATCGCCCGGCCGGTCGGCTCGGCGGTGTTCGGCCATTACGGCGACCGCATCGGGCGCAAGGCGACGCTGGTGGCGGCCTTGCTGACGATGGGTATTTCCACGGTGGCGATCGGCCTGTTGCCTACCCATGCCAGCATCGGGCTGGTGGCACCGGCGCTGCTGGCGCTGTGCCGCTTCGGCCAGGGCCTGGGGCTGGGCGGGGAGTGGGGCGGCGCCGTGCTGCTGGCCACCGAGAATGCACCGCCCGGCAAGCGCGCCTGGTACGGCATGTTCCCCCAGCTGGGGGCCCCGTTGGGTTTCCTGCTCTCGGCGGGCATCTTCCTGTTGCTGGGCCGCGCGATGAGCGAGGCCGATTTCCTGCAGTGGGGCTGGCGCGTGCCGTTCCTGGCCAGTTCGCTGCTGGTCGGCATCGGCCTGTGGGTGCGCTTGAACATCCACGAAACCCCGCAGTTCCAGGCCGCGCTGGACCGCAACGAGCGGGTCAAGCTGCCGATGTGGAGCGTGCTGCGCGACCACCCGGTGACACTGGTGCTGGGCACCCTGGGGGCGTTCGCCACCTTCGTGCTGTTCTATCTGATGACGGTGTTCACCCTCGGCCATGGCACCACCGTGCTGGGCTACTCGCGCGAGCAGTTCCTGCTGCTGCAGATGGTCGGCATCCTGTTCTTCGCCGCGGGCATCCCGATCTCCGCGCGGTATGGCGACCGTTGGGGCCCGCGCCGCACCATGATCGTGGCCAGTGGCCTGATCCTCGCCTTCGGCGTGGTGTTCGCGCCGCTGTTCCAGGCCGGCAGCCCGTGGCTGGTGCTCGGCTTCCTGGCGCTGGGCCTGTTCCTGATGGGCCTGACCTACGGCCCCTGCGGCACCTTCCTGGCCGAGATCTATCCGGTCCAGGTGCGCTATACCGGTGCCTCGCTCTCGTTCAACCTGGCCGGCATCCTCGGTGCGGCACCGGCGCCCTACGTGGCCACCTGGCTGGCCGAGCGCTACGGCCTGGTCGCAGTTGGCTACTACCTGTGCGTGACCGCCCTGATCACCATCGTGGCACTGCTGGCGATGGGCCGGCGGGGGCGCTGATCAGCGGAAGAAACGCTTGAGCGTGCGGCCCAGCCAGCTGCCTTGCTGGTGCTCGCGGGCGAACTGGTTGAGGTGCTGCTTGACCTGCGGCGCATAGGCCTTGTCATCCCCCCGGATGTGGTTGAACAGCCAGCGCGACAGCATCGTGCGCAGCTCTTCGGTGACATCCTCGCCGGCCTGGAAACGCAGCCGGTACTCGCCCACACGCTTGCCGAAGATTTCATGCACACGCTTGTGCGCCGCGCAGAATGGATAGCCGGCTTCCTCCATGAGCTCTTCTTCGAAGGCGAAGTGGGACATCGTGTAGTCCACCAGTTCGTCGATGACCTCGGCCACGGCCAGCCGCTCCAGGCTCTTCTGGGCGACGTGCAGGTGGTTGAGCATCTCCACGATGCGCATGTGCTGGTGATCGATGACATCGATGCCGATGTTCAGATCGTCCTGCCAGACCAGAAGTGCCATGGTGCGTTCCCCGCGCTGTTCAACTGGGGGCGACTCTAGGCAGTCACGGCGGCCGCCGCGTTGATCTCGATCAAGGCACCAGGGCAGGCTCGCGCTGGCGCGCGCCGGTGGCCACGGTGGCGCAGTGGACGCGGTTGCGGCCCCCGGCCTTGGCCAGGTACAGCTGCCGATCGGCTTCGGAGATCAGCCGGTGCAGTGAATCGCGCTGTGGTCGCAGGCAGCACAGTCCGATGCTGACCGTCATGCGCAGGGTGGTGTGGCCCAGGTCGACCTCCAGCGCCGCGATGGCTTGGCGCAGTTCGTCGAAATAGTGCACGGCCTGCTCTTCATCCATGCCGGGTACCAGCAGGCAGAATTCCTCGCCACCGAAGCGCGCGATCAGATCTTCCTGGCGCGCATGCTGGGCGACCGCGGCGGCCACCGCGCGCAGCGCATCGTCGCCGGCTTCGTGGCCGTGGGTATCGTTGATGTGCTTGAAGTGATCGATGTCGATCATCGCCACCGCCACCTGTTCGCCATCCAGATGCAGCTGCGGCAGCTGGCGCTGGCTCTGTTCCAGGAAGCAGCGGCGATTCGGCAGGCCGGTCAGGAAATCGCGGGTGGCCAGGTCCTGCAGGGTGCCGATCAGCTCCAGCTGGTCCACGTTCTGCGACACGCGGCAGAAGAATTCCTCGCGCGAGAACGGCTTGCGCAGGAAGTCGTTGGCACCGTTCTTCAGGAAGCGCGGGATCAACGAGGGGTCGGTGTTGCCGGAAATACCGATCACGGCCAGTTTGTCGCGCGAACGCATCGTGCGCAGGCGGCGGGTGAACTCCACCCCCTCCATGCCCGGCATCTCCTGGTCGACCACGGCCAGCCGGATCGCCGGATGCGCCTCGATCGCCTTGAGTCCTTCGGCACCGTCGGCGGCCTCGTACACATCGTGCCCGTACATGCGCAGCAGCGAGGCGGCGTACATCCGTGCCGACATCGAATCATCCACCACCAGCGCGGCGATGCGCCGGTTGCGCTCGAGCCGCTGCACCAGCCACACCAGGTAATCGATGCTGCCCGGCGTGTTCTTCAGCACGTAATCGATGATCTGCTGCTGCAGTACGCGCTTGCGCAGATCTTCGTCGTAGACGCCGCTGACCACCACCGTGGGCAATCCGCGTGACAGGAAGTAGTCGACCACGGTGTCGCGGTCGCCGTCGGCCAGCACCAACCCGGTCAGGACCAGGAACCAGCCCCGTTCTTCATCGAGCAACCGCCCCGCGTCGGCCAGGCTGGTGGCCACCGACACCGGCAGCTCCAGGCGCTGTTCGATCGCCTCGCGCAGCATGCTGGTGAACGTCCGCGAGTTCTCCACCAGCAGGATCCGCTGGGGCAGGGCATCACCGGGGTCGCTGAG
Source organism: Stenotrophomonas sp. GW821-FHT01H02A (assembly GCF_059422145.1). Taxonomy (NCBI): domain Bacteria; kingdom Pseudomonadati; phylum Pseudomonadota; class Gammaproteobacteria; order Lysobacterales; family Lysobacteraceae; genus Stenotrophomonas; species Stenotrophomonas sp. GW821-FHT01H02A. Next base: position 209,332 of record NZ_JBWKWI010000005.1, read on the forward strand.
GACAGCGCCCTGCAACAGTGCCGGCATGAGGCGTACGCTCGATTCCGAGTGGGTCGGGACAGATAGCGGCGGTTTCACGCGCAACTTTAGCGGGCTCGGCCGTCGCCAGCCCTCACCACAACGCATCCCGCAGCTTGTACCAGGACATCGCCGCGACCAGCAGCGGGGTCCGCAGCATGCGACCGCCGGGGAAGGGCCGGTGCGGAATGCGCTCGAATACGTCCAACCGCTCCGCCTGCCCGGCGATCGCCTCGGCCAGCACCTGGCCGGCCAGTCCCGCCGCGGCCACGCCATGGCCCGAGAAGCCCTGCGCGAAATAGACATTCGGGGTCAGCCGGCCCCAGTGCGGTGCCCGGTTGCGGGTGATGTCGACATAGCCGCCCCAGACGTACTCCAGCTCCACGTCGGCCAGTTGCGGGAACACCGCACGCATGCGCCGGGTCATCACCCCGCGCAGGCCGGGCGGGGGCAGCGCGGAGTAGCTGGCCTGGCCGCCGAACAGCAGGCGGTGGTCGCGGCTCAGCCGGAAATAGTCCAGCGCCCAACTGACATCGGCCACCGCCATGTCGTTGTGGATCAGTGCCTGCGCCCGCGCCTGCCCAAGGACAGCACTGGCGCCGATGTAGGTGCCGACCGGCATGATCCGCGATTCCAGCTCCGGTGCGATGCCTTCGAGCCAGGCGTTGCCGGCGATCACCACGTGGTCGGCGCTGACCGTGCCGTGCGCGGTACGCAGTTGCGGCCGGGCCCCGCGGATCAGCTGCAGGACCGGCGACTGCTCGTGGATCACCGCCCCGGCCGCCTCCGCGGCACGGGCCAGGCCCTGCGCGTAGGCCAGGGGATGCAGGTGCCCGCTATGGGGATCGAACATGGCACCGCGATAACGCGGGCTGTCCAGTTGACCGCGCAGCTGGGTCCGGTCCCACCATTGCAGCGGGTAGTCGTAGCGCTGGGCCAGATCGATCAGCCCCGCGCGCAGCATGCGTTCCTGGCGCGGTTTGATCGGCACGCTGGCGTGGCCGTCGCGCCAGTCGCAGTCGATCCGATGGCGGCTGATGCGATCACGCAGCAGGCGCATGCCGTCGCGCGAGAACTCGAACAGCGCCCGCGCGTCCTCGGCGCCGACGAGGTGCTCGAGCGTGTCCACTTCGCAGCCGTAGCCGACGATGGCCTGGCCGCCGTTGCGCCCGGACGCCCCCCAGCCGACGCGGTGCGCCTCCAGCAGCACCACGCGGTACCCACGTTCAGCGAGGGTAAGCGCGGCGGACAGCCCGGTATAACCGGCGCCGAGCACGCAGACATCGGCGTCCAGATCACCGGCCAGTGGTTCGCGCAGTGGCGCGGCAGGCACGCTGTCGGCGTACCAGCTGGGCGCGTGCGCCTCGCCGGCAGTGGTCATGCCGGGCACCGGCGGGTGATGGACACTTCAACGCTCATGGACAAAGGATGACAGCAACCGGCGCGCGGAACAGCAGGCAGTCTGTCGCAGCCCTTGCCGCCGGCATGTGACGGATCGCGCCGCACCAGCGTGGCCGCGTGTTGCGCAGGGTCCGCGCGCAGGGGTAACGTGGCTGCAGGTCATCCGAGCATGACGCATGGTCTCGCCCCCTTGGGTCGGCCTGCCCACCGACAGCACCACGCTGGGCCATCACCGCTTCGCCGCGGCGGGTGAAAAGTACGTCCGCGCGCTGGTCGACGCGGCCGGTGTCACCCCGGTGCTGTTGCCCAGCCTGCAACCGCCGTTGCCGGCCGCGCATTGGCTGGACCGGCTGCAGGGCCTGCTGCTGACCGGTGCGGTGAGCAATATCGAGCCGCATCTGTATGCCGGGCCGCCGAGCTGGCCGGGCAACCGGCATGATCCGGCGCGTGATGCGACGGCGCTGTCGCTGCTGCACGAAGCGCTTGTTCGCGACCTGCCGGTGCTGGCGATCTGTCGCGGTTTCCAGGAATTGAACGTCGCCCTTGGCGGCAGTCTGCATCCGCGCGTGCATGAGGTGCCGGGCCTGGGCGATCATCGCGAAGACCCGCAGGCGCCGGTCGAGGTGCAGTATGGCCCCGCACATGCAGTGCAGCTGTCCGAGGGCGGTTGGCTGGCCGGCTGGGCCGGCGCGCCCTCGGCAAGGGTCAATTCGGTGCATGGGCAGGGCATCGATCGCTTGGCTGACGGGCTGCGGATCGAGGCCATCGCCGAGGATGGGCTGATCGAAGCCGCACGCAGCACCGCGCACCGTTTCGTGCTCGGGGTGCAGTGGCATCCGGAGTGGCGGGTAGCCGACAATCGGTTCTATCACAGTATTTTCCACGCGTTCGGCGATGCTTGTCGCCGCAACTCTCAAACAGCAGACCGGTCATGACCACCCGAACGCGTTCGCGCAAAGCCGCCGCCCCCAAGCCTGTTCCGCAGGAGAGCACGCTGCTGCGCTGGCTCAAGGATCGGCGCATCACCGAGGTGGAGTGCCTGGTGCCGGACATCACCGGCAACGCGCGCGGCAAGATCATTCCGGCCGACAAGTTCTCGCACGATTACGGCACGCGCCTGCCGGAGGGCATCTTCGCCACCACCGTCACCGGCGAATTCCCGGACGACTACTACGAACTGACCTCGCCCTCGGACTCGGACATGATCCTGCGCCCGGATGCCGACACCGTCCGCATGGTGCCGTGGGCGACCGATCCCACCGCGCAGGTCATCCACGACTGTTTCACCAAGACCGGCGAGCCGCACGAACTGGCCCCACGCAACGTGCTGCGGCGTGTGCTCAACGCCTATGCCGAACTCGGCCTGCGCCCGGTGGTGGCCCCGGAGCTGGAGTTCTTCCTGGTCCAGAAAAACACCGACCCGGATTTCCCACTATTGCCGCCGGCCGGCCGTTCCGGGCGCCCGGAGACGGCGCGCCAGTCCTACTCGATCGACGCGGTCAACGAGTTCGATCCGATCCTCGATCTGATGTACGACTACTGCGACGCGATGAAGCTGGACGTGGACACGCTCATCCACGAATCCGGTGCCGCGCAGCTGGAGGTCAACTTCACCCACGCCAATGCGATGGACCTGGCCGACCAGGTGTTCCTGTTCAAGCGCACCATGCGCGAGTCGGCGATGCGCCACGGCATCTATGCCACCTTCCTGGCCAAGCCGATGGAGAACGAGCCGGGCAGTGCGATGCACATCCACCAGAGCCTGCTGCGGATCAGCGATGGCAGCAATGTGTTCAGCGGTGAGCACGGCGGTGAGGATTTCAGTCCGCTGTTCGGCCATTACCTGGCCGGCCTGCAGAAGTACGTGCCGGCGGCCATGGCGTTCTTCGCGCCGAACGTGAATTCCTACCGCCGGCTGATGTTCGGCGAGGTCTCCCCGAGCAACGTACACTGGGGCTTCGACAACCGCACCTGCGGGCTGCGGGTGCCGCTGGATACGCCGGAGAACATGCGGGTGGAAAGCCGCTTCGCCGGTTCGGACGCCAACCCTTACCTGGCCATCGCCGCGACCCTGGCCGCCGGGCTGCTGGGCATCCGCGAGCAGGGCTCGCCGACCGCCCCGATCAGCGGCAGCGCCAAGGAGCTGGGTTACGACCTGCCACGCTCGCTGGGCGAAGCGCTGGATGGGCTGGAAAGCTGCCCCGAGCTGCGCGAGATGCTGGGCGAGCGCTTCTGCCGTGCCTATGTGTCGGTCAAGCGCAAGGAATACGAGACCTTCTTCCGGGTGATCAGCTCCTGGGAGCGCGAGTTCCTGCTGCTCAACGTCTGACTCGAGGCACCACATCCGGCATGGCCGTGAGGGCCATGTGCTGGGAAAATTGGGGCATGCCCGGTAGGCTGGCACCCGTTGCGCCGGTCCGGCCGGTCCCCTCAACTCGCACCTGACCTGTGGAGAGTCCGATGAAGCTGCGAATCCTCACCCTCGGCATTGCCGTTTCCGTGCTGACCGCCTGTGGCGGCGGTGGCAAGCAGGACGACGCCAAGGTGCTGAACGTCTACAACTACAGCGATTACATCGCTGAAGACACCCTCCCGAACTTCGAGAAGGCCACCGGCACCAAGGTGACCTATGACGTGTTCGACAGCGATGAGATGGTGGAAACCAAGCTGCTGGCCGGCAACAGCGGGTACGACGTGGTCGTGCCGACGCTGAACTTCTTCGGCCGTCAGATCAAGGCCGGCGTGTTCCTGCCCCTGGACAAGAGCAAGATCCCGAACCTGGTCAACCTCGACCCGGAGGTGATGAAGCGCATCGCCCAGCAGGACCCGGGCAACGAGTACGGCGTGCCGTACATGATCGGCACCACCGGCATCGGCTACAACGTGGAACTGCTCAAGCAGCGCTTCGGTGGCAGCACCGACATCGCCAACAGCTGGGACCTGATCTTCAAGCCCGAAAACATCGCCAAGATGAAGGACTGCGGGATCACCATCCTGGATACGCCGTCGGACATGATCCCGATCGCGCTGCACTACCTGGGTGAAGATCCGCACAGCCAGGACCCGGCCACGCTGGAGAAGGCCGCCGCGTTGCTCAAGAGCATCCGGCCGTACGTGCAGAACTTCCATTCCTCGCAGTACGTGGGTTCGCTGGCCAACGGCGGCACCTGCCTGGTGGTGGGCTGGTCCGGTGACATCATCCAGGCCCGCGACCGGGCGGCCGAAGCCGCCAACGGCGTGACCGTGGCCTACTCGATCCCGCGCGAAGGTGGTCCGCAGTGGTTCGACATGCTGGCCATTCCCAAGGATGCCAAGCACCCGGAGGCGGCCTACGCCTTCATCAACTACCTGCTGGAGCCCAAGGTCGCCGCGGCCAACACCAACTTCATCCATTACGCCAACCCGGTGACCGCGGCCACGCCGCTGGTGGACGAATCGATCCGCACCGACCCGACCATCTACCCGCCGGCCGATGTCGCGGCGAAGATGTTCACCTACTCGATCAACACGCCGGAAGTGGACAAGCTCTACACCCGCTTGTGGACCGAGGTGAAAACCGGGCGCTGACCGCCCCCACGACGCCGGCCCCGGGCCGGCGTCGTCGTTTCAGGGGGTAGGACATGACGCCGCCACCACCGGTAAAATGGGATGCTCCCCCCGTCCTGCCGCCGCTCCTGGAGCCGCTCCCCATGCCATTTGAAGCCAAGCCGGAAGGCGCGGTCCTCCCGGTCCTGGAACCGGGTTACCTGTCCATCCGCGCGCTGCGCAAGGAGTTCGACGGCTTCGTCGCGCTCGATGACGTCACCCTGGACGTGCGCAAGGGCGAGATCTTCGCGCTGCTGGGTGGCTCGGGCAGCGGCAAGTCGACCCTGCTGCGCTGCCTGGGCGGCTTCGAGACCCCCACCCAGGGCACCATCGACCTGGACGGCCAGCGCATCAACGCGCTGCCGCCGTACCAGCGCCCGATCAACATGATGTTCCAGTCCTACGCGCTGTTCCCGCACATGACGGTGGAGCAGAACATCGCCTTCGGCCTGAAGCAGGACGGCATGGCGCGTGATGCGATCAACCGCCGGGTCGGCGAGATGCTGGAACTGGTGCAGCTGGGCAAGCTGGCCAAGCGCAAGCCCCATCAGCTGTCCGGCGGCCAGCAGCAGCGCGTGGCGCTGGCACGGTCGCTGGCCAAGGGGCCGAAGCTGCTGTTGCTGGATGAGCCGATGGGCGCGCTGGACAAGAAGCTGCGCTCGCAGATGCAGCTGGAGCTGGTCAACATCATCGAGACCACCGGGGTGACCTGCGTGATGGTCACCCACGATCAGGAAGAAGCCATGACCATGGCTACCCGGATCGCGGTGATGGACGCCGGCTGGATCCAGCAGGTCGGCAAGCCGGATGAAATCTACGAGCAGCCGGCCAACCGCTTCGTGGCCGAGTTCATCGGCTCGGTGAACCTGTTCGACGGCGTGCTGGATGAAGACCTTCCCGAGTACGTCACCGTGCGCACGCCGCTGTTCCCCGCGCCGATCTACGTCGCCCACGGCATCACCGGCTACGAGGGCCAGCCGGTGGCCTTCGCGCTGCGCCCGGAGAAGGTGATGATCGGCAAGGACGAACCGGCCGGTGACACCAACAAGGCGCAGGGCGTGATCGAGGAAATCGCGTACTTCGGCAGCCACTCGGTGTTCCATGTGCGCCTGCCGAGCGGGGCCAAGGTGCTGTCCAACTTCGCCAACTCGCAGCGCTGGGCCAGCGACGGCCTGACCTGGGGCGACACCGTCTGGGTGCACTGGCGCGACAACGACGGCGTGGTGCTGACCTCATGACCGCGACCGGCTGGAAGCGCTGGCTCCCGGGTACGCGCGCCGGCGTGATCGCCGCGCCCTACCTGTGGCTGCTGCTGTTTTTCGCGGTGCCGTTCGTGATCATCCTGATGATCTCCTTCGCGCGCACCCAGGTCGGCTCGCCGCCGTATACCTGGCTGCTGGAGTACGTGGACGGCGCGTTCTCGCTCAAGCTCAACCTGGGCAGCTACGCGGCCCTGATCAAGGACAACCAGTACCTGCTGGCCTACCTGAGCTCGATCAAGATCGCGGTCATCTCGACCCTGCTCACGCTGCTGATCGGGTACCCGATGGCCTACGTGATCTCGCGGATGAGCCCGGCCGCGCGCAACGTGGCGATGATGTTGGTGGTGCTGCCTTCGTGGACCTCGTTCCTGATCCGCGTGTATGCCTGGATCGGCATCCTCGACCGCAACGGGCTGCTCAACCAGCTGCTGCTCAAGATCGGCGTGATCGACGCGCCGTTGCAGATCCTGTATACCCCGACCGCAGCCTACATCGGCATCGTGTACTGCTACCTGCCGTTCATGGTGCTGCCGCTGTACGCCAACCTGGTCAAGCTGGACAACCGGCTGCTCGAGGCCGCCTACGATCTTGGTGCCAAGCCGTGGCAGGCGTTCCTGCGGATCACGCTGCCGCTGTCGCGCACCGGCATCATCGCCGGCTGCATGCTGGTGATGATTCCTGCCGTGGGTGAGTTCGTGATTCCGGAAATGCTGGGCGGGCCGGACACGCTGATGATCGGCCGCGTGCTGTGGGGCGAGTTCTTCAACAACCGCGACTGGCCGACCGCCTCGGCGGTGGCGATCGTGATGCTGGCCCTGCTGCTGGTGCCGATCCTGTTGTTCAACCGCATGCAGCAGCGCGAGCTGGAAGGAAAGCTGGCATGAGCATGGTGCGCAGCAACCGCTGGCTGGGCTGGAGCCTGCTCGGGCTGGGCTTCGCCTTCCTGTACCTGCCGATCCTGTTGTTGATGGTGTACTCGTTCAACGCCTCCAAGCTGGCCACGGTGTGGTCGGGCTTCTCCACGCGCTGGTACGGTGAGCTGTTCAACAACCGGCAGATCCTGGACGCGCTGTGGATCAGCCTCAAGGTCGCGTTCTGGACCGCCTGCGCGGCCACCGTGCTCGGCACCATGGCGGCGATGGTGATGACCCGCATGCGCCGCTTCCCGGGCAAGACCCTGTTCGGCGCGTTGATCACCGCACCGCTGGTGATGCCGGAAGTGATCCTGGGCTTCTCGCTGATGACCCTGCTGGTGGCGATGGGCGGGATTCCCGGCTTCCCCAGCCGTGGCGTCACCAGCATCTGGATCGCGCATGTCACCTTCACCCTGTCCTTCGTGACGGTGGTGGTGTCTTCGCGCCTGCAGGAGCTGGACCGCTCGCTGGAGGAGGCCGCGATGGATCTCGGCGCGAGCCGGCTCAAGGTATTCTTCCAGATCACCCTGCCGATCATCGCCCCGGCGCTGGTGGCCGGCTGGCTGCTGGCCTTCACGCTCTCGCTCGATGACGTGGTGATTGCCAGCTTCGTGGCCGGCCCCAACTCCACCACGCTGCCGATGAAGGTGTTCTCCTCGGTGCGGATGGGCATCAAGCCGGAGATCAACGCGCTGGCTACCTTGATGGTGCTGGCGGTGTCGATCGCGGCGGTGATCGGCTGGTACATCACTGCACGCACCGAGAAGCGTCGCCAGCGTGACATGCAGATGGCGCTGCAGGACCCCAGCTGAACGGTGCCGGGGCAGGGCGCTGCTGCGACGCTGTGTCGCGGCGTTCACCCTGATCCGGCAACATCCGGCTCACGGGGCTGGGCGCACAATGCGGGTCTGACTTTCGGAGACCCGCGATGACCGCTGACATCATCAATCCCGCGACCGGCCAGGTCACGTATCGACATGAACTGCTCACCGCCAGGGAGGTCGAGCAGCGCCTGGCTGCGGCTGCCGCGGCATTCCCGGCGTGGGCGGCGCGTTCGCTGCAGGAGCGCGGGGCGATCCTGCGCGCCATCGCCGCCCAGTTGCGCCAGCGCAAGGGCGACATCCAGCACGCGATGACCACCGAGATGGGCAAGCTCAAGCTGGAGGCGCTGGGTGAGATCGAGAAATGCGCCGAGGCCTGTGAATTCTACGCCGACCACGCCGCGGACTACCTCAAGCCGCAGCTGATCGATACCGAAGCCCAGCGCAGCTATGTGCGCTATGAGCCGATCGGCTGCGTATTCGCGGTGATGCCGTGGAACTTCCCGATCTGGCAGGTGTTCCGCTTCCTCGCGCCTGCGTTCATGGCCGGCAACGTGGCCCTGCTCAAGCACGCCAGCAACGTGCCGCAATGCGCCGACCTGATCCTGACGGTGTGCCGTGATGGCGGCCTGCCCGAGGGCGTGTTCGACGTGCTGCACATCGACAACGACCAGGCCGCCGAAGTGCTGCGCGACAAGCGGGTCAAGGCGGTGACACTGACCGGCAGCGAGCGGGCAGGGCGGTCCATCGCGGCCAATGCCGGCGACCAGCTCAAGAAGTGCGTGATGGAACTGGGTGGCAGTGATGCCTTCGTGGTGTTGGAGGATGCAGACCTGGAGAAGACGGTGGCCGCCGCGGTGAAATCACGCTTCGACAACAGCGGCCAGACCTGCATCGCGGCCAAGCGTTTCATCGTGGTCGATGCGATCGCCGATGCGTTCGTGGAGAAGTTCGTCGCCGCTGCAGGCAAGCGCGTCTACGGTGATCCGCAGGACGAGAAGACCACGCTGGCCCCGATGGCGCGAGCGGACCTGCGCGACGAACTGCACAAGCAGGTGCAGGACAGCATCGCCAAGGGCGCCAAGCTGCTGCTGGGCGGCGAGCCGGTGGCCGGTACGCATGCCGGCTATCCGGCGACCATCCTGGACAACGTGAGCGCCGGCATGCCGGCATATGACGAAGAACTGTTCGGCCCGGCCGCCGCGATCCTGCGGGTCAGCGATGACGCCGAAGCACTGCGCGTGGCCAATGACACCACCTTCGGCCTGGGCGGCAGCGTGTGGACCGCCGATGCGGCCCGTGGCGAAGCCATCGCCCAACAGCTGGAATGTGGCGCTGCCTTCGTCAACGCCATCGTCAAGAGCGACGTGCGCCTCCCCTTCGGCGGCAGCAAGCGCTCCGGCTTCGGCCGCGAACTCGCAGAGCATGGCATCCATGAGTTCATGAACATCAAGACCGTTTACGTCGCCTGATGCCGCGCAGGGTGTGGAGCCGACCGTTGGTCGGCTCGACACCGTAGGGATTCCTCGTCGCGGCCATGGCGCTCCACCGTCGCCGCCGTAGCGACCAACGGTCGCTACCTACAGCCAGCGTGCGCGCTTGAACAACCGGTACAGGCCCACGCACACCGCACCCACGCCGATGATCATCGCCGGATAGGCCCACGGCTTGTCCAGCTCGGGCATGTTCGTGAAGTTCATGCCGTACCAGCTGGTGATCAAGGTCGGGGCAGCCAGCAGCGCGGCCCAGGCACCCAGGCGCTTGACCGTCTCGCCCTGGGCCAGGGTCACCAGCGACAGGTTCACACTCAGGGCGGTGCCCAGCATTTCGCGCAGGGTATCGATCACATCGCTGATCCGCACCGCGTGGTCGTGCACGTCGCGTAGGTACAGCTTCACTTCGTCCGGCACCAGCTCACCCTGGTAGCGCTTGATCTGCGAGAGCATGTCCTGCAGCGGTGCGACGGCCATGCGCATCTTGTTGAGCTCGCGCTTGAGCTCGTACAGGCGCACCACCGTCTGGCGCTTGTAGTTGTCGGAGAAGATGTCCTTCTCCAGCAGTTCCAGCGTGTCACGGTAGCGCTGGGTGATCGGCAGGTAATTGTCGACCACGAAATCCAGCACCGCGTACAGACAGTACGAGGGCCCCATGGTGCGCAGCAGCTCCGGCTCGCGTTCCACGCGGGCGCGCGGGGCGGCATAGGACAGCGACGCGCCGTGGCGCACCGTGACCAGGAAGCGGGGCCCGAGGAAGGCATGCGTCTCGCCGTAGCGGATCCGCTCGTCCACCATCTGCGCGGTGGTCACCACCACGAACAGCGAAGTGCCGTAGGCCTCGACCTTGGGCCGCTGATGCGCGTTGCGGGCATCCTCGATGGCCAGCGAGTGCAGGCCGAATTCTTCCTGCAGTTTCAGCAGCACGCTGTCGTCGGGTTCGTACAGGCCGACCCAGACGAAGCCGTTGTCGCTGGCGATCACGTCGCTGATGGCATCCAGGCTGATGTCGTGGCGCTTGCCCTGGTCATCGTAATGAACGCAGTTGATGACGCAGGCGGGGTTATCGGGTGTGACGGTATCCATGGCGGGCATCGTGCGTCAGCGGCCCGTGACGGGCAGGTCACGGCGGCCCAGCGCCCACGCCAGCGCCACGTGGATCGGCAGCAACAGCACGATCCACTGCAGGTTGTACTGCGCCTGCAGCGTGAGCCAATGCAGCACCAGCCCGAGCAGCGACATGCCGGCGACGGCCCACAGCGCGATGCGGAACCCTGCGCGCGGCGCGCGGCCGCGCAACAGGGTGATCGCAGCGGGAACGAGCAGCAGGCACAGCGGCGAGAGCTGCAGCAGGTTGCGGTTGGCCCAGGCGGCCTGGTGCGCGCTGAAGCCCCACAGATAGGTCAGCAGCACGCCACCGATCCCGCAGAACAGCCAGAACGGCAAGGCAAGACCCCCGAGCAGACGACGCCGGCGGCGCAGTGCGGCCACCCCTGCGGCGGCGATCAGACCGCACAGCAGCCACGGCCACCAGCGGCGCGGCGACTCGGTCGGTTCCGGCGCGATCCGGTGCGGCAGCAGTTCCTGTTCGGCCTGTACCAGCGGGCGACCTTCGCTGTTGCGGACCTGGCGCAGCGCATCGGCCAGGCGCATCGGCACGAACGCTTCCTGCCAGCGCGACAACGGCTGGTCGGCGAACGGGCCCAGGCCGATATCGAAGCCCAGCCACATCCACAGCGAGGGCGAGGCCAGGCGCACCGATTCACTGCGGTAGGTGTTGCCGCGCGAGCGACCGGACAGCTGCGAATGCAGCCCGCCGCCGAGGGCGCCATCGATCGCATCGCGGACCATGATGGCGCAGTTGGCGGTGTAGTAATCGTAGTGGTAGCGCGCGTTTTCGGGTTTGGCGCGCTCGGCCAGCGATGCTGCCAATGTACGTGCCTGCACGGGGGTCAGGTCCAGCCACTGCACGCTCGCGCCGCGACCGCTCTCCTGGTAATAGGAAAGATCCTGGCCCAGCGGCAGCGCGACCAGGTAGTACATCATGTCGCCGCGGACGAAGTTGCCGATGAAGTCGGACTCGCCAGGGTCGAAGTAGCCGAAGTTGTACGAGGTCGCCTCGCCGGTGACCGGATCGACCACGACCAGCGCGTCATGCCCGAAGCGCTCGAAGAAGATCTCGCCCGGCTGCATGGTGACCACGCCGATGCGCGGCGCCTCGTTGGTGGGGGCCGGGGCGGCCGTGGCGGGCGCGGCAGCCTGCGCGGCCAGTGCCCCGAAGGGCAGGCTGGCCATCGCAAGCAGCGACAACACGAACAACAGGCGGCACAGCGACCACCGATTCAAAGGGAGCCGCATGGCGTGGGTCAATCCTCGTTGTGGGTGTCGGGCGGCAGCACGGTCACGTGGAACGCCTGCACGCGGCGGGCATCGGCACGCGCGACCCGGAACACGAAACGGTCCAGGGTGAGCTCGTCACCGGTTTCCGGCAGGTGCCCGATCGCTTCGGTGACCAGGCCACCGATGGTGTCGTAGTCATCGTCGGGGAAGCTGGCACCGAAGCGCTCGTTGAAATCCTCGATCGCGGTCAACGCGTCGACCACGTACTGGCCGTCGGCCTGGATCGCGATCTGCGAGGTGTGGTCCTCGGCCTCGTCGTGCTCGTCGTCGATCTCGCCGACGATCTGCTCCAGCACGTCCTCGATGGTGACCAGCCCGGCGACACCGCCGTACTCATCCACCACGATGGCCATGTGGTTGCGGGACAGCCGGAATTCCTTGAGCAGCACGTTGAGTTTCTTGGCTTCGGGAATCAGCACCGCCGGGCGCAGCAGCTCGCGGATGTTGGCCGGCCCGTTGTCGGCGACCACGCCGCGCAGCAGGTCCTTGGCCAACAGGATGCCGAGGATGTCGTCCTTGTTGTCGCCATGCACCGGGAAGCGCGAATGGCCGGATTCGACCACCTGCTTCATCAGCTCAAGGAAGGGGGCTTCGACCGGCAGGGAGACCATCTGCGAGCGCGAGATCATCACGTCGCCCACGGTGAGCTCGGCCACCGCGATCGCGCCTTCCATCATCCGCAGCGTATCGGCGGCGATGAGGCCGTCTTCGTGCGCGGTGTGCAGTACCGCCACCAGCTCGTCGCGGGTGTGGGGTTCGCCGGAGAAGGCAGAGGTCAGGCGTTCGAGCCAGCTGCGCTTCTTTTCATTGTGCTCCTGCGCGGAGCTACTACTGTCGTCTTCAGACATCTCTGGAAAAAAGGCACCCGGCGTGCCGGGCGTTGGATTTAGTCTATCAGGATGCGCGGGCCTGTCAGCGCCCTGCCGGGGCGGGATTCACGCTCGGCGAGGGAGCCGGGACGGGTCCCGGGGGCGGGGTTTCCTCCTCCGGCGGCAGGTCCAGGCTGTAGGTGCAGCCGGCCAGGGTCTTGCCGGGGTGGGACTTGACCGTGGACAGGCTCAGGATCACCGATTCGATCAAGGCCTCGCCGGTACGCGGGTCGGTGACGTCGCGGCTGACCAGCTCGCGGCCGGCCATGAACTTTTCAGGGGTGTCCACGCCGTCTTCCAGGGCCAGCCGCTTGGCCAGCGGGCGCGGATCGGCCAGGTCCAGGATGGCCATGATGCTCGCCCCCGCGACCGTGATGTACTCGGCACGTTCGCCGAACACCATGATCGGGGTGGCAAGGCGGAATTCAGCCATGAACTGGTTGGTCTGCGGCAGTGGCTGCAGGCCTTGGGCGACCGCCTTGAGCGGGTCGGCCACGATCGGGGCGACCGCGTCGTAATCGCCAACGCTCTGGCGGCATTCGATCAGGGCGGGCAGGTCCAGCGGTGGCACCTCGGCGAAGGCCGGGGGGCAAAGCACGGCCAGCAGGCCCAGGCAGGCAAGTCGCAACGGGATCATCGGAACAGGTCCATCAACCAAGGCGTGCAGCGCACGGACGCGGCGTCGATCATAGCGGGGGCTGGCCTGCCGTGCAGGCCGTCAACGACGGCGCAGCAGCCAGCGCACGGTGGCGGTGCAGGTGACCACCGCGATACCGGCCGCGCACAGCACCAGCGCCGTCGCGCCCAGGTGGACCAGCTGCGGGCCACCCGCGGTGATCACGATCAGCCCATGCCCGAACACCAGCGCGAAGGCCGCGGCCAGCACGAACAGCACGGCGACCTGGACCGGACGGGCGCGGAAGGTCGATGACTGCGCGGGGTGGGCGCCATCCCGGCGGAACCAGCGATACAGCGTCCGCCAGCCCATTGGCGCCGCCAGTGCGGCCGCCAGGCCCGACCAGCCCACCACGGTCAAGCCGGTGAAGCCCAGGGTCGCGCCACCCGGGCCGGCCAGCACGTGGGGCAGGATCAGACCTGCAACCAGACAGACCAGGGTGCCGCCGACGAATACCGCCGCCGACAGACCGGCAAGCCAGCCGCTCCAGCGCGCGGCCAGCGGCGAGCGCTGCCTTCGCGCCGCCCACCAGCTGCGGGCGGGCGCCAGCGACAGCAGGGCGATGACCGCCGACAGGGCCAGCAGGCCCCAGCGCAGCGCGACGGGATCGCGGCCGGCCGGGGTCAACGCGGGAAGGCCGGGCGCACCGATGAGCGAGTACAGCAGCCCGGCCAGCGCCACTGCGAGCAGGACCGGGCCGAGGATGGAGCGGCGATCAGGCATCGGCATGGCGGCATACATCCTTGTATGGCAGAGCGATCACGGGCGGGCGGAAGGCTGCTCAGCGCTCGCCAGCGTAGGGGTCGGCGATGCCGAGCTCGGCCAGGATGTCGCGCTCGAGCTGTTCCATGGCATCGGCTTCCTTCTCGTCCTCATGGTCCCAGCCGAGCAGGTGCAGCACGCCGTGCACGGTGAGGTGGGCGTAGTGGGCATTGAGGGCCTTGCCCTGTTCGTCCGCTTCGCGGGCGACCACCGGGGCGCAGATCACCAGATCGCCCAGCAACGGGAACTTCACGCCCTTGGGCAGGCCCTCGGGCAGTTCGGCCGGGAAGCTGAGCACGTTGGTCGCGTAGTCCTTGCCGCGGTAATGGCGGTTCAGGGCCTGGCCCTCCTTGGCATCGACCAGGCGGATCGCCAGATCGGCCTCGCGGATACGGCCCTTCAGGGCGGCGGCGACCCACTTGCGGAAGCTCACGGCCGATGGCAGCCCGGCGCGGGGCAGGGCGTAGCTGATGGCGACGTCCAGGCGTACGGGACCGCGGGTCATGGGTTCGCTCCGGGTTGGACCTGCTGCAGATCACGGCGATCGTAAGCGCTGACGATGCGTGCCACCAGTGGATGACGGACCACGTCGCGGGCTTCGAAGAAGGTGAAGCTCACGCCCTCGACATCGCGCAGCACGTCGATCGCGTCGCGCAGGCCGGATTTGACATGCTTGGGCAGGTCGGTCTGGGTGAGGTCGCCGGTGACCACCGCAGTGGAGCCGAAGCCCAGGCGGGTCAGGAACATCTTCATCTGCTCGACCGTGGTGTTCTGCGCTTCATCCAGGATCACGTATGCATCGTTGAGCGTGCGCCCACGCATGTAGGCCAACGGTGCGATCTCGATGACGTTCTTCTCGAGCAGCTTGATCACCTTTTCCACGCCAAGCATTTCATACAGCGCGTCGTACAGCGGGCGCAGGTACGGGTCGACCTTCTGGCTCAGATCGCCGGGCAGGAAGCCGAGCTTCTCGCCGGCCTCCACCGCCGGGCGGACCAGGATCAGGCGCTGCACGCGCGCTTCGTTGAGCGCTTCCACCGCACTGGCCACGGCGAGGAAGGTCTTGCCGGTACCGGCCGGGCCGATGCCGAAGTTGATGTCGTGGGTGGTGATCTGGTGCAGGTAGCGCGCCTGGTTGGCGCCGCGGCCGCGCACGGTGCCGCGCTTGACCTTGATCGCCACCTCCTGCGCCTCGTAGGCGCGCTCGACCACATGCTCCACGTTGGCCTGGTTCAGGCGCAGGTGGATGGCATGGCTGTCGAACACCACGTCGCCGGCTTCGGCGTACAGCGCTTCGATCAGCGCCTGCGCATCGGCGACGACGGCCTTGGGGCCGGTCACGCGGAACACGTGCCCACGGTTGGCGATTTCCACGCCGAGTTTGAGTTCCACCTGGCGGAGATGTTCGTCGAACGGGCCGGCCATGTTGGCCAGGCGCTCGTTGTCTTCCGGGGTGAGGGTGAAGTCGCGTTGTGCGAGTGCGGTCATTGCGTCCGGCGGCCGCCGGTCCAGCCGACCGGGCCGCAAGCTGGGAAAGGGAGAACAGGGTAGCGCGGGCGCCCGGCCGCCGCTACTTTTCCACACCGCCTGTGCAGTGCCGGTGCAGCAAGCTGTGGATAGCCGCGGCCAGCCCTAGTGCGGCAATGGGTTCGATGGCGTGATCAAAAAAGCATCACTGTTCGGCACGTCGCTACCGGGGTCATCCACAGCGCCTGTGGGTGGTCGCGCGGGAAAGGTGTGGATAAACCGCTTCGCCCCAACGCGCGCAACGGCTTCGAACAGCTGATCATTTCCTGACCAGCAGGTGCGCTGCGGCGTGACCTGTTCTTCACGGCAGGGTGCGCAAGGTGAGGATCGCGTCGTTCCACGTGCTCCCCGCGGAGGTCGGTCCCATGCCTGCATCGGTATCCGCGTCCCGCTCATGGTGGGTGTGCTGGGTATGGCTGCTGCTGCCTGGTTGCGGCCAGACCGACGCAGTGGCGCTGGGCACGCTTGAATGGGATCGCATCACCGTGCCCGCGCCGGCGGCGGAAACCATCGTGGCGGTGCATGTGCGGGAGGGCCAGCAGGTGCAGGCGGGCATGTCGCTGCTGCAACTCGAACCCACCCGCACGGTTGCCCAACTGCAGGCGCTCCAGGCCGATGCGACGCGGGCCGGGCAGGCCTTGGACGAACTGCGGCAGGGACCGCGCGAGGAAGACATCGCACAGGCGCGTGCGAACCTTGCGGCGGTGCGCGCACAGGCCGAGGATGCCGCCGCGTACTACCGGCGGCTGCAGCCACTGGGTCGGCAGCAGCTGGTGGCCGCTGCCGATGTTGATCGCGCGCGCGCAGCAGCAGGCAACGCCCAGGGGGTGGTACGCGCCTCCGAACAGGCGTTGCTGGCTCTCGAGCATGGCACCCGGGTGGAGGAGATCGCGCAGGGCGAGTCGGCCCTGCAGGCGGCGCAGGCCCAGGCCGAGACGCTGCGCAAGCTGGATCTGTTGGCTCCGCGGGCGGGCCGGGTGGATGCGCTGCCCTACCGGTTGGGCGACCAGGCCCCGGTAGGCGCGCCGCTGGCGGTGCTGCTGGTCGGCAACCGGCCGTACGCACGGGTATATCTGCCCGAACCGCTGCGGGTGCGGGTCCGGGTGGGGCAGGCCGCCACGATTGCATTGCAGGGTCGCGCGCAGACACTCGCCGGGCGCGTGCGAAGCATCCGCAGCGACCCGGTCTTCACCCCGTACTACGCGCTCAGCGGCGCGGATGCAGCGCGGCTGAGCTGGCTGGCCGAGATCGAGCTCACTGCCGACAACGATGCAGCGGCGTTGGCGCAGTTGCCGGCCGGCGTGCCGGTGCAGGTTGCGTTTTGAGCGACAAGGTGGCACCGGCGTCGCCAAATGCGCCCCCGGGCGAGGGCGGCAATGCACTGGCGATCCGCGCGCGCGGGCTCACCAAGCGTTTCGGTGCGCTGACCGCTGTCGACCATGTTGACCTCAGCGTGCCGCGCGCGAACGTCTACGGCTTCCTTGGCCCCAACGGCTCGGGCAAATCCACGACCATCCGCATGCTGTGTGGACTGCTGACGCCGAGCGAAGGCGAGATCGACGTGCTCGGCCTGCGCATCCCCGAACAGGCTGAAGCGCTCCGCTGCCGGATCGGCTACATGACCCAGCGCTTCTCCTTGTTCGATGACCTGACGGTGCGCGAGAACCTGGAATTCCTCGCGGCCGTGCAGGACATCCCGCGCGCCGCGGCGCGGCAGCGGATCGATGAGCTTGTGGAGGGCTATCGTTTCCAGGACCGCCAGAAGCAACTGGCCGGGACGCTGAGCGGTGGGCAGAAGCAGCGCTTGGCGCTTGCCGGTGCGGTGATCCAGAAGCCCGAACTGCTTTTCCTGGATGAGCCGACCAGCGCGGTCGATCCGGAATCGCGCCGCGACTTCTGGGAGAAATTGTTCGATCTGGCGGACGCCGGCACCACGCTGCTGGTCTCCACCCATTACATGGACGAGGCCGAGCGCTGCCACCGGCTGGCCATCCTCGACCAGGGCGTGCTGGTCGCCGATGGCAGCCCGAGCGAACTGACCGAGGCACTGCGAGGGCGAACGCTGGAGGTGCATGCCGCGCAGCCACGCAAGGCTCAGCGGCTGCTGGCCGCCGCGCCCGGCGTGCTGAGCGTGGCCCAGATCGGCAACACACTGCGGGTGCTGCTGGCCCACGATGGCGATGGCCCCGAGCGGCTGCAGGAGGTGCTGCGGGCTGGTGGGCAGTCAGCGGAGGTCGCCGCCGCGCCATCGAATCTCGAAGATGTGTTCGTGTCTGCCACGCGCAGGCGTGAGCCGGTGGCCGGACCCGCGCCATGAACCTGCGCCGGCTGTGGGCGATCGTGCTCAAGGAGCTGCGCCAGATGCGCCGCGACCGCATCACCCTGGCCATGATCGTGGGGATCCCGGTCATGCAGCTGGTGCTGTTCGGCTACGCGATCAACCTCAATCTGCGCCACCTCGATACAGGCATCGCCGACCAGGCCGATACCGCGGCCTCGCGCGCGCTGGTCATGGACATGGTCGCCACCGGCGTGATTACGCCCACACGGCGCGTGGATACGCCGGCGCAGTTGATGGAGTCGCTGCGCCGTGGCCAGATCAGCATCGGGGTCGTGATTCCGGCAGACTTCGAACGGCGCCGCTTCGAGGGGCGCGAGGCGGTACAGGTGCTGGTCGACGGCAGTGATACCGTCGTCCAAAGCGCTGCCATGCAGTTGGCGCAGGTGCCGCTGGACAGCACGCCGGTCCGCAACGATCGACCACTGCGCGCGGGCGCCGTGAGTGCCGCCGGCCAGATCAGCGTCGTCGCGTTCTACAACCCACAGCGGCGTTCGGCGATCAACATCGTGCCCGGATTGATCGGCATCATCCTGACCATGACCATGGTGATGTTCACCGCCGTGGCGATCGTGCGCGAACGCGAGCGCGGCAACATGGAACTGCTGATCGCCACGCCATTGACCCGCAGCGAGCTGATGGTCGGCAAGGTGCTGCCCTATGCGGCGATCGGCCTGCTGCAGACCAGCCTGGTGCTGTTGCTGGGCTTGTGGCTGTTCGACGTGCCGGTGCGCGGCAGCGTCATGGATGTGTATCTGGCCACGATGCTGTTGATCACCGCCAATCTGGCCCTGGGCCTGCTGATCTCGACCAAGGCGCAATCCCAGTTCCAGGCGATGCAGATGACGATGTTCGTGTTCCTGCCCTCGATCCTGCTGTCCGGCTTCATGTTCCCCTTCGCCGGCATGCCGCGGCCGGTGCAGTGGCTGGCGGAGGTACTGCCGCTGACCCATTTCCTGCGGTTGATCCGCGGCATCATGCTGCGCGGCGCGCGCTGGTGGGAGCTGTGGCCGGAGGTGCTGGCACTGCTGGCCTTCATCGCGGTGATGATGACCCTGGCGATCCTGCGCTTCCGCAAGCGGCTGGATTAGCGAAGGCCGACCAACGGCCGGCATCCCCTCAATCGGCCTGCACTCCGTTACGCCGTCACCATCCGCGCGCGCAGCGAATTGCTGTAGGCCTCGGTGATGACCACATCGACGAACTGGCCAACCAGGCGCGGGTGCCCCGGGAAGTTGACCGAACGCATGTTCTCGCTCTTGCCGGTCAGCTCGTTCGGGTTGCGCTTGGAGGGGCCTTCCACCAGCACGGTCTGCACGGTACCGACCATCTTTTCGGAGATGGCCGCGGCCTGCTCGTTGATCCGGGCCTGCAGGCGCGAGAGGCGCGCGTGCTTCTCAGCATCGGTGGTGGTGTCTTCCAGATCGGCGGCGGGGGTGCCCGGGCGGCGCGAATAGATGAAGGAGAAGCTCTGGTCGAAGCCCACGTCTTCGATCAGCTTCATGGTCTTCTCGAACTCGGCATCGGTCTCGCCGGGGAACCCGACGATGAAGTCCGAGCTGATCGAGATGTCCGGGCGGACCGCGCGCAGTTTGCGGATCTTGGACTTGAACTCCAGCGCGGTGTAGCCGCGCTTCATCGCCGAGAGCACGCGGTCGCTGCCAGCCTGCACCGGCAGGTGCAGGAAGTTGGCCAACTGCGGTACGTCGCGGTAGGCATCGATCAGCGAGTCGCTGAACTCCAGGGGGTGCGAGGTGGTGAAGCGGATCCGGCCGACCCCGTCGATCTCGGCGATGGTGCGGATCAGCAGCCCGAGGTCGGCGAACTCGCCGTCCCCGTACGGGCCGCGGTAGGCGTTGACGTTCTGGCCCAGCAGGTTGATCTCCAGCACGCCCTGGGCGGCGAGTTGCGCTACTTCCACCACCACGTCCTCGAACGGACGGCTGACCTCGGTGCCGCGGGTGTAGGGCACCACGCAGAACGAGCAATACTTCGAGCAGCCTTCCATGATCGAAACGAACGCCGAGGCACCCTCGGCACGCGGCTCGGGCAGGGCGTCGAACTTCTCGATCTCCGGGAAGCTGATGTCCACCTGCGACCTGCCCGACTCACGGCGCTGGCGGATCAGCTCCGGCAGGCGGTGCAGGGTCTGCGGGCCGAACACCAGGTCCACGTGCGGGGCACGCTTGATGATCGCTTCGCCTTCCTGCGAGGCCACGCAGCCGCCGACGCCGATGATCACGCCACGGCCGTTGTTCTTCAGCGCCTTCCAGTAACCGAGCTGGCTGAACACCTTCTCCTGGGCCTTCTCGCGGATAGAACAGGTGTTCATCAGCAACACGTCGGCCTCGGCCGGGTCGTCGGTGAGTTCCAGCCCTTCCGAGGCGGCGAGCACGTCGGCCATCTTGGTCGAGTCGTACTCGTTCATCTGGCAACCGTGGGTCTTGATGTACAGCTTGCCGCGCACCGGACCAGTCACCTGCGGCTTGGCGCCGGGCAGGGGGAGCAGGTCGGGGCGGGCGGCGGAGCTGGGCGGAGCAGAGGCAGGCAGGGTAGAACCGGCCGAAGTCGGCGCGGTCGAAGCTGGCGTCCCGGTCATGGCGCTTATTCCAGTCGGGTGGGCGGGCAGGCAGCCGGATGGCTGCGGTGAGCAGGCCATTGTAGCCGGGTCGGGCGCCCCCCTTGGCAATTCCTGGCGAATTGGGGACACTCCCGCTCATGAAGGGGATGTTGGGGATCGCTGCGCTGGCCTTGGCTGCGCTGACCGCTATGCCGGCCAGTGCGGGCACCCTGTACAAGTGCGTTGGCAGCGACGGCATCCCCAGCTATGTCAGCAAGCGCGTGCCCGGGGCAGCCTGCAGCGTGATCAGCAGCTACCGGCCCGACCGCAGCGCGGCGCCTCGCCGGGCGCTGGCAGCGCCGCCTGCGCCGACGCCGGCGGCCCCGATCGCCAGCGCGACACCCGCGCCGGCCCGGGCCGATTCCGCCACGGCGGCGACCGCGATCAACCCGGCCCCGGCACCGGCCTCCGTCCCAGCCACGGTGCTGACCGCGCCGCCCGCCCCGGCGGCGAGCGGCAACAAGGCAGGAAAGGTCCGCAGCGGCCAACTGTATGCCTACATGAAGGACGGCGTGCGCCACTACACCAGTGCACGCCCGACCGGCGTCGCCAGCATCGGCCAGGTCCGCACCATCCACTACAGTTTCATCGAGCGCTGCTATGCCTGCGGCGCCAACCCGGCGGTCAACTTCGGCTCAGTGCGGCTCAACACCACCGCCTACCAGACTGAGATCGCCGCCGCCGCCCGCGAGTTCGGGGTGGAGGAGGCGGTGGTCCGCGCGATCATCCATGCCGAATCGGCCTACAACCCGACCGCGCTCAGCCGCGCCGGCGCGCAGGGGCTGATGCAGCTGATGCCGCCCACCGCGCGCCGCTTCGGCGTGAGTGATTCCTTCGATGCCTCGCAGAACATCCGCGGCGGCGTGCAGTACCTGTCCTGGCTGCTCAAGCGCTTCAACGGCGACCTGACCCTGGCGGCGGCAGGCTACAACGCGGGCGAGGGTGCGGTCGACCGCCATGGTGGCGTGCCGCCTTACAGCGAGACCCAGTATTACGTGAAGCGGGTGGCCCTGTTGGCCGATCGCTATCGCGGTGCCGTGGCCAGCCATCAATGACCCATGGCGCCGGTGGTACCTGATGCCGTACTGTCGGGGTAATGTCGTTCCGTAGTACCGCGTTGTGTGGCCGACTCCGGTTCAGCTACACTCGCGGCTGATTCAATGTGGACTGGCCCCCACCGGTCTGCTGGCAGCCTCAAGCTACCTAAATCAATATCGGAGTGCCGGATGGCCAACGATGGGGTAAACGATCCAGTCAACACTGGACGTCGACGGTTTCTCTCAGCAACCACTGCGGTGGTCGGAGCGGTCGGCGTCGGATTTGCAGCGGTGCCGTTCATCAAGTCCTGGAATCCCAGCGCCCGCGCCAAACTGGCCGGTGCCCCGGTGATTGCCGACATCAGTGCGCTCCAGGAAGGCCAGCGTCTGGTCATGGAGTGGCGTGG
Source organism: Stenotrophomonas sp. GW821-FHT01H02A (assembly GCF_059422145.1). Classification (NCBI taxonomy): domain Bacteria; kingdom Pseudomonadati; phylum Pseudomonadota; class Gammaproteobacteria; order Lysobacterales; family Lysobacteraceae; genus Stenotrophomonas; species Stenotrophomonas sp. GW821-FHT01H02A. The sequence continues at coordinate 231,462 of NZ_JBWKWI010000005.1, forward strand.
ACAGCCGATCTGGATCGTCAAGCGTTCCAAGGCCATCCTCGATGCACTGCACGGGCTGGACGGCCGCCTCAAGGATCCCGAATCGGGCGAGAAAGAACAGCAGCCCGAGTACGTGCTCAAGCAGAATCCCGAATTCCGCTCGATCAAGGCCGAGGTCTCGGTGCTGGTCGGGCTGTGCACTCACCTGGGCTGTTCGCCGGAAATGGTCGCCGAGATCCGCCCCGAGCCCTACGACCCCCAGTGGAAGGGCGGCTACTTCTGCCCCTGCCACAAGTCGCGCTTCGACATGTCCGGTCGCGTGTTCAAGGATGTTCCGGCACCGATCAACCTGCTGGTGCCGCCGCACCATTACCAGGACGACAACACCATCATCATCGGCGTTGATCCGCAGGGGGCGGCTTGAACATGGCCAATATCCTTTCCCGCACCGCCACCGGCGTCGCCGACTGGGTCAATGCACGCGCGCCTGGGCTGATGCCGGTCTACCGCAAGCACGTCACCGAGTACTACGCGCCGAAGAATTTCAACATCTGGTACTACTTCGGCTCGCTGGCGCTGCTGATCCTGGTCAACCAGATCGTCACCGGCATCTTCCTGACGATGCACTACAAGACGAACGCGGCCGAAGCGTTCGCCTCCATCGAATACATCATGCGGGACGTGGAGTGGGGCTGGCTGATCCGCTACATGCACTCCACCGGTGCTTCGCTGTTCTTCATCGTGGTCTACCTGCACATGTTCCGCGGCCTGCTCTATGGCAGTTACCAGAAGCCGCGCGAGCTGGTCTGGATCCTCGGCATGCTGATCTACCTGGTGCTGATGGCCGAAGCCTTCATGGGCTACGTGCTGCCGTGGGGCCAGATGTCGTTCTGGGGCGCCAAGGTGATCATCTCGCTGTTCGGCGCGATCCCGGTGATCGGCACCGGCCTGACCGAGTGGATCATGGGCGATTACCTGCCCAGCGACGCCACCCTCAACCGTTTCTTCGCCCTGCACGTGATCGCGCTGCCGCTGGTGCTGTTGCTGCTGGTGGTGCTGCACCTGGGCGCGCTGCACGAGGTGGGTTCCAACAACCCGGATGGGGTGGAGATCAAGAAGGGGCCGAAGGGCAACCGCTGGTCGGCCACGGCACCTACCGATGGCATTCCGTTCCATCCGTACTACACGCTCAAGGATGCGGTCGGCGCCGGTTTCCTGCTCATCATCGCCGCCTTCATCATCTTCTTCGCGCCGGCCTTCGGCGGGCTGTTCCTCGAGCACGACAACTTCACCGAGGCCAACCGCCTGGTCACGCCCGAGCACATCAAGCCGGTCTGGTACTACACGCCGTACTACGCGATGCTGCGCGTGGTGCCCAACAAGCTCGGCGGCGTGATCGTGATGTTCTCGGCGATCGCCATCCTGTTCCTGGTGCCATGGCTGGATCGGGCGCGGGTGAAGTCCTACCGTTACCGCGGCCTGCTCTCGCGCGGCCTGCTGGGCATGTTCGCGGTGTGCTTCGTATGGCTGGGCGTGATCGGCTCCGGCCCGGGTACGGATGCGCACGAAACCTACATCGGTCGCGTGCTGACCTTCCTGTACTTCGCCTTCTTCATCACCATGCCGCTATGGACCAAGCTGGACAGGACCAAGCCGGTACCGGACCGGGTGACCACGCATGACTGACCACTGGATTGTCCGGCTGGCCTGCGCGGCGGCCCTGATGCTCGGTGTCGCGGTGGCCGATGCCGCCGAGGGCGCCAAGACCCTGCAGGCCGGCAACGATCTCAGCGATCGAGCTTCGCTGCAGCGTGGCGCACAGCTCTACATGAACTATTGCTCCGGCTGCCACGCGCTCAAATACCTGCGCTACTCGCGCATGGCCGCCGACCTCGGGCTGAGCGAGGAAGAGGTCATGAACAACCTCAACTTCACCGGCACCCCGGTCGGCGAGCCGATCCCGGTGACGATGCCCAAGGCGCAGGCGGAAAAGTGGTTCGGCAAGATGCCGCCGGACCTGAGCCTGATCTCGCGGGTGCGGGGCAGCGACTGGGTCTATACCTACCTGAAGTCGTTCTACCTGGATCCGACGCGCCCGCTGGGCTGGAACAACACCGTGTTCCCGAACGCCTCCATGCCCAACCCGTTGTGGGAAATGCAAGGGCTGCAGCACGCCGTGCACGGCAAGCCGGAGAACCCCGGCGAAGACCCGCCGGTGGTCGGCCTGAAGATCGAACAGCCGGGCAGCGTCGATGCCGGCCAGTACGACCAGGCGGTGCGCGACATCACCAACTTCCTGGAGTACGCCGGCGAGCCCGCCGCGCTGAAGCGCCAGAAGCTGGGGGTGTGGGTGATCCTGTTCCTGGCGTTGCTCACCTTCCTGGCGTATCTGCTCAAGAAGGAATACTGGAAGGACGTCCACTGAGCGGTCCGGCGCCTTCCGATGTCGATCGTTCCCGTCGTGGGACGATCGACCTATTGGCTTTTGTGATGTGCGGTTGCACACTCGGGTACTGTGACGACCGTTGGCAATGGGCTGGCGGCGCCGATACGACCGGCGGTTACCGGACGTTGGAGAGCCTTTGATGGCGGCGAGCGTACGCATGCGGAATACCCTGACGCTGTTTTCCTCGAACGACGATGTCCTGTGCCATCGCGTCCGGCTGGTACTGGCGGCCAAGGGCGTCACCTATGACTCCGTGCCGGTCGACCCGCAGAACCCGCCCGAAGATCTCATCGATCTCAATCCGTACCATTCCGTGCCCACCCTGGTGGAGCGCGAGCTGGTGCTGTACGCGGCGTCGGTGGTCAGCGAGTACCTGGACGAGCGCTATCCACACCCGCCGTTGATGCCGGTCGATCCGCTCTCGCGGGCCCGCATCCGGCTGGCGATGCTGCGCATCGAGCACGACTGGGTGCCGCAGGTGCAGGCCATCCAGCTGGGCAACAAGACCCAGGCCGAGGCCGGGCGCAAGCGGCTCAAGGAACTGCTGACCAGCGCGGTGCCGCTGTTCAAGGCCAGCAAGTTCTTCCTCAATCCGGAAATGAGCCTGGCCGATTGCGCGATGGCGCCGATCATCTGGCGGCTGCAGGCACTGGACGTGCCGCTGCCGAAGGATGGCAAGTCGATCGAAGACTACGGCAACCGCATTTTCCGCCACCCCGGTTTCATCCGCAGCCTCACCGAGCAGGAAAAGAAGCTGCGCGATCTGCCGGTCTGATCCGGATCGGTGCCGCGTGCGGCACCGGCGCACTGAACGAAATCGCGGTGCCGGTACGCGCCATGGCTGACCTGCGGGTAGGCGGGCGCGTACACTTGCATCAGGCAATCCGGATCAAGAGCAGCCGAGCACGGTTCGGCTCTACCACATGACTGAAGACACTTTTCGCATGACCAGCCACCGTCCGTACCTGTTGCGGGCCCTGGTGGAATGGATCAATGACAACGACCTGACGCCGCATATCCTGGTCGACGCCGGCATGCCCGGCGTGCAGGTGCCGCAGAGCGCGGTCAAGGACGGCCGCGTCGTCCTGAACATCGCCGAGCGTGCCGTGGTGCGCCTGCATATCGACAATGAGAGCGTGAGCTTCTCGGCCCGCTTCTCCGGGACCAGTTACCCGGTGCAGGTGCCGATCTCGGCCGTGCTGGCCGTGTATGCCCGCGAGACCGGGCAGGGCATGGCGCTGCCGGATGACATTCCGGGCCACGAGCCGGGTCCGGATGATGAGCTGCCGCCGGACGATTCACCGACCCCGCCGGACGACGCACCACCCAAGCCCAGCGGTCGCCCGCATCTGCGGGTGGTCAAATAAGCCAGACATCGCCGCCGCAAGGCGGCGATGTCGTGTGGCGTGCCTGCTTAGCGCTATCCATCAATGGCGGCCGTGCTCGGGCATGTGCGGCGTTTGATGTCCTCGCATGCGCGCCGCATCGAGCCGGATTTCAGTGGTTCATCACGAAATTTGCAAGGCACTGGGTCACAGACGCGGCACAGTGTCGTACTCGCCTCTGGTTTGCCGGCAGGGCCAGCTGACAATCTCGATCCCTGAATCGAGGAGATCGGGTCGATGAGCATGAAACGTCTTCTGGCCTGTGTGCTGCTGGCCGTGCCTGCCATATCGGCGTGGGCATTTGATCCCGCTGACGTCTGGCCGCGTTATCGCCAACAGCAATCCCTGCTGCCGTTGATATATGAGCGGGCCGGAGAGGAGGCGTTTGATGGGGGTGTCCGCCGCCGGTTTCTACTGAATTCCCAGCGATGGCCCTCCCGATCCGGAAAGGGCGGGGATTGGATGCATCGTGTCGAGGTGCTGGTTCCGCACAGATATCAACCGGGCCCCGCACTTCTGGTGATCAACAATGGCGTGCTCGATGGCGGCGGCCCTCGACCTCCGGCGCCTGCCGATGATATGGCGCCGGAGATGCTGGAAACGTTGGCGCGCCAGCTTGGTATGGTTGTGGTCTCCGTTGCGGACGTGCCCGAGCAGGCCTTGCAGCTTCCCGGGGACGACCAGTTGCGTGTCGAGGATGATCTGGTCGCACTCAGTTGGCGACGCTTTCTCGATGATCCTGCGGGGCATGCACAGTGGCCATTGCAGGTGCCGATGGCTGAAGCTGCGATTCGTGCGATGGACCTGGCGCAGCGGGAGCTGACGCCTGCGCAGGCACCTTCCTTCATCGTTGCAGGTGCTTCCAAGCGGGGCTGGGCGGCGTGGATGCTACCGCTGGTGGATGACCGGGTCAGTCATCTGATGCCCTTTGTCATCGATATGCATTGGCAGGCGCTTGCCCCCCACATAGAGCGCAGCTACGGGGGCCGTTGGCCTATCGCCTTGTTTCCCTATTGGCAGCATGGCGTCACCGGAGCGTTTGCCAGTGCGGAATTTGCTGCGCTGATGCAGGTCATTGACCCTTACCGATACCTGGAAGGGCCGCTTCACTTCAGGTTGGAGATCCCCAAGTATCTTGTGAGTGCGAGTGGCGATGATTTTTTCCCGCCCGATGCCAGTCGGTTTTATCTGTCACGCCTGCCCGGGGAAACGAGTGTGCGCGTGGCCCCCAATGCAGACCATGGCGGAATTCGCCGGTTCATGGCAAGCAGTATGTTGCCGGCGTTGACCCGCTGGCGACGGGGACAAGACCTGGCTCGGGTGCATGCCGAATGGTGGTCGGATGCCATGACGCCGGAAGTGCACGTGCACAGCAGTGAGCGGCCGGTCAGGGCGGTGCTGTGGACGGCGCGGAATGATGTAGATCGCGATTTTCGATATGCCTGCGGCATTCGTTATGAAGCAAAGGACGTCGCGCTCCCGGAAATGGAGGGCCTGGTAGTGGCCTTGCCGCCTGCCGAGACCGGATGGGTCTCGGCCTTCGTTGAGTTGCACTACGCCGACGGCTTCGTCGCGACCAGCGCGGCGCACGTTTACCCGCAGAATCGATATCCCAAGCATCCACCGGCGCAGGGAGAGGGGCGCTGCAAGCTGGTGGCCGGACCCTGATGCAGTCCTACTCGTCATTCTTCGCTCCGCCGGATCTCGCTGATCCTCGCGGCCGACGGCCCCACGAACGTGATCAGCTGATCGCCGCGCAGCACCATGCGCCCGCTGTGGCGGTCCACGCCGTCGTGCGAATACTCGAACTTGAAGGTGCGCTCCCAGCCCAGCCAGCCGTTGTCCTTGCGGCACACGCGCAGGCCGGTGGCGTGCACGCTCTGGTCCAGCCACTGCACATCGGCAGCGCGGCAGGCATTGCGCCCGAGCACGCCGGCACGCTCGGCGGCGGCACGCGAGGAATTCCAGAAGGCGTAGGCGAACGCGCCGGCAATCATCAACAGGATCAAACTGGGCATCGGTGACTCGGCGCGGTCAGGGAGGTCGGTCCCTCCAAGATGGCGACGAACGCGCCGCGGATCAAGCCATGCGCGCGATCCTGATCAGGGCGTGCGCGGTGGCGGGACCGGCGGCGAAGCCGGGGCCGGGGCTGGAGTCGCCGGGATCGGATTCGCGTTCGGGACCGGCGGGCGGGGCGGCACCACGGTGGGCGCTCGCAACGGTGCCTGGGAAGCGGGTGGTGCCATCGGCGGTGCTGTCGCATCGGCAGCGGGCGGGGTCGCCGGGTCCGGGGTGCCCATCGGCACCGGCGCGGGCGCGGTCGCCACCAGTTTCAGCAGCGCGGCCCAGTCCTGGCGATTGAAGCTGCATTCCTCCTCGCGGCCCGGCGTGCACCCCAGGTCCATGCCGTCGCTCGTGCTGGCCTTCGCCGGCGGCAGCTCGATCCGCCCACTGCGGTCCAGCGAGAGTTTGCGCATCGCCACGGTGTTCATGACATTGCCGCCGATCAGGTGCAGCGTGCGATCGCCGCCCATGTTGGCGGCGATGACCACTTCGCAGTGCGATTTCCAGTGCGTGACCGTGCCGCTGCCCAGCGACTGCACCAGGCCGCTGTAGCTCAGCGTCTCGCGCCGGTCACGGAGATAGCACAGCAGGTCGCCCGGCGCGGGCTTTTCCTGTGCCGGATCGGTCATGCGGTAGGGGCCGCTGTTCTGGTAGGCGGCACGGATGTAGTCGATGTGTCGCGGCGAACGGGTGAACCCGGGCACCGAGGCGCGGGTCATGACCCATGAGATGAACGCCGCCGACCACGGGTTGTCGATCAGGAAGGCGCGGCAGTCAGTGTCGGTATAGCGCGTGCCGGGCGGGGCCATGCAGCTCGATGCGCCGGGCTGGCTGCCCATCGGCGACAACGTGCCGCTCTGCCGCCAGTAGCCGACTACACGCTGCCAGGCCACCATCCCGTTGTCGGCCAGGTGCACATCCTCGGCTTCGGTCGCGCTCAGGCTGGCGGCGCGGCCATCGCGGTCGATGAAGGGCCGGTACCAGAGGCGATGTTCATTGCAGGCGGTCCGGACGATGTTGATCGCCACCGGGCTGAGCCCGAAGCGCGGTGGCACATCGCAGACCTCGGCCGCGGATGCCTGGAGCGGCAGCAGCGCGAGCAGGGGAGACAGGCAGGCGAGAAGCGGCAGGCAGCGCATGCGTGCATTCCAGGTGGGGGCAGATGCAGCCTCGCAGACCGCATCTGCCCATACCGTGAAAGCGGCATCAGCCCTGCGGCGGATCGCCGAGCTTCAGCGACAGGTCGATGGCCTGCACGTGCTTGGTCAGCCCGCCGATGGAGATGCAGTCCACGCCGTCCTCGGCGATCGCGCGCAGCCCGGCCAGGCTGACGCTGCCGGAGACTTCCAGCGGAATCCGTCCGGCCGCGATGCGCACGGCCTCACGCCGCGTGGCCGCATCGAAATCATCGATCAGGATGCGGGTGCAGCCCACCGCCAGCGCCTCGCGCAACTGGTCCAGGTCCTCGACCTCGACCACCAGCGGCAGGGCCGGCCACTGCGCGCGCGCCGCGTGCACCGCAGCGGTCAGCGACCCGGCCGCACGGATGTGGTTTTCCTTGAGCATGACCGTGTCGAACAGGCCCAGCCGGTGGTTCTCGCCGCCGCCGCAGCGCACCGCGTACTTCTGCGCCACGCGCAGCCCGGGCAGGGTCTTGCGGGTGTCCAGGATCCGCGCGCCGGTGTCGGCCACCGCCGCGACGTACTGCGCGGTGGTGGTCGCCGTCCCCGACAGCGTCTGCAGGAAATTCAGCGAGGTCCGCTCGGCACTCACCAGGCTGCGGTTGCGGCCCCGCAGCAGGGCCAGCACGGTGCCGGCGGCGACGCGGTCGCCCTCGGCCACGCGCCAGTCGATCCGCACCTCCGGATCCAGCGCTTTGTGGGTCGCATCGAACCAGGGGCGGCCGGCGATCACCGCGTCCTGCTTGCACAGCAGGTAGGCCGTGTCCGGGCGGTCCGGGAGCAGGGCAGCAGTGACATCGCCGCTGCCGATGTCCTCGGCCAGCGCACGGGCCACATCGGCGGCCACCAGGGCGGCCTCGGGGGCCGGCACGGGGAGGTGGCTCATTTTCCCGGGAAATCGGCGATCTGGGCGGTGGCGATGGCCTCCTCGGCCAGCAGCACCGGGATGCCGTCGTCGACGCGGAACACCTGCTTGCGGTCACGGGTCAGCAGGGCCTCGCGCAGCGTCTGTGCCTGCGGGCTGCCATCGGCCTTGAGCACGGCACCGCCGCCGATCGCGCGGTTGAGCGCGTCCAGGCCGGTGGCATCGAGCAGGGACAGGGGCTGGCGCGTATCGGGCGAGCACAGGAGGTCGAGCAGCTTGCGATCCATGGATTCTTCGTCTTGCGTGGAAGACGGCTAGAATACGTCTTTAAGGCAGGTGACGGCCAATGACCCTCAACCAAACCGCGCCGCTTGTCGGCATCGTCATGGGATCCCGCTCGGATTGGGAAACCATGCAGCACGCCGCCCAGAAGCTGGATTCGCTGGGCGTACCCTATGAAGTGAAAGTGGTCTCGGCGCATCGCACGCCGGACGTGCTGTTCACGTATGCCGAGCAGGCGGGCCAGCGCGGCCTGCGCGCGATCATCGCCGGTGCCGGCGGGGCCGCGCACCTGCCGGGCATGATCGCCGCCAAGACCGCCGTGCCGGTACTGGGCGTGCCGGTGCAGTCCAAGGCCCTGAACGGCATGGATTCGCTGCTGTCGATCGTACAGATGCCGGCTGGCATCCCGGTCGCCACCTTCGCCATCGGCAATGCCGGCGCCTCCAACGCGGCTTTGTTCGCGGCCGCCATGCTGGCCTCGGACCAGCCGGCGATTGCCGAGGCCTTGGACGCGTTCCGCGCCCGCCAGACCGAAGACGTCATGGCCCACGACGACCCGCGTCGATGACCACCAGGACCGTTGGCATTCTGGGCGGCGGTCAGCTCGCCCGCATGATGGTCCTGGCCGGTGCGCCGATGGGTCTGCGCTTCGAGCTGTTCGACCCGGCCGCCGATGCCTGTGGTGCCCAGGTGGCACCGCTGCAGGTGGCTGCGTTCGAGGATGAGGCCGCCCTGGCTGCCTTCGCCGCCCGCGTGGACGTGGTGACCTTCGATTTCGAGAACGTGCCGGCGCAGAGCGCCAAGTTCCTGGCCGAGCGCGTGCCGGTGTATCCGAATCCGGATGCGCTGGCCGTGGCCCAGGACCGGCTCAGCGAGAAGACCCTGTTCCAGTCGCTGGGCATCCCGCTGCCGGCCTTCGCCGATATCCGCAGTCGTGACGAACTCGCGGCCAAGGTCGCCGAGTTCGGCATGCCCTGCATCGTCAAGACCCGCCGGCTGGGCTATGACGGCAAGGGCCAGTTCCGGATCCGCAGCGCCGCCGACATCGACGCCGCCTGGGACACCCTGGGCAGCTATGTGGACAAGACCGGCCTGATCCTGGAAGGCTTCGTCGCCTTCGATCGCGAGGTCAGCGTGGTGGCGGTACGCGGGCAGGACGGCGAGTTCCGCGCCTGGCCGATCACCGGCAACTGGCACGTCAATGGGGTGCTCTCGGCCAGTCTGGCCCCGGCACGGCTGTCGGCGGCCCAGCACGAGGCGGCCATCGGCTACGCCCGTACCCTGGCCGAGCGCCTGGACTACGTCGGCGTGTTCGCGCTTGAGCTGTTCTGCCGTGGCGATGCGCTGCTGGCCAACGAGATGGCACCACGCGTGCACAACTCCGGCCACTGGACCATCGAAGGCAGCGAGACCTCGCAGTTCGACAACCACCTGCGCGCCGTGCTCGGTCTGCCGCTGGGCGACACCCGCATGCTCGGCCATGCCTGCATGCTCAACTGGATCGGGCAGGTGCCCGACGCCGACGCCGTGCTCGCCCAGGCCGGTGGCCATTGGCACGACTATGGCAAGCAGGCGCGCGACGGGCGCAAGGTTGGCCATGCCACGCTGCGTGATGACGATGCGGCGGCGCTGGCCGGTGCACTGGAAAGCGTCGGTGGGCAGCTTGAGCGCGGCGACCAGGTTGCGCCGGTGATCGAGATCCTGCGCGGTTAGAGGTCCGGTAGTGCCGGCCGCTGGCCGGCGCTCGCTGTGCCAGATGCAAGGGGAGCCGGCCAGCGGCCGGCACTACCTGCCCGGGTGCACAGCCGGCCGCACGACCAACGGTCGTGCGCTACCTCAATCACGCAGTTGCGCGGTAACGAAGTCCCAGTTCACCAGCTTCCAGAACGCGTCCAGATAGCGTGCGCGCTCATTCTGGTAGTCGGTGTAATACGCGTGTTCCCACACATCGCAGGCCAGCAGCGGGGTGCTCTCGCCGGTCAGTGGCGTGCCCGCATTGCGCGTGGCCTGGATCGCCAGTGCGCCATTGGGATGCTGCACCAGCCACACCCAGCCCGAGCCGAACAGGCTCAGTGCCGCCCGGTCGAAGGCATCGCGCAGACGCTTGGCATCGCCGAAATGACGGGTCACCAGTTCACCCAGCCGACCCTGCGGTTCGCCACCGGCGCGCGGGTGCAGGCATTGGAAGTAGAACTGGTGGTTCCAGGCTTGGGCTGCGGCATCGAACAGGCTGCCCTGGCTCTGGCGGACGATCTCCTCCAGCGGCAGCTCGGCCAGCTCCGTGCCTTCGATACGTGCATTGACCGCCTCCAGATAGGCCCGGAAATGCCGCCCGTGATGCAGGTCCAGCGTCTCCGCCGACAGGTGGGGTTGCAGGGCGGCGCGGTCATAAGGAAGGCGAGGCAGTTCTAGGGGCATGGGCACGACAGATTGGGAGGGGAGAGCGCCGATCCATGGCGGATCGTCATCAGTGTGGCGGATGGCAGGGTGCCCACCACGCGAAGGTAGGGCATACAATGGCGGCCAGGGAAGTCTATCCGACCGGTGAGGCCGGGTTGTCCCATTGGAGGGAGAGTCGTTGTGGCGGTGATGCAGCAGATCCAGTCCGAAGTCGAACGTTACCCCCTCGTGTTGTTCATGAAGGGAACCCCGCAATATCCCATGTGCGGCTTTTCCAGCCGTGCCATCCAGGCGTTGATGGCCGCCGGCGCGATCGCGCTGCGCACGGTCAACGTGCTGGAAGAACCCGAGATCCGCGCCAACCTGCCGCGCTTCTCCAACCTGCCGACCTTCCCGCAGCTGTTCATCCACGGCGAGCTGATCGGCGGCTGCGACATCGTGCTGGAGCTGTTCGAATCCGGCGAGCTCAAGCGGATCGTCGAAGAGGCTTCGCAATCGTGAGTGCGGTCCCGTCCGTGGTGGTCGGGACCGGATCGCTCGCCGATCGCGTCATTCTTATCGCCGGGGCCGGGGGAGGCTTCGGCAGCGCCGCGGCCGTCGCCTGCGCACAGGCCGGGGCAACCGTGGTCCTGCTGGGGCGCAAACCCCGCCGCCTGGATCGCGTCTATGCCGCCGTCGAGGCCGCCGGTCCCGAGCCGCTGCTGTATCCGCTGGATCTGGAAGGGGCTGGCCCCGACGATTACGCGACCCTGGTCGAGCGCCTGCAATCCGAGCTCGGCCGTCTGGACGGCGTGCTCTACTGCGCGGCCGATTTCGCCGGGCTGACGCCGTTCGAGCTGGCCGACCCGGCCGCCTTCGCCCGCGCCGTGCATGTGAATCTGACCGCGCCGGCCTGGCTGGCCCAGGCCTGCCTGCCGCTGCTGCGCCAGCGCGAGGATGCCGCGCTGGTGTTCACCGTGGACGACCCGGCGCGGGTAGGGCAGGCCTATTGGGGTGGCTACGGCGCCGCCCAGCACGGCCTGCGCGGCCTGATCGCCTCGCTGCATGACGAGCTCGGCCGCAGCCCGGTCCGGGTCAGTGGCCTGCAGCCGGGCCCGATGCGTACGGCGCTGCGCGCCCGCGCGTTCTCGCTCGATGAGGACCGAACCGCCCGGGACCCGGCCGACTGTGCCGCCGCCGCAGTCCTGCTGCTGTCCGCGGCCGGCGCCACGCACCGCGGCCAGATTCTCGACGCCTGAGGGCGTCACCCGCAGGGCGCCCGGTACCGGGGCGCCGCCCGGCCCCCAGCCACTCCACCCATGCTGAAACCCGTTGGCAGCCTGCATTCAGGCGGTCACGGACAGATGTGAAGATGGCGTCACGATCCCGTTGTGATGGCGTGTGTTTTGTCTCTAATCCGTCACAATCCGAGGCTATCGTGTTAATCTAGTGTTAACCGTTGCGGCTGAAACCAGCTCGCGGCTAGGGAACCCAGATAAAAGTCCAGTCAGCCGCCAGCAAGGCTGCTTGGGCGCGTTTTTTTCTCCGCCATCGCCAATCTCGCATCGAGGCTACTCCCCAATGACCCACTCCCGTTGTCTCCGGATGTCCAAGCTGACGCTTGGTCTCGTGGCCGCACTTGCCGCCGCTCCCGCCTTCGCCCAGAGCACCTCCGCCGGTGTCGGCGGTCAGGTCACGAGCGCTGCAGGCGCGCCTGTCGCTGGTGCCGAAGTCACCATCACGCACACCGAGTCGGGCACGATCAGCCGTGCGACCACCGATGCCGCGGGTCGTTACAACGCGCGCGGCCTGCGCGTGGGTGGTCCGTACACCATCACCATCACCAAGTCCGGTGAAGGCACCAAGACCGAAGAAGGTGTGTACCTCGGCGTCAACCAGACCGGCACCGTCAATGCCGCCCTGACCGGCGACCTCGCGGCGACCAATCTGGAGGCAGTCCAGGTTGTCGCCGTTGGCGGCGGCTCGGAAGTGTTCAGCACCACCAAGATGGGCTCGGGCACCAACATCAGCCAGCAGCAGATCGAAACCGCGCCGTCCATCGGCGGCAACATCCAGGACCTGATGCGCCTGGATCCGCGCGTGACCTTCATCGATCGCGCCTCCGGCTCGATCTCGGCCGGTGGCCAGAACCCGCGCTTCAACTCGATCAACATCGACGGCGTCTCCGCCAGCGACACCTTCGGCCTGGAAGGCAACAACATGCCGACCCGTCGCCAGCCGGTCGCGATGGAAGCCATCGAAGCGCTGGACATCAACCTGTCCAACTACGACGTCAGCATCGCTGCCGCCGCCGGCGCCACCGTCAACGCGGTGACCAAGTCCGGTACCAACGAATTCCATGGTTCGGTGTACGGCACCTACCGTGATGGCGACTGGTTCGGCGACAATCCGGAAGGCCAGCCGTTCAAGGGCTTCACCAAGGAAAAGACCTACGGCATGACCCTGGGTGGTCCGCTGGTCAAGGACAAGCTGTTCTTCTTCGCCAACTACGAGAAGTTCGAGCAGGCCGCGCCGGGTGCCGATCTCTCGGGTACCGCGCTGGGCAAGGCCAACGCCAACTTCAATGCGGCCGATGTCGCGCGCGCCCAGCAGATTGCCAAGGATGTCTACGGCTTTGACGCCGGCGGCATTGAAAGCAACGGCGACACCGATCTTGAAGAGTACGCGCTGAAGCTCGACTGGAACATCAACGACAACCATCGCGCCAGCATCCGTTACAGCAAGCTCGAGCAGAGCAAGCTGCGCATCAACGGCATGAACTCGACCTCGACCGCGTCGCTGAGCTCGTACTGGTACCAGCACGCCAAGACCAACGAGAGCTATGTCGCCCAGCTGTTCAGCGACTGGTCCGACAACTTCTCGACCGAACTGAAGGCGTCGTACCGCGAGTACTCGGCGATCCGTGAAGTGTCGACGAGTGCGCCGAGCATCCGTATCTACTTCCCGCGCAACGCAACCACCCCGCAGGGTGATTCGCTGTACCTGGGCACCGAGGCCAACTCGCAGGACAACATCCTGCAGACCAAGGCGTGGAACTACTACGCTGCCGGTACCTGGACCCTGGGCGACCATGACGTGAAGTTCGGTGCTTCCTACGACACCAACGACGTCTACAACTACTACGGCGCCAATTCGTGGGGCACCTACACCTTCTACGGTCTGGACAACTTCGCTGCCGGCCGCTGGCAGACCTACAACCTGGCCCAGGAAAACGCGCCGGGCTCGATCGCCGCTGATTACAAGTACAGCAACCTGGCCCTGTTCGTGCAGGACACCTGGTACGTCAACAACAACCTGACCCTGACCTTCGGCGTGCGCGCCGACCGTCCGGACACCAGCCCCTCGCCGCAGTTCAACCAGAAGGCGCTGGACGTCTTCGGCCTGAACAACAGCCAGGTGTTCGAGAGCAAGTTCCTGATCCAGCCGCGTTTCGGCTTCAACTACAGCTTCGACACCGATCGTCCGACGCAGCTGCGTGGTGGCGTGGGCCTGTTCCAGGGTGACTCGCCGCAGGTGTGGATCAGCAACAGCTATTCCACCACTGGCTTCAACTACACCGCCTACAACATCACGGGTGGTTACAACGGTCAGCCGTTCAATCCGGACAAGGACAACCAGCCGATTCCGGCCACCCCGGGTTCGGCCAAGCAGAACGTCAATTTCGTCGGCAAGGATTTCAAGCTGCCGTCGATCTACAAGGCCAACCTGGCCCTGGATCACGAACTGCCGTGGTACGGCCTGGTCGCGTCGGCTGAAATGCTGGTCACCAAGGTCAAGGATGGTCTGTACTACCAGCATCTGAACCTGGGCCCGGGCCGCCAGATCGGTCCGGACGGCCGCACCAACTACTATGCTCCGTCCACCTACGGCAAGCTGTGGGGCACCGGCGGCGTGCGTGACGGCGCCAATGGCGGCTTCGACAACGTCTACCTGATCGACAACACCGACAAGGGGCGCACCTCGCAGTTCACGGTCTCGCTGAGCAAGCCGTGGAGCGCCGACAGCGACTGGTCCTGGAACCTGGGTTACACCTACACCGATGCCAAGGAAGTGGGCACGCTGACCAGCTCCACCGCCAGCTCGGGCTGGGGCTACCAGTATGCCTTCAACGCCAACGAAGAAGCCCTGAACACCTCGCGCTACGAGATCAAGGACCGCATCTCCGGCTCGTTGAACTGGAAGCACAAGTTCTTCGGTGACTATGAAACCAAGGTGGGCCTGGTGTACGAAGGCCGCAGCGGCCGTCCGTACAGCTACATCTATTCGACCGACGCCAATGGCGACGGCCGCAACGGCAACGACCTGTTCTACGTCCCCAACCGTGGTGAGGTGCTGTTCGGCAGCCTGACCGACAAGGGTGTGTTCACGGCCGATTCGGAGATGGAGAAGAACTTCTTCGATTGGCTGGCCGCCAACCCGGATCTGGCCAAGTACACCGGCCAGGTGGCACCGGCCAACAAGTTCCGCACCGGCTGGATCAACACCTTCGACATCCGCATCAGCCAGCAGCTGCCGGGCTTCATGAAGAGCCACAAGTCCGAGATCTGGGTGGACATCCAGAACGTCGGCAACATGCTCAACAAGAAGTGGGGCAACATCTACGACTACGGCTTCTACGCCAACGCCCGTGTTGCCGCTCTGCAGGGTATCTACGACGGTAAGTACGTGTACAACTTCACCGGCGCGGACACCCCGAGCGTGGCCAACCAGGATGCCGACGGCTTCGATACCGGTGTCTCGCAGTGGTCGCTGCAGCTGGGCTTCCGTTACCAGTTCTGATGAACTGAGTTAACGACCCGCGTTACATCCGGAACGGCCAGGGCAACCTGGCCGTTCTGCTGTCCGGCATCCGACCGTGCCGACGCACCAATCATGCCGCGGTGCTTGCTCAGCCCGCGCGATAGGCCTATGATCAGCCGGTTTCGCGAAAAACATGCAACTGCGGCGGCCCCGGAAGCGGCGCCGGGGCGCCACACATCCAACGGTCGGGTTTCCCGGCCGTTTTGCTTTTTAAGGGGGCAGCGGTACAGTCGGTAACCTTGAGGAAAGCGAAAAAGATGGACATGACGATCAACGAAAAGCCGGCGCGGACGCTGCCGGTGCAGGACGCGCGGATCTACCCGCGCGGTGGGCTGGATGTGCTGTCGCGCGCTGAAGTGGCGCGCCTGCGCGATGCCTCCGGTGGCGGCATGCACGAGCTGCTGCGCCGCTGCGCGCTGGCCGTGCTGACCAGCGGCAGCGCCTCGGATGATCCGCGCGCGGCGCGCGATCTGTATCCGGATTTCGACATCCAGGTGGCGCAGCAGGACCGCGGCGTGCGCATCGACCTGGTCAATGCACCGGCGATGGCATTCGTGGATGGCGAAATCATCCGCGGCGTGGCCGAGCTGCTGTTCGCGGTGGTCCGCGACCTGGCCTACATGGCCATCGAGATGGGCCCGGCCTACGCGGCCGAGCTGGAGTCCTCCGAAGGCATCACCAATGCGGTGTTCGGGCTGCTGCGCAATGCGCGCATCCTCAACCCGGGCGACCCGAACCTGGTGGTCTGCTGGGGGGGGCACTCGATCGGCCGCGATGAGTATCTGTACACCAAGCAGGTCGGCTACGAGCTCGGCCTGCGCGGCCTGGACATCTGCACCGGCTGCGGCCCGGGTGCGATGAAGGGCCCGATGAAGGGCGCCACCATCGCCCATGCCAAGCAGCGCAAGAGCACCACGCGCTACATCGGCCTGACCGAGCCGGGCATCATTGCCGCCGAGTCGCCGAACCCGATCGTGAACCACCTGGTGATCATGCCGGACATCGAGAAGCGTCTCGAAGCGTTCGTGCGTATCGGCCACGGCATCATCGTGTTCGCCGGCGGCGTCGGCACCGCCGAGGAGATCCTGTATCTGCTGGGCATCCTGCTGCGCGACGAGAACAAGGACCTGCCGTTCCCGCTGATCCTGACCGGCCCGACCGTGGCCGCGCCGTACTTCGAACAGATCGACCGCTTCATCCGCCTCACCCTGGGTGAGGAGGCCGCCAGCCGCTACGAGATCATCATCGGCGATCCGGTGGCGGTGGCCCGCCTGATGGCCCAGGGCATCAAACGCGTGCGCGAGCACCGCCTGGCGCAGAAGGATTCGTTCTTCTTCAACTGGTCGATCGAGATTCCGTGGGAGTACCAGCAGCCGTTCGTGCCGACCCACGAGGCGATGGCCGCGCTGGACCTGCACCACGGCCGACCGCCACATGCCTTGGCCGCCGATCTGCGTCGCGCGTTCTCGGGCATCGTCGCCGGCAACGTGAAGGAAGACGGCATGCGCCGCATCGAGCAGTTCGGGCCGTTCGAGATCCACGGCGATGCGGACATGATGCAGGCCCTGGACGAGCTGCTGCGCGGCTTCGTCGAGCAGCGCCGCATGAAGATCTCGGGCGAGTACCAGCCCTGCTACAAGGTCATGGCCTGAGGGCCTGACCGGAGCGGTGGCGGGCAGGGGGCCCGCCGCCGATCCACGCGGGTGTCAACCGATTGACGCCTGTCGCCTCCGGGCGACCGTTCGTCCTGCCGCCGCTTGCTGATCGGTGGTGGGTCGTTCATCTTCCGTGTCATCAACGCTGGGGAGCGTTTCATGTCATTGCGCCGGTCCAACGGCTTCACACTGATCGAGTTGATGGTCACCATCGCCGTGCTTGCGATCCTGATCACGCTGGGCATGCCGAGTTTCCAGGGCGTGCTGCGTTCCAACCGCGCGGCCACCACCACCAACGAATTGATGGCCTCGCTGGCGCTGGCGCGCAGCGAGGCGCTGAAGAACACCCGCGGCGCGGGCGTCTGTGCGTCCTCCGACGGCACCAGCTGCGACGGCGACAGCTGGGGAGACGGCTGGATGGTGTGGTCCGATGCCGATGGCAGCGGCACCTTCGAAACCGAGGAGCAGGTGCTGCGCTACTCGGCCGGCTCGTCCAGGATGCTGGGCAGCAAGGACAACCTGGTGGTGACCTTCGACGGCCGGGGCCGCAATCGTGCCGCCACGGCGCTGGACATCACCCTCAAACCGGACGAATGCGGCGACCAGCCGCTGCAGCGCACGCTGCGGCTGTCGGCGATCGGGCAGGTACGTGTGGAACGGGAGAGCTGCAAGTGATGGCGAGACACCTTCGGGCGCGGCGCGCGGGGCAGGGCGGCTTCACGATGATCGAAGTGCTGATCGCGATCGTGGTGATGAGCATCGGCCTGCTCGGGTTCGCCCTGCTGCAGACGATGAACGTGCGGTTCGTGCAGAGCGCGAATTTCCGTACCCAGGCGACCAACCTCAGCTACGAGCTGCTCGACCAGATCCGGATCAACCGCGTTGCCGCGACCACCTATGTGGGCAGCTACGCAGCCACCACCAAGGCGGCCGATTGCAGGTCGCCGATCGGGGCGCAGATCACCAAGGACCAGTACATGACGGATTGGCGCTGCCGGTTGGGCAAAGCCCTGGGCGACGAGGCCAGCGCGACCGTCACCCGTAACGGTGACGATGTGACCGTCAGCGTGAGCTGGGGGGATGCGCGTTGGCTGGATGCGGCCGACACGACCTTCTCGGCGAGGACGCAGCTGTGATGCGCGCGCCTTCCTTCCGCGGCTCCGCCCGCGGCCTGTCACTGGTCGAACTGATGATCGCCATGGTCATCGGCCTGGTCCTGCTGCTGGGCCTGATGCAGGTCTTCGCGGCCTCGCGCACGGCATCGCGACTCTCCGAGGGGCTGGCGCGGGTGCAGGAAAACGGGCGTTTCGCGATGGATTTCCTGCAGCGCGACCTGCGCATGGCCGGTCACTTCGGCTGCGTGAACGATCAGAGCCATAACGTGCAGAACCCGGGTTCGATGCACACGACGTTCGCCACCGGCGGGCATCCGGCGCTGGACTTCATGCAGTCCATCCAGGGCTTCGAGGCCGCCGACACCAAGCCGGGTGATCCACTGACCCTCAGTGCCACGCCGTCGACCGGCAGCATCGAGTACACCCCGGCGCTGCCGACGGAGTACGCCGCTGCGCTGACCAATCGCGTGGATGGCAGCGACATCGTCGCGCTCCGCTTCCTCGTGCCGGACGGCGTCCCGGTCACCCTGGTGTCGGGAACGGATGACAAGCCGGTCTTCAGCTTCGACAGCTCGCGGTGGGCGGTGCTCCAGAGTGGCGTGGAAGAGCCTGGCCTGTTCGGTGTGGCCGATTGCCTGACCGCCACCCTGTTCCAGGCACAGGCAGTGAGTGCCTCCGCCGGCACCGTGACCTTCGAGTCCGCGCCCAACAATGCGGGCAGCTTCACCTCGCTGTACACCCCGGGGCAGTCGGTGCTGTACCGCGCGGAGAGCGTGGTCTATTACATCGGATACGACGCCACCACCCGGCAGAGTTCGCTGTACCGCGTCCGTTTCTCGGCCAAGCCCGGCGAGGCACTGGCGGCCGGCACCCCCGAGGCGCTGGTTGAAGGCGTCCGCAACATGCAGCTGTTGTATGGGCAGGACCGTTCGCTCAGCGCGTCGTCGCCGCCGACCGGGTACATCGATCAGCAGGGCACCGCCGCCGACGTGGACGCCTCGATCACCCCGGCAGCGGACGGCTGGCGTCGGGTCGGTGCCGTGCAGCTGGGCCTGTTGCTGGAGAGTCCGGACCCGTCGGCGGCCCCCCAGGCCAATGCCGATGCCGCGTTGACCGCCTTGGGGGTCACCTTCACCGCGCCGCGGGACGGTCGTTTCCGCACGGTCTATCAGACCACGATCGCCGTCCGTAATCGCCTTTATGGCAATTGAGGTCCCCATGGCATCGCGTCCAAAACCCTTTGCCGCACCGCGCCGCCAGAACGGTGCCGTGCTGTATGTCGCCCTGATCATCCTGATCCTGCTGGCCCTGCTCGGCGTGGCCGGCATGCAGGTCACTGGCATGCAGGAGCGCATGGCCGCCAATTACCTGCGGACCAACCTGGCTTTCCAGAATGCCGAGGCCGATGCGCGCTTGCTGGAGAACACGATCGATGCCGATCTGTCCAAAGGCGGAACCTACGCGGCACAGCAGGAGGAGTGCAGCCCGATCTTCGATCCCCTGACCTGGGCCGATGGCACCACGTTGGCCAAGGCCAGTTACACGCGGCGCCTGGACAAGTGCTTCGCCGCGTCCAGTGCGCGCGTGGGCGAGCGGCAGAACGAAGAGACCGGCAACATCTACCAGATCACTGCACTGGCCAGTGACGAACCGACCCATCCTTCGGCCAGTGCGGTCGTCGACACGATCTATATCCCATGACCTCTGATCGCTTCCATTTCAGCAAGCGCACCGTCAACTGGCTGCGCATTGGTTTCCTTGTCATCGCGGTGGGCTTCCTGCTCAGCCGCGTGCTGCCACTGCGCGCGGCGCTGGGCGACTACGACATCGCCCAGGAGCCGCTCTATACCAAACAGAGCCAGCCGCCGCTGATGATGATGGTGATGTCGCGCGACGAGCAGCTGTTCAACAAGGCCTACAGCGACTACAGCGATCTGGACGACGACAAGATCATCGATACGACGTACCAGGACAAGTTCCCGTACGCCGGCTACTTCGATTCGAATCTCTGCTACAGCTACAGCGCTGGCGTGTTCAAGGCCGCCAATGCCGCCACCGGCACCAACAAGCACAGCTGCGGTGGCACGGCCTGGTCGGGCAACTTCCTCAACTGGGTCACGATGAGCCGGCTGGATGTGATGCGCTACGTGCTCTACGGCGGGCAGCGCTCCACCGACGATGCCACCAAGACCGTCCTGGAGCGCGCGCAGATCCCGAACGACCTGCACGCCTGGGTGAAGGTCTACACCGGTACCGACATCAACAGCTTCACGCCGCTGACCAGCAGCGCGTCATTCTGCAACGCCAGCATCAGCGCCGGCGGGGCGCCGCTGATGCGCGTTGCGTCCGGCGTCTGGTCGGAATGGGCCTCCACGGCGCTGTACCAGTGCGGACGGAATCGCTCCGGCGATGGCGGTTCGGATACGCCGAAGAGCACCTCCGATTACACCGTTCGCGTGGAAGTCTGCGACCCTGCCAATGGCGCGCATCGCGAGAGCTTCTGCCGCAAGTACAACGACGGCACCACCGATCATTACAAGCCCAGCGGCCTGCTGCAGAGCTATGGCGAGAGCGGTCGGCTGCGCTTCGGCCTGGTGACGGGTACCTATTCCAGCCCCCGTGATGGCGGCGTGCTGCGCAGGAATATCGGCAAGATCGCCGGCAACGGCAGCAAGCTGTGCGACGCCGGCGACGAGATCAACCTGGCCACCGGCCAGCTCTGCCTGGCCAAGGACAGTGGCGCGGAGGGCATCATCAACACGATCTCCAACTTCCGCATCGATCAGTGGAACTGGAACAACAACTGGAACGACTGCAACGACTACAGCATCCTCAATCGCCAGGGATTCTCCGGTCGCGGCCATCTCCAGGATCCGGGCAGCGCCGGCGACGGTGCCAAGAACTGCAGCGCCTGGGGTAACCCGCTGGCGGAGATGTATGCCGAAGCCCTCCGTTACGTTGGTGCAGGGTCCAAGGTCTACGGGGATACCGGCGATCTGTCGGGACTGCCGACCGGCATCGACTGGAAGGACCCGTACCGCAGCCCGGCACAGGGCGGCAACTCGTACTGCGCGACCTGCAACATCCTGGTGATGTCCTCCGGCCTGCCGTCATTCGACAGCGACAACATCGGCTCGGTGCCGCACCTGGCCTCGGCCGCCTCGGCCACCGATGCCCTGGGGGCTGCCGAAGGCCTGCATGGCAAAAGCTTCATGGCCGGGCGGGTGGGCGAGACGCCGCGCTATGCATCGATCAACACCCATGAAGACATCTGCCAGGCGTTGACGGTCAACAACCTCAGCCTGGTGCGCGGCATCTGCCCGGACATCCCCTCCACCGAAGGCAGCTATCTGATCGCGGGCCTGGCCAAGGCGGCCGCGGAGACCGATCTTCGCCCCGGCCTGGCCGACAAGCCGGCCGACTACAAGGTGACCGCAACCACCTACACAGTGGCCATGGCGGAAAATCTGCCCAAGTTCGACATCAGCGTGGCCGGCGGCACGATTTCGCTGTCGCCGCTGTGCCAGGCCAACAACACCGGCAGCGCGGGCTTCAACAGCTCGGGCTGGCGCAGCTGCTTCCTGGGTTCGGTGGGGATCGGCACCAAGCAGTCCACCGTGGCTCCCAATCATGTCTATGGTCGTCCGTACCGGGCCGATGGCAAGTCCGGCAGCTTCTCGCTGGTGTGGGAGGACTCGCTGTGGGGCAACGACCACGACAATGACGTGGTCACGATGCTGAGCTACTGCGTGGGCGCTGCCTGTGGCGACAAGGCCGGCGTTGCCGACATGTGCTGGCGGTCGTTGAACCGCACGGAGTGCACCAATGGTCTGTTGAGCTCGACCATCGGCGAAGACGAGGTGCTGGTGCGCCTGGAAAACCTGTCGGCCTACGCAGGCAACGCGATGCTGACCGGTTACACCATCGTCGGCTCGAACGCGGCCACCAACGTGCAGCGCCTGCTGCTGCGTCCCGGCGACAGCAACGGTTCGGTAATCAGCACCTCGGAGAATCCGCCGGCCAACTGGACCGCGCCTTCCGTGGTCCGTTACAAGCTCAGCGGTGCCCAGGCCAGCCAGCTGGAGAGCCCGCTGTGGTATGCCGCCAAGTACGGCGTGCCCAACGGCAAGTGGGACACCAAGGTGCCCGGCACGCCGGACAACTACTTCCTGGCGCGCAATCCGGCCAAGCTCAAGGCCGCCCTGGAAGCGATCTTCGCAAGCGCGGCCGAGGGGGATGCACCGGTGGCGGGCGGCGGTTCCGGTGCCCGCATCAGCAACGGCTCGTTCACGGTTTCGGCCAGCTACAAAGTGCAATCGGGGACCAACGACTGGGTCGGTGACGTGGTGGCCAGCAAGGTCACCGACACGGGCACCGATGGCGCTGAACTGTGGCGCGCGTCGACCAAGATGAGCTCGAGCGGACGCACCATCGTGATGGCAACGTCGCCGACCACGGTCAATGGGAGCGGCGCGCTGGTGCCGGTGGCGGCCGCGCCGTTCGAGGCGAACAACATTCCCGGCGGCGATCGCACGGCGCAGCTGGCCAACATGGGCTTCAGCAGTTCCATTCCGAACTGGTTCGGTTCGCACACCGTGGCCGACCTGGTGAACTACCTGAAAGGCTCGGCGATCAGCGGTTTCCGCCCGCGCGGCTCGATCCTGGGCGACATCGTCAATTCCACCACCGAGATCGTCTCCACGGCCGACAATTACGGTTATGGCAGCTGGGGTTCCACGCCGGCATGGAAGGCAACGCTGGGGTCGCGGTACAGGGCCTACATGACCGCGAAGAAGAGCCGCAGCACCATGCTCTACGTCGGTGCGAACGACGGCATGCTGCACGCCTTCGATGCCTCCACCGGCACCACGGCCGGCAACGAAGTCTTCGCCTTCATCCCCTCGGCAGCGCTGCAGCACATGGCCGAGCTGGCCAATCCGGATTATTCGCACCGGTACTACGTGGATGGCGCGCTGACCTCGTCGGACGTCTATTACGGCGATGCCTGGCATACCGTGCTGGTCGGCTCCACCGGCGCCGGCGGCGCTACCCGCGCGCCGAACGCCGAGGCGGTCGGCGACGGCGCGATGTTTGGCCTGAACATCAGCAACCCCGGCGCGTTCACCAAGGATGACGTGCTGTGGGAGGTGTCGGGCAAGACCGATTCGGACATGGGCTTCGCGCTGGGCAAGCCGGTGATCGTGCCGGTCTCGGGCAGCGCAGCCGACAGTGCGCCGCGCTTCGTGGCGATCTTCGGCAACGGCGTCAACGCTTCCAGCGGCAAGCCGGTCCTGTTCGTGGTCGACATCCAGACCGGGGAAGTCCTCAATCGACTGGCACCCAGTGGCGGCAGCTATGCGCTGCGCAACGGCCTGATCAACCTCGCACCGGTGGCGGCCTACAACAACAACGGGATCGCGGACACCGTCTATGGCGGTGACATGCAGGGCAACCTGTGGAAATTCGACCTCCGCGATCCGGACCCGAGCAAGTGGGTGGTCGCCTATGGCGGCGCCCCGCTGTTCACCGCGAACCGCAACGGCGTCGCGCAGCCGATCATGGGCGGGCTGGAGGTCTCCAAGGCGGCCGGCCGCGGCTACAACATCGTCTTCGGAACCGGCCAGTACTTCACCAATGACGACAACGCGGTCAGTGCGACCTCGCCGGTGCAGTCGCTGTACGGCATCTGGGACAACATGACCGGCGTGATCGGTGGGCGCGGTGACCTGGTGGCACAGCAGATCACCGAGCGCGCGGCGAAGGGTGGCTATTCGCTGCGCAATGTCAGCGGCAATGCCGTCAATTACGTGAGCAAGCGTGGCTGGTACACCGATCTGATCGTGGGCAACGTGGTGGCCGGCGAGCGTTTCGTGGGCTACCCGACCATCCAGGACCGGAAGGTGGTGTTCACCAGCTATGAGCCCGGCCAGGCGGTCTGCGGCGGTGGCGGCGGCACCAACTGGATGTACTCGCTCGATCTGCTGACCGGTGGCGGATCGATGACCGGCCTCAGTCTGGAGATCGGCGGTGATTCGCTGTGCACGGGCGACTGTGGCGGCGTCGCGTTGACCAAGGGGGGAGCGACCAGCAGTGGTCCCCCGGTGAAGGACAGCAACATCTTCGTGCCCAAGCTGACCCCGTGCGATCCGACCAAGTCCAGCTGCACCGTGGATGACTTGATCAAGGCCAACCAGTGCACCTTCGTGCTGCGCGCGCCCGGTGCCGATCCGCTGTACATGCCGCGCCCCTGCGGACGCCAGTCCTGGCGGCAGGTGCGCTGATGACCCTCCTGACGAGAATTCCGATGCGCACCCCGTTCCGCCGCCGAAGTGCCGGTTTTACCCTGATCGAACTGATGATCACGGTGGCCGTGGTCGCCATCCTGGCGACCGTGGCCCTGCCGGCCTACCAGGACTCCGTGCGCAAGTCGCGGCGCGCCCAGGCCAAGGCCGATCTGGTGGAGCTGGCCCAGAACCTGGAGCGCTACCACACGATCCAGAACACCTATGTCGGCGCAACGCTGGTCTTCGCGCAGTCACCGCGCGAAGGCACCGCGCAATACCGGCTGGCCTTCGACAAGGACCCGACCGCCAACACCTTCGGCATCCAGGCGACCCCGGTCGACGGCGGAAGCCAGGCCAAGGACAAGTGCGGCACGCTGTCGCTGGACCACGCCGGGCGCAAGACGCCGACTGAAACGACCGTCTCCGGTTGCTGGTAAGGCCGCTGCACATCGGCCGTGCCGGAGTGCTTGCATCGCACGCCTGTTGCTGGCTAGAATGCGCACCCCGCCCGAATAGCTCAGCCGGTTAGAGCACTTGACTGTTAATCAGGGGGTCGTTGGTTCGAGTCCAACTTCGGGCGCCAGATCTGCAGAAGCCGCGAGCAATCGCGGCTTTTTGCTTTTTCGACGCGGTGCGGCCCCGGTTCCCGGGGGGCGATTCAGCACGCCGTGTGCCGGCGTGGACGCTCGCTGCGGACGCGTCCCGGGAGGCTGATCACGACTTTGCCTTGAACCGCGCCATCCAGGCAGAAGATGATGGATTGATTGCTGCCATTCAGCCGCCCATCCGGGCGGAACTGGACGGTGGGTTTGGACTGGCTCCCCCGGGCGCTGAGCCGTGAGCGTGGTTGCTGCTGCACCAGCAGCGGGCCCTGCGGCGGAACCTGACCCGGCGATGGCGTGGCAGGGTAGAGCATCCAGCCGCGGCTCCAGTCCCGGCCACACTGGATACCGTCGTCGGTCGGGCAGACCGCGATCGGTCGCCGCTGGCTGATGGCCGTGTTGCGCGCCGTGGCCAGGGTCGAGGCCAGCTGCATGCGCAGGCTGTCTGCCTGCAGGCGGTCGCGGGTCTGCCGCATGGCGGGCAGGGCCATGCCGGCGAGGATCGCCAGGACCGCCATCGCGATCAGCGCCTGGGTCAGCGTTACGCCGGCGCACGGGGCGCGGCAGGGCAGGGGGTTGGTCACGGTGCACGGAGGCGTTCAGGCGTGTGGGCAAAGACCACTCTGGCCGCCGGAAGCCCCTGCCGCTGCCGGTTCATGCCGCGTTTTGCTGTCGGTAATTCCATCAACCGGCCGTCACCAAGCCGGCCGTTATACTGAAGGCTTCCCGGCAGTGGCGGCACCATGAGCGATCGTTTCCAACTTGTATCCCCGTATTCGCCGGCGGGCGACCAGCCGGCGGCCATCGAGAAACTGACTGCCAATTTCGAGGCGGGCATCGCCAAGCAGACGCTGCTCGGGGTCACCGGTTCCGGCAAGACCTATACGATCGCCAACGTGATCCAGCAGGTGCAGAAGCCGACCCTGGTGATGGCGCCGAACAAGACCCTGGCGGCGCAGCTGTACGGTGAGTTCAAGTCGTTCTTCCCTCACAACGCGGTCGAGTACTTCGTCAGCTACTACGATTATTACCAGCCCGAGGCCTATGTGCCGTCGTCGGACACCTTCATCGAGAAGGACAGTTCGATCAACGAGCATATCGAGCAGATGCGGCTGGCCGCGACCAAGACGCTGCTGTCGCGCCCGGATGCGATCGTGGTGGCGACGGTGTCGGCGATCTATGGCCTCGGCGCGCCCGAGGACTATCTGTCGATGCGCCTGATCCTCTCCACCGGCGAGCGGATCGACCAGCGCGACCTGATCAAGCACCTGACCCAGCTGCAGTACACCCGCAACGAATTCGAGCTGCACCGCGGTACCTTCCGCGTGCGTGGCGAAGTGGTCGATGTGTTCCCCGCCGAATCAGACAGCGAAGCGGTGCGCATCGAACTGTTCGAAGGCGAGGTCGAGCAGATCAGCATGTTCGATCCGCTGACCGGCGAGAGCCTGCGCAGGATGATGCGCTACACGATCTACCCCAAGACCCACTACGCCACCACGCGCGAGCGCGTGCTGTCGGCGGTGGACACGATCAAGGCGGAGCTGAAGGTCCGGCTGGAGCAACTGTACGAGCAGAACAAGCTGGTCGAAGCGCAGCGCCTGGCACAGCGCACCCAGTTCGATCTGGAGATGATGGCCGAGGTGGGGTACTGCAACGGCATCGAGAACTACTCGCGGCATCTCACCGGCAAGAACGCCGGCGATCCGCCGCCGACACTGTTCGATTACCTGCCGCCCGACGCACTGCTGGTCATCGACGAATCGCACGTCACCATTCCGCAGATCGGCGCGATGTTCAAAGGCGACCGTTCGCGCAAGGAGACGCTGGTCGAGTTCGGCTTCCGCCTGCCGTCGGCGCTGGACAACCGTCCGCTGCGTTTCGAAGAGTGGGAAGAGCGCTGCCCACGCAGCATCTATGTCTCGGCCACGCCGGGTCCGTACGAGCTGCGCGAAACGGAAGGCGAGATCACCGAGCTGGTGGTGCGCCCGACCGGCCTGATCGATCCGGTGGTGGAGATCCGTCCGGTCGGCACCCAGGTCGATGACCTGATGAGCGAGGTCAACGAGCGCATCAAGCTGGGCGACCGAGTGCTGGTCACCACGCTGACCAAGCGCATGGCCGAGAACCTCACCGAGTACCTGACCGAGCACGGCATCCGCGTGCGCTACCTGCACTCGGATATCGATACCGTCGAGCGCGTGGAGATCATCCGCGACCTGCGCCTGGGCAAGTTCGATGTACTGGTGGGCATCAACCTGCTGCGCGAGGGACTGGACATGCCCGAGGTCTCCCTGGTGGCGATCCTCGATGCCGACAAGGAAGGCTTCCTGCGCTCGACCGGTTCGCTGATCCAGACCATCGGCCGCGCTGCGCGCAACCTGCGGGGCAAGGCGATCCTGTATGCGGACAAGATGACACGCTCGATGCAGGCGGCGATCGACGAGACCGACCGCCGCCGTTCCAAGCAGGTCGAGTACAACGAACTGCATGGCATCGTGCCCAAGTCGGTGTTGCGCCCGATCACCGATGTGCTCGAGGGCGCGCGTTCGGAAGCGGCCGAGAAGGAGGTGCGCGGCAAAGGGAAGGGCAAGGGCAAGGGCGGGCGCGTGGCCGAAGAGGCGACCGACTACCGCACCATGGATCCGGCCCAGATCGCCAAGCGCCTGCAGGCGCTGGAGCAGCAGATGTACCAGCACGCGCGCGATCTGGAGTTCGAAGATGCCGCCCGTGTACGCGACCAGATCCGCCAGTTGAAGGAGGCCAGCCTGGGCTGAACAACACATCGTGAAATATCTTCACAAAAGTATTGCGCTTTCCGGGGGGCGTCCGTAATATACGCGGCCTGCACCGACGCATTCGCAGCGGGGCAGGGAAGCAAAACGGGCGGTTAGCTCAGCGGTAGAGCACTACCTTGACATGGTAGGGGTCACAGGTTCGAACCCTGTACCGCCCACCACTTCAGTACCTGGGAAACCACGGGAACAGGTGGAGCAAGACGAAGCCGGCCACTGGGCCGGCTTTTTCGTTTTCGCGACGCCGTGGATTCTCCGGCGCCTCCACACCGTCCGCGCGCGTTGCCTGAATGCCATGTGGTAGCGTCTCGGGGCCGGTTGGCCAGACCTGCGGCTGGCCGGAACCGGTCCTGTGACCTAATCCCAATGGAAGGAGGCAAGATGGCAACGACGCATCGTCTTACGGTTTTGGCATTCGCGGCGGCGGTTTTCGCGCCGGCGATCCTGGCAGCCCCATCGGCACAGGCAGCCGCCTGTTGTGTCAGTGAGCCGCATGGAAGCTACATCGCAGCGAAGGGGCTGGGGGAGTCCGCGCCGCTGGCGCTGGATGTCAGCGAGGCCGCCAGCTGGCACGCATTCGAGTTCAAGCGGGACGGGATCTGGTACATCCAGGTCAATGACCGCAATGACCAGGTGCGCGCGATCATCGGCAACATCGACACGGTGTTCTGGACGCTGCCGGGCGGCGTGGATGCCGACCGTGTCTCGCTGCCGGGCCGGACGCTGGACATTCCGGCGGGCGCCGTCCGGGACGTGGTGTACCGCAAGCCGGGGCTGTGGCTGGTGGCTTACAGCACGGCGCGTGGCGTGATCTGGTCGATCGAAAGCCCGGACGGTACGCGGTAAGCCTGCCGGGGTTCGAGCAGCACCAAGCGGAGACGGTTACGGCGGCAACGTGGGTTGCCGCCGTAAGCCAGCGCCCGCCCACCCAGCACCTCCTTCGCACGCGCCATTGTTTCCGCGGCCACGGTGCGTTCCGGGTCGAGCAGGGCCACCGAGATGATGATGCCCTGCGCGTTGCCGCGGCGACCGCAGTGAGCATGCACACGCAGGTATCCGGATTCGTGTTTGAGCATCAGTGCGACCGCATCGAGCAGGCTGCGGTAGGCCGCCAATTGCAGGCCAAGGCTGAGCTGGCAGGGATCGCCGCTGAACCGCGGGCGCGCCACGCGATCCGTCGATTCCCAGGCACTGGCGACACCGCTCAACTGCAGCGCGGTATACAGCCCGGAGTATTCGATTTCGCTCGGGTAGACCCTGCTGATCTGCTCGCGGAACAGGCGCGACTGCGAGGCGCCACGGCGGAGCATATCCGTCGCCGAGGCAAGGTGGCCCCGCGCCTTGAGAAGATCGGCCGCCATCTGGAACGAACGATCGATATCCTCGCCGATGGTCTTCATGCGCAGCGCACGTTCCTTCCGGTCTTCCTCGCTCGCGAGGTGGGCGGTCCGGACGAGGGCGGCGGCCTGCCGGCCCAGCCGGTCATGCACATTGAACCTGTGGTAGTGGCGGGAGATGGTCGAGCCAAGCAGCAGCAGCGCGGTACCGGTGACCGCCAGCACCTGTTGCGCCAGGAAGGCAATCGGGTCGAACGACCCCGGCAGGCCGGAGCTGTCCATGGTCATGCCGATGGTGAGATTCAGTCCGGCCACGCTGATGGCGGCGCCGCGCCATCCATACATGCAGGTCAGTGCCGCGGCCGGCAGCAGCATGGCGATGCGCAGGGTGCTCTTGGCCAGCAGATCGTCGCCGGGCAGCTGCATCGCGTACCACCCGAGCACGCCGATTACCATCGATGTCGCCGCGGCCATGATCCACCCACCGGTGGTGGTGCGGGAGGCATGCTGGTGCTGTTTCCAGAGCAGTGCGACCGGCGCGAAAATCAGGATGCCGAGGTAGTCGCCGATGATGAACTTGGCCACGCCCATCCAGGAGATGGCGTCGTGCAGCGAGGGCATCAGCAGATATGCGAGGCCCTGGTTGAGGGCCGTCACGGACACCGCCGCCAGTGCGGCAATGGAGAGCAGCCAGGCAGGCGTGTCGGTGGCCATCCTGCGGCGATGCAGATGCACGATCAAGGCGACCGTCGGCATCAGCGATCCGGAAGCAAGGACAACCCAGGGAAGTCCATACTGATCGATCAGATGAAAGCGCGCCTGCGCGAAAAACGCGTACTCCCCCGCGATCAGGTAGGGCCACAGGCGCGGCGGGCACAGCAACAGCGCCGACACGCGGATTCCTGCGGGGAGGTACAGCTGATCCACCGACAGTTGCCGTGTCGCCCAGAAGGCCAACGCGTAAACCAGTGCCAGCAGCACGCCACTGGAAGAGATGCGCAGATTGAGGTGAAACTCCTTTTTCAACCATTCCAGCTGCACGTACACCCCCTTATCCTTGTGGTGACCAAGGGCCTGAACATCACACCCAGCGCAGCTTGGACACTATCGGCGAATGCGCCTGCGTGCAATGGCGCAGCGGTCGGGGCGGTTTCTGCCGGGATTCTCCAGGTTCTGTGGACGACGGAGTTTTAATTGAACTGCGTCACAGATTGTCTGACGTCGTCGGTCACCACGGTCGCCGCGCGTGGATCTCCCCATGATGGCCTGATGGATCGCTGCGGCACCTCCTGATGGTGGTTGCCCGGCGGCAAGGGCAGGCTTGGGTTTTCCCGGTCCGATGGTCATGTCATTGGCACTGCACAGTCTGGCCGTCTCCAGGCGAATGCCGCCCCCGATGTTCGGCAAGGCCTGTACGCTCGGTGTTCTGATCGGCGCGAGCGTGACCGTTTTCACGTCGTCCCTTCCATCACGCCACGGGATGTGGGCCGCGCTCATCACGGGTCTGGCGACCTGGCTGCTGCCCAGCCGTCTGCGCTGCCTGGGCGCTGCCCTCGTTGGCTTCGGCTGGGCCGCCCTGCACGGCCATGCCGGCCTTGCACAGCAGTTGCCGCCCGGCAGTGCACCGGTGGACCACGCCTTGCACGGGCGGGTGATCAGCCTCCCCGACCACGGTCCCGGTGGAACCCGTTTCCGCTTCCGGGTCGACGATGACCCTGCCATGCCCGCCGCGTTGCAGGGCCGTGAGCTGGCGCTGGGTTGGCATGACCGGTTCCGGGGCGGGACCGACGATCGCCGCCGCGTGCTTCGGGCGGGCGAACGCTGGTCGCTCAGCGTGCGGGTGCGGCCGCCACGTGGCCTGGTGAACCCCGGCGGGTTCGACGCGGAGGGCTATGCACTGCGGCAGCGGGTGGCTGGCAGCGGGTACGTACGGGAACCTGCGCAGGCGCATCCACTCGCCGCGCCGACCGGATTGCCTGCGTGGCGCGAGCGGATGGCCGATGCGATCGCCAGAGCGGTCCCGGGCGACGGTCGCCGCTTTGTCCAGGCGCTGGCGCTGGGCGATACGCGTGGCCTCAGCCAGGCCGACTGGGACGACCTGCGCGCGTTGGGGGTGACCCACCTGGTGGCGATCTCCGGCTTCCATGTCGGCGTGGTGGCGGGTGTCGCCGCGCTGCTGGCGGGCGCGCTATGGCGCTGCATGCCGACACTCGGCCTGTACCTGCCGCGTCCGATGGGGGCCGCGGCGGCGGCGGTCGCGGGCGCGGGACTTTACGCGGCAGCGGCCGGCTTCGCGCTGCCGACGGTGCGCACCGTGCTGATGATCGCGGTGGTGGCCGCCGCACGCTGCAGCCGGCGGCGGGCGACCGTGGCCCAGTCGCTGTCGCTGGCGGCGCTGGCGATGCTGTTGTTCGACCCGCTCGCGATCCTGGCCGCTGGCTTCTGGCTGAGTTTTGCCGGGGTGCTGTGGCTGATCTGGTGCCTGCCGGGGCGTCAGGAAAGCTGGCTGCGGGGCTTCCTGGGTGCCCAGGGCGTGGCCATCGTGGCCCTGCTGCCGCTGACCGTGGCGCTGTTCGGGCAGGCCTCGCGTGCCGGGCCGCTGGTGAATCTGGTCGCCATTCCCTGGTGGACGATGGTGGTGGTGCCGCTGGCGCTGCTCGGTACCGCGCTGGAAGTGCTGATCGAGGGGGCGGGGCGCTGGCCCTGGCAGCTGGCGGCGTGGTGCTTCGACGCGAGCTGGTGGCTGTTCGGGTACGCAGCGCGCAGCGAGCTGTCGCTGTGGTGGCTGCCGCAGGCCAACCGCTGGGCGCTGGTCGCGGCGGTGTCCGGGGTGTTCTGGCTGCTGCTGCCACGTGGCAGCGGCGGTCGGCTGCCCGCCCTGCTGCTGTGCCTGCCGCTGTTGTGGCCGGCGCGCCATGGGCCCCGGCACGGCGAGGTGGAGCTGCTGGTGATGGATGTGGGGCAGGGCCTGGCGGTGGCGGTGCGCACCCGCCGGCACGCGCTGCTCTACGACACCGGGCCGGGGAGCGACGATGGCTACGATGCCGGCGAACGGATCGTGGTGCCTACGCTGCGTGCGCTGGGGCAGGGCCGGCTGGACCGGATCATGATCAGTCACGACCACCGCGACCACACCGGCGGTCTGCCTGGCGTGCGCCGCAGCTTTCCCGGCGCGGCGCTGCAGGCGCCACAGGGTGCCCTTCGCGGCCGCGCCTCGGCCTGCCACGCCGGTCAATCCTGGCAGTGGGACGGGGTGACGTTCCGGGTGCTGCATCCACCGCGCGGTGAACCCCGTTCGATCAACGACAGCAGCTGCGTGCTGCGTCTGGAAACCGGGCAGGGGGCGATCCTGCTGGCCGGCGACATCGAGAAGGGCAGCGAAGCGTTGCTGCTCCAGCAGGCCGGCGCGCTGTTGGCGGCCGCGGCGGTGGTGGTGCCGCACCATGGCAGCGCCAGCTCCTCCACCCCGGCCTGGGTGGACGCCGTCGCGCCGCGCCTGGCGATTGTCTCGGCCGGCCACCGCAATCGCTTCGGCCATCCGCGTGCCGAGGTGGTGGCGCGTTGGCAGGCGGTGGGCGCCGAGGTGCTCAACACGGCCGAGAGCGGCGCGGTGCGTGTCTGGCTCGGGCGTGAAGGCCTGCAGGTGCGTGAACAACGGGTTTTCGAGCGACGTTGGTGGGATGCCGCGGAGCGGAGCCGGTCGGCTGCTATCCTATCGGCGATCAAACAGGCGGCCGCTGGGCCGGAGGATTGAAACGTGTGGGAACTGGTCAAGGCCGGTGGCTGGCCGATGCTGCCGCTGCTGCTGTTGGGCGTACTGGCTTTGGCAATTGTCCTGGAGCGTTTCTGGACCCTGCGCCGCAATGAAGTCCTGCCCCCCGGGCTGGGGCAGGAAGTGCGCAACTGGGCCGCGCGCGGCAAGCTCGACCCGAGCCATATCCAGTCGCTGCGCGGCAACTCGCCGCTGGGTGCGCTGCTGGCCACCGCACTGGAAGCACGCAACCGTCCGCGTGACCAGATCCGCGAGCGCATCGAAGATGCCGGGCGGCATCTGGTTCACCGCATGGAGCGGTTCCTGAACGCTCTCGGCACGATCGCCTCGGCCGGCCCGCTGCTGGGCCTGCTCGGCACGGTGGTCGGCATGATCCAGATGTTCATGGGCATTCTCGACCATGGCGTGGGCGATGTGAACCAGCTCGCCGGCGGCATCGGCAAGGCGCTGGTGTGCACCGCCACCGGCATGATCGTGGCGATCCCCGCGTTGATGTTCCATCGCTACTTCAAGGGCCGCATCGCCGGCTACGTGATCGAGATGGAACAGGAGGCGTCGGCCCTGCTGGACGCGCTGGATGGCCGTCCCGGCGTGATGAACACTGCGCCGCGTCCCACCGGTGCCCCGGCCGGCGCCGCACCCGTCACGGTCAAGGGCTGACGGATGCGTATCCGCAATGACCGGATCCAGGACGAACCGCACATCGATCTGGTCCCGCTGATCGATGTGATCCTCGTCCTGATCATCTTCTTCGTGGTCACCACCACCTTCGACGCGCGCTCGACGCTGCAGCTGCAGTTGCCGACCGCCAGCCAGCAGGACACCACCGAGCCGCCGCGCTCGCTGAGCGTGCTGGTCAATGCCGAGGGGCGCTACTTCATCAACGATCAGGAAGTCCTGCGCACCGACGTCGAGTCGGTCAAGCAGACCATCGCCGCGGTCGCCGGCAGTGATCGTGAACAGACCGTACTGTTGCGCGCCGACGCGCGTACGCCTTACCAGGCTGTCGTCACCGCCCAGGATGCCCTGGGCCAGCTGGGCTTCCGCCGCATCGCCATCGCTACCGCGCCGGAGGTGCGTCCATGAGCAAGAAACATTCGTCCGTCTGGCCGATCTACAAGCGCCTGCTGGGCTATACCGGGGCCTATTGGGTGTTCATGGTCGCGGCCGTGATCGCGATGGTGGTCGAGGCCCTGGCCGGTTACAGCTTCACCAAGCTGATGGAGCCGTTGGTCAACCGTGGCTTCGTCAACCCGGAGCCGCGCATGGCGGTGATCCTGCCGCTGACCATCCTCGGTCTGTTCATGATGCGCAGCCTGGCCACCCTGGTCAGCGACTACGCGCTTGCCCGCACCGGCCGCAGCGTGGTGCGTGACCTGCGTGAGCAGGTGCTGGAGAAGTACCTGCACCTGCCGTCCTCGCATTTCGATGCCGAGGCCACGCCGGTGATGGTCAGCCGCCTGAACTTCGACACCGAGCAGGTCACCCAGGCCAGCGCCGATGCGCTCAAGACCCTGGTGGCCGATACCCTGACCATCATCGCCATGCTGGTGGTGATGCTGCAGATGAGCGTCAAGGTCACGATGGCGATGCTGGTGGTGGTGCCGCTGATCGGCGTGATCGTCTCGATCGTCGGCAAGCGCTATCGCCGGATCAGCCGGGGCATCCAGGACGGCATGGGCGGCATGGCGCAGACCGCCGAGCAGTCGCTGGCCGCGCAGCAGGAAGTGAAGGTGCACGGCACCCAGGCGCACGAAATCTCGCGCTACTCGCGCTTGGCCAACCGCATGCTCGGCCTGAACATGAAGGTCGAGACCACGCGCGCGCTGGCCTCCAGCACGGTGCAGTTCCTGGCCGCGCTGGCGCTGGCCGTGATCGTATGGGTGTCCACCCGCGAGGCGTTGGCCGGCAAGCTCAACGCGGGCCAGTTCATGGGCCTGATGACCTCGATGATGGCGATCATTCCCTCGCTGCGTCGCCTGACCAGTGTGCAGACCTCGATTTCGCGCGGCGTCGCCGCCGCCGAGCGCCTGTTCGGGATTCTGGACATGCCGGTCGAGCGCGACCAGGGTATCCAGCGGATCGGTCGCGCGCGTGGCGAGCTCGCCTTCGAGCATGTGATGCTGCGCTACCGCGAGGACACCGGGATCGCGCTGGATGACATCAGTTTCGTGGCCAGGCCGGGCACGGTGACGGCCATCGTCGGCCGCTCCGGCAGCGGCAAGACCAGCCTGATCCGGCTGGTGCCGCGCTTCTACGAGCCCAGCGGCGGCCGCATCACGCTCGATGGCGTGGCACTGGATGATTACCCGCTGGCCGACCTGCGCCGCCAGGTCGCCATGGTCGGACAGAAGGTGATGCTGTTCGATGACACCGTGGGCGCCAACATCGCGTACGGCATGGAGGCGACCGACGCGCAGATCCGCGCCGCCGCCGAGGCCGCCAATGCGTGGGAGTTCATCGCGCGCATGCCGCAGCAGCTGCAGACACCGGTCGGCGAGAATGGCGCGCTGCTTTCCGGCGGCCAGCGCCAGCGCCTGGCGATCGCCCGCGCGATCCTGCGCGACGCGCCGATCCTGATCCTCGACGAAGCGACCGCCGCGCTCGACAACGAATCCGAGCGCCTGGTGCAGGATGCCCTGCAGCGCCTGATGCCCGAGCGCACCACGCTGGTGATCGCGCACCGCCTGTCCACCATCGAACATGCCGACCAGGTGCTGGTGATGGATCATGGCCGCATCGTCGAACGTGGCACGCACACCGAGCTGCTGGCGCTGGGCGGCCTGTACGAGCATCTGCACAAGATGCAGTTCCGCGAAAGGCAGCCTTGATGGCAGGCAAGGGCACGCAGACGCCGTCGTACTGGTATGACGGCAGCGCCATACCGTTCCTGGCGCGCTTGGCATCGCCGCTGTACGGCGCAGCGATCGCGCTGCGGCGGATGGCCTATCGCCGTCGCTGGTTGAAACGGCATTCGCTGCCGGTGCCGGTGGTGGTGGTCGGCAATGTCACTGCCGGCGGCACCGGCAAGACCCCGCTGACGATTGCCCTGGTCAACCGCCTGCGCGACGCGGGCTGGAAGCCGGGTGTCGCCAGCCGTGGCTATGGCCGCGAGGACGCGGGGACGCCGCGCTGGGTGCTGGCCAGTACCGATACCGCGCTCGGAGGTGACGAGCCGGTGCTGATCGCCTGGAAGACCGGCGTGCCGGTGCGGGTCGATGCAGACCGTGTCGCGGCCGGCAAGGCGCTGGTCGAGGCGGGGTGCGACATCATCGTCTGCGACGACGGCCTGCAGCATTACCGGCTGGCGCGCGATATCGAGATCGAAGTGGTCGACGCCCAGCGTCGCTATGGCAATGGCCGGCTGATTCCTGCTGGGCCGCTGCGCGAGCCGGCCAGCCGCGCGCGCGACTGTGATTTCCGCGTGGTCAACATGGGCCAGGCCAGCGATGGCACCGAGGCGCAGACCGCCTGCGGCTTCGGTGAGTGGCCGATGCAACTGCGCATCGACAGTGCGCAGCCGCTGCAGGGCGGCCGCGCGCGACGCCTCTCGCATTTCCAGGGCCAGCGCGTGCATGCGGTGGCCGGCATCGCCAACCCGCAGCGCTTTTTCGACATGCTGCGTGCGCATCGCATCGGCGTGGTGCCGCATGCCTTTGCCGATCACCATGCCTACCAGCCGGCGGATCTGCGCTTCGGCAGCGAGCTGCCGGTGTTGATGACCGAAAAGGATGCGGTCAAGTGCAAGGCCTTCGCGACCGAGTGGCACTTCGCCGTGCCACTGTCGGCTGAACTGCCGGCCGCGTTCTGGATCAGCCTGCTGGACCGCGTCGAGAAGCTCGGCAAGCGTTGACCGGGCCGGTCCCGGTTGCGGCACACTGAGGCCCTGATTGCCTTCCTTTCGTACAGGTCATCCCGCATGAGTGCTTCCGTCGAGTTCGTCGTCGCCATTCCCGCCCGTTACGCCGCCTCGCGGCTGCCGGGCAAGCCGCTGCGCCTGCTCGGCGGCGAGCCACTGGTGCTGCGCGTGGCACAGCGTGCACTGCTCGCCGGCGCACGCGAGGTGTGGGTGGCCACCGACGATCAGCGCATCGCCGATGCCCTGCAGGGCCTGGCCGATGTGCGCGTGGCAATGACCTCCACCACGCACGCGTCCGGCACCGATCGGCTGGCCGAGTGCGCCGCGCAGGCCGGCTGGTCGGACGACACCCTGGTGGTGAACCTGCAGGGTGATGAGCCGTTCGCGCCGGCCGAGGGCATCCGTGCCGTGGCCGAAGCGCTGGTCTACAGCGGTGCGGAGATGTCCACGCTGGCCACGCCGGTGGAGGACGCCGAAACCCTGTTCGATCCGAACGTGGTCAAGGTGGTGCGCAAGCAGAACCTCGATGCGCTGTACTTCAGCCGCGCGCCGATTCCGTGGCACCGCGACGCCTTCGCGCGCTCGCGTGACACGCTGTCCGGACCGCACTGGTTGCGCCACATCGGCATCTACGGCTACCGCGCCGCGTTCCTGCGCCAGTTCGCCGCGCTGCCGCCGGGCAGGTTGGAGCAGCTGGAATCGCTGGAGCAGCTGCGCGTGCTGGAAGCAGGGCATCGCATCAGCGTTGCCCTGGCCCCGGCCGAGTTCCCGCCCGGCATCGATACCCCGGACGATCTGGAGCGTGCCGAAGCCTGGTGGGCCGCCCACCCGTGACCGTGGCACGACGGTTGCATGACGCGTAGTCCGGCATAATCAGGGCATGAACGTCCAGCCCGTCCAGGATCTGCCCGAATTCGCCACCTGGCTCAACGCCAAGCCCGCCACCCTCGCCGAGCTGCAGGGGCGGCCGGTGGTGCTGGCCTTCGTCAACGCAGCCTCGGTGTGGTGCGCACAACGTCTGGCCGAACTGGCCCAGTGGCAATCGCGCCATCCGGGCAAGCTGCAGTTGCTGGTGCTGCAGGTGCCCCGTTTCGATGGTGAGCG
The DNA here is from genome assembly GCF_059422145.1 of Stenotrophomonas sp. GW821-FHT01H02A. Taxonomy (NCBI): domain Bacteria; kingdom Pseudomonadati; phylum Pseudomonadota; class Gammaproteobacteria; order Lysobacterales; family Lysobacteraceae; genus Stenotrophomonas; species Stenotrophomonas sp. GW821-FHT01H02A. Next base: position 269,384 of record NZ_JBWKWI010000005.1, read on the forward strand.
CGACCCTGACCAGTCCCGCAAGCTGCTGCGTCGCCAGGGCCTCAACGCGCCGGCGCTGCTGGACGCGGAATGGGATGGCTGGCGCCGCTTCGGCGTGACCGCATGGCCGACGCTGGTCCTGCTCGATGCCCAGGGGCGCGAACGCGAACGGCTGGTCGGGCTCGGCGGGGAACTGGAGCGTGCGCTGACCGCCCTGTGCGATGGCAGCGCGCGGCCGTCCGACGAGGAGCTGCATGGTGCCCGCGAACTGAGCCCGGAACCGCGCCTCCCGCTGCGGTTCCCGACCGGGCTGGCGGTGACCACCGAGCGCCTTTACATCGCCGATACCGGTCATCACCGCGTGCTGGAGTGCAGCCACGGGGGCCGTGTGCTGCGCCAGTTCGGCATGGGCACGGCCGATTTCATGGACGGCGACCAGGCCCAGGCGGCCTTCCATCATCCGCAGGGCCTCGCGCTCGAACGCGAATGGCTTTACGTCGCCGACACCGGCAACCATGCGCTGCGCCGGATCCATCTGCTGTCCGGCCAGGTCGACACCCTGTGCGGCACCGGCCGCCCCGGCGAGCCGATCGAAGGGCCGGTCGCTGATCCGCGGCGCACGGCATTGAACCACCCGCAGGGGCTGGCGGTCGCCGACAACCAGATCCACATCGCGATGGCCGGCGACAACCGCATCTGGAGTTATCACCTCGGCCAGCGCAGCCTGCAGTGGCGGGCCGGCAGCGGGGCGATCGACGAGCGTGACGGCAGTGGCCACCTGGCCGCGTTCGCGCAGCCGTGCTCGGTCGCGGCGGTCCAGCAGGTGCTGTACGTCTGCGATGCGCTGGGCTCGTCGATCCGTGCGATGCAGCTGCGCGGCGATCTGGTGCAGACGCTGGTCGGGCAGGGACTGTGGGCCTTCGGCGAACAGGACGGGCCGCGGACGTCAGCGTTGCTGCAGTACCCGCAGGCGATCGCGCTGAGTCCGGATGCGCCGTTGCTGTGGATCGCTGACGCCGGCAACGGCCGCCTGCGCACGCTGCGCCTGGGCGGCGGCGAACTGAGCACGCTGGAACTGCCACGCCGCCTGCACGGCCCGGCCGGCCTGGCGCTGGGCGGTGGCGCGGTATGGATCGCCGAGACCGACGCCCATGCCGTGCTGCGTTTCGACCCTGTCAGTGGTGTCCTGAGCGACGTGCCGATCAACGAATGACTGCTTCTTCCGCCCCCGCCTTCGATGGCAAGGCATTTGCGGCCCACCTGAGCACCGCCCCCGGCGTGTACCGCATGTACGCCGCGGACGACACGTTGCTGTACGTCGGCAAGGCGCGCGCGCTGCGCAACCGCGTGGGCAGCTATTTCAACGGCACCCCCAAGACCACCCGGATCATGTCGATGCTGTCGCAGGTCGCGCGCATGGACGTGACCGTGACCCGCTCGGAGGCCGAGGCGCTGCTGCTGGAAAACCAGCTGATCAAGTCGCTCTCGCCGCGTTACAACGTCTCCCTGCGCGACGACAAGACCTATCCGCACGTGCTGCTGACCCGCGAACAATGGCCGCGGATCGCGCTGCACCGTGGGCCGCGGGCGGTGCCGGGGCGTTACTTCGGGCCGTACCCGGGCGTTACCGCGGTGCGCGAAACGCTCAACCTGATGCACAAGCTGTTCAAGCTGCGCAGCTGCGAAGACAGCGTGTTCCGCAACCGCTCGCGGCCCTGCCTGCAGTATCAGATCGGCCGCTGCAGCGCGCCGTGCGTGGACCTGGTGGCGCCGGAGGATTACGCCGAATCGGTACGCCGCGCCTCGATGTTCCTGGAAGGCAAGAGTGACCAGCTCGCCCGTGAGCTCGGCACCCAGATGCAGACGGCCAGTGAAGCACTGGAGTTCGAACAGGCCGCGCGCCTGCGCGATCTGATCGCTTCACTGCGCAGCATGCAGACCCGCCAGTACGTGGACGGCCGTGCGGCCGATCTGGACGTGCTCGCCTGCGCGACCCAGGGCGCCAGTGCCTGCGTGCTGCTGCTGGCCTTCCGTGATGGCCGCAACATGGGGACACGCCCGTTCTTCCCGCGCACCAATGGCGAAGAAAGCGCCGACGAAGTGCTGGGCGCATTCGTCTCCCAGTACTACGCCGAGCACGCACCACCGCGCGAGATCCTGCTCGACCGCGAAATTCCCGACGCCAGCCTGATCGAGTCGGCACTGAGTGCCTCGGCCGAGCACAAGGTGCAGTTGCGCTGGAACGTGCGCGGTGAGCGCGCCGGCTATGTCGAACTGGCCGCACGCAACGCGCAGATCACCCTGGTCACCGAGATGGGCAGCCGCAACGCACAGCACGCGCGCAGCGAAGACCTGCGGCAGATGCTGGGCCTGGCCGAGCAGGTCAAGCGGGTGGAGTGCTTCGACATCAGCCACACCATGGGCGAAGCCACCGTGGCGTCCTGCGTGGTGTTCGACGCGGCCGGTCCGGTGCGCAGCCAGTACCGCCGCTTCAACATCAGCGGCATCGAGCCGGGCGATGATTACGCGGCCATGCACCAGGCGATCGAACGCCGCTTCCGTCGCGCGGTCGAGGAAGACGGCGTGCTGCCGGATCTGCTGCTGATCGATGGCGGTGCCGGCCAGTTGGCCCAGGCGCAGTCGGCGCTGGCCGATCTGGGCGTGGAAGGGGTGATGTTGGTCGGCGTGGCCAAGGGCGTGGAGCGCAGGGCAGGGCATGAAGCGCTGGTGCTGCCGGACGGGCGCGAGCTGCGTCCCGGGGCCGCGTCGCCCGCCCTGCAGTTCATCCAGCAGGTGCGTGACGAGGCCCACCGCTTCGCCATCACCGGCCACCGTGGGCGCCGCCAGAAGGCCCGCATGACCAGCAAGCTCGAGGATATTCCCGGCATCGGTCCACGCCGGCGGGCCAGCCTGCTCAAGCATTTCGGCGGCCTGGTCGGCCTCAAGGCCGCCGGCGAAGCGGAAATCGCGAACGTGGACGGCATCAATGACGCCCTCGCTGCGCGTATCTACGCTAACCTTCATGGACTGCCCACGCCCGATGCGGCGGGCGAGTAGAGAGACGCAATGAAGTTGACCCTCCCCACCTGGCTGACCCTGCTGCGGATCGTGATGATCCCCGTCCTGGTGCTGGTGTTCTATCTCCCCTACAAGTGGACCAATTTCGCCTCCGCGGCGATCTTCGGCCTGGCGGCGCTCACCGATTGGCTCGATGGCTGGATTGCCCGCCGCTACGACCTGCAGTCGGCATTCGGCGCCTTCCTCGACCCGGTCGCGGACAAGCTGATGGTGGCCGTGGCGCTGTTCCTGATCGTGCAGGGCCATCCCACTGCCTGGATGGCGGTGTGGGCGGCGGTGATCGTCGGTCGCGAAATCGCCGTCTCGGCACTGCGCGAATGGATGGCCGAGATCGGCCAGCGCGCCAAGGTGCGCGTGGCGGTGATCGGCAAGGTGAAAACCACCGCGCAGATGGTCGCGTTGCTGTGCCTGCTGTACTCGGTGGCGCCGCACACCCCGATGCAGGATATCTGGATGGGTATCCAGGTCTTCCACATCGGCGACTGGACCCTGGCGATCGCCTCGATCCTGACCCTGTGGTCGGGCCTGCAGTACCTGCATGCGGCGTGGCCGAGCCTGCGCGAGGACGAGCGCCTTGCGCGCGAGAACGCCAAAGCAAAAAAGAATGCCTGAGGGCTGTTGACAGCCCTGCATTTGGCTGTAGAATTTCGCCTCCCAAGCGGGAATAGCTCAGTTGGTAGAGCGCAACCTTGCCAAGGTTGAGGTCGCGAGTTCGAGTCTCGTTTCCCGCTCCAGACAAGGCATCCGCGGTAGCGTCATCGCAGCGGGGCAAAGAAAAAGCGACCTTCGGGTCGCTTTTTCTTTGGAGCGCGCCTTGAACGCTCATCGACGCGATGAGCGCATGGCTCACGCCGCCTGGCGCCCGGCTTTTCGCAGCGGTTGCCGCCACTGTGCCAGCTTCACCTCGTCGCGGATTGCCGCGCAGGTATCGATCAATCGTTCCAGATCCAGGTCACTCAACCCGGCGTTCATCGACAGTCGCATCAACGAGCGGTTCAGTGCGGTCGCCGGCGCACAGAACACCGAGCCAAAAATCCCCCGCGACTGCAGGGCGTCGCGCAGTTTCAGCGTCAGTGATTCAAGGCCGGGTTCCAGGGCGATGATCTGTTCGCTGCCGCTCCCCACGGCATAGCCGAGCTCGGTCAGCGCGGCACGCACCTGGCCGCTGATGTGGGCAAGGCGGTGGCGGCGCTGCTGGGCGTGCTGCAGGAAATCCGCGGCTTGCCCGAACCAGGCCAACTCATGGTCGAGCAGGCTGGAACTGAAGATGGCCGGGAACGACTCCATTGCGAAGTAGTCCTTGAATGCGGTGGGGCAGGTGATGAGGCCGGCACGCCCTGCGAATGCCTTGGCCAGGCTGACAGTCTGGAAGTGCACCTTGGAGTACAGCTGGTGTTGGGCCACCAGGCCGGCGCCTCGAGGCCCGTGGGTACCCATCGAATGCGATTCGTCCACCACCAGGATGCAGTCACAGCGGTGGGCGAGGTCGGCGAAATCGGGTAGCGGACACAAGCTGCCATTAGTGCTGTAGACCGCGTCCACCGCGATCACCCCGCGCCCATGCTTGAGAATCTGCCGTTCGGCGTGCCTGACATCGTTGTGCGCAAAAGGGATCGCGCGCGCTTGGGCGGCCTGCGCGCCCTGCCATAACGACATGTGCGCATGGATGTCGAGATACACCGGAACGCTGGGGCTGGCGATGGCCTGCAGCAGCCCTACGTTGGCAGCCCAGCCGGACTGGCACAGGATGCTGTCCTGCGCGCCAACGAACTGTGCCAGGCGCCGTTCCAATCGCGCGGTTGGATTGTCGCCCTGCAGGAACACCGCCGACATCAGCAGTTGGTGGTGCGACTGCAACAGCGCCCGCGCTTGCGCCTGGATCAGTGCATCCTCCCTGGCCAGGCACAGATAGTCATTGCTCGACAGCAGCAGCGCGTCGTTGCCGGGTATCTGGCCGCGCAACAGGTGCTGGCCTGACCAGCGCTGCTGGACGCGGCCGATGCTGTGCCCGTCCACGCGCGACTGGAGGAAGTCGGGTAATGGCGGGTGGACGTTGCCGGGGGGCGATGGGCTGCTGGCTGGGGTGTGCATGCGCCTTTTTCCTTGACGGTGAGGGGCAACAGAAAAGGGGGACTCGCCTGAGAGAATGCGAATCCTGGCAGTGTGAAATTGTTAGGCAAGTCACATATATGGCATGCAGCCAGACGCCTTCAGGGCAGCACTGCACTACCTCTGGTTTCAACCGGGTCGCCATCGCGGATAGGCAATGTCGTGCCTCCCTCCGCCGACGAAGGACAAGCCGACCGACCGGGTGCTTCCGTCAGGCGAGAGGGGCGGCCGGACGGGACGAAAAGGATGTTGACGACGTGAAGGAATTCCGACAGAATAGCGCTCCTTCGACGCAGGTCGAGGGGCCGACAGCCTCCAGCGCCCAAGGGTGCGGTGCCGTCGGGGCAAGCGAAAGTCTGCGGGAATAGCTCAGTTGGTAGAGCGCAACCTTGCCAAGGTTGAGGTCGCGAGTTCGAGTCTCGTTTCCCGCTCCAGATTTCGACAGGGCCCCCTTGGGGCCTTGTTTTTCTCCGCGGTGGCACGCGGGCATCCGGTCAAGGGCATCGGCCGGGATGTGAAAAAAAGTGTGAAAAAGCTGGTGTGTTTCGAGTGGTTTCGGTAACATACACGCTTGATTTTGCGGGAATAGCTCAGTTGGTAGAGCGCAACCTTGCCAAGGTTGAGGTCGCGAGTTCGAGTCTCGTTTCCCGCTCCAAATCCTGACCAGGCCCCGTTCTCGGGGTCTTGTTCTATCGGGGCATGCATTACGCCCTTGATGATCGTAGGGTCACCGGCCTGGTGGCAGAGTGGTCATGCAGCGGACTGCAAATCCGCGTACGCCGGTTCAATTCCGACCCAGGCCTCCAAATAGAAAGTAGCCCAGAGCCCGCGTAAGCGGGCTTTGTGCGTTTCGGGCTGTATTCAGGTTGGCGGGGCTGAGCCGACGGGGCCTACACAAGGCGCTCCGTATGCTGCGCTCGTCCATATTGGCAGCCTTATGCAGACACAAAAAGCACGCGTAGCGACGGGTATCGAAGGCCTCGACAGCATCCTGGGCGGGGGCTTCCCGCAGGGGCGGCTGTATCTGCTCGAGGGACCGCCCGGATCGGGCAAAACCACGCTGTCCCTGCAGTTCCTGCTGCACGGACTGAGCAAGGGCGAGCGCTGCCTGTACATCACGCTCTCCGAGACGGCCGATGAGCTGCGCGAGGTCGCGCATGCCCACGGCTGGTCGCTGGACGGCCTTGAGCTGTTCGAGCTGGCCTCGGCCGAAGAGGCGCTGGGCGATGGCCGCCTGCAGTCGGTGCTGCATTCCTGGGAGGTCGAGCTGGATGAGGCGGTCAAGCTGATCTTGGGCGAGGTCGAGCGCATCAAGCCGCACCGGGTGGTGTTCGATTCGCTATCCGAACTGCGATTGCTCTCGCAGGATCCGCTGCGCTACCGCCGGCAGATCCTGTCGCTCAAGCAGTTCTTCGCGCCCAAGAGCGCGACGGTGGTGCTGGTCGATGACATGACCGCTTCCGGCGAGGAGCGCGATGGCCAGCTGCACAGTCTCTGCCATGGCGTGGTGTCGCTGGAACGCCTGACGCTGGATTTTGGTCCGGCGCGGCGCCGCGTGCATGTGCAGAAACTGCGCGGCGTGAACTTCACGGCCGGCTACCACGACATGACCATCCGCGAAGGCGGCCTGGAGGTCTTCCCGCGCTTGATCGCGTCGGACCACCACGCCAAGTTCAACGGCACGCCGATCAGCAGTGGGGTGGGTGAGATCGACAGTCTGCTCGGTGGCGGACCGCTGCGGGGTACCAGCACGCTGCTGACCGGCCCGGCCGGCAGCGGCAAGACCAACGTGGCGCTGCAGTACGTGTGGGCGGCCTGCGAACGCGGGGAGCACTGCTGCATCTTCGAGTTCGATGAGCGCATCGGCACCCTGCTGGCGCGCGCCGAGTCGCTGGACATCGATCTCAGCAAGCATCTGGCCTCGGGTCTGCTGGAGATCCAGCAGGTGGATCCGGCCGAGATCTCTCCGGGTGAGTTCGCCTGGAACATGCAGCGTGCGGTCGAGGAGCGCCACTGCCGCCTGCTGGTGATCGACAGCCTCAACGGCTACGTCACCGCCATGCCGCAGGAAAAGCAGCTGATGCTCCAGTTGCACGAGATGCTTTCCTATCTCAACCAGAAGGGCGTGGCGACCATCCTGATCAATCCGCAACACGGGCTGGTCGGCACCATGTCCACGGGCAATCTCAACGTTTCCTATATCGCCGACTCGGTCGTGCTGTTCCGCTTTTTCGAATCGCAGGGGCGGATCCGCAAGGCGATCTCGGTGATCAAGAACCGCGGTGGTGCGCACGAGAACACGATCCGCGAGTTGAACATCGACGGCAAGGGCATCTCGCTCAGCGCGCCGCTCAATGAGTTCAAGGGCATCCTGACCGGCACACCGGAGTTCGTGGGCAATACGGCGCATCTGCTCGGCCATACGCGTGCAGAGTGACGCCGCGCCAGGGGTGGTGCACATCGTGGCACCCTTCGGGCGTGATGCGCAGAGCATCGCGGCGGTGCTCACTACTGCCGGACTGCGGACCACCATCCAGGAGGGCCTGGCGCATCTGGCCGAGGCGCTTGATGACGACGTCGGCGCGGTGGTGGTCACCGAAGAAGCCGTCGCGAAGGGTACCGCCGCGTTGCTGGAGCCGCTGTCCCGTCAACCGTCGTGGTCGGACATTCCGTTCATCCTGCTGCGTTCGCCACGCTCGCAGAAGCGTCCGTTGGCGGATGCCGGGCTGCAGCTGGCGATCAACCTCATCGAACTGGACCGGCCGCTGGGCAGCAGCTCGCTGCTGAGCTCGGTGCGCAGTGCGCTGCGCGCACGCGACAAACAGTTCCTGGTCCGAGACCAGATGCGGGCGCTGGCCGATGGGCGCGCCGCGCTGGAGCGCAGCGAGGCCGAGTTGCGCCTGGTGGCCGATGCGATGCCGGTGCTGATCGCCTTCATCGACCGTGACCTGCACTACCGTTTCGCGAACAAGGCCTATGAAACCTGGTTCGAGCGACCGGTGTCGGAGGTGATCGACAAGCGCGTGCCGGAGGTATTCGGGCAGGAGGTCTGGACCAGTCGCCGTCCTTTGATAGAACGCGCGTTGTCCGGCGAGCACGTCGTGTTCGAAGCCAACTGGCCGTTCAGTGATGGCCGCCGGCGCGACAGCGAAATCCGTTACTCGCCGCGCTTCGATGCGGAGGGAGCGCCGGACGGGTTCCACGTCTTCGTCACCGATGTCACCGCCTCCAAGCTGGCGCTTGAGAGCAGCCAGCAGCACGCGCTGGACCTGGAGGCGATGGTGGCCGAGCGCACCGCCGAGCTGGAACGCCAGATGGCCGCGCGCGAGGCCAGCGAGGCCGCATTGCGGCAGTCGCAGAAGATGGATGCGATCGGCCAGCTCACCGGCGGCATCGCGCATGACTTCAACAACATGCTGACCGGCATCCTGTCCTCGCTCGACATCATGCGCATGCGCCTGGAAATGGGGCGCATGGAGGGGTTGGAACGCTTCCTGGATGCGGCAGCCGCCTCCAGCCAGCGTGCGGCCGCGTTGACCCAGCGGCTGCTGGCATTCTCGCGCCGACAATCGCTGGACTCGAAGACAGTGGAGCTCAATGAGCTGGTCGGTTCGGTCCAGCACCTGCTGCGCAGTACCCTGGGGGAATCGATCCGCATCCAGATGGTGACCAGCGATATGCCGCTGCACGCGAACCTGGACAGCAACCAGTTCGAAAGCGCACTGCTCAACCTGGCCATCAATGCACGCGATGCCATGCCCGACGGCGGCGAGTTGCGGCTGCGCACGTCGCATGTCCACGTTGCCGACGGAACGCTTCCGACCATCCCGGGCGGCGAGTACGCCGTGGTGGCGGTCTCCGATTCGGGCACCGGCATGCCGCCGGAGGTGGTCGAGCGGATCTTCGAGCCGTTCTTCACCACCAAACCGATCGGCAAGGGCACCGGCCTGGGCATGTCGATGATCTATGGCTTCATGCAGCAGTCGGGCGGTCACATCACCGTGGATTCCACGCCGGGGCAGGGCACCACCGTCTCGTTGTTCATGCCGGTGGTGCACGACGCCGCCGAGGACGCCGTCGCGCCGAACGCGCAGGCGGTCTCGCTTGGCGCCGGGCAGTCGATCCTGGTGGTGGAAGACGACGAGCAGGTGCGGATGCTGGTGACGGTGGTGCTCGAGGATCTCGGCTATACCGCCGAAGTGGTCGGGGATGCCGATGGCGCGATCCCGATCCTGGGCTCGTCGAAGAAAATCGACCTGCTGATCACCGATGTCGGGTTGCCCGGCCTCAACGGACGGCAGCTGGCGGAAATCGCGCGGCAATCGCGGCCGTGCCTGCCGGTGCTGTTCATGACCGGCTACGCGGAGAAAGCGCAGGAGCGTTCGGCATTCCTCGACAACGGCATGGCGATGATCGCCAAGCCGTTCCTGCTCGATGCCTTCAGTGAGGCGGTGCGGAGTGCGATTGCGCCGGGCCGGTAAGTCGGCCTGGTACCGAGGCGGACGCCGGATCGACGAAAGTGTTACGGCGAAAACCTTTCGTTTATTCCGACGTCTGAATGCTTCAGCCAGCAGCTTTATTTAGGTACCTGAAAGTGCCAGCATAGTGCTTTGAAGATCCTCGGAGTTTACCCATGCCCTTATGCGCGATCGCGTATGTCAGCGACGTTGCGGGCCCGCTGTCCGCGGAGCATCTCGACGCGCTTGTCGAGGATGCCATCCGCTTCAACAGCCTGGCCGGGGTGACCGGTGTGCTGCTCTGCGATGGCAGCCGTTTCGTGCAGTACTTCGAGGGCCCCGACGATGGGGTGTCGGCCGTGCATGAGCGCGTGCTGCAGGCGCGCAGCCACCGGGCCATCCGCAAGCTTGGCCATGCACGTGTACCGCAACGTTTTTTCCCCTACTGGAGCATGCGCTGGCTGGGCGTGGAGCCCACCTTGATCGAGGCGCTCTCGGCCGGCGACTGGGAAGCCTTCGCCGACCGTCCTGCGGGTACTCCACCGGCGGGAGGTGCGATGGAGCGCCTGCTTCAGTTCGTCGCGCCGCATCTGCCCGAGCATGCCGGGCAGCATGAGACGCGGCCGCCGGCTGGGTGAATGCCGCGCTGGCCGGTTTTGCCGGGGCTGGGCCAATCCGTCGCGGATTATCTGCAGAATCGCGCTGACATATTGCTGTCAATATGGCGCCCGCATGATGCGGAGGCGGGTAGTGGCCTAATATGAACGATTCATCATCGTCGTCGCGTTTGCCCTTTGGTTAATTGACTTAATGCGATGACCGTGCAAATTTTAGGTGAACCCGAAGTGAATCCGCCCCTGAGGGGGTTTTGTCGTCCCTGAAGCAAGCAAGTCCCACGGAGGTCGTATGGAATACGGCGAACATGACTTGGCTGACGGAGTGCGAACCGAGCTGGAAGCCAGCTACGTGAAACATGGCTGCGGCCCGGAATTCTGGTCCACCTACCAGCGCGTGCTCGAGCGTCTGGTCCCACCGGCGCAGGGCACTGCGCGAACCCGCGTCACCAATGAGCTGGCGTTGATCATCGAACAGTTGGGGATCGTGCGGCGGGCCCAGTTGGTGCCGCCACGCAGCGCGCGACCGCGCGCACGCTGAAACCGGGTCGGGGGACCGGGAATCGGCGCGGGGGAATCCGCAGGCGCGCTGCGATCACAGGTGATGAAGACCGATGCCGAGCAGTGCCAGCAACGTGCCGGCCGCGGCGAGCGTGCGCGGGCGGAACCAACGCGACGCGTGCTGCTGCATGGCCGCAGGGCTGGCATGGCGGATCAACCCGCCCGGGAACTGCCAGGCGCGCATCTGCGCATCGCAGGCGGCCTGGCAGTCGCCACAGCCGATGCAATCGGCGTGCGGCCCGGCGCGCACGTCCAGCGCCATCGGGCAAGCGCTGACGCAGGCCCCGCAGTCCAGGCAATCACCGAGCCGATCGGCGCTGAAGTGCGGCATCGGGCCGGCGATCTCCTCATGCGCGGCACGGAACGCGTAGTCGCTGGCGCTGGTGGGGTCGAGCAGGCCGCGGCCGCGGGCGTGGACGCCGCCCAGTCCGGCCATGCGCGGTCCACGTGGTTCGCCGCGGCGCGCGTCGTAGTGCATGCGCGGGGTGTCGCTGTCGCAGAACACGCCGTGGATGCGGGCATACGGGCACAGCTCGCGACAGACATGCTCGCGCAGGAAGCCGGCATTGCCCCAGGTGGCCGCTGCGTAGAACACGATCCAGAACGTTTCCCAGCCACTCCAGGCCGGTGGCCAGGAGGTGCCGACCAGGCCATGGATCGGACTGAAGAAGCCCACGAAGGTGATCCCGGTCCACGCGGCCACCAGCAGCCATAGCACGTGTTTGACCGTGCGCGCCACGCCAGGGGTCGGCAGCCAGCGCGTGCTGCCCTGTTCGATCCAGCGGAACAACCGGCTCCACAGTGTCTGCGGGCAGCCGTAGCCGCACCACACGCGACCGGTGAGGTTGGTCAGCAGCGCCAGGGAGGTGGCCAGCACCGCGGCAAGGCCGAGCAGGATGCCCACGTCCTGCGGCCAGAGCGTCCAGCCGAACAGATCGAAACGGCGCGCGGTCAGGTCGAACAACACTGCCTGCTGCCCGTCCCAGCGCAGCCAGGGCAGGGCATGGAAACCGGCCAGCAGCAGCGCGGACAGCAGCGGCCGCCAGCGCAGTGGCGCGCGTCGCGCCGGGGCAGGGGGGGCGGGCGAGGTATTGACAAGATGCAGGGCGAGGCGGTCTGTCATGGTCACCCCAGCGGCAGATCATCGTCGTCGCTGGGGATCGGCCGCAGCAGGTACCAGGTGATCGTGCTGGCGGCGGCGGTCACCCCCCAGAACATGAAGAACCCCAGCGTGTAGCCCAGCTCGCGGCTGATCTCGTGTTGCGGGAAGCTGATGTCGCGCAGGCGCAGCGGGTCGACGAACGCGAAGAACACCCCGCTGGCCAGGCCGGCCGCGACGAAGCTGGGCCACAGGATGGCGCCCCATTGCTGGATCAGCCGTCGGCGGCTGCCGTCGGGCGGGTCGTGCAGGTCGTTCATTGCGGCCACGGTCAGGAGGAGGGGGCAGGGCACGGCTATACTTCGCGCCGACCGGGGGCCGGGATCGCGGCTGCGTGCTTCCTGTCGAGCGCCCAGACTAGAAGGCTTCGCCACGGCCTTCATTGATTCTGATCAAGGCAGCGACAAGCGCTGCCGCCGATGCTGGGCGTTGCCGCCCGAGGATGTCCATGGCCGATCCCACCGACAACGCACTGCCCCTCCCTGCATTGGACCTGTGCAGCGAAGAGGAGGTCACCCGCCTGGTGCATGACTTCTACGCGCGCGTGCGCGAGGAGCCGCGCCTGGGCCCGGTGTTCACGGCGCGGATCCACGACTGGGATGCGCACCTGGCCCAGCTGGTCGATTTCTGGTCGGCGATGCTGCGCGGTACGCGCCGCTTCAAGGGGGCGCCGATGCCCAAGCACATGGCCATGGACGAGCTCGACCGCGATCTGTTCGACCGTTGGCTGGCGCTCTTCCGGCAGACCACCGCCGAATGCGGCAATCCGCCGATGCAACGGCTTGCCGACGATGTGGCCGAGCGGATCGCCGATACCTTCTGGCGCCGCTTCCAGATGCTGCGCTGGCCCAGCCTGCCGATGGCTGGCCGTCTGGGCTGAATTGATCTGACGCAATGCGCGCGTACCCGCGCACGCGCAAGCTGGCGGCATGGATACCTTCTCGCCTGCCGCCGCCGGCCTTGCCTGGCACTTCGACCCCGAGCTGCTGCGTCGCCACGATCGGCTCGGCCCGCGCTACACCTCCTATCCCACCGCGCCGCATTTCCATGACGGCTATGGTGAGCTTGCCCTGCGCGAGGCCATCGCGGGCAGCAACCGGCTCGGCCCGCCGCTGTCTCTGTACGTGCACGTGCCCTACTGCAGCAGTCCGTGTTTCTACTGCGGCTGCAACCGCGTCATCACCCGCGACCACGGCAAGGGCATCGGCTACGTCGCCCGGGTCCTCAGCGAGGCGGACCTGGTGGCGCCGCAGTTCGATCCGGCGCGCGAAGTGATCCAGCTGCATCTCGGCGGTGGCACGCCAAACTTCCTCGCACCGGCGCAGATGCGCGAGTTGATCGATGGGCTGCGCCAGCGCTTCACCTTCAGCTCGGCCGCCGCCCGCGACTTCTCGATCGAGCTGGACCCGCGTTTCGTCAGCCGCGATGGCATCGCGGTGCTGGCCGAGCTCGGTTTCAACCGCGCCAGCCTGGGTGTGCAGGACTTCGATCCGGACGTACAGAAGGCGATCAACCGCGAGCAGGGCGTGGAGGCCACCTTGGACATCCTGCGCGCGTGCCGCGAGTACGGGCTGCGGTCGGTCAATGTCGATCTCATCTATGGCCTGCCCAGGCAGACGCTGGCCGGCTTCGCGCAGACCCTGGAAACCGTGTTGCGTGAGCGCCCGGATCGACTGGCGGTCTATGGCTACGCCCACCTGCCGCATCTGTTCCGCGCGCAGCGCCAGATCGCCGATGCGGACCTGCCCAGCCCCGAACAGAAACTCGCGCTGCTCGGCCTGGCCGTGCAGCGGCTCTCCGACGCAGGATATCAGTACATCGGCATGGACCATTTCGCGCTGCCCGAAGAGGACCTGTCGCGTGCACAACGCGCGGGCCAGCTGCACCGCAACTTCATGGGCTACACCACGCACGCCGATACCGATCTGGTCGGACTCGGCGCGAGTGCGATCAGTCACATCGGCGACACCTACAGCCAGAACCCGCGCGAACTGCCGGCCTGGGAAGCAGCGGTCGATGCAGGGCGCCTGCCGGTCTGGCGGGGTCTGCAGCTGGACGAGGACGATGTGCTGCGCGCCGACTTGATCGGGCAGCTGATGTGCCACGGCGAAGTGGACGGCGCCGCCCTGGCGGCACGGCATGGAGTGGACTTCGAGACGTATTTCGCCGATGGCCTGCGCGCGCTGGCCGCACTGAAGGCGGACGGCCTGGCCGACTATGCGCAGGGGGTGGTGCGCGCCAGTGAACGTGGGCGTCCGTTGCTGCGGCTGCTGGCGATGTGTTTCGACCGCTACCTGGCGCAGCCGGATCAGCCGGTGCGGTATTCCCGGGCGATCTGAGCGGCGCGGTATCGGCGCACGCATTCCAAAAACCGGTGCGATCAGGCACCCTATGCGCGCCGTAGCCCGGGTGGCGAAACTGGTAGACGCATCGGACTTAAAATCCGCCGGGGGCAACCCCATGCCGGTTCGATTCCGGCCCCGGGCACCACGCTGTAAGGGTGTATCTCCCCGCGAGCGCGGGTCGAGACCTTGCAGTGTCGCTCCTCATCTTCGTTCCTTCGTTCCTTCGTTCCTTCGTTCCTTCGATCGTTCGCGGTCGCCGCGGCCCTGTGCACAGGCGCCGGGTACTGCGCTGCGTGCGTGTGTCCGCATGAGAGGGGAACGCCTTCCGCGGTGCCCTGATGGCCCCGGCGAATTTCTGAAGTCGGTCACAGAACTGAGATTTATCTGAGGAAGTTGTCTCACAAGCCTGTCCTGACGGACATCACGGTGCCGGGCGATTGACGCCGGCTCGCCGACGTCGCCGCGTGTTGCTGCGCAGCAAAAAGGTGTCGCCCGGCGTCGCTGCCGGATCTTTGGCGTGCCGCGCGAAAAGTCGTCCGCGATTAAGGCGCTGCTGCGGAATTCGATCACGGAAACGGCCTCCCGCCACGCTTGATCATTGACTCAAGCTATCAATCGTGCAGCCGCAATTGGGTTCCGATGTCACTCGTGACGATATAGCGGACGCAATGCAATGGACTACGTAAGAAATCTGAAGGTGGGCAACAAGCTGGCGTTGGGCTTCGGCATGCTGTTGATGCTGTTGATCCTTTCCTCGTCGCTGGCCTTGTACCAGGCGGCCGGAATCGGGAAGCGCGTGCTGGAGATGGAAACCAACAACCGCAAGGTGCAGTTGCTCTCCTCGATGCGCCGTAGCAATTTCCAGAATGAAACCAACCTGCGTGACCTGATCCTGGAGGGCGAGCAGCACACACCGGCGATCCTCGCGCGCATCCAGACCGTGCGCGAGGACTACGCCAAGGCGCGTACCGCGCTGGATGCCATCCCCCACAACGCCGAAGGGATGCAGGCCAAGCAGGCC
The DNA here is from genome assembly GCF_059422145.1 of Stenotrophomonas sp. GW821-FHT01H02A. Classification (NCBI taxonomy): domain Bacteria; kingdom Pseudomonadati; phylum Pseudomonadota; class Gammaproteobacteria; order Lysobacterales; family Lysobacteraceae; genus Stenotrophomonas; species Stenotrophomonas sp. GW821-FHT01H02A. Next base: position 284,707 of record NZ_JBWKWI010000005.1, read on the forward strand.
ATCAAGGCGGCGCAGGAGGCGGCGGTCGCGCTGCACAACCGCATCATCGAGCACGCCGGTGCCGGCGAGGACGAGGCGGCCACCGCCCTGCTGTACGGCGAGGCCGGCCCATTGATGGCCGCGCGCGCGGCCTCGATCGAGTCCGCGGTGGAGCTGCAGGAACGACGCAACGCGGAAGGTGCGGCCGCCATCAATGACGCCATCCAGGCATCGCGCACCCTGCTGGTGGCCTTTGCTGCCCTGGCGTTGTTGGCGGGCAGCGTGATGGCCTGGTGGATCACCCGCAGCCTGGTCGGTCCGCTGCGTCGGGCGATGGAGGTCTCGCGCTCGATCGCCGAAGGCCGCTTCGACACCGTGGTGGGCGCACGCAGCCGGGACGAGACCGGGCAGTTGCTGGCGAGCATGGAGGACATGAGCAGGCAGTTGCGCGCATTCTCCACCGCGCAGCAGGAGATGGCCCACCGGCATGACCTGGGCGAACTGGACCATCGCATCGACGCAGGACGTTTCCCCGGTGATTTCGGGCGCATTGCCAGCGGGACCAACGCACTGGTCGGCAGCAGCATCGCGTTGACGCAGAAGATCATCGACGTGGTGCGCAACTATGCCGTGGGTGATCTGGCCGACGACCTGGAGGCATTGCCGGGCGACAAGGCGCGCTTTACCGAGGCGATGGCCACCACCAAGCAGAACCTCGCCGCGATCAATGGTCAGATCCACCGCCTTGCCTCGGCGGCCGCGGCGGGCGACTTCAGCCAACGTGGCGACGCCGATGCCTTCGAGCATCAGTTCAAGGTGATGATCGAGCGCTTGAACACGATGATGCACGTCAGCGACGACAACCTCCGGCAGCTGTCGGCATTGCTCAAGGCAATCGCCTCCGGTGACCTGACGGTCCGCATGGATGGCCAGTTCCAGGGGGTGTTCGCGCGGATGCGGGATGACGCCAACAGTACCGTCGGGCAGCTGACCGGCATCATCGGCAGCATCCAGTTCGCGGCCGGCAGCATCAATACGGCGGCGGTGGAGATTGCCAGCGGCAACAGTGATCTGTCGCGCCGCACCGAACAGCAGGCGGCCAACCTGGAGGAAACCGCGGCTTCGATGGAGGAGTTGACCTCCACCGTGCGGCAGAACGCCGAGCACGCGCGGCAGGCCAACCAGCTGGCGATCGGCGCCGGAGCGGTGGCCTCCGAAGGTGGCCAGGTGGTGCAGGAGGTGGTCTCCACCATGCGCGGGATCGAGGCCTCTTCGAAGAAGATCGCCGACATCATCACCGTCATCGACGGCATCGCTTTCCAGACCAACATCCTGGCCTTGAACGCGGCAGTCGAAGCGGCCCGCGCCGGTGAGCAGGGCAGGGGCTTTGCGGTGGTGGCCAGCGAGGTGCGCACGCTGGCGCAACGCTCGGCCGCGGCGGCCAAGGAGATCAAAGGGCTGATCGAAGACTCGGTGGACAAGGTGGCCGTCGGTGCGGGGCTGGTCGACAAGGCGGGGGTCACCATGACCGAGATCGTCACCTCGGTGCAGAAGGTCACCGACATCATGGCCGAGATCTCGGCTGCGTCGCAGGAGCAGTCCGCCGGCATCGAACAGGTCAGCCAGACCGTGGTGCAGCTGGATGAAACCACGCAGCAGAATGCGGCTCTGGTGGAAGAGGCCACTACGGCGGCCAGATCGATGGAAGAGCAGGCGGTCGCGCTGTCCGGCGCGGTGGCGCGCTTCCGGCTGGCGGCGCAGAGCGGCGGCCACCCGCAGGCGGCGGTGTTGCCACGCACGGTGGCACCGACGTCGTCGCTGGCGCCGCATGCCGCTGCCCGTCCTCGGCCTGCGGGTGGCAACGTGACCCCGTTGTCATCGCGCTCGACCGTGAGCATCGAGGGCGACTGGCGTGAGTTCTGATCGGGCCACGGTCCGGCGCACGAAGACGCGGTGATCCGACGCGAGGGCAGCCAACCGGCTGCCCTCGCTCATTGTCCCGACCGCGCGGCGCAACGCAAACTTCACGCAGCCGGTCACGCGCCGCCGTACGCTGCGCTCCACCTCATCCAGGACAGGCGACATGGTCGATGCAGTACGTGCAGGGAAGGCACTGGCGTTGGGGATCGCGCTGCTGGTGGGTGGCGCGGCCCAGGTGAACGGCCAGGACCCGTTGCCGGCGCAGGCGCCGCCGGCCGGTGAGGTGATCGACCTCGCCCCGGTCGTGGTGTCCGGTGTACAGCCGGGGCCGGGCATGTGGCAGGTCCGCAACGGCCAGGGCCACACGTTGTGGATTCTCGGCACGGTCTCCCCGCTGCCGGCGAAACTGCAATGGCGCGCCGACGAGGTACAGGCGGTGATCGCCAGCGCGCAGCAGGTGTTGGGCTCGCCCGGCTGGACGCTGGATGCCGATGTCGGTTTCTTCCGGGGGCTGACCCTGGTGCCCTCGGCGATGAAGGCCGCCCGCGATCCGGAGGGCCGCACGCTGCGCGAGGTGCTGCCCGCCGATCTCTATGCACGCTGGGAAGCACTCAAACAGCGGCACATCGGGCGCGACAACGGCATCGAAAAAGACCGGCCACTGGTGGCCGCCACCCAGTTGTACGCCGCCGCCCTCAAGGACGTCGGCCTCGGGCGGTCCTCGCCGGTGTCCAAGGTCGTCGAAAAAGCCAGCAGGGCGCATGGCCTCAAGCCGGTCTCGACACAGGTCACGATCAAGATCGCCGACCCGCGGCAGGCGCTGAAGGAAGTACGCGGGACCGCGCTGCAGGATGTGGAATGTTTCCGTCGTACGTTGGATGTAGTGGAACACGGGCTGCCGCTGCTGGCCGAGCGCGCCAATGCCTGGTCGGTGGGCGACGTGGAGGCGCTCCAGCGGCTGGCGGTGAAAGGGCAGTACCTGGCCTGCGTGGATGCGGTGGCCAACAGCGACTTCGGGCGGCGCCGCGGGATGGCCGATGTGGACGCGCAGGCGCAACGCAAATGGCTGGACCTGGCCAGCGGCGCCCTGCAGAAGAACGCAGTGACGTTCGCGACCGTGCCGGTGACGTCACTGGTTGCTCCCGGGGGGTATCTGGAACTGCTGCGTGGACGCGGCTACGAGGTCCAGGCGCCGGAGTGAGCCCGGCGCCGGGGCGGATTTCCAAGCGGCATCCGATGCATATCGCGTGTCTACCCAGTGCGAATACTTCGTGGCATAGTCAGCTTCAGTTCATTCCGGAAGTCCTTCATGCCGCTGCACGCGGTCGCTTATGTCAGCGACGCCGTCGATGGAATCGAAACGTCTGATATCGATCAGATCCTGCGTGCAGCAATGAGCTTCAACAAGGTCGCCGGCGTGACCGGCGTCCTGATGTTTGATGGGCAGCGTTTCCTGCAGTACTTCGAAGGCCCGGAGGACGGCGTCGACTCCGTGTTCCAGCGCGTGTTCAACGCGCGCATCCATGCCAACCTGCGCGAACTCGCGCGAGGCCCGATCGGCGCCCGCCATTTCCCCCGCTGGACGATGGCGTCGGCAGCGGTCGAGGCCGACGCGCTGGCACGCATCAGCGATGTGCCCTGGCAGGGGTTCCAGGTACGCTTGCCGGACGATGGGAACACACTTGCGGGGTTCGGCTGCCTGCTCGCGGCGTGGACCGGCGTCTCGGGCGAGCTGGAACCGGCGGCCGTGACGTTGGGCTCGTAACGCAAACCAACGCTGGCCGTAACACAATGATCACGGCTCGCCGCCTATGCTCCTTGTACCAGCTGTGACCAGTCTTGCGGGGTTTGCCCTTGGAGGCTGTCTGAAAGGGTAGTAACCGCAGCTGGACCATCATTCCTTTGGCCGTCGTCCGTACTCTCCGCGGGCGGCGGCTTTGTTCTTTGTGGGGCGGGGTCTGCCGCGTTAGGCTTGCAGCACCTGTATTCCGGCTCCGTATCGCATGATCCATTCCCAGATGACGCCCCGCCTGATGGCCGGCCCGGTTCCGCGATGCGGAGCCCAGCGATGAGCCAGGCCATTTCCGCCGCGGCTGCTCCGCGCATCGGGGTCATCGGGCTTGGCTACGTCGGGCTGCCGTTGACGGTGACCTTCGGCCGGCGGCAGCCCACGGTGGGCTACGACATCGACGCGACGCGGGTCGCCGAACTGCAGCGTGGCGTGGATCACACGCTGGAACTTGAGGCTGGCGAGCTCGCCGCCGCGGTCCACGCGCGTTACAGCGCCGATCCCGCCGATCTGGCCGCCTGCAATGTGTACATCGTGACCGTCCCCACCCCGATCGATGTGCACGAACAGCCCGATCTGGGACCGCTGCGCAGCGCCAGCAGCCTGATCGCCGGCCTGCTCAAGCGCGGCGACGTCGTGATCTACGAATCCACCGTCTATCCGGGTACCACCGAGGAGGTCTGCGTACCGCTGCTGGAGGCCGGGTCGGGGCTGCGCTTCAACGACGACTTCTACTGTGGTTACAGCCCGGAGCGGATCAATCCGGGCGACCGCGAGCGTCGGTTGCCGGACATCCGCAAGATCACCTCCGGCTCGACGCCGGAGGTGGCTGCCGTGGTCGACGCCCTCTACAAAGACATCATCACCGCCGGCACCTGGCCGGCACCGTCGATCCGCGTGGCCGAAGCCGCGAAGGTGATCGAGAACATCCAGCGCGATGTCAACATCGCCCTGGTCAACGAGTTGGCGCTGATCTTCGATCGGCTTGGCATCGATACCCAGGACGTGCTGGACGCGGCGGGCAGCAAGTGGAATTTCCTGCCGTTCCGTCCGGGCCTGGTCGGTGGCCACTGCATCGGCGTTGACCCCTACTATCTGCTGCACAAGTCGGAAAGCGTGGGGTATCACCCCGATCTGATCCACACCGCGCGCCAGGTCAACAACCGGGTCGGTGAGCACGTCGCCCAGCGCGTGCTCGCACTGCTGGCCTCGCGCAGCCTCGCGGTCGCGCAGGCACGCGTGCTGGTGCTGGGCGTCACCTTCAAGGAGAACTGCCCGGACCTGCGCAACAGTCGCGCGCTGGAACTGGCGCAGCGCCTGCAGGCCAGTGGCGCGCGGGTGGACGTGCAGGACCCGTGGGTCGGCCCGGCTGCCCTGGCCGGTGCCGGCGTGCACTGGGTCGACACGCCGGATGCAGCCGGTTACGACGCAGTCGTACTGGCGGTGGCGCATGATCGTTTCCGCGCGTACGAGGCGGCGCAGGTGCGTGCACTGCTGAAGCCGGGGGGCGTGGTGTACGACGTCAAATCCGTATGGCCGCGGGAAGTGGTGGACGACCGCCTGTAGACTCGTTGGCAGCTATTGATTGAGGAAAGCCATGCATCGCTATCTTGCGTACCTGCTCGCCATCCTGCTGTTCCCGGTCTGCGTGTGGCTGGCCACGATCTGGCCCGCCTGGTACTGGGGCGTGGGCGTGACGGCATTGCTGGTGGTGCTGGGCACGTGGGACATGCTGCAGAAGCGCAGCACGCTGCGGCGGAACTATCCGGTGATGGCGCACTTCCGCTATGGGCTGGAATCGATCGGGCCGGAGATCCGCCAATACTTCGTGCAGAGCGACCTGGAGGATGTGCCGTTCTCGCGCCAGCAGCGCGCACTGATCTACCAGCGCTCCAAGAATGAAATGGACGTGGTCCCGTTCGGTACGCTGCGCAGCACCTATGCGGTGGACTACGAATGGATCAACCATTCGCTGGCGCCGACCGAGATCGGCCACCACGATTTCCGCATCCAGATCGGGCCCAACTGCGCCAAGCCGTATTCGGCCAGCGTGTTCAACATCTCCGCGATGAGCTTCGGCTCGTTGTCGGCCAACGCGATCCGCGCGCTCAACGAAGGCGCGCGCCGCGGCAGTTTCTACCACGACACCGGCGAAGGCTCGATCTCGCCCTATCACCGCGAGATGGGTGGCGACCTGGTCTGGGAAATCGGCTCGGGCTACTTCGGTTGCCGTGACGATGCCGGCGGTTTCAGCGAAGAGAAGTTCGTCGCCAACGCCAACCACGATCAGGTCAAGATGATCGAGATCAAGCTCTCGCAGGGTGCCAAGCCCGGTCACGGCGGGGTGCTGCCGGCGGCCAAGGTCAGCGAGGAGATCTCGATCACCCGTGGCGTGCCGATGGGCGTGGATTGCGTGTCGCCCTCCAGGCACAGCGCGTTCAATACCCCGGTCGAGCTGCTGCAGTTCGTCGCGCGGCTGCGCGAGCTGTCCGGCGGCAAGCCGGTCGGCTTCAAGCTGGCCATTGGCCATCCCTGGGAATGGTTCGGCATCGCCAAGGCGATGCAGGAAACCGGACTGCTGCCGGACTTCATCGTCGTTGACGGCGCCGAGGGCGGGACCGGCGCGGCGCCGGCCGAGTTCATCGATCACGTTGGCGTGCCGATGCACGAAGCCCTGCTGCTGGTGCACAACACCCTGGTCGGGCTGGACCTGCGCGACCGCATCCGCGTGGGTGCGGCCGGCAAGGTGACCGGCGCGTTCGAGATCGCGCGCACCATCGCGCTGGGCGCGGACTGGTGCAACGCCGGCCGTGGTTTCATGTTCGCGCTGGGCTGCATCCAGTCGTTGAGCTGCCACAGCGACAAGTGCCCGACCGGGATCGCCACCCAGAACCCGAATCGCTGGCGCCACCTGGATGCGGCCGACAAGGCCACGCGCGTGCACAGCTATCACGAGAACACCCTGCGCGCGTTGCGCGACCTGCTGTGCGCGGCGGGATTGAACGATCCCTCCGAGCTGGGTCCTGAGCACATCCTGCGCCGCGTCTCGCCGGTGGAGATCCGGTCGCTGGCCTCGCTGTATCGCTACCTGGCGCCTGGTGAACTGCTGCGCAAGGTGCCCGACCACGCGGTCTTCCACGACTACTGGGCCGACGCACGCAGCGACTCGTTCCAGCCACCGGCGCGCATCCAGGCGCTGCGCACGAGCAAATCGCGATGACCGACGATCGCGTCGTGCGTTTGCGCAGTGGCCGGGCCGACGAGGCGGACGCGCTGTGGGTGCTGCGCACGCGCTGCGTCCGCGAACTGTGCAGTGCGGCGTATCCGCCGGAGGTGATCGCCCCGTGGTCGGCCTCACCGCCGCCGGAACACTATAGCGCGCTGCTCGCCGGCGGTGGCTGCGTGATCGCGGAAGACGCCGCCGGAGCGCTGTTGGGCTATGGCGTCATCGATCTGGACGGCAACGAGATCGATGCGTTGTTCGTCGATCCCGAGTGCGGTGGGCGCGGCATCGGGCTGACCCTGATGCAGGCGATGGAGGCGCTGGCCGACCCCGCGCGGCCGTTGGTGCTCTCGGCCTCGCTCAATGCGGTGCCGTTCTATCGCCGCTGTGGCTTCGAGGCCCTGCGCGAGGAGAACTACCCGCACCCCAGCGGTGTGGCGCTCGCCTCGGTGCGGATGCAGCGCACGCGCTGATGCCGGCCAGTGGCCGGCACCGCGTGATTCACGCCTGCGCCAGCCACGCCACCACGCCACGCCCGGCGCGCAGCCCGCTGGCGTAGCACGCGGTGAGCAGGTAACCGCCGGTCGGCGCTTCCCAGTCCAGCATCTCGCCCGCACAGAACGTGCCCGGGCGTGCGCGCAGCATCAAATGCGCATCCAATGCTTCCAGGCGCACGCCACCCGCGGTGCTGATCACTTCATCGATCGGACGCGGTCGTTGCAGGGCCAGCGGCAGGCGCTTCAGCGCGTGTGCGATCTGCTCCAGCGGCAGCTGCCCGGCCTCGCGGCCCAGCACCTCGAACAGCAGCGCGGATTTGACCCCGGCCAGGCCCAGCTGGCGACGCAGCACCTCGCCGAAGCTGCGGCCCTGGCGTGGCTTCTGCAGCTTTTCCAGTACCTGCGCTTCGGTCTGGCCCGGCAGCAGGTCCAGCTGCAGGTCCACCCGGCCGTCGCGGGCCAGGTGGTCGCGCAGATCGGCTGACAGGGCATAGATCAGGCTGCCTTCGATGCCGGTCGCGGTGATCACGCACTCGCCCTGCAGCGCGCGCGGTTCGCCTGTCAGGTCGGTCCAGTGCGCCACCACCGGCTTGAGCGGGGCGCCGGCCTGGCGTTCGCTGAAGTAGGGGGTCCAGCCGATGTCGAACCCACAGTTGGCCGGCTGCAGCGGGGCGATGTCGATGCCCGTCGCGGCCATTGGCGCAACCCATGCGCCATCCGAGCCGAGTTCCGGCCAGCTGCCGCCGCCGAGCGCGAACACCACGGCGTCTGCCGCCACGGTCGTTTCGCCGTCGGGCGTCTCGAAACGCAGCGCGCCCACCTCGTCCCAACCGGTCCAGCGATGCTGCACGTGGAAGCGCACACCCTGTTCCTTCAGTCGGCGCACCCAGCCGCGCAGCAGCGGCGCGGCCTTGCGGTCGACGGGAAACACACGGCCGGAACTGCCTACGTAGGTTTCCACGCCAAAGCCAAGTGCCCAGGCGCGCAGCGCTTCGGCATCGAAATCCGCCAGCCAGCCAGCCACGTCCGCCGCGCGCTCGCGGTAACGCGAGACGAACACGTCAGGCGCGTCGGAGTGGGTAAGGTTGAGGCCGCCTTTGCCGGCGATCAGGAATTTGCGGCCGGGCGAGCCCTTGGCCTCGTACAGATCGACGGCGTGGCCGGCAGCGCGCACGGTTTCAGCAGCCATCAGGCCGGCGGGGCCGCCGCCGATGATCGCGACCCGGCGTGGGGTGGTCAGGGCAATGCTCATGCAGGCGGGATCAACGTGGCTTGACGTCGAGAAGTTCGACATCGAACACCAGCGAGGAGTTCGGCGCGATCGGGCCGGCGCGACGGGCGCCGTAGCCATACTCGGCCGGAATCATCAGCGTGCGCTTGCCGCCGACCTTCATGCCGGCAACGCCTTCGTCCCAGCCCTTGATCACCTGGCCCTGGCCGAGGTCGAAGCTGAAGGGCTCGCCACGGTCCACCGAGCTGTCGAACTTGTCACCGTGCTTGTCGGCGGTGCGCTCGTCGTAGATCCAGCCGGTGTAGTGCACGGTCACCTTGCTGCCGGGCGTGGCTTCGGCGCCGGTGCCCGGCTGGGTGTCGATCGTCTCGAACTGCGCGATGCTGCCACCGGGCGGCGGGCCGGGCGGGGTGCAGGCGGCCAGCAGCGACAGCATCAGGGGGGCGAGCAGGTAACGGGGCAGGCGGCGCATGGGCGGGCTCCGGATCCAAAAAACGGGGACGCAAGGGTAGCGCATCGCCGGGCGCTATCATGGGCGCATGTCGAAACTGCTGCTCAACCTGCGCAATGTCGCGGACGATGAAATCCAGGATGTCACCGCCCTGCTGGACCAGGCGGGCATCGCCCATTACCGCACCGAGCCCAGTCCCTGGGGAATCTCCTTCGGTGGCATCTGGATCCGTGACAACGAGGATCACCCGCGGGCCAAGGCCTTGATGGGGGACTACCAGCAGGCGCGCGGCGAACGCGTCCGTGCTGAGCGTGAGGCCGCCTTGCGCGAGGGCACCGCCGAGACCTTCGGCAGTCTGATCCGGCGCCGCCCGGTGTTCGTGGTCATGGTGCTGATCGGAATGGCCGTCGCGGCGGCACTGGTGTTGCTGCCGTTCGTGCTGCTGCGGGGCTGATTCCCGCGCGGGTAAGGCGTAGCGTCGGCCCAGCGGCTAAAATGGCGGGATGATCGCCAATACCGCCGCCTACCACTTCACCCCCGTCGCCGACCCGGACGCGCTGTGCGCGACCCTGCTGGGGCGGGCCACCGCCGCGCAGCTGCGCGGCACGATCCTGGTGGCGGGCGAGGGCATCAACCTGTTCCTCGCCGGCGCCGAGCCGCAGATCGACGGCTTTTACGCCGCCCTGCGCGCGGATGCGCGGTTTGCAGGACTGCGCGTGAAGACCAGCTACAGCCGCATGCAGCCGTTCGCCCGGCTCAAGGCCAAGGTAAAGCCGGAGATCATCAGTTTCCGCATCGACGACGGCCAGCCGTTGGGCTACCCGCGGGCGCCGTCCATCGACCCGGCCACCGTGCAGCGTTGGCTGCGCCAAGGGCACGATGACGCGGGCAAGCCGGTGGTGATGTTGGATACCCGCAATACCCAGGAGATCGCGTACGGCACCTTCCAGGACGCGCTGGTGCTGCCGATCACCAAGTTCACCGACCTGCCCGAGGCCCTGGCCCCGCACCGCGAAGCGCTCAGGGACAGTACCGTGGTCAGCTTCTGCACCGGCGGCATCCGCTGTGAGAAGGCCGCGCTGTGGATGCGCAACGACGGCATGGACAACGTGCTGCAGCTGGACGGCGGCATCCTGGGCTATTTCGAGGCCGTGGGCGGCGAGGGCTATGACGGGCGCTGCTTCGTGTTCGACGAGCGCGTGGCGCTGGACCCGTCCCTGCGGCCGCTGGTCGATCAGGACGCCGACGCCGCCTGAGGCGTTTTCACGGCGTAGATTGTCCTGAATCGTCGCGAGACGGAAATCAGCGTCTTGCCACCTGTGCCTTGCCGGCGGTGGCAAACCGCGCGGACAGCCCCATCTCAGTGAGATATCTCCTGGTTGGAACGAGCATTCATGATGCAGCTGTCGATTCTTGATCTGGCGCCGGTCTGCGAAGGCAGCGACACCACGCAGGCCTTCGCCAACATGCTGGACCTGGCCCAGCACGCCGAAGGCTGGGGCTTCCACCGCTACTGGCTGGCCGAACACCACAACATGCCGGGCATCGCCAGCGCCGCGACGGCGGTGCTGATCGGCCATGTGGCCGGGGGCACCAGGCGCATCCGCGTCGGCGCCGGCGGCATCATGCTGCCCAACCACTCGCCGCTGCAGGTGGCCGAACAGTTCGGCACGTTGGCCTCGCTGTACCCCGACCGCATCGACCTGGGCCTCGGCCGCGCGCCCGGCACCGATCAGCCGACCGCCCGTGCGCTGCGCCGTTACTTCGACAGCGCCGATCAGTTCCCGCAGGACGTGCGCGAGCTGCTGCATTACTTCGAGCCCGCGCAGAAGGGCCAGGCCGTGCGTGCGGTGCCCGGTGCAGGCATTCCAGTGCCGGTGTGGCTGCTGGGCTCGAGCCTGTTCAGTGCACGCCTGTCGGCGGCGATGGGCCTGCCGTTCGCGTTCGCCTCGCACTTCGCCCCGGACGCGATGGACGAAGCGCTGGCGGTCTACCGCCGCGAGTTCCGCGCCTCGCAGTATCTGCAGGCACCCTACGCGGTGCTGGGCCTGAACGTGGTCGCCAGCGATTCCGAAGCCGACGCCAAGCGCCTGTTCACCACTCAGCAGCAGAGTTTCGTCAATCTGCGCCGTGGCCTGCCGGGCCTGATTCCGCCGCCGATCGACGACATCGAAGTGTTCTGGCAGCCGCACGAAAAGGTGGGTGTGCAGAACGCGCTGGCCTGCGCGGTGGTCGGTGACGTGAAGCAGGTCCAAGAAGGCCTGGCCGCGTTCGTGGCGCGGCACAAGCCGGACGAAGTGCTGGTCACCGCCAACATCTACGACCACGCTGCGCGCAAGCGCTCGTTCGGGCTGGCGATGCAGGCGTGGCGCGCACTGCAGGTGTGATGCCAAGGACGCGTGCGAAGAAGGCGTGACCGCGCGGTTCACGTCGCCGTAGCCGCCGATCGGCTGTGATGGTGGCTCCCCTTGCAGGAGTCACCCCCATGGCCGAACACGATCGCCAGCAGCACATCAAGCAACTGGCCGAACTGATCCGCGACGTCGATATCGCGATGTTCACCACGGTCGGCGCGGACGGGCGTCTGTTCAGTCGTCCGCTGGGCACGCAGGAAGTCGAGTTCGATGGCGACCTCTGGTTCGCCACCGAAGCCGACAGCCCCAAGGTCGCCGAGATCGCGGCCAACCCGCGCGTCAACGTCGCCTACGCCTCGCCCTCGGGCAACACGTATGTCTCGGTTTCGGGCCTCGCCCGCGTGGTGAACGATCGCGCCAGGATCGATGAACTGTGGTCGCCGGCGATGAAGATTTTCTTCCCGGGTGGCAAGGACGACCCGAACCTGCGCCTGATCCACGTCAGCGCCGAATCGGCCGAATACTGGGATGGCCCGGGTGGCCTGCTCGGCAAGGCCCTTTACTTCGTGCTGTCGGCCGTGACCGATGACCCGGGCGCGATGTCCGACACCGGCACGGTGGATCTCAAGCGCGGCGTCTGACCGCGTTCAACGGGGCCGGCCATGCGCCGGCCGTTGGCATGCTGAAGCCGGCCGCGGGGTCGGCTTTTTTCATGGTGGAACGCGTGCAGGGGCGCCGCGGCGCTTTCAGCCGAACCAGCGCTGGAAGAGATCCACCGTAAAGCCCACCAGGTGGCCCGAACTGAAACCGAAGAACAGCACGGCAGCCACTGCGCCGATCCAGTTGACCAGCATCAGCACGCCGTCACGTTCCAGCAGGGCCAAGGCGAACAGCAGCAGCTGGAACCCGAACAGGTAATTGGTCAGCGGGATCGGCAGCGACAGCAGGACGCCGATCAGGATCAGCAGCAGCCCGCTGAAGGCATGCGCCGGCAGCGGCACCAGCAGTCCGGCCATCCGCGGTTTGAGCAGGCGGTCCAGCCGCCGCAGCGGGCCATCGATCCGTTCCAGGAAGCGATGCATGGTGCCGCGCTTGGGCCCACGGTTGCGGATGAAGCCCGGCAGCCAGGGCCGGCGCATGCCGCACAGCATCTGCGCACCGATCAGTATCACCAGCGGCCCACTGACCGCACCGCCGATCCCGGGAATCGGAATGAAGGCCGGCAGGATCGCCACGAACAGGAATACACCGAACGCGCTCTGCTGCAGATCCTGCAGGATCTGGCCCAGCAGCAGCCGTTCCTCCGGGTCACCGTGGTCGAACATCGCCAGCAGGGTGCGGATACCCTCGTTGCGGTACTGCGGCCGCGTCGGCTCCGGCGGCGTCGGCTCACCCGGTGATGTCATCGGTTTCGTCTTCGCTCAGGGTGCGCAGCAGCAGCTTGTCGACACGGGCACCGTCGAGATCGACGATCTCGATGCGCCAGCCGGCCCAATCGAAGTACTCGCCCGCATGCGGGATGCGGCCGAAATAGTGGATGCACATGCCGGCCAGGGTGTAGTAATCGCCATCGTCGGCATCGGGCAGCTCGGCGTTGCCCATCAGTTCGCGCAGGTCCTCGATCGACAGCGAGCCATCGACCAGGAACGAGCCGTCCTCGCGGGTCACGACCAGCGCGTCCTCGTCCACGTTCTCCACCGACTGCAGGCGACCGACCACCGCGCCCATCAGGTCGCTGATGGTGACCAGGCCCTGGATCTCGCCGTACTCGTCCACCACCAGCGCCATCGACTGCTGCTCCTCGCGGAAGATCTCCAGCAGCTTCATCGCGTGGGTGGACTCGGAGACGTACAGCGGCTCGCGCAGGTTCTGGAACAGCGAGTGGTCATCGCGGACCAGGCGCGTCACCAGGCTTTTGACTTCCAGCACGCCCACGATGTCCTGGTCGTTGTCGCGGAACACCGGGTAACGCGAGAACTCGTTCTCGCGCATGGTGGCGATGTTCTTTTCCGGATCGGCCTGGGTATCCAGCCAGGCGATCCGGTTACGCGGGGTCATCAGGCTGTCGGCGGTGCGGTCGCCCAGGCGCATCACGCGATTCATCATGTCGCGCTCGTGGGCGTCGATCACGCCGGCCTCGTGGCTTTCGGCCACCAGCATGCGGATCTCTTCTTCGGTGACCGAGGCGGCCTCGTCCTTGCCCAGGCCGAGCACGCGCAGCACCAGCCGGGTGCTGTGCGAGAGCAGCCACACTGCCGGGAAGGCGATCCGGGACAGCCAGCCCATCGGCCATGCGACCAGGCCGGCGATATCTTCCGAGCGCGTGATCGCGAGGCGTTTGGGGACCAGTTCGCCGAAGATCAGCGTCAGGAAGGTGATCAGGGCGACCGCCAGGGCCTTGCCCACCTCACTGGAGTAGGCGAACGCGGGGACGATGCCGTGCAGCCACTCGGCGATGGCCAGGCCGATCGCCTCACCGCCGAACACGCCGGTCAGGATGCCGATCAGGGTGATGCCGATCTGGACCGTGGACAGGAAGCTTTCCGGCTTCTCGGACAGGGCCAGGGCGCGCTCGGCGCGTTTGCTGGAGGCGGCCATCTGCTTGAGCCGGCTCTTGCGCGAGGTCATGACCGACATCTCGGACATGGCGAAGAAGCCGTTGAGCAGGATCAGGGCAAGGACGATAAGCAGTTCAAACACGGGCAGCATCCCCGGTTGGTGGCAGGGAGGGCGTGTTCAAGCGATGTCGGCGACCGGAGGGCGCGTGAGCGCGGCGGTGCGGCGGGGGGTAAGGGTCGTCGTCCATAGAGTGCACCCGAAGGTGCCCGCGCATCTTAACAAAAGGCCGGGGCAGGGATGCAATCAGGGTCGTTCAGGCAGGGCCGCGGGAGCGTGAAGATGACAGGGAGTACCCGGATTGGACATCAAACCGTCATAATTCCGCCCGGTGCCGTCCTTCCTCGACGGCGAATAGGTTTCTCAATGTTCTCTCTGCAGACCATTTTTGGCTCCGGCAAACAGTTCTACACCCTGCTGGACGAGGCTGCCCAAGCCGCCCAGGACAGCGCCAAGGCGCTGCACGCGATGCTGCGCGAAGCGGACCGCCAGCCGGCGCTGGACGCCTTCAAGCTGGCCCGCCTGCGCGAGCGCGCCGCTTCGGACAAGATCAGCCAGGCGCTGGTCGACAGCTTCATGACCCCGATCGAGCGCGAAGACATCGAAGCGCTGGGTTCGGCGCTGTACAAGATTCCCAAGCAGATCGAGAAGTTCGCCGATCGCTATTCGCTGGCGACCCAGCACCTGGAACACATCGATTTCGCGCCGCGCGCGGCGATGCTGGAGCAGGCCGCCAGCGTAGTGGTGGAGATGGTGGGCGACCTGCGCCACATGAACCTGGACCGGATGACCGCGCTCAACGAGAAGCTGCGCTCGCTGGAGAACGAAGCCGACCGCCTGATGCTCGAGCTGTACCGCGACATCTATTCCGGCCGCCTGGACAGCCTGCAGATGTTCCTGCTCAAGGAATTCTTCGAGATCCTGGAGAAGGCCATCGATCGTTGCCGCGAGGCCGGCGTGGTCGCGTACCAGATCGTCTTGAAGAACAGCTGACGGACACCACAGCATGCTGACCCTTGTTCTGGTGGTGATCCTGGCCGCGCTCGTCTTCGAGTTCATCAACGGCTTCCACGACACCGCCAACTCCATCGCCACCGTGGTGGCGACCAAAGTGCTCTCGCCTGGCTGGGCGGTGATGCTCGCCGCGTTCATGAATCTGATCGGCGCGCTCACCGGCACCGCCGTCGCGCTGACCATCGCCTCGGGCCTGCTCAACACCAACGTGGTCGATGTGACCCCGCAGGTGATCCTGTGCGCGCTGCTGGGCGGCATCATCTGGAACCTGATCACCTGGTGGAAGGGACTGCCTTCCTCGTCCTCGCATGCCCTGATCGGTGGCCTGTGCGGCGCCGGCCTGGCTGCGGCCCACAACAACTGGGACGCGTTGATCTGGTCCGAGCGCATCGGCACCTGGGCCCAGAACAAGGGCCTGCTGTGGAAGGTGTTCCTGCCGATGATCACTTCGCCGATCGCCGGCTTCCTGCTCGGCATCGCGGTGATGCTGCTGCTGTGGGGCCTGATCGCGGGCATGGCGAAGATCGGTGGCTTCCTGGGCCGTCTGGCGCGCCCGCGCATCGTCAATGCGTTCTTCGGCAAGGCCCAGATCGTCTCGGCGGCCTACATGGGCTTCGCCCACGGCCACAACGATGCACAGAAGACCATGGGCATCATCGCCATGACGCTGATCGGTGCCGAGGCGACCGGTGCGCTGAACGACCTGCCGTCCGGGCTGGCCTTCATGCACCCGGATGCGACCGCCGGTGACGGCATCGCGATGTGGATCGTGCTGACCTGCGCCGTGGTGATGGCGGCCGGTACCGCCTCGGGTGGCTGGAAGATCATCAAGACCCTGGGCCACAAGATGGTCAAGTTGCATCCGATCCACGGCTTCGCCGCGGAAACCAGTTCGGCCACCATCCTGACCGTGGCGGCGCACTTCGGCATGCCGGTCTCGACCACGCATAGCATCTCCACCGCGATCATGGGCGTGGGCTTCGCCAAGAACCCGCGTTCGCTGCGCTTCGGCGTGATCGAGCGGATCGTGTGGGCGTGGATCCTGACGATCCCGGCCGCCGGCGGCTGTGCGTACCTGATCCTGCGGCTGTTCGAAATGTTCGGCTGGGCCTGATCGGTCCACCCGTTTGAACATCGAAACGCTCGCCGCAAGGCGGGCTTTTTCGTGGGCGTGGGCACGCCCGGCAGGGCGGGGCGAGGTCGGTACCCGCAGGGTGGCGCCGCGCCGGCTTCATCGCGGCGCCGGGTCGGCCCGATCCTGCCACTCGCGGGCCAGCAGGCCGTAGACGGCTGAATCGGAGACCTCGCCGGCGACCCGCCAGCGCTCCCGCAGCAGTCCTTCGCGCTGGAACCCGATCCGTTCCAGCACCTTCGCCGAAGGTATGTTGCGCGGATCGATCTCCGCTTCCAGCCGACGCATGCGCAACTCATCGAACAGGTAGGCCGCGAACCGTGACAGTGCCTCGTGCATGTAGCCCTTGCCCTGGGCCGACGGCGCCAGGTGATAGCCGATCTCCGCGCGCCTGGACGTCTCGTCGATCGCGAACACGACCACGATGCCCAGCAGCGGCCCGTCCGCGAGCTCACGGATCGCCAGCTTCAACTGCGTGCCCGCGTCCAGCGCGGCCAGATCGTCGAGGATCTGCACGTAGGCCTGCTTGAGGTCGGTCCACGCCGGATGGTTCCAGTAGCGCATGCCCGCACGGTCGGACTGGATCGCGAACAACGCCTGCGCGTCCGTGGAGCGGATCGGTGTCAGCACCAGGCGTGCGCTCACCAGTTGCAGGGTGGGATCGAACGGCATGGGGATTCCTGCGAGTGCGGTGACGCCACGGTAATTCTTCCCGCCGCATGCATCCATGCCTGGCGCGACAGCAAAGAAAAAACCCGCCGGGAGGCGGGTTCTTTCGGTGTCACATGAGGCGGATCAGACTTCCAGCGAGGCCAGATCGCCCTTCTTTCAGACTTCCAGCGAGGCCAGATCGCCCTTCTTTCAGACTTCCAGCGAGGCCAGATCGCCCTTCTTTTCCAGCCAGCCCTTGCGGTCGCTGGCGCGCTTCTTGGCCAGCAGCATGTCCATCAGCGAATGGGTCTGCTCACCATCGTCGATGGTCAGCTGCACCAGGCGGCGGGTATCGGGATGGATGGTGGACTCGCGCAGCTGCTGGGGGTTCATTTCGCCCAGGCCCTTGAAGCGGGTCACGCTCACCTGGCCCTTGATCTTCTCGCGCTCGATCTTGTCCAGCATCGTGCGCTTCTCTTCCTCGTCCAGGGCGTAGAACACCTGCTTGCCCACGTCGACACGGAACAGCGGCGGCATCGCCACGAACACGTGGCCGGCATCGACCAGCGCCGGGAAGTGCTTGAGGAACAGCGCGGTCAGCAGGGTCGCGATGTGCAGGCCGTCCGAGTCGGCGTCGGCCAGGATGACGACCTTGCCGTAGCGCAGGCCGGCGATGTCTTCCTTGCCCGGATCGCAGCCGATCGCGATGGCCAGGTTGTGCACTTCCTCCGAAGCCAGCACGCTGCCCGAGGACACTTCCCAGGTGTTGAGGATCTTGCCGCGCAGCGGCAGGATCGCCTGGAAATCCTTGTCGCGGGCCTGCTTGGCACTGCCGCCGGCGGAGTCGCCTTCGACCAGGAACAGCTCGGTCCGCGACAGGTCCTGGCTGATGCAGTCGGCCAGCTTGCCGGGCAGGGCCGGGCCCTGGGTGACCTTCTTGCGGGTCACCAGCTTTTCGGTCTTCAGGCGCGCACTGGCGCGCTCGATGGCCAGCTGGGCGATCTTCTCGCCGATGTCCACGTTCTGGTTGAGCAGCAGGCTGAAGGCATCGTGTGCGGCGCCTTCAACGAAGCCGGCCGCCTGGCGCGAGGACAGGCGTTCCTTGGTCTGGCCGCTGAACTGCGGGTCGGTCATCTTCAGCGACAGCACGAACGACACGCGGTCCCAGACATCTTCCGGGGCCAGCTTGACGCCACGCGGCAGCAGGTTGCGGAAGTCGCAGAACTCGCGCAGCGCCTCGGTCAGGCCGGTGCGCAGGCCATTGGCATGGGTGCCGTGTTGGGCGGTCGGGATCAGGTTGACGTAGCTTTCCTGGACCAGCTCGCCCTCGGGAATCCAGGCCAGGGCCCAGTCCACCACCTCGTTTTCCTTCTTCAGGTGGCCCACGAACAGGTCGGCCGGCAGCATCTCGCGCTCGCCGAGCTCGGCCTTGAGGTAATCGCTCAGGCCATCTTCGTAGTACCAGGTGTCCTGCTCGCCGGTGGCTTCATCGTGCAGCTTCACGGTCAGGCCCGGGCACAGCACGGCCTTGGCGCGCAGCAGGTGGCGCAGCGCGCGCAGGTTGTACTTGGGCGTATCGAAGTACTTCGGGTCGGCCCAGAAGCGCACGCGGGTACCGGTGTTCTTCCTGCCGACGCTGCCAACCACTTCCAGCGGGGTGGCGCGGTCGCCGTTGCGGAAGGTGATGCGGTGTTCGCTGCCGTCGCGCTTGATATGCACTTCGACCAGGGTGGACAACGCGTTGACCACGCTGACGCCAACGCCATGCAGGCCGCCGGAGAAGGTGTAGTTCTTGTTGTTGAACTTGCCGCCCGCATGCAGGCGGGTCAGGATCAGTTCGACGCCGGGGATCTTCTCCTCGGGGTGGATGTCCACGGGCATGCCACGGCCGTCATCGCTGACCTCGCAGCTGCCGTCCTTGAACAGCGTGACTTCGACCGTGTGGGCATGTCCGGCCAGGGCTTCGTCGACGGCATTGTCGATGACTTCCTGCGCCAGATGGTTCGGGCGCGCGGTGTCGGTGTACATGCCGGGGCGGCGCTTGACCGGGTCCAGGCCGGACAGGACTTCAATATCGGCGGCGTTATAGCGGGCGTTCATCTGTCTTCATAAAGCGCAATGCGACGGCGAAGTTTGCGGTCTGGACGGGTTTTTTGCACGCCACACGTTCAGGGGGCGGCCGACCGGGGCACGATAGACTGTGCTGGATGGGAAACCGGACCTACCGGCGCCCCATTCCATGCCATACCGCGAGGAGCACCCCATGAAGAAGTTGCTGACCATCGTTGCCATCGCCGCCGCCGTGGTGGCCGTGCCCATGGCACTGGCCCAGAACGCCGGACAGGGCCAGCCCACGCCGCAGCAGGGCGAACAGGCCGACAAGGCGCAGGCCGAGGCGGACGCCAAGGCCAAGCGCCGCGCCGCCGCCACGGCCGAAATGAAGGCCAGGGGCGAGCAGGCCCCGCAGAAGGAGGAAGAGGAAGAAGCGCGGAAGAAGCGCTGATTCCTGTTGCCTGACCACAGACGCCCCGGCCTGGCCGGGGCGTTTTTTATGTGAAGACCGTCATCCGCCCCTTGGGCTGGAGGCCGTCAATCTGTAAACTATGGCTTTCCGGGAGTAGTGCGTGTCATCCATCAGCGAATGGACTGGCCTGATCGTGCGCGATCGCCAGCAGGGTAGGCAGGAGGTGACGGTCCAGACAGCGGCCGGCACGGCTGACCCGACGTCGCTGACCCACTCCCGCACCGCATCCCCCCTGATCCCGGCCTTGGCGCGTGAATCCTCCGCTGCCGCCCGGCCCGCCCCGATTTCTCCCTTCACGTCGTCCGTCGCCCTGCGCGCCGGCGCCGTTTCCCCCTTCCTGACAGGACACCCCCAGCCATGACTCCCTTGATCTTCGTAACCGGCGGCGTAGTGTCCTCGCTCGGCAAAGGTATTGCCGCCGCGTCGCTTGCCGCCATCCTCGAGGCCCGTGGCCTGCGGGTGACGATGATGAAGCTCGATCCGTACATCAACGTCGACCCGGGCACCATGAGCCCGTTCCAGCACGGTGAGGTCTACGTCACCGACGACGGCGCCGAGACCGATCTGGACCTGGGCCATTACGAGCGCTTCGTGCGCACCCGCCTGAGCCGCAAGAATTCGGTCACCACCGGCCGCATCTACGAGAACGTGATCCGCAAGGAGCGCCGCGGCGACTACCTGGGCGCCACCGTGCAGGTCATCCCGCACATCACCGATGAGATCCGCCGCTGCATGGACGAGGCCACCGAAGGCTTCGACGTGGCGCTGGTGGAGATCGGCGGCACCGTGGGCGACATCGAGTCGCTGCCGTTCCTGGAGGCGATCCGCCAGGTGCGCACCGAGCGCGGCCCGGAGAAGGCGCTGTTCATGCACCTGACCCTGGTGCCGTACATCGCCGCCGCCGGCGAACTGAAGACCAAGCCGACCCAGCACTCGGTCAAGGAACTGCGCTCGATCGGCATCCAGCCGGACGTGCTGCTGTGCCGTTCCGAGCAGGTGGTCCCGGATTCGGAGCGTCGCAAGATCGCCCAGTTCACCAACGTCTCCGAGCGCGCCGTGATCAGCGTGCCGGACGTGGACGTGCTGTACCGCATTCCGATGGGCCTGCACGCGCAGGGCCTGGATGACATCGTCATCAACCAGCTCAAGCTCGGCGACAAGGCCGGCCCGGCCGATCTGGCCGAGTGGGAAGCGGCGGTGGATGCCACCCTGCACCCGCTGGACGAGGTCACCATCGCGGTGGTCGGCAAGTACGTCGATCACCAGGACGCCTACAAGTCGGTCGGCGAGGCGCTCAAGCACGGCGGTCTGCGCCAGCGCACCAAGGTCAACCTGAAATGGCTCGAAGCACAGGAGCTGGAAGACAGCGACCTGGCCGCGCTCAGGGATGTCGACGGCATCCTGGTGCCGGGCGGCTTCGGTGACCGCGGTTTCGAAGGCAAGGTGCTGACCTCGCAGTTCGCCCGTGAGCAGCACGTGCCGTACTTCGGCATCTGCTATGGCATGCAGGCTGCGGTGGTCGATTTCGCCCGCCACGTGGCGGGCCTGGAAGGCGCCAACAGCACCGAGAACGACCGCCAGTCGCCGAACCCGGTGATCGGCCTGATCACCGAATGGCGCACCGCCACCGGCGATGTCGAGAAGCGTGACGACAAGAGCGATCTGGGCGGCACCATGCGCCTGGGCCTGCAGGAGCAGCGCCTGAAGCCGGGCACGCTGGCCCGCGAGCTGTACGGCAAGGACGTGGTGTCCGAGCGGCATCGCCACCGTTACGAGTTCAACAACCGCTATCGCACCCAGCTGGAAGATGCGGGCCTGGTGATCGCTGGCAAGTCGATGGACGACACCCTGGTGGAAGTCATCGAGCTGCCGCGCGACCAGCACCCGTGGTTCCTGGCCTGCCAGGCGCACCCGGAGTTCCTGTCCACCCCGCGCGAAGGCCACCCGCTGTTCATCGGCTTCATCCGTGCCGCGCGCGAGCGCAAGGCCGGTGGCAAGCTGGCGCAGGACGCCGCCGCCTGATCGGCACGCCGCACTTGCAGTGGGGGCCGCGTGCCCCCATTGCAGAGCGCTAATCACCCACGGCGGCTGGCCAGGCCAGTGTTCGCCGGACAACAAGGAAACGCCATGAAACTGTGTGGATTCGACGTCGGGCTGGACCAGCCCCTGTTCCTGATCGCCGGCCCGTGTGTGATCGAGTCGATGCAGCTGCAGCTGGACGTGGCTGGCAAGTTGAAGGAAATCACCGATCGCCTCGGCATCAACTTCATCTTCAAGTCGAGCTTCGACAAGGCCAACCGCACCTCGGGCACCGCCTTCCGCGGCCCGGGCATGGAAGAGGGCCTGAAGGTCCTGGCCGAAGTGAAGAAGCAGATCGGCGTGCCGGTGCTGACCGACGTCCACGAGTACACCCCGATGGACGAAGTGGCCTCGGTGGTGGACGTGCTGCAGACGCCGGCTTTCCTGGTCCGGCAGACCGATTTCATCACCAAGGTGTGCGCGGCCGGCAAGCCGGTCAACATCAAGAAGGGCCAGTTCCTCTCGCCGTGGGACATGAAGCCGGTCGTCGAGAAGGCCAAGGCCACCGGCAACCAGGACATCATGGTCTGCGAGCGCGGTGCCAGCTTCGGCTACAACAACCTGGTCAGCGACATGCGTTCGCTGTCGGTGATGCGCGATACCGGCTGCCCGGTCGTGTTCGATGCCACCCATTCGGTGCAGCTGCCGGGCGGGCAGGGCAACAGCTCCGGCGGCCAGCGCGAGTTCGTGCCGGTGCTGGCGCGCGCGGCGGTGGCGGTTGGTGTGTCGGGCCTGTTCGCCGAGACCCATCCGGATCCGTCCAAGGCGCTGTCCGATGGCCCGAATGCATGGCCGCTGGACCGCATGGAAGAACTGCTCGAAACCCTGATGGAACTCGACGCGGTCACCAAGAAGCACGGGTTCTCGCGCTTCGCATGATGGCCGACATTCCGCCGTCACCCGCGGTGCGCCGCGGCTGGCGCGGCTGGGCCTGGGGCTGGATCGCGCTGGGTGCGGCGATCACCGCCTGGGGTGGGGTGTTCGTGCTGGTCCTGCTGGTGTTTGCCAGCGTCGGCACGCCCGGCGATGGCGACAACGCGCTGCGCTCGGTACGGCCGCTGCTGTTGGTCACGCTGTCGCTGACCGGTACTGTCGCGCTGGTCTGTGTCACCGCCAGCGTGCTCGCATTCCGGCTGCGCCGGCAGGCGGCTGGCGGCGGTGCCGCGCTGGCCCTGCTGGGCCTGTTGCTGCTGGTCTTGTTGATCCCCTCGTTGACCTCGCGCCACGCCGGCGTGGCCGGGGTACTGCCGTCCGCCACGCCGATTTGGCAAGTGGCGGGTGTGCAGGGATAATCACGCGGCATGTTTTCGGCGCTGCGTTGGCGGCGCCTCCCCTCTCTGACTGGTAACCGGCCCGCTATGACCACGATCCGCAGCATCCACGCCCGTGAAATCCTCGACAGCCGTGGCAACCCCACGCTGGAAGCCGAAGTCATCCTCGAGGACGGCTCGTTCGGTCGTGCCGCGGTGCCGTCGGGCGCCTCGACCGGCACCAAGGAAGCGGTGGAACTGCGTGACGGCGACAAGACCCGTTACCTGGGCAAGGGCGTGCGCAACGCCGTGTCCAACGTCAACACCACGATCGCCACGGCGCTGAAGGGCTTCGATGCCGCCGACCAGGAAGGCCTCGACCGCCGCCTGATCGATCTGGACGGCACCGAGAACAAGGGCCGCCTGGGCGCGAATGCGCTGCTGGCGGTTTCGCTGGCCAATGCGCATGCCGTGGCCGCCTCGAAAAAGCAGGCGCTGTGGCAGCACCTGGCCAACGGGCGCGACGTGACCCTGCCGGTGCCGATGATGAACATCATCAACGGCGGCGCGCACGCCGACAACAACGTCGATTTCCAGGAGTTCATGGTGCTGCCGGTCGGCTTCACCTCGTTCTCCGAGTCGCTGCGCGCCGGCACCGAAATCTTCCATTCGCTCAAGTCGGTGCTCAAGGGCCATGGCCTGAGCACGGCGGTGGGTGACGAAGGTGGCTTCGCGCCGGACTTCCGCAGCAACGTCGAAGCGCTGGACACCATCCTGGAAGCGATCGGCAAGGCCGGCTACACCGCCGGTGAAGACGTGCTGCTGGGCCTGGACGTGGCCTCCAGCGAGTTCTACGAGAACGGCAAGTACAACCTGGTCGGCGAGAACAAGCGCCTGACCTCCGAGCAGTTCGTCGACTTCCTCGCCGACTGGGCCGCGCAGTACCCGATCATCACCATCGAAGACGGCCTGGCCGAGAACGACTGGGCCGGCTGGAAGCTGCTGACCGACCGCATCGGCAACAAGGTGCAGCTGGTCGGTGACGATCTGTTCGTCACCAACCCGAAGATCTTCAAGGAAGGCATCGAGTCCGGCACCGCCAACGCGATCCTGATCAAGGTCAACCAGATCGGCACCCTGACCGAGACCCTGGAAGCGATCGCCATGGCGCACGCAGCCAACTACGCCTCGATCGTCTCGCACCGTTCGGGCGAAACCGAAGACACCACCATCGCCGACATCGCCGTGGCCACCACCGCCACCCAGATCAAGACCGGCTCGCTGTGCCGCAGCGATCGCGTGGCCAAGTACAACCAGCTGCTGCGTATCGAGGAAGCCCTCGGTGCCGGCGCGCGTTACGCGGGTCGTGACGCGTTCGTGTCGCTGAAGCGCTGATCGCATGCGCAACTGGCGCTGGCTGCTGCTGGTGCTCGCGCTGCTGCTCGCGTGGCTGCAGTACCGCTTCTGGTTTGGGCCGGGCAACTCGGGCGAGGTGATGATGCTCGAGGCCCAGGTCGAGAACCAGAAGCGGGACAACGCCGGTCTGCAGCAGCGCAATGACGCGCTGGCTGCCGAGGTCAAGGACCTCAAGGAAGGCGAGGCGGCCATCGAAGAACGCGCGCGCAGCGAGTTGGGCATGATCAAGCCCGGCGAGAAGTTCTACCGCGTGGTCGAAGACGCGCCGGTGCCGCCGCCGCGTGCCCCGACCGCCGTTTCCGATCCGGATGCCCCGCACCAGGACGTGCCCTGATGGCCGGCATCTGGGCGGTGGTTCCCGCCGCTGGCCGGGGTACCCGCTTCGGCGGGCCCACGCCCAAGCAGTATCTACTGGCCGGCGACCGCGTGTTGCTGGCCCATACCCTCGAGGCCTTGCTGTCGCACCCGGTGGTGGCCGGGGTGATGGTGGTGGTCGCCGAGGACGACGCCGACTGGCCAGGCTGGCAGTCGTTGGCGGACAAACCCATCCTGACCTGCATCGGCGGGGCGACCCGCGCCGGCTCGGTGCTGGCCGGACTGCGCGCCTTGCCCGATGACGTGCGCGCCGATGATTTCGTGCTGGTGCACGACGCCGCACGCCCCAACCTGGCTGCTGCCGACCTGGGCCGTCTGCTGGAAGTGGGGCGTGCCGATCCGGTCGGCGCGATCCTGGCCGCACCGGTGCGCGACACCCTCAAGCGTGCCGGCGACGACGGCGGCATCGATGCCACCGAGCCGCGCGAGCGCCTGTGGCGTGCACTGACCCCACAGCTGTTCCGCCGCCACCAGTTGGCGCGCGCGCTGCAGGAGGCCGCCGACGCCGGCGTGGAGGTCACCGACGAAGCCATGGCCATGGAACGCCAGGGGCTGCGCCCGCTGCTGGTGGAAGGCAGCGAAGACAACTTCAAGGTCACCACCCCGGCTGATCTGTCCCGTTTCGAATTCGTGTTGTCGCGTCGCGAACCCTGACGTCCGCACGCGCCACACCCAACCGCAGGTTCCCGCAATGACCACGCCACAGTTCCCTCCCTTCCGCATCGGACAGGGCTACGACGTCCATGCCTTCGGCGAGGGTGACCACGTCATGCTCGGTGGCATCCGTGTCGAGCACAGCTGTGGCGTGCTCGCGCACAGCGATGGCGATGTGATCCTGCACGCCCTGTGCGATGCCATGCTCGGTGCACTGGCGCTGGGTGACATCGGCGTGCATTTCCCGCCGACCGACATGCGCTGGAAGGGTGCGGACAGCGCGCACCTGCTTGAGCACTGCAACGGCCTGCTGCGCGAGCGCGGCTGGCAGGTCGGCAACACCGACATCACCGTGATCTGCGAGCGGCCCAAGGTCGGTCCGCACGCGCTGGCCATGCGTGAGCGCATCGCCGCCGTGCTCGGGATCGCGCTGGACCGCGTCAGCGTCAAGGCGACCACCTCGGAAAAGCTGGGCTTCACCGGCCGCAGCGAGGGCATCGCAGCCCAGGCCAGCGTGCTGCTGGTGGCGCTGTGATCCCGTTGCCGCTGGCGTTCGGTGCGCCGCTGCTCACCGCGAAGATCCGGACCACGCCCGAAGATTTCCAGGTCGACGAACTGCCGGCGTTCGAGCCGAGCGGCGAGGGCGAACACCTGCTGCTGACGATCCGCAAGCGCGGCGCGAACACCGTGCATGTCGCCAAGGTGCTGGCCAGATGGGCCGGGCTGCCGGACATGGCGGTCAGCTATGCGGGCATGAAAGACCGCCATGCGGTCACCACGCAGCGTTTCAGCGTGCACCTGCCCAAGCGCGTGGCGCCGGATCCGGCGCTGCTGGCCTCCGATGAAATCGAGGTGGTCGAATCGACCTGGCACAACCGCAAGCTGCAGCGCGGTGCGCTGGCCGGCAATCGCTTCAAGCTGGTCCTGCGCGACGTGCAGGGCGATGCCGCCGCCATCGAAGCGCGGCTTTCCCACATCGCCTCGCGCGGCCTGCCCAACTGGTTCGGTGAGCAGCGCTTCGGTCGCGATGGCGGCAACGTGCCGGCGGCGCTGGCGATGTTCGGCGGCCGCCGCATGCGCCCGGACCAACGCTCGCTGCTGCTCTCGGCGGCCCGCTCGGCGTTGTTCAACCAGGTGCTGGCCGCGCGCGTGGAGCAGGGCAACTGGGACGCGCCGCTGGACGGTGAGGTCTGGATGCTCGATGGCAGCCGCAGCGTGTTCGGCCCGGAGCCGTGGACGGATCTGCTGGCCGATCGTCTTGGCCGCTTCGACATCCATCCCAGTGGCCCGTTGTGGGGCGAGGGCGAACTGCGCAGCACCGCTGCCGCCGCCGAGCTGGAGCTGGGCGCGGTCTCGGACGAACAGTCGCTCGCGCTGCGGGCCGGCCTGGAAAGTGCCCGGCTGAAGCAGGAACGGCGCGCGCTGCGCCTGCGCCCGGCGATGCTGCAGCATCAGTGGCTGGCCCCGGATGTGCTGGAGCTCAGCTTCGCGCTGCCGCCGGGGTGCTATGCCACGGCGGTGCTGCATGAGCTTGGGCCGGTGGAAGACGCCAGCCAGTCCGACACCTGAGCCGTGTAGAGCCGACCGTGGGTCGGCTGTGCGGTGTGGGAGTTTCCGGTGCCGCGCTGGAAGGCAGCCGACCAACGGTCGGCTCTACCGTGCGTGCGGTGGCGGTGATTCCGGGGCCGGCGTCAGCGGTTGCCCAGCAGCACCAGCACCGCGCCGGTGCCGCCCTGGCCGGCGGGCGCGGAATGGAACGCCAGCACATCGTTGCGCAGGCGCAGCAGACGATCAACCAGATTCTTCAGCACCGGTGCACCGCCATCGGATTGCAGCCCCTTGCCGTGGATGATGCGCACGCAGCCGTACTCATGGGCATGTGCGTCCACCAGGAACTGGCGCACCAGCGTCTCGGCCTGCGCCACCGTCGCGCCATGCAGGTCCAGCTCGTCCTGCACCGAATACTGGCCGCGCTTGAGCCGCTGGAACATCCGGGGCGGCAGGTTCTCGCGCCGGTAGCTGGCGGTGTCACCGGCCTCCAGCGGACTGCTGTCGCGCAGCAGGCGGGCGAATTCGCCACGGGCGTCCTGTTCATCCTGTTCGGCCATGCGCGCGCGCGGCTTGGGCCGCGGCGTGGCCGGCGGCGGGGTGACCACCTTGCGCAGCGGCGTGACCTCGCCGATGGCGGCCCGGAACAGGGCCGCAGGATCTTCGTCTTCAGGATGTGACATGCGTACAGCCTAATGGGCGGGAGGGTCGATGCCTACCGTTATCGGGGTAGGACGATCTGTCCGCTTGCGGCACAATAGCTGACGCACTTGCGCGGTCGCCGCGCTCCGTAAGGGGCAGGGCCACCGCCGCCAACAGTGGGAAGTGATGGAATCGAAGTCTTGAAAAATCAAGCGGTTAAATCGCAGATGCGGATTCTGGTCAGCAACGACGACGGTGTCGATGCGCCAGGCATCAAGATGCTCGCCACGGTATTGCGTGACGCAGGTCATGAAGTGACCGTGGTCGCCCCCGATCGTGATCGCTCCGGCGCCAGCAATTCGCTGACCCTGGACCTGCCGATCCGCATGAAGCGCATCGACCACTACACCTGCTCGGTGGCCGGCACCCCGACCGACTGCGTGCACCTGGCCCTGACCGGCATGCTCGAGTACGAGCCGGACATCGTGGTCTCGGGCATCAACAACGCGGCCAACCTCGGCGATGACGTGATCTACTCCGGCACCGTGTCCGCGGCGATGGAAGGGCGCTTCCTGGGATTGCCCGCGGTCGCGATGTCGCTGGTCACGCACAATCACGAGCCGCGCAACTTTGAAACGGCCGCCCGCGCCGCCGTGGAGATCGTCACCCGGCTCAAGGCCGACCCGCTGCCCGCCGACACCATCCTCAACGTCAACGTGCCGGACCTGCCATGGAGCGAGGTCCGGGGCTTCGAAGTGACCCGCCTGGGCAACCGTCACCGCGCCGAAGGCTGCATTGCCCAGCGCGACCCGCGCGGCAACCAGGTGTACTGGATCGGCCCGGCCGGGCGCGAACAGGACTCCGGCCCCGGCACGGATTTCCACGCGGTCCGCAACGGTTACATCTCGATCACCCCGATCCAGGTCGACCTCACCCGCTACCAGGCGCTGGAGAAGGTGGCCAGCTGGGTCGGCGGGCTGACCGCCGCGCTGGACCGACCGGCATGAGTCCACGCCTGCGCCTGCAGCCCGAAGCGGTCGGCATCGGCATGACCTCACAGCGCGTCCGCGACCGGCTGGTCGACCGCCTGCGCGACGCCGGCATCGCCGACGAAGCCACGCTCAACGCCATCCGCGTGGTGCCGCGCCATCTGTTCATCGATGAAGCGCTGGCCTCGCGTGCCTATGAAGATACCGCCCTGCCGATCGGTCACGGCCAGACCATTTCGCAGCCCTGGGTGGTCGCACGCATGACCGAAGCGGTGCTGCAGTCGGCGCCGAAGAAGGTGCTGGAAGTGGGCACCGGCTCCGGCTACCAGGCCGCCGTACTGGGCGCGATCGGGCTGGAGGTCTACACGGTCGAGCGCATCGGCGATCTGCTGCGGCAGGCGCGCAAGCGCTTCCGCGCGCTGGGCATGAACATCCGCAGCAAGCACGATGACGGCCGTATCGGCTGGGCCGAGCACGGTCCCTACGATGCGATCGTGGTGACCGCGGCGGCACCGGCGCTGGTCGATGCACTGGTCGAGCAGCTGGCCGTGGGTGGCCGCCTGGTCGCACCGGTCGGTGGCCCGGGCGCGCAGTCGCTGATCCAGTTGACCCGTCGCGACGACGGCAGTGTCGAACAGCAGGTACTGGCGCCGGTCACGTTCGTACCGTTGCTGTCTGGCATGCTGGACTGATTCCAAGGAGCGTTGCGTCATGAAGATTTTTGGTCCGCTGTACGAGCGGGCGATGAAGTGGGCCGCGCACGAGCGCGCCCCGACCTATCTGACCGTGTTGAGCTTCATCGAGGCGATCATCTTCCCGGTGATGCCCGAGGTGATGCTGGCCCCGATGTGCGTGGCCCAGCCCAAGCGCGGCTGGTGGTTCGCCACGCTCAGCCTGGCCGGCTCGATGGCCGGTGCACTGGTCGGCTATGCGTTGGGCCATTTCGCCTTCGAGGCGCTCAAGCCGGTGTTTGCCGCGCTGGGCATGCTGGGCAGCATCGAAGGCGGCATCGCCATCGTGCAGGCCAAGATGGCCGAGTCGCCGTGGGCGGTGTTCACCTTCCTGGTGCTGGGCGGCTTCATGCCGATCCCGATGAAGGTCTTCACATGGGCATCGGGTATCGTCGGCGTGCCGTTGCCGCAGTATTTCCTGAGCATGTTGATCGGCCGAGGCAAGCGCGTGTATGTGCTCGCGGCGGTCATTCGTATTGGCGGGCCGCGGGCGGAAGCTGCGCTGCGCCGTTGGATTGAACCGCTGGGCTGGATCGCGACCGCGCTGGTGGTCGTGCTGGTCGCCTGGCTTGTATGGAGGTCGAAGTTCGCATGAGTGCTGATCGTTTGAGCAAAGGAGTGCGCAGCGGCGCGCTGCTGTTGGTGGTGTCGGCGCTGAGCGCCTGTGGCACCGCGACCGTGGTGCGCCCGTCGGGGTCGGGCGGCAGCGTGGCCCACAGCACGCCGCAGAGCTCGGTGGCCAAGCCGGGCCAGACCGCGGTCGTCCGTCGTGGCGATACGCTGTATGCGCTCGCCCGCATCCACAACATCACGCCGCGCGATCTGGCTGCCTGGAACGGGTTGGCCGAGCCGTACACCATCTATCCCGGCCAATCGCTGCGCCTGTACCCCGGCGGCAGTGGCAGCCCCGGCCGCGCCCCGACCACCGTGGTCACCGCGCCGCGCCCGGGCAGCACCCCGGCCGCGACCCCGGCGCCGACCACGGCGATCAAGAGCAACATCAGCTGGCGCTGGCCGGCCGATGGTGCGATCGTCGGCCGCTTCGTGGCCGGTGAAGCGACCAAGCAGGGGGTGGACATCGCCGGTACCAGCGGCCAGCCGGTCCGAGCCACCGCGGCGGGTGTGGTGGTGTACTCCGGCGCCGGCCTGGTCGGTTTCGGCGAGCTGATCATCATCAAGCACAGCGACCAGTGGCTGTCAGCGTATGGCCACAACCGCAAGCGCCTGGTCAACGAAGGGCAGAGCGTGAAGGCCGGCGAGCAGATCGCCGAGATGGGCCGCACCGGCGCCGCGCGCGACATGCTGCACTTCGAGATCCGGTACAACGGCAAGCCGGTCGACCCGCTGCTGTACCTGCCGCCGAAGTAACCACGAAAAAGGCCGCCCCAAGGGCGGCCTTTTCTGAACGGAATTGCCGGTCTCACCCCTTCAGGATGAATGCCGCCGCCACCTTGCGACCCTCGCTGGCGAGGATGTTGAAGGTCCGTGCGGCGGCCGGGTTGTTCATCACTTCCAGTCCAATCCCCCGGGTCAGGCACGCGGCCATGACCGCCGCGGGCGGGAACACCTGGGTATCGCCCGTGCCCAGCACCACCAGCGCCGGGTTCAGCGCCAGCACCGGCTGCAGGTCTTCCGGGGTCAGGCGGGCGATGTCCGCCACCGGCCAGGCTTCGATCAGCGTGTCCGGGGCCAGGATGAAACTGGCCGCCAGGGTCCGGTCATTCACCTTCGCGCTGCGGCCATCGGCGGCACGCAGGGCATAGGCGTAGTCGGGGATTTCGTGGCTCAGCTGCATGGGCGTTCCGGGATCAGCCGCGCGGCAGGACGATCTGGCGCTGTTCCTTGCTCGGGCGGTACAGCACGGCCACGTGGCCGATGCGCTGCACCAGCGCGCTTTCGCTGGCACTGACCAGCTCAGCGATCAGGGCATCACGGGCCTCGCGATCTTCGGCAGCGACCTTGACCTTGATCAGCTCGTGGCGCTCCAGCACCTCTTCCAGTTCAGCCAGGAAGGCCGGTGTCACCCCCTTGCCGCCGATCTGGAGCAGGGCTTTCAGATCATGCGCGTGGCCGCGGAGGAAACGGGTTTGGGAAGACGTCAGGGCGATAGCCATTCAGGAACAAGCGGTTAACTGGGGCGATCAGGGTATCATGACCTCCCCATCGGACCCGCATCTCAATGGCAACCCGCAGCAAAAGCAGTCAACGTTGGTTGAAAGAGCACTTCGCCGACCCCTTCGTGAAGAAGGCCCAGGCCGAGGGCATGCGCTCGCGCGCGGCCTACAAACTGGAGGAGCTGCTGGAGCGGGATCGGCTGCTGAAGCCGCACATGGTCGTGGTCGACCTGGGCGCCGCCCCCGGCGGCTGGTCCCAGCAGGTCCGCCGCCAGATCGGCGATACCGGCCGGGTGCTGGCTCTGGACATCCTGGAGATGCCGCCGCTGGCCGGCGTGGAGTTCCTTCACGGTGACTTCAGGGAGCAAACCGTCCTATCGGAGTTCGAAGCCATGCTGGGGGATCAGCCGGTAGACCTTGTGCTCTCGGATATGGCCCCCAATAAGAGTGGAATGGACGCGGTGGACCAACCGCGGATGATGCACCTGGCGGAGTTGGCGTTGGAGTTTGCCGACAACCATCTCAAGCCCGGTGGCGCGTTCCTGATCAAGCTGTTCCAGGGCGTGGGCTTTGACGACTATGTGCGCGAAATGCGCCGCCGGTACGACAAAGTGGTGATCCGCAAGCCTGAAGCGTCCCGTAAGCGCTCGCCCGAGGTGTACGCCTTGGGGCAGGGAAAACGCGCGCAGATCAAGTAAGCTCAACCATACGAATCGCGTCAGGAATTAGAGGAACACCGGAGCCAATGAGGATGAACGACTTGACCAAGAACCTCCTGCTATGGGTGGTCGTCGCCGTCGTGCTGATGGTGGTCTTCCAGAGCTTCTCGCCGAAGAGCAGCGGAGCCGGCGCGCAGGGGGCGACGTACTCGCAGTTCCTGGACCAGGTGGACAGCGGCAACATCCAGAAAGTAGTGCTGGGCGAAATGCGTGGCGGTGCCAACGATGTGACCTATACCACCCGCAACGGCCAGACCAGCACCATCACCGCGCCCTACGATCGTGATCTGATCAACGTGCTGCGCGGCAAGAAGGTGGAATTCGAACAGGCACCTCCGTCCAGCGGCATCTCGCTGGGCGCGATCCTGATGAACTTCCTCCCGGTGATCCTGATCATCGGTTTCTGGATCTTCATCATGCGCCAGATGCAGGGCGGTGGCGGCGGGGCCAAGGGCGCGATGTCCTTCGGCAAGTCGCGCGCCAAGCTGCAGGGCGAAGACCAGATCAAGGTCACCTTTGCTGACGTCGCCGGCTGCGACGAGGCCAAGGAAGAAGTCGGCGAACTGGTCGACTTCCTGCGCGACCCGACCAAGTTCACCAAGCTGGGCGGCAAGATTCCGCGCGGCGTGCTGATGGTCGGCCCGCCGGGTACCGGCAAGACCCTGCTGGCCCGTGCGATCGCCGGTGAAGCCAAGGTCCCGTTCTTCTCGATCTCCGGTTCGGACTTCGTGGAAATGTTCGTCGGCGTCGGCGCCAGCCGCGTGCGCGACATGTTCGAGCAGGCCAAGAAGCAGGCCCCGTGCATCATCTTCATCGATGAAATCGACGCCGTCGGTCGCCATCGCGGTGCCGGCCTGGGCGGCGGTCATGACGAGCGCGAGCAGACCCTGAACCAGCTGCTGGTCGAAATGGACGGCTTCGAGGGAGGTGAGGGCGTGATCGTCATCGCCGCTACCAACCGTCCGGACGTGCTGGATCCGGCGCTGCTGCGCCCGGGCCGTTTCGACCGCCAGGTCGTGGTCGGCCTGCCGGACGTCAAGGGCCGCGAGCAGATCCTCAAGGTGCACATGCGCAAGCTGCCGCTGGCCGACGATGTCGAGCCGATGGTGATCGCGCGGGGTACCCCGGGCTTCTCCGGTGCCGACCTGGCCAACCTGGCCAACGAAGCCGCGCTGTTTGCCGCGCGTGGCGGTGAGAAGGAAGTCCGCATGGACCACTTCGACCGTGCCCGCGACAAGATCCTGATGGGTGCCGAGCGCCGTTCGATGGCGATGAGCGAAGAAGAAAAGACGCTCACCGCGTATCACGAAGCCGGCCACGCCATCGTCGGCCGCCTGGTGCCCGAGCACGATCCGGTCTACAAGGTCACCATCATTCCGCGCGGCCGCGCGCTGGGCGTGACGATGTACCTGCCGGAAGGCGACAAGTACTCGATGAACCGCGTGGCGATCGAATCGCAGCTGTGCTCGCTGTATGGCGGCCGCGTCGCCGAAGAGCTGATCTTCGGCACCGACAAGGTCACCACCGGCGCGTCCAACGACATCGAGCGCGCCACCAAGATGGCCCGCAACATGGTCACCAAGTGGGGCCTGTCCGACGAGCTCGGCCCGATCGCCTACGGCGAAGAGGACGATGAAGTGTTCCTCGGCCGTTCGGTGACGCAGCACAAGAGTGTTTCCGACGACACCGCCCGCCGCATCGACGAAGTGGTCCGCAGCATCCTGGACAAGGCCTACGCCCGTACCACCGAGCTGCTGACCGCCAACCTCGACAAGCTGCATACGATGTCCCAGCTGCTGCTGCAGTACGAGACCATCGATGCGCCGCAGATCAACGCCGTGATGGAAGGGCGCGATCCGCCGCCGCCGGCGGGCTGGGACAAGTCAGCCAGCAACAAGGATGGCGGCAACAACGACAAGGGCGGCGACGCCCGTCCGGTCGCCCCGATCGCCGGCCCCGCCGAACAGATCTGAGTGGTGCCCACGTAAGTGACGAAGGCCGGGGAAACCCGGCCTTCGTCGTTTCCGGCAGGTCATAATGAGGGCCTGTTTCCGTTCCCGTTCTGGAGTCGCCATGTCCGCCCCCCCACCGCAGCCGGTCTCGCACACCACCGAAATGGTGATCGCCACGATCGTGGGCGTGGCCATCGGCCTGACCCGCGACAACTTCCTGCTCGGCGCCGGCATCGGCATCGCGGTCGGCGTGCTGATGAGCATCGCCAAGACGGTGTACGTGGAACGCAAGCGCCGCCAGCGCTGAGGGTCGACCTCATCAGCGGGACCGGCAGGCGCTCGCGTGGTCCGGCGTAAACTACGCGCTGGCGTACTTCGTGGATCTGCCCATGTTCGACATTTCTCCCCAGCTCGATTGCGGCGGCCGTCTGTTGCGGCTGGATCGCCCGCGGGTCATGGGCATCGTCAATGTCACCCCGGATTCGTTCTCCGACGGGGGTGAGCACGACAGCGTCGAGGCTGCGGTCGCACACGGCCTGCAGCTGGTGGACGAGGGTGCCGACCTGCTCGACATCGGCGGTGAGTCGACCCGGCCTGGCAGTGCGCCGGTGCCGCTGGACGAAGAACTGCGCCGGGTCATCCCGGTGATCGAACGCCTGGCCCGCGAAACCTCCGTGCCGATCAGCATCGACACCTTCAAGCCCGAGGTGATGCGCGCCGCGGTCGCCGCCGGCGCGGGCCTGATCAATGACATCCATGCGCTGCGCCAGCCCGGCGCGCTGGAGGCTGCCGCCGAGCTCGGCGTGCCGGTGGTGCTGATGCACATGCAGGGCGAGCCGGGCAGCATGCAGGACACCCCGCATTACGACGACGTGGTCGCCGAGGTGCATCGTTTCCTGACCGAACGCATGTTCCAGGCCGAGATGGCCGGCGTGGCCAAGAAGCACCTGATCATCGATCTGGGCTTCGGCTTCGGCAAGACCACCGAACACAACATGATCCTGCTGGCGCGCTCGGACCGTTTTCTTGAGCTTGGTGTCCCGATGTTGGCCGGCCTGTCGCGCAAGCGCAGCATCGGTGAGCTGACCGGCCGTGAGCAGCCGCGTGACCGCGTGGCCGGTTCGGTCGCCGCGCACCTGATCGCCGCCCAGCGTGGTGCGATGCTGCTGCGCGTGCACGACGTCGCGGCCACGGTCGATGCCCTGAAGGTGTGGGCGGCGGTCGATGCCGTGCCGATGCCGCGGGTGTCTGCCGCGCCGACGATGCCGCGCTGGCCGGACGAGGACTGATGGCCGTCGACCAGCGACCGCTGGCGATCGCGGTGATGGGCCCGACCGCCTCGGGCAAGACCGCGACCGCGATCGCCCTGGCCCGGCAGTTCGACGGTGAAATCGTCAGCGTCGATTCGGCACTGGTCTACCGCGGGCTGGACATCGGGTCGGCCAAGCCCGATGCGGGCGAGCGTGCGCAGGCGCCGCACCATCTGCTTGACGTGCGTGACCCGTGGCAGACCTATTCGGCGGCGGAGTTCGCCGGCGATGCCGCCCGGGCCGTCCGCGGCATCATCGCCCGCGGGCGCATGCCGATCCTGGCCGGCGGCACCGGCCTGTACTTCCGCGCCCTGCTGCAGGGGCTGTCGCCGATGCCCGAAGCCGACCCGGCAATGCGCGTGCAGATCGCCGCCGAGGCAGCGGAGCAGGGCTGGGCGGCGATGCACGCGCAACTGGCCGGGGTTGACCCCGCCGCCGCCAAGCGGATCCATGCCACCGATCCGCAGCGCATCCAGCGGGCGCTGGAGGTGTATCGACTGACCGGGACCCCGATCAGCGACTGGCAGAAGCTGCCCGGCGTGGACCGGCTGCCGGTGCGAGCACTGAAGCTGGTGTTGGCCCCGCGTGAACGGAAGGTACTGCACCAGCGCATCGAAACCCGTTTCGACGCGATGCTCGCCCAGGGCTTCCTGGAGGAAGTACGCGGCCTGCGCGCC
The DNA here is from genome assembly GCF_059422145.1 of Stenotrophomonas sp. GW821-FHT01H02A. NCBI lineage: Bacteria > Pseudomonadati > Pseudomonadota > Gammaproteobacteria > Lysobacterales > Lysobacteraceae > Stenotrophomonas > Stenotrophomonas sp. GW821-FHT01H02A. The sequence goes on from NZ_JBWKWI010000005.1 coordinate 320,544, forward strand.
CTGCCGGCCATGGCCGACGTCGCCGCACCGCTGGATCTGCCAGCGGTGCGCGCGGTGGGCTACCGGCAGGCCTGGGAATACCTGGACGGGCAGGGCACGGCCGCCGAGTTCCGTGACCGTGGCATCCAGGCCACCCGGCAGCTGGCCAAGCGCCAGCTGACCTGGTTGCGCGGGGAGCTTGATGCGCGCTGGTTCGATCCCCATCTAGACAACGCTTCCCTGGCGGATGCGGTGTCGACCTTCGTCGCACGCTGAGTCCACGCCTTCACGCGCCTGCGCCGTGTACCATCAAAGGTTCCGGCGGGCGGCGGGGGCCGTGGCAACTGCCGGAAGACCATAAAAACAATAATCAGGAGTGTGCAATGTCCAAGGGGCAATCGCTGCAGGATCCGTTTCTGAATGCACTTCGGCGCGAACGTGTGCCGGTGTCGGTGTATCTGGTCAATGGCATCAAGCTGCAGGGAACGATTGAGTCGTTCGACCAGTTCGTGGTGCTGCTGCGTAACACGGTGAGCCAGATGGTGTACAAGCACGCCATTTCGACCGTGGTGCCGGCGCGCAATGTGAAGGTCGGGCCCGGTGGTGGCTATGTGCAATCCAATGATGGCGCCGATGGCGTCCAAGGTGATGACGACGTTGAGTGACCGCGTGAAGATTTCTGGAGAGCTGCGTGTTTGACCGTTCCAAGCGAGGCGAACACGCACTCCTGATCCAGCCGCATGTCGGCCGGCTCGAAGAAGACGTGCTTGAAGAGTTCACCGATCTGGCCCGCTCCGCCGGGGCCAGCATCGCGGCCACGTTGACCGCGCGCATCGATCGGCCCAATCCGTCGATCCTGATCGGCAGCGGCAAGCTGGACGAGGTCAAGGCGGCGGCCGAGGCCACCGGTGCCGACCTGATCCTGGTCAACCATGCCCTGTCGCCAGGCCAGGAGCGCAACCTGGAGCGGTTCCTGGAGCGGCGCGTGATCGACCGGACCGGGTTGATCCTGGACATCTTCGCCCAGCGTGCGCGCAGCCATGAAGGCAAGCTGCAGGTGGAACTGGCGCAGCTGCGCCACATGTCCACGCGGCTGGTCCGTGGCTGGACCCATCTGGAGCGCCAGCGCGGTGGTTCCATCGGCCTGCGTGGCCCGGGTGAAACCCAGCTGGAAACCGATCGCCGCCTGTTGCAGAAGCGGGTGGAGCAGCTGCAGAAGAAGCTGGAGAAGGTGGAAGTGCAGCGCACCCAGATGCGCCGTGCGCGCCTGCGCAGCGAGCTGCCGCGCGTGGCCCTGGTGGGCTACACCAACGCGGGTAAGTCGACCCTGTTCAACGCGTTGACCGGTGCCGAGGCCTACGCCGCGGACCAGTTGTTCGCCACGCTGGATCCGACCGTGCGCCGTATCGCGCTGCCGGGTGGCAGCGTCGTGCTCGCCGATACCGTCGGTTTCGTCCGCGACCTGCCGCATGATCTGGTCGCCGCCTTCCGTTCGACCTTGTCCGAGGCGCGCGAAGCGGATTTCCTGCTGCACCTGGTCGATGCCGCCGATCCGCATCGCGAGGAGCGCATCGCACAGGTCGATGAAGTGCTGACCGCCATCGGCGCAGGCGACCTGCCGCAGCTGCTGGTGTTCAACAAGATCGACCGCATCGACGGGGCCGAGGTACGCCACGATGGCCAGGACGGCGTTCCCGACAGTGCCCGACGCGAACGGGTCTGGATTTCCGCGCGCGACAACGTCGGCCTGCCGCTGCTGCAGTCCGTGCTCGGCAAGCGCCTGGGCCTGCAGCACGTCAGCGGTGAGCTGCGGCTGCCGCCGAGTGCCGGTCGCCTGCGGTCGCGCCTGCACCAGCTGGAAGTCGTGCGCAGCGAAGCCAGCGATGAAGAAGGCTGGCTGCTGCAGGTCGAAATCCCGATCGCCGAGGCCGAGAAGCTGGCGGCCGGCGAGGGCGGCGAACCGATCCGCGCGATGCTCCCGGAGAAGCTTCCGGAATGGTGACGAGGGTGCCGGCCACTGGCCGGCACCGCTTCGTTCGCCCGCATCGCGCCGCTTCGCCGCACCCGGTGACACACGACACCACGCGCGATTTCGGCTAAAACAGGGGACGTTCGTTCCCCCGTTGATCCAGGATTCCCCATGACCGTTCCTTCCGACGCCGAGCTGGGCGCCCTCGCCAGCGACGTGGGCCAGCGCCTGCAGCAGGCATCGCTGCAGCTGGTGACTGCCGAGAGCTGCAGTGGCGGCTGGATCGCCAAGGCGATGACCGATATCGCCGGGTCCTCGGCATTCTTCGATTGCGGCATGGTGGTCTACAGCTACGAAGCCAAACAGCGCCTGCTCGGCGTGCGCGCGCAGACCCTGGAACAGTTCGGTGCGGTCAGCCGCGAGACCGTGCTGGAAATGGTCTCCGGCGCGCTGATCAATTCCGGCGCCGGCATCGCCGTGGCGGTGACCGGTATCGCCGGGCCGGGCGGTGGCAGCGAAGACAAGCCGGTCGGCAGCGTCTGGATCGGCTGGAAGGGCCGGGGCGGCTACGCGCGTGCACAGCTGTTCCAGTTCGACGGCGACCGCGAAGCCATACGGCGGCAGACCGTGCAGCAGGCGCTGACGGGAATCTTCCCGCTGTTGTGACATCCTGACCGGGTGTGCTGACAGGAGAGTGGGCCGATGTGGGAAACGCTGGGTACCGTGCGTGACCTGGGGCGATTGCAGGAAATCGCGTCGGTTCTGATCCGCTATGGCTTCGGCGACCTGGTGCGCCGGATCGGCCTGGCCGATGTGCTCGAACGCGCCGGCCGCCTGCTGCACTGGAACGACACCCAGCAGATGCTGCGGATGACCGCCCCGGTGCGCGTGCGCCGCGCGATGGAAGACCTCGGCCCTACCTTCGTCAAACTCGGCCAGGTGCTGGCCACCCGCGTGGACCTGTTCCCGCCGGACTGGATCGCGGAATTCTCCGAACTGCAGAACGCGGTGCCCGCGCTGCCGTATGCACAGGTGCGCGATCAGCTGGAGCGCGATCTGGGGGCGCCGGCCACCGAGGTGTTCGCGTGGCTGGACGAAACCCCGATGGCGGCCGCCTCGCTGGCGCAGGCGCATCGCGCGACGCTGCAGGACGGCACCGCCGTGGTGCTGAAGATCCGTCGTCCGGGCATCCGGGAAGTGATCGAAGCCGACCTGCGCCTGCTGGCGCGGCTGGCCGAGATCGTGGAGGCACGCCTGCCGGATCTGCAGCGCTATCGCCCGGCCGAGGTGGTCCAGCAGTTCCAGGTGTCGCTGCGCCGTGAGCTGGATTTCGCTGCCGAGTGCCGCAATGCCGAGCGCATCGCGCGCAACTTCGAAGGCCGCGACGACATCCTCATTCCCGGCGTGCACTGGCAATGGACCTGCGAGAGCCTCAATGTGCAGGACTTCGTCGATGGCATCCCCGGCCGCGACCTGGCCGGTGTCGATGCAGCCGGCCTGGATCGCGTGCAGCTGGCCCGGACCGGGGCGCGCATCGTGCTCAAGATGGTGCTGGAGGATGGGTGTTTCCACGCCGATCCGCACCCGGGCAACATCATCTACCTGCGTGACGGCCGCATCGGCGTGATCGATTTCGGCATGGTCGGCGCGATCTCCGAGCAGCGCCGCTTCCAGGTCGCCCAGCTCCTGCATGGCCTGGTGACCCAGGAGCCGGAGCAGGTGGCCGACATCCTGCTGGACTGGGCCGGCGGCGTGGAGGTCGACGAATCGCGCCTGCAGCAGGACATCAGCACGTTCGTCGACCAGTATCGCGGCGTGCCGCTCAAAGACCTGCACATGGGCCTGATGCTGGGCAACATCACCCAGCTGCTGCGCCAGTACGCGCTGACCCTGCCGGCCGACCTGGCCCTGATGATCAAGACCTTCCTCACGCTGGAAGGCATGGGCCGCCAGCTCGATCCGCAGTTCGACATGGCCAGTGCCGCGCGCCCGTACCTGGAGCGGGTGATGTGGCAGCGCTATTCGCCCGGTGCCATGCTCAAGCGTGGCAAGCGCAGCCTGGTCGGGGTGATGGACCTGGTCGGCGATCTGCCGCGCGACGTGCGCCGGCTGCTGCAGATGGCGCGCCGCGGTCGGCTCCAGCTCAAGATCGAGACCACCGCGCTGCAGGGCTTCGGCGACCAGGTCAACCGCGCCGCCAACCGGCTGGTGATGGGCATCGTGACCGCCGCGCTGATCATCGGCTCCTCGATCGTCATGCACAGCGTCGGCGGCGTCTCCAGCCGCTGGCTGCTCGCGCTGGGCGTGGCCGGCTTCATCGGGGCCGGATTCTGCGGCGTGTGGATCCTGTTTTCGATCTGGCGCAGCGGCAAGAACCCGTAGGGTTCTTGCCGCTGGGATTCGCAGGATCCCCGCAATGGGCCGCCCACGCGGCCCATTGCGCGTAGAGCCGACCGTTGGTCGGCTGCTCCTGCCCGGCAGGCCCGTTCATCGCTTGCCCCCGCGGAGCCACGCCATGCAAGGCTGCTCCTCATCCGGCCCCACGGATGCCTGACCCAAGAGATGCAGAGGCTAAACCCCGGAGGGATGGCCGCAAGCGACACGCGTCCGCGCCGCCAGGCATTGCCGCGCTGCGCGCGCTCACCGACCAACGGTCGGTGGCTACAGGCGTCGCTGGCGGCTTCGGCCGGGGCCGGATCGCCCGCCTTGTAATGGCTCTTCCTCTGCGGGCACTTGCGTGCCCGCATCGTTAGTAGTAATACTACTAACCATGGACCTGACCGATACCCAGCAGGCGATCCTGCAGTTGATCGCCGAGCGTATAGAGACCGATGGCGCACCGCCGTCGCAGACCGAAATCGCCCGTGCGTTCGGCTTCAAGGGCGTCCGCGCCGCCCAGTACCATCTGGAAGCGCTGGAGCAGGCCGGGGCGATCCGTCGCATTCCCGGCCAGGCCCGTGGCATCCGGCTGGTCCAGGCGCCGGCGCTGCAGGGCGGCCTGCCCGAATCGCTGCCCGCCGCGGCGCTGCCGGACCATGTCCTGCGCCTGCCGGTGCTGGGCCGGGTCGCGGCCGGTCTGCCAATCGGGGCGGACATCGGCTCGGATGATTTCGTGGTGCTGGACCGGGTGTTCTTTTCGCCGGCGCCGGACTACCTGCTGAAGGTGCAGGGCGACTCGATGATCGATGAAGGCATCTTCGATGGCGACCTGATCGGCGTGCACCGCACCCGCGATGCGCGCTCCGGCCAGATCGTGGTCGCCCGCATCGATGACGAGATCACGGTCAAGCTGTTGAAGATGGGCAAGGACCGGATCCGCCTGTTGCCACGCAATCCCGATTACAAGCCGATCGAAGTACTGCCGGACCAGGACTTCGCGATCGAAGGCCTCTATTGCGGGTTGCTGCGGCCCAACCGCTGACCCTGTTGTTCCCCGAATCACGCGCGGTCTTTTGTGGCACATCTCTGGTTCTGCTGAGGTTGGTACGGATGTCCGATAATTTTTTTCCGAACGCCGGGCAGAATCTCAGCCTGTGCGATACGCCAGCCTTAAAGTGAACCCATGGCCAAGAAGACTTCCAAAGACAGCACCTCCACCGACACGACCTCTGCAAGGACCACTCCGATGGACGAAAACAAAAAGCGTGCACTCACCGCCGCGCTGAGCCAGATCGAAAAGCAGTTCGGCAAGGGCGCCGTGATGCGCATGGGCGACCGCGTCGTCGAGGCGGTCGAGGTCATCCCCACCGGTTCGCTGATGCTGGATATCGCCCTCGGTATCGGTGGCCTGCCCAAGGGCCGTGTCGTGGAAATCTACGGTCCGGAATCCTCGGGCAAGACCACCCTGACCCTGCAGGCGATCGCCGAATGCCAGAAGAAGGGCGGTACCGCTGCCTTCATTGACGCCGAGCACGCGCTGGACCCGATCTACGCCGCCAAGCTGGGCGTCAACGTGGACGACCTGCTGCTGTCGCAGCCGGATACCGGTGAGCAGGCGCTGGAAATCGCCGACATGCTGGTGCGTTCGAGCTCGGTGGACATCGTGGTGGTCGACTCGGTCGCCGCGCTGACCCCGAAGGCCGAAATCGAAGGCGAAATGGGCGACCAGCTGCCGGGCCTGCAGGCCCGGCTGATGAGCCAGGCGCTGCGCAAGCTGACCGGCAACATCAAGCGCTCCAACACCCTGGTGGTCTTCATCAACCAGCTGCGCATGAAGATCGGCGTCATGATGCCGGGCCAGAGCCCGGAAGTGACCACCGGCGGCAACGCACTGAAGTTCTACGCCTCGGTCCGCCTGGACATCCGCCGTATCGGCGCGATCAAGAAGGGCGACGAGATCATCGGCAACCAGACCAAGATCAAGGTCGTCAAGAACAAGTTGGCGCCTCCGTTCAAGCAGGTCATCACCGAGATCCTGTACGGCGAAGGCATCAGCCGCGAAGGCGAACTGATCGACATGGGCGTGGAAGCCAAGCTGGTCGAGAAGGCCGGTGCGTGGTACAGCTACGGCGAAGAGCGGATTGGCCAGGGCAAGGACAACGCCCGCGGTTATCTGCGTGACAACCCGCAGGTTGCCCAGCGCCTGGAAGCCGAGCTGCGTGAGAAGTTCCAGCCGGAAGAGGCCGTGCGTGAAGGCGGTGACGAGGCCGAAGACGACGCCGAGTGAGTTTCCTGCGGGGCAGGGCAGCGCCGTCAGTGACGCTCGCCCTGTCCCGTGGTTTCACCTATCCCCGACGGGATGGCGCCAAGGACGGCGCACTGTAATGGACCGCTGCCATGCAAGACTCCGATGCCCCCGCACCCCGGCGCAAACGCCGTGTCCAGGAACAGACGCCGGTCCAACGGGCGTTGGGGCTGCTGGTACGGCGGGAACATTCGCGTAAAGAGTTGACCCGCAAGCTGCAGGCCCGTGGCATCGAGAACGAGGCCGCCGAGGCCGCCGTCACCCAGCTGGCCGAGGCCGGCTGGCAGGACGACACCCGTTTTGCCGAGAACCTGGTCCGGATCCGTGCCAATACCGGCTATGGACCGATCCACATCCGCGCCGAGCTGAGCACGCATGGCCTGGACAGCGAGCAGATCGCCGCGGCCATGGACACCTTCGAAGGCGATTGGACCGAGAATGCCCGCGACCTGGTCTGCCGCCGTTTCGGCGAGGCCGGCCTGCAGGAACTGCCCCAGCGGCGCAAAGCCGCCGATCTTCTGGCCCGCCGCGGGTTCGCCGGCGACAGCATCCGCCAGGCCACCCGTTACGACCCTGAGGACTGAGCGGCCCGGGCCTGATACCCTTTGTGGTTTCGGCGGTCCTGAAGTTGACACCCGGCCATTGGGGCTGCGTGCCAGGGACTGACCGGCCCGCACAAAGCCAGCCCCCCATGAACGCATCCGTCAAATTCACTACCTCCCAGATCCGCAGCGATTTCCTTGAGTTCTTCAAGGGCAAGGGTCATACGATCGTGCCGTCGGCGCCGCTGGTGCCGGGCAATGATCCGACCCTGCTGTTCACCAACTCCGGCATGGTGCAGTTCAAGGACGTGTTCCTTGGCGCCGAGAAGCGCAGCTACGTGCGCGCCGCCGACGTCCAGCGCTGCCTGCGTGCCGGTGGCAAGCACAACGACCTGGACCAGGTCGGCTACACCGCGCGCCACCACACCTTCTTCGAAATGCTGGGCAACTGGTCCTTCGGCGATTACTTCAAGAAGGACGCCATCGCGTGGGCCTGGGAGCTGCTGACCCAGGTCTGGAAGCTGCCGGCCGAGCGCCTGCTGGTCACCGTGTACCAGACCGATGACGAGGCCTACGCGCTGTGGCGCGACATGGTCGGCGTTCCGGAAGAGCGCATCGTGCGCATCGGCGACAACAAGGGTGCGCCGTTCGCCTCGGACAACTTCTGGCAGATGGCCGAGACCGGTCCGTGCGGTCCGTGCACCGAGATCTTCTACGACCATGGCGACCACATCGCCGGCGGCCCCCCGGGTTCGCCGGATGAAGACGGCGACCGCTTCATCGAGATCTGGAACCTGGTCTTCATGCAGTTCGACCGCCAGCCCGACGGCACCCTGGTGCCGCTGCCGGCCCCGTGCGTGGATACCGGCATGGGCCTGGAACGCCTGGCGGCGATCCTGCAGCACGTCCACACCAACTATGAAATCGACCTGTTCCAGGCGCTGATCCGCAAGGCCAGCGAACTGACCGGCATGGCCGATCTGGAAAACAAGTCGCTGCGCGTGATCGCCGATCACATCCGCGCCTGCTCGTTCCTGATCGTCGACGGCGTGCTGCCGTCCAATGAAGGCCGCGGCTACGTGCTGCGCCGGATCATCCGCCGCGCGCTGCGCCATGGCTGGATGCTGGGCGTGCGCCAGCCGTTCTTCAGCAAGCTGGTGCCGACCCTGGTCGAGCAGATGGGCGTGGCCTATCCGGAACTGCCGGCCCAGGTCGACACCGTGGTGCGCGCCCTGCAGGCCGAAGAAGAGCGTTTTGCTGAAACGCTGGATTCGGGCATGAAGATTTTCGACGACGTGGCGGCCAAGGTCAGCAACGGCGTGATCCCCGGCGTGGATGCGTTCCGCCTGTACGACACCTACGGCTTCCCGCTCGATCTCACCCAGGACATCGCGCGCGAGCGTGACCTGACCGTGGATATCGAGGGCTTCAACGCCGCGATGGACACCCAGCGCGAGACCGCGCGCGCCGCCGGCAAGTTCGGCGGTGGCGTGACCCTGTCGGCCGATCTGGTCGCCACGCTCAAGCCGACCGCGTTCCTCGGGTATGACCGCCTGCAGGCCGACGACCTCACCGTGGTCGCCATCCTCAAGGACGGCCGCCCGGTGGAGAGCGCCCAGGCCGGTGATGACGTCATCGTGCTGACCAACCAGACCCCGTTCTACGCCGAGTCCGGTGGCCAGGTCGGTGACCACGGCATCCTGTCCCGCACCGGCGTGCAGGTGGAGGTCAGCGACACCCAGAAGTTCGCGGGCCAGTTCCATGGGCACGTGGGCAAGCTCACCCAGGGCAGCCTCAAGGTCGGCGATGTACTGTCCGGCCAAGTCGATGGCCAGCGCCGCGGCGCGACCATCCTCAACCATTCGGCCACCCACCTGCTGCATGCCGCCCTGCGCGAAGTACTGGGCACCCACGTGCAGCAGAAGGGCTCGCTGGTCGCGCCTGATCGCCTGCGCTTCGACTTCTCGCACTTCGCGCCGATCAGCGCCGAGGACCTGGCGATCATCGAGCGCAAGGTCAACGAGCAGGTGCGCGCCAACAACGCGGCCGAAGTCCACAACATGGGCATGCAGGAAGCGCTCGACTTCGGCGCGATGGCGCTGTTCGGCGAGAAGTACGGCGAGCACGTGCGCGTGCTGAAGATGGGCGACTACTCCACCGAACTGTGTGGCGGTACGCATGTCTCGCGCACCGGCGACATCGGCCTGTTCAAGATCACCTCCGAAGGCGGCGTGTCCTCGGGCGTGCGCCGCATCGAAGCGGTGACCGGGCAGGGCGCCCTGGATTACGTGGCCCACGAAGAAGCGCAGCTGAGTGAAGCGGCCGCACTGCTCGGCGGCAACGCCGGCGACGTGGTCGACAAGATCCGCCAGCTCGGCGAGCGCCAGAAGAAGCTCGAGCGCGAGCTCGAGGCGCTCAAGGCCAAGCAGGCCGCCGGTGCGACGGCCGATCTCGGCGCCGGCGCGGTCGAGGTCAACGGCATCAAGATCCTGGCCGCGCGTCTGGAAGGCTTCGATGCCAAGGCCCTGCGCGATGCCATCGACCGGCTGAAGCAGCAGCTCGGCGACGCGGTGATCGTGCTGGCCGGCACCCAGGACGGCAAGGCCGCCCTGGTGGCGGGCGTGAACGGCAGCGCAATGGGCAAGGTCAAGGCCGGGGAACTGTTGGCCCATATCGCCAGTCAGATCGGGGGCAAGGGCGGCGGCCGCCCGGACCTCGCCCAGGGTGGTGGTGAGGACGGGCCCGCCCTTGCTTCTGCACTGGCCGCGGTCGTCGACTGGGTTACCCCCCGTATCTGAACAACCTGACGGTTCCTGCTCCTTGAAGGGGCGGGAGGCCTGACGGTACTATGGCGAATCTTTTCCCGTTGTCGTGGGGCGCTCTTGCCGGGGCGCCAAGCCGGTGGGGAAATGCCCACCACCGGTTCCCCTGGAGACTTGAACAAATGTTGATCCTGACTCGCCGCGTAGGCGAAACCCTGATGATCGGTGACTCGGTCAGCGTGACCGTGCTCGGCGTCAAGGGCAACCAGGTGCGTATCGGTATCACTGCTCCGAAGGACGTGGCCGTGCACCGCGAAGAGATTTATCAGCGGATCCAGCGCGGCGATGAGCCGAATGCATCCGGAAGTGAAAATTCTTCGGATTAAGGCTTTACCTGAGGGCGCGGAAAACGTTATTATTCGCGCCCCCGCTGAGATGATTCATCGCAGCGGCGGACCAAGAACACTGGAGCGGTGCCCGAGTGGCTGAAGGGGCTCCCCTGCTAAGGGAGTATAGGGCTTAAAACTCTATCGAGGGTTCGAATCCCTCCCGCTCCGCCAGTTACAGGAAAGGCCTTCGTACGCAAGTACGGAGGCCTTTTTCTTTATGCGGTCCGGATCATGCGGAGGGCGTGGACACCCCCTCCCGGCCGCTGCATTCGGAGCAGACATGACGTCGATCCGCATTCTTCATTGGTGCTGGGGCGGCGTCTCGGCTACGGTCGTTGTTGAGCGGCGACACCCCTGGCGCTGCCGGCGTAAGGAGCAAGCATGTCGATTCGACGAATGTCGCTACGCGGCTGGGTGGTCATGAGCATGCTGGTGGGCATGGTCCTGCCGGTCAGTGCTGCATCGTTGGGCGAGCGCCTGCATCGGGCTGCGGAAACGGGCGATGCCACGGCCGTGCGGACCCTGCTGGGGCAGGGTGCCGAGGTGGATGCGCGCGATGCCGCCAAGGCGACGCCGCTGCTGGTGGCCACCCGCCACAACCACGTGGACGCCGCGCAGGCGCTGATCCAGGCCGGCGCCGACGTCAATGCCAAGGATGCGATCCAGGACAGCCCGTACCTGTACGCCGGTGCCCGCGGGCATCTGGAGATCCTGCGTGCCACGCTCGCTGCCGGGGCCGACCTGAAAAGCACGAACCGCTACGGTGGCACCGCGCTCATCCCGGCCGCCGAGCGCGGCCATGTGGAGGCCGTGGCGACCTTGATCGCGGCCGGTGTCGAGGTCGATCACGTCAACAACCTGAAGTGGACGGCGCTGCTGGAGGCGATCATCCTGAGCGATGGCGGTCCACACCATGTGCAGATCGTCCGTCAATTGATCGCCGCCAAGGCCGACGTGAACCTGGCCGACGGTGACGGCGTGACCCCGCTGCAGCACGCACGCCAGCGCGGTTACCGCGAGATCGAGGCGCTGCTTCTGGCCGCCGGCGCGCGCCCGGGCTGAAGCGCTGGGCGTGTAGGGGCATGCGCTGTTGCCGCTGCCTTGACGCCACCCACGCGTGCTGTGCACCCCGGTTCTGCGAGGCTGATGGCTTCCCCCGCAGAACCAGGAGTCGCCGTGAACGCACGTCGCCACTTCCTCTCCGTTGCCGCCGCCGGCACCGCCGCCTTCGCCGCCTCACCGTTGATGGCCCAGTCGGCCGGCCCGGGCAGCGTCATGCCCACCCGTGGTCAGGCAGCGGCAAAGCCCTTGCCGGGCAATCCCGCGCGACAGGGCGGGCGTTACCGTCCGCAGACCCGGCTGGGCCTGGGCGGGGTCGCGATCGGCAACGGGTTTGCGGCCGCGACCGACGCGCAGAGCGACGCTACCCTCGCCGCGGCGTATGCGGCCGGAGTGCGCTGTTTCGATACGTCGCCGTGGTACGGACTCGGCCTGAGCGAGCGTCGCTACGGCCATCACCTGCACAACCATCCGGCGCGCGAGTACACGCTGTCCACCAAGGTCGGCCGCCTGCTGACCGCGACCGCCGGCGAACTGCAGGAGACGATGTGGAAAAACCCGTCGCCGTTCCATTACCGCTACGACTATTCCGCCGATGGCACGCGCCGTTCGGTGGAAGACAGCCTCAACCGCCTGGGTGTCTCGCAGCTGGACGTGGTCTTCATCCATGACCTGTCGCCCGACAATGAGAAAGACCTCGGCATGCCGTGGGAGCAGCGCTTCGCCGAAGCGGCGAAGGGCGCGATGCCCGCGTTGACGCGCATGCGCGAGGAGGGCCTGATCAAGGCCTGGGGCTTCGGCGTCAATCGCCCTGAGCCGGCCCTGCGGGCGGTGGCCGAGGCGGACCCGGACATCTTCCTGCTTGCCTGCCAGTACTCGCTGCTGGACCACGAGCAGGCGCTGCATGACACCTTCCCGAAGATCGCCGCGCACGGCGCATCGGTGGTGGTCGGCTCGCCGCTGCTGGCCGGCTATCTGGCCGGGCGCGACCGCTATCTCTACGACGGCACGGTCCCCTCCTGGGCACCGGAAAAGCGCGCCAGGCTGCAGGCCGTCTGCGATCGCCACGGCGTGGACATGCGCACGGCCGCGCTGCAGTTCGCCGATGCGCCGGAGGTGGTTTCGGCGGTGATTCCGGGCGCGCGGACGCCGGAACAGGTGCTGGCCAATGTCGCTTCCATGGCGGTGGCGGTGCCGGCCGCATTCTGGGCCGAGCTCAAGCAGGAAAGGCTGATCGCCACGGATGCGCCGGTGCCGCGCAGCTGACCTGGCGGTCGGTTCTCTCCAGAACGCCTAGTGCCGCAACGGGGTCCATCTTCCACTGGCGCCCCGGATGCGGCATCATGCCGCGCATTCGTTCCCTCCAGCCGCCGCCAGAGGAATTCTTTCCTGCCTGGAGGCATTGCCGTGTCCGTCGTTCCGTTCCGTGTTGCCCCGATCCACTCGGGTCGCCGTCGTGCTGTTCCCTCGATCTCCCCGCTGATGCAGGCGATGGTCTGCGTGCTCGGCCTTGCCCTGTCCACCGCGGCCGTGCAGGCCGAAGAGGCGCCGGCGGGGGACGCACCGGCCAAGGACGGCGCGCAGACCCTGCAGACCGTGCAGGTCACCGCCAACCAGCTCGGCACCGTGACCGAAGGCAGTGATTCGTATACGCCCGGTACCATTGCCACGGCCACCCGCCTGGTGCTCAGCCCGCGCCAGACGCCGCAGTCGATCAGCGTGATCACGCGGCAGGAAATGAACGACTTCGGCCTCAACGGCATCGATGACGTCATGAAGGTCACGCCCGGCGTGAGCATCGTCACCTACGACAGCGAGCGCACCGAGTACTACGCGCGCGGCTTCGCGGTGCAGAACTTCCAGTACGACGGCATTCCGATGGCGCGCGATTCGGCCTATTCGGCGGGCAATACGCTCAGCGACATGGCGATCTACGACCGCATCGAAGTGCTCAAGGGCGCCACCGGCCTGCTGACCGGCATGGGCGACCCGGGCGCGACCATCAACCTGGTGCGCAAGAAGCCCACCCGTGAACTCGCCGGCAGTGCCACGCTGGGCGTCGGTTCGTGGGACAGCTACCGGGCCGAGGTCGATGTCGGCGGGCCGCTCACCGAGAGCGGGCGCGTACGCGGCCGCGTCGTCGGCGCCTACCAGGACAAGCATTCCAACGTCGACCACTACCAGCGCAGCAATGAAGTCTTCTACGGCATCCTCGAAGCGGACATCGGCGAGAGCACGCTGCTGACCGTCGGTGCCGACTACCAGGACAGCGATCCAGAAGGCTCCAGCTGGGGCGGTATTCCCCTGCTGGACAGTGGGGGCAACTTCAACGACATGCCGCGCTCGTTCAACAACGGCGCACGCTGGAGCCGCTGGGGCCAGTACGCGCGCACCGGCTTCGCCACGCTGGAGCATACCTTCGGCAATGACTGGGTCGCCAAGCTGCAGCTCAACCACCAGGTCAACGGGTATGACGCCTCGCTGGGCGCAGCGGCCGGCGGCAATCCCGATCCGGTCACCGGTGAGGGCGTGAACATGTGGCTGGGCCAGTACATCGGCAAGACCACCAGCAACGCGGCCGATCTGTACGTCAGTGGCAAGTTCGAATGGTTCGGCCGCCAGCACGACCTGGTCGTCGGTGGCAGCGTGTCGCGCAAGCACTGGGTCAACAACGGCTACTCGCCGCAGCCGGGCTATGTCAGCGATGTCGCCGATTATTACGCCTGGACCGGTGATGTGCCCGAGCCGGACTGGCAGTGGGGCTACGGTGACAACCAGGTCACCCGCGAAAGCGGCGCTTATGTGGTGGGCCGTTTCGACCTGGCCGATCCGCTGAAGCTGATCGTCGGCAGCCGCATCGCCAACTATGAATCTCCGGATACCGACGAGAGCGGCGTGATCGTCCCGTATGCCGGCCTGGTGTACGACCTGAATCGCAATTTCTCCGTGTTCGCCAGCTACAGCACCATCTTCAAACCGCAGGGCAACCAGGACGAGCAGGGCCGGGTGCTGGACCCGCTGGAAGGGCGCAGCTACGAAGCCGGCCTGAAGGCGGAATTCCATGATGGCCGCCTCAACGCCAGCGCGGCGGTGTTCCAGCTGGAGCAGGACAACTATGCGCAACCGACTGGCGGCAGGACGCCGAGTGGCGGGATCGCCTATGAAGGCCTGATGGGCGTGCGCACCAAAGGTTATGAGCTGGAAGTGTCCGGTCAGCTGGCACCGGGCTGGCAGGTCCAGGGCGGCTACGCGCACAAGATCGCACGCCAGCAGTCCACCAAGGTTTCCACGCTGGAGCCGGAAGACCAGTTCAGCGTGCACACCAGCTACCGGCTCACCGGCGCGGCCGACGGCTGGAGCCTCGGCGGTGGCGCGCGCTGGCAGGGCGGCACCTTCGGCACCATCACCAACCCGGCCACCGGCGGAAGCCAGGTCCACCGCACCGAGCCCTACTGGCTGCTCGATGCCATGGCGCGTTACCAGTTCAACGACCAGCTGTCGGCCACGCTCAACGTCAACAACCTGCTGGACAAGCCGTACTACACGATCTTCAGCTGGTACAGCACCTACACCTGGGGGGAGCCGCGAAATGTGCGGCTGACGCTGACCTACAAATTCTGAGCGACGCGTTTTTAGTAATTGTTCTATCGGGCGATTCGCTGCCCGTCCGCATACTTGGCCGGATGACTCCGCGGCCGCGGCGTGTGCCTGCTGTTCGTGAACACGAGCAGTGGGCGCATTGCCGCAGGCGTTTTGCGGATCCACCCCCAGGACCCAGTAGATGGACAGTGCCACTCCCGCCGAGCCCACCCAGGCGCCCGCCTTGCCGGGGCCGGCGTCGCCACACCGTATTCCGGATTCGCTGCTCGCCAGCGTGTCCTGGATGTGTCGTTACCATGGGGTGGACCGCTCGCCCGAGGCCCTGGTAGCCGGGTTGCCGAAGGGAAGCCAGCTGTCGCCCTCGCTGGCGCTGGCCGCATTGGCCCAGGCCAACCTGGGGGCGGGGTTGGTGGCACGTGCCGCTGCGGCGCTGCCCGCGCAGCTGTTTCCGCTGATCCTGCTGCGCAGGGAGCAGGGCGGCTGCGTCCTGCTGGGCCGGCGGGTGGACGAGGAAGCGACGCCGCGCTGCTGGCGCTACCAGGTGATGCTGCCGGAAATGGGCGCCGATCCGGTGGAGCTCAGCCAGGAAGAGATGGACCGGATGTATGCCGGCCACGCCGTGCTGGTCAAACCGCTGGCGACACTGGATACGCGTGGCGGCGAGGTGCTGCCCACGCCGGGCGGACACTGGCTGTTCGGCACGTTGTGGCGCTACCGGCGCTACTACCGCAGTGCGGCGATCGGCGCGCTGTTGATCAACGTGCTGGCGCTGGCCAGCATTTTCTTCACCATGAATGTCTACGACCGGGTGGTGCCCAATCAGGCCTACGTGACGCTGTGGACGCTGGCCATCGGCGTGGTCATCGCGATGATCCTGGAGGCGGTCTCGCGGTATGTGCGCGCCCACCTGCTGGATTCGGCCGGCAAGAAAGCCGATCTGATCCTGGGGGCGATGCTGTTCCGGCAGGCGCTGTCGATCCGCCTGGAGAACAAGCCTGCGTCTTCCGGTGCATTCGCCAACCAGTTGCGTGAGTTCGAATCGGTGCGTGACTTCGCCACCTCGGCCACGCTGGCGCTGGTGTCGGACCTGCCGTTCGTGCTGATGTTCGTCGCGGTGATCTTCGCCATCGGCGGCCCACTGGGCTGGATTCCGCTGCTGCTGATTCCGCTGATCCTGATCATCAGCGTCGCCATCCAATGGCCGCTGGCCGCCACCATGCAGGAGAACCTGCGCGAGTCGTCGCTCAAGCAGGGGGTGCTGATCGAAACGGTGGAAGGCCTGGAGACGCTCAAGGCAGTGGGCGGCGAATCGTACATGCGGCGCCGCTGGGAACGCTTCAGTGCGTTGGCGGCGGCAACGTCGATGAAGTCCCGCAGTCTGTCCAGCGTGGCCACCGGGATGGTGGCGTTCCTGCAGCAGCTCCAGACCGTCGCGCTGATCGTCAGCGGCGTCTACCTGATCGGTGCCGGCAGGCTCAGCATGGGTGCGATGATCGCCACGGTGATGCTGGCCGGGCGTGCGACCGCCCCGTTGGGCCAGGTCGTCGGGCTGGCCGTCCGCTTCCAGCAGGCCAAGGCGGCGATGACCTCATTGAACGCGCTGATGGCCAAGCCGACCGAGCGCGATCCGCAGGTGGCCTACCTGGCCAAGCCCACCCTGCGCGGGCAGATAACCCTGAAAGGCGTTGGGTTCTCCTACCCGGCGCCGCCGATGGAACCCAATCCGCCGGTGCTGACCGATGTCAGCGTGCAGATCGAGGCCGGTGAGCGGGTCGCCATCCTGGGTCGCGTGGGAAGCGGTAAATCCACCCTGCTGCGGGTGATGGCGCGCCTGTATGCACCGGTGAGCGGCCAGATGTTCAGCGATGGCCTGGATGTCAGCCAGATCGATCCGGCGGACTGGCGCGCTGCGGTCGGCTATGTGGGCCAGGACGCGCGCCTGTTCTACGGCTCGCTGCGCGAGAACATCATGATCGGCCGGCCCGACGCGACCAGCGAGGAGTTTCTGCACGTCCTGCGCTTGACCGGGCTCGACCATGTGGCGGCCCGGCATCCCAAGGGCATCAACCTGCCGATCGGCGAAATGGGCGAGGGCCTGTCCGGTGGCCAGCGCCAACTGGTGTCGCTGGCCCGCAGCCTGCTCGCACGGCCGCACCTGCTGCTGCTGGACGAACCGACCAGCGCGATGGATGCGCAGACCGAAACCACGTTCCTGCAGCATCTGCAGCGCGCCACCGAGGGGCAGTCGCTGGTGCTGGTGACGCACCGGCCGGCGCTGCTGGTGCTGGTCGATCGGGTGATCGTGGTGGATGACGGCGCCATCGTGGCGGATGGGCCCAAGGACACCGTGCTGGCCCAGCTGCGGGCCACGCCCAAGAGCACGGCGCCCGTGCCTGCGGCAGGAGCCGCGGCATGATCCGTCGCTGGTTCCGTCGCAAGCCCCGCGGTCCCCGGCTGTCCGCCGGCGACACGGCGTTCATGGGCGATATCCAGGCCTCGCTGCTGAACCAGACGACGCCCGGGTCGCGTGCGGTGCTGTACCTGATCCTGGTCACGCTCATTGCTGGCTTGGCGTGGGCCGCGCTGTCGCGTGTGGAGGAGATCACCCAGGGCGAGGCGAAGATCATTTCAAGCAGTCGCGAGCAGGTGATCCAGAGCCTGGAGGGCGGCATCCTGGCGGAGATGAATGTCCGCGAAGGCGCCGTCGTCGAACGCGGTGACGTGCTGCTCCGGCTGGATCCCACCCGCGCGGATGCCAGCTACCGGGAAGCGGCCTCCAAACACCTGAGCCTGAAAGCGGCGATCGCGCGTCTGCATGCCGAGGCGTACCAGCTTCCCCTGCAGTTCGACGCAGCCGTCCAGCAGGATCCGGTCCTGGTGCGCCAGGAAACGCTGGCCTACCAGGCCAGGAAGCGGGCACTGGATGAGAGCCTGCGCGCGCTGGCGCACAGCCATGCGCTGTCCATGCGTGAGATCGCACTGGCCGAACCGCTGGCGGCCAAGGGCTTGATGTCGGAAGTCGAGATCCTGCGCATGCGGCGCCAGGCCAACGACCTCAAGTCCCAGATGGTCGAGCGCAGCAACCGATTCCAGGCCGATGCCAACGCGGAACTCAGCCGGCTGGAGATGGAGCTGTCGCAGCTCAGCGAGAACCTGATCGGGCGCGCGGACGTGGTGGAGCGGACCGTCCTCACCGCCCCGGTCCGCGGCACGGTCAAGAACGTGCGGGTGACCACCCTCGGCGGCGTGATCCAGCCCGGTGAGCGCATCCTGGAGATCGTACCGCTGGAGGAGCAGTTGCTGGTGGAAGGCAAGATCCGCCCTGCAGACGTCGCGTTTCTTCGTCCCGGGCTGCCGGCGACCATCAAGATCACCGCCTATGACTACGCCATCTACGGCGGGCTGCGCGGCGTGGTCCAGCACATCAGTGCGGACACGCTCAGCGACGAGCAGAAGGCCGCGAGCGGCCATCCCGACAGCACCTATTATCGGGTGCTGGTGCTGACCGACAGCAGCGTGCTGGAGGCGGGTGGAAAGCAATTGCCGATCCTGCCGGGCATGGTCGCCTCCATGCACATCCGCACCGGCGAAAAGACCATCCTGGACTATCTGCTCAAACCGGTGCTCCGCGGTCGCGAAGCCTTCCGGGAGCGTTGAGCGTGATGATCACGAAGCCCCGTACTGGCGGCCGCACGGGTCGCTTTGGCTGCGTGCCGCCGCTTTTCCTGCTGCCAGTATGTCTGGCAGCGTTGCTGTGCAGTCCAGCGATCTGTGCCAATCCACCGTCAGGCGTCAGGCCGCTACCGCTGAGCGGTGAGGCAGTCGGGACGTCAGAGGATGAGCTGCGATTGCTGATCCGGCGTGCGTTCGATGTCGCGGCCCAGCGCAGCCCGACGCTGCAGCGTGGGCTGGCCGAGATCGACGTGGCTGCCGCGGAGATCGATGAGGCCAAGGGCCAGCGATGGCCCCAGGTCAGCGTGGGCGCCGACCGTTCCTACCTGTCAGGCGGGCGATACCCTGACCGTGACCGTAGCGGTCGTGTGGATGCTCGGTTGAACATCACGACACCGCTTTACGATGGCGGACGCATCCGCCATACCATCGCTAGCCGACAGCATGCTGCCGTGGCCGCCGAGGCAGCGCTGGCGGCCCAGCACGAAGTGCTGGGCCACGAGATCGTGGCCAACCTCCTGGAACGCGACAAGCAGCGACTGATCGTGCAGGTCTCGGAGCAGTTTGAGGTCCGCATGCAGGCGTTGGTCACCATGTTGGCCGATATCGTGGCCGTGGACCGGGGGCGGACTAGCGAACTGACCCAGGCCAAGGCACGACTGCTCTCTGCACAGGCTGCACGTGAAAATGCACAGGCACGCGCACAGGAGGCGGAGATCAATCTCCGTGCGCGGCTGGGCGAGCAGATGCCGGTGTTCCCCGCCCATCCGCACTGGCCATTCCACCGCGCCGATCTGGACGACCTGTTGCGCACGCTCGATCAGCATCCGTCGATCCAGCAGGCCCAGGCCAGCGTGGCGGCGGCTGAGCGACAAGCCGATGTGGTGCGTGCGGCGGCAGTGCCGCAGGTCAGTTGGGACATCAACAAGAGCACCGCCGAGGATGCGCTGGGACGACCCTCGCCCTGGCAGACCTCGTTGACGGTGAGCTGGGCTGCGTTCCGTGGCGGTTCGGCAAAGGCAGCCAGGCGTGCTGCCCTGCATCGTGCCGAGGCTGCCCAGAAGGCAATGGCGCAACAGCAGATGGACCTTGAGTTGCGGGTCCGAAGGGCCGACCAAGACGCCGCTGCGTTGTTTGCGCGTGCCGACCTGTACCGCGAGCTGTCAGTGGAATCCGACGCGATTCGCACGGCGTTCTTCGAGCAGTGGCATCACCTCGGCAGGCGCAGCCTGCTGGAAGTGCTGACCGCCGAAAGTGAACACTACGGCAACCAGGTCGGTGAGGTCAGTAGCCGCTTCGACGGTTATCAGGCGATTGCCCGTCAGTACGCCGATGCGGGTGTCCTACGGCGTTGGGTGAAGCACGATCCACTTGAGAGTGTGCGCGCGGCTCAATAGCTGGCCGCAGATTCGATCGTTGGACCACGAGCCCCCGACCCGATGGGTCGGGGGCTTGCATGTGGCGCCGACGAATCAGCCGACGTGTTCAATCCACTCCGATTGGTGCAGTGGTGGCAGTGCAGGTTGAACATTGATCATGACGCCAGCACTGATGGTAGCGTCGTTGAAGGCCGCCTCGTCGATATCCAGTGGTGAGGGGCCTTGTGCCACCAGCATGGCCGGTGCTTCGAACAGCTGATCGATGGTGCTGAACAGGTCCTGGTAGGTCAATTGGGCCCCGGTCTCCTCGGTTGCATTGAGAGCGCTCGCATTACTTTCGCGTGCTATGGCTGGGTCTACGATGCTCACAGTGAACGGCTCACTAGTCATTCCGTTGGACTGGACGGTGATGACGTGCGTGCCATGATGCAGTGGCACATTGATGGACCACATGCCGCTGTTGCTGGCCTGCAGTGTGTGGATCAGGGTGCCGTTGGCGAAAATCTGCACGATTGCCTGGCCGTCCGCACGACCCACTATCAAAGGGGCGCGGTCATCGGTGGTCGCGCCATCTCCGAGTTCTCCTTGATATTCGCCGTGGAAGTCGAACATTGCTTCTATGCGCGGCGCGTTACTTGTGTCCGGTGCCTGTACGGTGATCACGAAGGGCTCACTGACACCAGAGTCGGTTCGGGCAGTCAGGCTGTGAACGCCATTCTGCAGATATGGCGAATAATTCCAGCTGCCATTCGCATTCGTCATGACTTGGCCGATTTTTTGACCATTGCTGAAAATCTCAACAAGCGTATCCGGCGCAGCGTTTCCCATGATGCCGGGCGTACGGTCGTCGGTGGTCTGACCTTTCTCGATGAATCCAAACTCGCCGACATTATCATAGACATGGGTGATAGTGGGTCCTGAAGCTTGCGGCGCGACCACTGTGATCACGAAGGCTTCACTGAGACCTGCGGATGTATAGATGTTCAGGCTGTTGAGCCCAAGCCCAAGCACCGCCGCGTATTCCCACTGACCGTTGGCATTGGCCATCGTGCGACCAAGCATGATGCCATTGCTGAATACTTGCACATGATCATAGGCATTGGCGGTGCCGCGAAGCAGTGGTGTGTGATCGTCGGTTACGCCACCACTTGGAATAAAGGCGTGCTCGCCCACATCATCATAAGCACTAATGATGGCGTGCTTTCCCTGTTCCGGCAGCTGGACGGTGAGCTGGAAGACGTCA
>NZ_JBWKWI010000006.1:0-280999 GCF_059422145.1 Stenotrophomonas sp. GW821-FHT01H02A
ATGATGCTTCTCTACTACGTCAAGGTCGCTCTGCACAATGCAGCGAGAAGCAAGGTCGTCACCGGACTGATGGTCCTGGCGATCGCCGTCGGCATTGGTGCCTGCATGGCTACGCTGACCGTCATGCACCTGCTGTCGGGCGATCCACTTCCGGGAAAGAGTGCCCGCATCTTCTACCCTCAGGTCGATGTGAACCCTGCTTCCAAAGGACGCGAGCCATATGACGTGCTGGATTACCGGACTGCCCACGATCTGTGGTCGTCCGGCCAGGCCGACAGGCAGACGATGGTCGTGTCGAGCCCGGTAAAAGTCCGATCAGACCTGGCCGGTACCGTTTCATTGATGGTGTCTTCGACTTCGACCACAGCGGACTTCTTCCCGATGTTCGAGGTCCCGATTCAGTACGGGCGAGCGTGGACGCAGGAGGATGATGGGCGGCGCAGCCGGGTAGTGGTCATATCCGATCGCCTGAATCAGCAACTGTTCGGAGGTCGTGACAGCGTCGGTCAGACCCTCAGGGTCAAAGATACAAAACTGCAGGTAATAGGTGTACTCAAGCCCTGGCGCCCTGCGCCCCTGTTCTACAAAATCCGGGGTGGTCGCTTCTCTGGTGGCGAGACCTCGGGATTCTATGGCGCGGCCGATGATGTCTTTCTCCCGATGTCAGCGAGCCTTGAGATAAACGAAGGAGACTTCCAGCCATTTACCTGCTGGGCCGCCCCAGAGCGCACTGGCGTCCTGCAGGGGTCACCGTGCGTGGCGGTCGGTGTCTGGGTGGAGCTTGGCAGTCGGGAGAAGGTCGCAAACTATCGTCGCTATCTCGCCAACTATGCCAGCGAGCAGAAGCGCCTGGGTCGTATTGCGCATGACCAGAACACTCGTATGCCCTCGCTGATGGAGTGGCTGGACTTCAATCGCGTCGTACCCAGTGATGTGAAAGTTCAGGCCGTTCTGTCATTCGCTTTTCTCATCATCTGCCTGGCGAATGTCGTCGGCCTGTTGCTGGCCAAGTTCATGAGGCATGGCGGCGAGATTGGACTGCGGCGGGCGCTGGGAGCGAGCAGGACAGCGGTGTTTACGCAGTGCCTGGTAGAGGCGGGGGTCATTGGCATCATTGGTGGCGTCGCTGGCCTGCTGTTGACTCTGTTCGCCTTATGGACGATTCGCATCCAGCCGGTGGCATACGCGGACCTGATACGCCTGGACGTCACCATGTTCATCGCTACGTTCGTCCTGTCATTGGTGAGCAGCTTGCTGGCCGGTGCCCTTCCGGCCTACCGGGCCAGCTCGATCCAGCCAGTGGCCCAATTGAAGCTGCTATAGCGGAGTCCATCATGCAAGTTGGAATCATCGTCGCCGCCCTGCGAAAGCATCGAATGGCCACGTTTCTGATAGCAGCGGAGATTGCACTGGCATGCGCAGTGCTCTGCAATGCGATCTTCATGTTCATGGAAAGACGTCGGGCGCTGAATCTGGACAGCGGGATTCAGGAGTCTGCGCTTGGTGTCGTTCAACTCTCTGGTTTCAGCTCGGACAACGCCAATGACATCAATGCCCGTGTGATGAGTGCCCTCCGGGCGATTCCCGGTGTCGAGTCGGTGGGGGTGATAAGCGCTGTGCCTTTTGGAGAGCCGGGCATCCGGGCCGGGGTGAGCACCGACGAGGCGCTGGAGCAACCTGGTGGCGTGCTGGATTTCTACCTGGGAGACTCCGCTGCGCTCCAGGCGTTGCGCTTGAGACTTGTCGCGGGCAGGATGCCGGAGCCGGCTGAGTACACGCCTGTTGTTCAGTACGTCCCTTCGAATGCGCCCGTGCTGATCACCCAACAATTGGCAGAGCGCTATTGGCCCGGCCAGAGCGCCGTGGGGCGGAGCCTGTGGGCGCTGGAGACGCGATTCACTGTCATCGGCGTCGTCGAGCATCTCATCATTTCCCAACCCGGCGGCGGTGAGGCTCTGGGAAATGATTGGTCTCTCTTCGTGCCGGCAAGTCCGGGGCCATACCTTGCAGGACGTTACGTCGTTCGAGCAATGCCCGACGATCTCCCGCGGGTGTTTGGCCAGGTGGCAAGGGTGGTGTCATCTGCCGCCCCTGATGTGGTCTTCGATCAATCCGCCAGTCGAACGTTGACTGAGCTCCGTACAGAGTTCCTCCATGGCGCCACGGTGATGATGGGACTTCTGGCGGGCGTGATCGCCGCGCTCCTCGGTGCTACTGCACTCGGCATCGGGGGATTGGCGAGCTACTGGGTGGAGCAGCGCCGCAAGCAGATCGGGATCCGCCGCGCATTGGGAGCAACACGATGGGACGTGCTTCGCTACTTCCAGATCGAAAATTTCCTGATCGTGAGCGTCGGTGTCGCCGCGGGCCTGGTGCTGGCCTACGGACTGAATCTGGGGCTGATGCGCTTCTATGAACTGCCCAGGCTGCCCGCCATCTACCTGCCACTTGGCGCCATGGCGCTATGGATACTCGGCCAGGTCGCAGTACTTGCGCCGGCGCTGAAGGCATCAATGATCACGCCTGTTCAGGCGATCCGGTCGTTCTGAATCGATCTACGGGCGCTTGCAAGGCGTCTCCCCACGCGCGAGGTGGAAGATGTTGAGAATGCAGGGATTGAGCAAGGTGTTTCAGGTCGAACAGGTGCGAACGCATGCCTTGAGGGAGCTTGACCTTCACGTAGGCGAAGGGGAGTTCCTCGCTGTCACCGGTCCCTCGGGCTCCGGCAAGTCCACATTGCTCAATATTGCCGGGCTTTTGGAAGGGGCGACGGCGGGTACGTACACGCTCGATGGCCGGGATGTGTCCAGGCTCAGTGACGGCAATCGAAGTCGGATCAGGAACGAAAAGATTGGTTTCATCTTCCAGGGCTTTAATCTGATCCCTGATCTGACACTCTACGACAATGTCGATGTGCCCTTGAGATATCGCGGACTCGGCGTGAAAGAGCGCACTGATAGGATCATCCGCGTACTGCAGCGTGTCGGCCTGGGTTCCCGAATGCATCACTTTCCAGGCGCACTGTCTGGTGGGCAGCAGCAGCGCGCAGCCATCGCGCGAGCGTTGGCTGGCCACCCGCGGCTCCTGCTGGCGGATGAGCCGACAGGCAATCTGGACGCTGAGATGGCTCGAACGGTCATGGAGCTGCTGCAGGAGATCAACGCTGGCGGCGCCACGATCATCATGGTCACCCATGATCCTGATCTCGCCCTGAAGGCGACCAGGAACGTACACATCGTGGACGGTACCCTCAGTGACAGATTCAGGCCCGGTGTGAATCTTGTGGCCGCTTAGCCGCCTGACGGCTGGGCCGGCTGCCGGCACGTTGGTGGATCGGACTCCGCCGACGTGTCCCGCATCACGTCCCACCACCCCGATCCAACTGCCGATACCCAACCGCCTCCGCCACATGCGCAGTGTTGATCTCCTCGGCATGATCCAGGTCCGCCAGCGTCCGGGCCACCCGCAGAATGCGATGCATCGAGCGCGCTGACAGCTGCAGCCGCTCCACGGCATTTTCCAACAGCTGCTGATCCTCCCGCGACAGCCGGCAATGCTCGCTCAGCTCGAATGGCAGCAGTTGGGCATTGGCCTTTCCACTGCGCTGCAGCTGCACCTCTCGTGCCGCGACTACACGGGCGCGAACACTCGCACTGTCCTCGCCCAGCGGCGCGTCATCACGCAGCTCGCGCGGGTCCAGCCGCGGCACTTCCACATGCAGGTCAATGCGGTCCATCAGCGGCCCGGAAACGCGCCCGCGGTAGCGGCGGATGACCTCCTCGGTGCAGAGGCAGCGACCGCTGCGATCGCCGGCCCAACCACACGGGCAGGGGTTCATCGCCGCAACGAGCTGGAACCGCGCGGGAAAGCGCTCGGTACGGGCCGCGCGGCTGACCACGGCCACCCCGGATTCGATCGGCTCGCGCATGACTTCCAGCGCGTGCCGACTCCATTCGGGCAGTTCGTCCAGAAACAGCACCCCGTTGTGCGCCAACGAGATTTCGCCCGGGCGCGGATGCGAGCCGCCGCCAATCAGCGCCACCGCGCTGGCGGTATGGTGTGGCGCCCTGTACGGCCGTTGTCGCCATCGCCCGGCGTCAATGCCCTGGCCGCTGCACGACGCAATGGTGGCGGCCTCCAGTGCTTCAAGCTCGCTGGCCGCCGGCAGGATGCTGGGCAGACGCGAAGCCAGCAGCGTTTTGCCGCAGCCGGGGGTGCCGAGCAGCAACAGGTGATGCCCGCCGGCTGCTGCCACTTCCAGCGCCCGGCGCGCCTGCAGTTGGCCGCGCACGTCGCGCAGGTCGGGAATGCTGACCGGAAGTGGGTCAGCGGCCACGGCGGGGGGCAGCGTTCCACTCTCAAGGGCGCTGCAGACCTCCAGCAGGGTGCGGGCGATGCGCACATCGGCATGCTGGGCCAGTGCGGCTTCTTCGCTGTTGGCGGCCGCGACGATCAGGCTCCGGCCGTCCCGGGCGGCAGCGATCGCGGCCGGCAGGACACCGTCAACACCGCGCAGTTCGCCGGTCAGGGCCAGCTCGCCCAGGAACTCATACTTGTCCAGCGACTGCGCGTCGATCTGACCACTGGCGGCGAGGATGCCAAGCGCGATGGCCAGGTCGAATCGACCCCCTTCCTTGGGTAGATCGGCGGGCGCCAGGTTGATGGTGATCCGCCGCTGTGGGAACTCGAACCGCGCGCAGATCAGCGCGGCGCGCACGCGGTCGCGCGATTCCCGCACGGCTGCGGCCGGCAGCCCGACGATCTGGGTGTGCGGCAGTCCGCCCGACAGGAACACCTCGATCCGCACGTAGGGGGCTTTGACACCGGCGCGGGCACGGCTGTGCACCAGCGCAAGGCTCATGCGGTTGTTTCCAGGGGCTGCGGCATGCCGACCACAATGGCAGCGCATGCACGGCCGCTCCATCAGCATTTCCCGCGCCGCGCGGTAGGCAAGTGCCACCCTCCTGTCAGGCACTGCCGCTAGACTGGATGCCCCCACGCACCACGCCGTCGAACACCATGGATATGCACCATCGCTCCGGCCCCATCGAACTGGTCGCCATCGACATGGACGGGACCCTGCTCGATCCCGCACACACGCTCACGCCCCGGGTCATGCAGGCCATCGCCCGCGCCCGCGCGCAGGGCGTGCAGGTGGTGCTGGCCAGCGGTCGCCCGGTGTCGGGGATGGCGCCGTTCCTGCAGCAGCTGGGTATCCAGAGCGAACAGGACTACTGCATCGCCTGCAACGGCGCGCTGGTCCAGAACATCGGCAGCGGCCAGCGCGTGGTCGAATTCCCGCTGAGCTTCGAGGACTTCGTGTTCTGTGAGCGGATCTCACGCGAGCTCGGCATCCACTTCCAGGCGCTTGATGGGCGGCGCATGTACACGCCCAACCAGGACATCAGTATCTACACGGTGGCCGATTCGCACCTGTCGAATGTGCCGTTGTCGTATCGCCGGGTGGCGGACATGGACCCGGCCATGCAGTTCATCAAGCTGATGATGATCGACGAGCCGACCGTGCTGGATGCCGCCATCCAGCGCCTGCCCTCGGAACTGACCGACCGCTTCGCGGTGCTCAAGAGCGCGCCGTTCTTCCTGGAAGTGTTCGATCACCGCGCGGGGAAGGGGTCGAGCCTGGAGAAGCTGGCCGCGCACCTGGGCGTGGACCGGGCCAACGTGATGGCGGTCGGCGATCAGGAGAACGACCTGACCATGCTGCAGTTCGCCGGGACCAGCGTCGCCATGGGCAACGCGATTCCGGCGGTCAAGCAGACCGCGCGCTTCCAGACCGCGACCAACGCCGAAGATGGCGTGGCGTTGGCGATCGAGCGGTTCGTGCTGCAGGACGCGTAAGCAACGCGCAGTCCGAGCCTGGCTCAGTCCCGGGGCGCAGCCGACCCGCCACGCGCTTCCAGCTCGGCCACCGCCTTCTCCAGCGCCTCCAGCTTCTCGCGGGTCCGCAGCAGCACCGCACGCTGCACGTCGAATTCCTCGCGGGTCACCAGGTCGAGCTTGCCCAGGCCGGCCTGCAGCGCGGTCTTGAAGGTGGCCTGCAGTTCTTCGCGCGACTGGCGCAGGCCCGGCGGGACCATGTCGCTCAGGCGGCGGGCGAGGTCATCGAGGTGGTTGAGGTCGATCATGGTGCGGCTCCGCGGGGTATGCGCCAAGGATAAGCCGCCACGTCGCCGGCGGCACTGACCGCGCGCATCGCGTTCACCGGCGGACAGGCGTTATCCTCGCAGCCTGAGAGACAGGAGTGCAGACGGATGAAGATGGTCATGGCGGTGGTCAAGCCGTTCAAGCTCGACGATGTGCGCGAAGCGCTGGCCGAGCGCGGCGTCACCGGGATCACGGTCACCGAGGTCAAGGGCTTCGGGCGGCAGAAGGGCCACACCGAGCTCTACCGCGGGGCCGAGTACGTGGTCGATTTCCTGCCCAAGGTGAAGATCGAGGTGGCGGTCACCGACAGCCAGGTCGAGGAGGTGGTGGAAGCCATCGTCAAAGCCGCCGGCACCGGCAAGATCGGCGACGGCAAGGTGTTCGTGTACGACCTGGGCAGCGTGGTGCGCATCCGCACCGGTGAATTGGACGCCGACGCGCTGTAACGCGCGCCGGCTTGCCGATGGAGGCGCGCTGTCAGGCGTGGCCCTTGAACCAGCGGTAGAAGCGCTTCCAGGCCACGCGTACGCCGGCCACCCAGCGCGGATCGGCCACCTGGGCCACCTCGGAGGCGCTGGGCCGCTCGCCGGTCAGGCGCTGGCGCATCTTCAGCAGGTTCTTCATGTCGCTGCGGCGAAGCTGGCGCGAGACCGGGTGCACCGGCAGCCAGCGCGGGCTGCGCCAGGCCGAGGTGAAATCCACCAGTACCGGCACACCACCGCTGACCATCACGTTGGTGCCGTGCAGATCGTTGTGGGTGATGCCGGCCGCGTGCAGGCGGGTCAGTGCGTACTGCAGCTGCTCGAACACCTCCACGCCGACCGACTGGGCCGCGCTCAGGGTCTGGCCGGGGATGAATTCCATGCCCAGCGCCAGCCCACCGATGGTGCCGAGCAGGGCGGGCGCATGCTTCCAGCCGCTCAGGCGCTGCAGGATGCGCGCTTCGCGGCGGACCAGCAGGCGCGCGATCGGCGACAGCGGGGTGCCGCGATAACGGGTGTAATCCTTGACCACGGCCGGCTGCCCGTTGAGGCAGGTCCGGTAGACGTCGGGTTCCAGGAGGCGTTCGCCGCGCTTGAGCAGCTCGGCGGGGGCGGTGTCATCGACACACGAGGCAACGATTGTGTTCATAGGGGTCTGTGCGACCCGGCGGTCGGCGCAATGCGTCAGGCGTACCGGTGTTGCTTGCTGTGGGAACTAAAGATTTCGTTAATTTTAGTACTCGCCAGTACACGAATCCAGAGAATGTCGGAGAAATGTCGTAGCGCGGCGTGGAACAGTTCGTCGCGCTGAAGCGGACAATCTTGTATCGTTTGCGATAATGTCGTTTTAAATCAGCAGCTTGTCGGCGAACGTCCGAGAGTGCAGCGGAGGCATGGCAGCCGTGCGTCTACCGGAACGTCTGGTCGGGCGAGCCGGGTACCGGCCGCGTGGACGCGGCCGATCCAGGCACGGGGCGATGCCAGCAGGCGACCGCCGGGACCGACCGTTCAGCCACGCCGCGCTGAATGCCGCCCAGCCCGTGCTTGACCGCGACGCGGGCGCTGCCGACCATATGCTGTTGCTTGCGACATCGGCGGCCGCCCCTCCCCGGCACGTCCCCGCCTTCTGCCGCCCTTTCGATGCCGGTCGCTGCCGTGCATCGCCCCCACCATTTCGGGTCCGGCCATGCCGGAGGAAGACTGATGATCAAGATCGTGCTGGCAGGGCTGTTCATCGCCTGCGTGCTGTACATCCATTTCCGCGGCAAGGTGCGTGCGCGCTGGTCGCGCCAGCTGCTGGACCACTCCAGCTTCATGGCCCCGATCAACGTGATCATGTACATGTTCTCGAAGGTGCCGACCACGCCCTTCCTGGACCCGGGCAAGGAGTTCCCGCAGCTCGAGCCGCTGCGCCGCAACTGGCAGATGATCCGCGACGAAGCGCTGGCCCTGCGCGATGCCGACAAGATCGCCGCCTCCAGCACCTTCAACGACGCCGGCTTCAACTCGTTCTTCCGCCGCGGCTGGAAGCGCTTCTACCTGAAGTGGTACGGCCCCTCCCACCCCTCGGCCAAGGCGCTGTGCCCGAAGACCACCGCGCTGCTGGAATCGCTGCCGGACGTGCGCGCGGCGATGTTCGCCCAGCTACCCTCGGGCAGCGAACTGCGCCCGCACCGCGATCCCTTCGCCGGCTCGCTGCGCCTGCACCTGGGCCTGGCCACGCCCAACGATGATGGCTGCTACATCGAAGTGGACGGCATCAGGAAAAGCTGGCGCGATGGCGAGTGGATGATGTTCGATGAGACCTATATCCACCACGCGCACAACGAGACGCCGGACGACCGCGTGATCCTGTTCTGCGATATCGCGCGCCCGCTGCGCTTCGGCCTGCCGGGCCTGTTCAACCGTGCGGTGGCCTCCACGCTGCTGGCCGGCGGCGCCTCGCCGAACCTGCCGGGTGACCCGACCGGTGGCGTCAACAAGGCCTTCGGCAGCGTCTACAAGGTGCGCCTGAAAGCCAAGGCGCTGCGCGAGCGCAGCGTGGTGGCCTACCAGCTGATCAAGTGGGGCCTGGTGGTGGCGGTGATCGCCGGGATCTGGGCGATCTGAGCAACAAGAAACCCGCGCTGTCGCCAGCGCGGGTTTTTGGTTTGTCCGCATGCATCGCGGTTTCAGGGCGCACCGACCAACGGTCGGTGCCTACCCCTTCATTGCCGGGGCCGGCCGATCAACGCCGGGCCCGAAGGCCAACCGGGGCCGGCCGATCAACACCCGGGCCGAAGGCGACCGGTAGAGCCGACCGTTGGTCGGCTGGCCGCGCGAAGCGCGGCAACGATCGACACCGACGCTTAACGCATCAGCCCTTCAGGGCCGCCGCCACGAAGGGCGGGGTCACCAGCACGCCGGTGTGCAGCGCGGCGGTGTAGTACAGCGTATCGAACGACTTGGCGGCCGAATCGGCCTGGCGGAAATCGAAGCTGCTCTCGCCCTTGCGGGCCAGGGTGACGCTCCACCAGCCGGTCGGGTAGCACGGCTGCGGGAACGGCAGGGTCTTGAACGAGCCGAAGCCGGCCTTGCCCATCTCGGCGCGCATTTCGTTGATCAGGTCCAGCTGCATCAGCGGCGACTCGGACTGCTGCACCAGGATGCCGTCGTCCTTCAGGGCCTTGAAGCAGCTCTCGTAGAACGCCTTGTTGAACAGGCCTTCGCCCGGGCCGACCGGGTCGGTGGAATCGACGATCACCACGTCCACGCTGCCGGCCGGGCAGTTGGCCATGTAGGCCACGCCGTCGTCGAACATCAGCTCGGCGCGCGGGTCGTCGTTGGAGTCGCACAGTTCCGGGAAGTGCTTGCGGGCCATCACGGTGACCTGCTCGTCGATGTCGCACTGGGTCACGCTCTCCACGCCCTGGTGCTTGAGCACTTCGCGCAGGGTGCCGCAGTCGCCGCCGCCGATGATCACCACGCGCTTGGGCGCGGCATGGGTGAACAGCACCGGGTGGCTGATCATCTCGTGATAGAAGAAGTTGTCCTTGCTGGTCAACATGATGGCGCCATCGATGGTCATCAGGTTGCCCCAGTCGCTGGTCGCGAAGATCTCGATCTTCTGGAACGGCGACTGCACTTCGTCCAGCTTGCCGGTCAGGCGGTAGCCGATGGCCGAGCCGGTGCGCTCGAAGTGCTCGATGTACCAGTTGTTGTTGTCAGTCATGGAATAGCAGTCCTGTTCGGAGGGGTGTTGGAGCCGGGCTGGCGGCGGTGCCGCGTGGCGCAAGCCACGTCCGGACGGGTTGGCCCGTTCAGGTTTCAAGCCTGAGCACGGGCGCGGGCGCGCATGATAACGGAGCTGTCGCCACATAGGCGTTATCATGCACCCCCTTTTTTTACCAACCAGGCCCACTGAAATGACCGATTGGTCCCTCGACCAAGCCCGCAAGACCTACTCGATTCCGCATTGGGCGGATGGTTACTTCGACGTGGATCAGGCAGGACACATGGTGGTGAGACCGACTGGCCAGGACGGCCCGGTGGTGTCCTTGCCCAAGATCGTGGACGCCGCCCGCGAGGCCGGCGCCAAGCTGCCGCTGCTGGTGCGCTTCCCGGACATCCTGGGCCAGCGCCTGGGCAAGCTGCAGGCCGCGTTCGCGCAGGCGCAGGCCGACTGGGACTATCCCGGCGGCTACACCGCGGTATACCCGATCAAGGTCAACCAGCACCGCGGCGTGGCCGGCACCCTGGCCAGCCACCACGGTGAAGGCTTCGGTCTGGAAGCGGGCAGCAAGCCCGAGCTGATGGCCGTGCTGGCGCTCTCGCGCCCGGGCGGCCTGATCGTCTGCAACGGCTACAAAGACCGCGAGTACATCCGCCTGGCCCTGATCGGCCGCAAGCTGGGCCTGCAGACCTTCATCGTGATCGAGAAGCCCTCCGAGTTGAAGCTGGTGCTGGAGGAATCCAAGGCGCTGGACGTGAAGCCGGGCCTGGGCGTGCGCATGCGCCTGGCCTCGCTGGGCGCCGGCAAGTGGCAGAACAGCGGTGGCGACAAGGCCAAGTTCGGCCTGTCCCCGCGCCAGCTGCTGGACCTGTGGAAGTCGCTGCGCGATACCGAGTACGCCGACTGCCTGAGCCTGCTGCATTTCCATATGGGGTCGCAGATCTCCAACGTGCGCGACATCGCCAACGGCATGCGCGAAGCCACCCGCTACTTCGTGGAGCTCTCGCGCCTGGGCGCCAAGATCACCCACGTGGATGTCGGCGGTGGCCTCGGCGTGGATTACGAAGGCACCCGCTCGCGCAGCTTCTGCTCGATCAACTACGGCCTGAACTCCTACGCCAGCAACATCGTGCAGCCGCTGGCCAATGCCTGCGAAGAACATGGCCTGACCCCGCCGCGGATCGTGACCGAGTGCGGCCGCGCGATGACCGCGCACCACGCGGTGCTGATCGCCAACGTCTCCGAAGTGGAAGAGGCGCAGGAAGGCCGCGTGCCGGACCAGCACGACGACGAGCCGGCGGCGATCCGCCACCTGCGCGAGATCCATGCCGAGCTGGACGAGCGCCCGGCGGTGGAGCTATTCCAGGAAGCGCAGCATTTCCACGCCGAAGGCCTCTCCAGCTATGCGCTGGGCCAGATCGACCTGCCGCAGCGCGCCCGCATCGACGACCTGTTCTACGCCATTGCCCACGCAGTGCGTGCACGCCTGAGCTATGACGAGAAGAGCCATCGCCCGGCGCTGGACGAGTTGAACGAACGCCTGGTCGACAAGTACTTCGTCAACTTCAGCGTGTTCGAATCGATTCCGGACGCCTGGGCGATCGACCAGGTGTTCCCGATCGTGCCGATCGAGCGCCTGAACGAGCAGCCCGAGCGCCGCGGCATCATCGCGGACATGACCTGCGATTCGGACGGCATGGTGAAGACCTATGTCGAAAACGAGAGCCTGGATACCTCGCTGCCGCTGCACGCGGTGAAGCCGGGTGAGAGCTACCGCATCGCCTTCTTCATGGTGGGGGCGTACCAGGAAATCCTGGGCGACATCCACAACCTGTTCGGCGATACCGATGCGGTGGAAGTGCTGGCCGATGCCGATGGCTACGCGATCACCCAGCAGCGCCGCGGTGACACCACCGATGTGATGCTGGATTACGTGGGCTACAGCTTGGCCGACCTGCGCGCGAGCTATGCCGCACGGGTGGCGGCGGCGAAACTGTCGCCGGCGCGCGCGCAGGAACTGTCCGCAGCACTGGAAGCCGGCCTGACCGGCTACACCTACCTGTCCGACGAGCCGCTGACATAAGCCAGTGGCGGCGGGTGACGGCCTTCAGGCCGCACCTGGCTGTCCGTAACGCCGGGCACTGCCCGGCGGTCACTCCAAGGTACCCGGAACCGCCATGAGCACGCGCGCGATCTTTCATCTGTTCCTGCACGCGGCCGTGCCGGCGGTGCTGGCGTGGATGTTCTGGCGCAAGCGCTTCCTGTCCGCCTGGGTGCTGATGCTGCTCGGCTGGATCATCGATCTGGATCACCTGCTGGCCGATCCGATCTACGCCCCGAACCGCTGCAGCATCGGTTTCCATCCGTTGCATACCGCACCCGCGATCGCGGTGTACGCCGGGTTGTGCGTACCGAAGAAAACACGGTTGTTCGGGATCGGGCTGATGATCCACATCGTGCTGGATGCCATCGATTGCTGGTGGATGCGCGCCTGACAGGCAGGGGGGCGCCGTGGAGAAGAACGCGTCGCCACGCGCCCGGCTCCGACCGGTGTTCGTAGCAGGTGCTCTAATGCTGGCAAGCTGGCGCGCACCTGGGTGCGTTCGGGTGTTCGCGAAAGGCAGCCGACCAACGGTCGGCTCTACCGGGGGTTGGTCAGCCTGCTGGCAACGTCACCGTCGCCCGCAGTCCCGGCGCTGCATTAGCCAGGACCAGCGTGCCACCGTAGCTTTCGGCGATGTCGGCCACGATCGACAATCCCAATCCACTGCCGGACGTGCGCTCATCCAGTCGCACGCCGCGTTCCAGCACGCGCTCCAGCTGCTCCGCGGGAAGTCCGGGACCGTCATCACTCACGGTTATCCGCAGCTGTCCATCGCGCTGCGCCACCTCCACGCGCACCACCTGCGCGGCCCATTTGCCGGCATTGTCCAGCAGGTTGCCGAGCATCTCTTCCAGATCTTCGCGTGCACCGGCAAATACGCTGGCCTCGTTGCCGTCGCAGGTGAAATGCAGCGCGCGCGCGGCATGCACACGCTGCATCAGCCCGCATAACGCGCTCACCACCAGCGCCACCGGCGTGCGCTGCTGGCTGTCCGCGCCCAGGCCTGCAGCCAGATAGCGGTCGATGCTGGCCTGCATGCGCGCGGTCTCGCTGCGCAGGGTCTGGCGCCAGTCGCTGCCGTCGCCCTCGGCTTCGGTGGTGAGCACGGTCAATGGGGTCTTCAACGCATGCGCGAGGTCTTCGGCGCTGCGCCGCGCGCGTGCCACCATGCGCTGGTGATGGTCGAGCAGGGCATTGAGCTGGCCGGCCAGGGGCGCGACCTCCTTGACCAGCCCCTGCTGCGGGAAGCGTACGTTTTCGCCGTTGCGCACCTGTCCGGCGATGCGGCCGAGGTCGGCCAGTGGCCGCAGGCCGTAATGCACCTGGGTGACCAGTACGGCAAACCACAGCGCGATCAGCACGGCCAGGGCGAGTGCGGTGCGCTGCCGGAAACTGGCGACCTGGGCATCCAGTTGGCTGCGGTCGGTGGCGACCATCACGATCACCGGCGCGGCGGCACGGGGCAGGGTGACCTGCTGGGCCAGCACGCGCAGCGGTTGCTTCAATGGTCCGATGGCGTCGAAGGCCTGCGCGGGCCCCGGGCGCAATGCGACCGGCGCGGCCAGCGTGTCGTCCCACAGCGAGCGCGACTGCCCAAGCGGACCGCCCTGTTGATCCAGGACCTGCCAGTAATCGCCGGAGAACACGCGCCGGTAGCGCTCGTCGGCCAGCGTGTCGCGCCAGTGCAGTTGGCCGTTGGCATCGCTTTCTGCCAGTGCCAGCACCGCGACCAGATCGTTGTCCAGGCGCATGTCCATCGCGGTGCGTGCCGAGCGCTCGAACATCGCGCCCAGCCACCAGGTGGCCAAGGCGGAGACCAGCACCAGACCGAGGCCTCCGGCGACCAGCAGGCGGGTTCGCAGCGAGCCGGTGGTCATGGCGTCGCCGACAGGCGGAAGCCCTGGCCGCGGTGGGTGTGGATCAACTCACGGCCGAGCTTGCGGCGGATGCGCCCGATCAGTACGTCGAGCGTGTTGGAGTCCGGATCGAAACCATCCTCGTAGACGTTTTCGCCCAGTCGCGCGCGGCTCAGCACCGTATCGGGATGGTGCATGAAGTAGCTGAGGATGCGGTGCTCCTGCGCGCTCAGCGCCAGCGGCGCGCCGTCCAGTTCGAAGCGGCCGGCATTGACGTCCAGCACCAGGGGGCCGCACTGCAGGCGCGGATGCGCGTGCCCGGCACTGCGACGGATCAGGGCACGCAGACGCAGCAGCAGTTCTTCGGGCTGGAACGGCTTGGTCAGGTAATCATCGGCACCAGCATCGAAGCCGGCCAGCTTGTCGTGCCAGCGCGCGCGGGCGGTCAGCACCAGCACCGGGAAGTCGCGCCCGGCCTGGCGCCAGCGCTCGATCACGCTCAGTCCGTCCAGGCCGGGCAGGCCGAGGTCGACCACGGCGGCGGCGATGTCCTCGATCTGGCCCTGGTACTCGGCGTCACGGCCCTCGGCGCTGTGGATGACCACGTAACCGGCTTCTTCCAGCAGCGCCTGCAGGCGGTTGGCGAGCAGGGCGTCATCTTCGGCAAGCAGCACGCGCATCAGTCTTTTTCCATTTTCAGCAGGCGGCCGGTCGCGGCATCGTAATCGAGCTCCATCACCACGCCGTCCGGGCCGAGGATCTCGACCTCGTAGGTGTCGTCATCCAGTTCCACCTCGATGAGCTTGCCGGGGTAACGCCGCAGCGCATCGGCGACCACCTGTTCCAGCGGCACGAAACGGCCCTGGCGCACCGCCTGGCGCACGCTGTCCTGCTGGCGGCTGCCACCGTCGAGCACCCGCATCGGGTCCTGCGGGGCCAGGTTCAACAGCAGGGGCAGCATCAGGGACAGGGCGGACATACGGGCACGCAGGGCAAAGGGCAGGCCACCGGTATACCGGGGATGTCTAAACAGTATCTAACAGTCGCGCTCATGGTCCGGTTAGGCGCGATGACCACACTGGCGGTGCCGGAATGGACCGGCGCCCCCTCAAGGATTCCCATGAAGACGATGATTGCCGCGACCGCCCTGGCCGCTGCGCTGTTCGCTACCCCGGCGTTCGCCGCCAACCTGTCCGCCGCCCAGGTGCAGGCCAAGCTGAGCGCGGCCGGCTACACCCAGGTGCACGAGCTGGAGCACGACGATGGCGTGTGGGAGGCGGATGTGACCCGCAAGGACGGCACCGTCGATGAAGTGATCATCGATGACACCAAGGGCGAGATCTTCGACCCGCGTGACGGCCGCGCGCTGCTGGATGCCGGGCAGATCCTGGCGCTGGCCGGCAAGGCCGGGCTGACGCAGATCGAGTCGCTCGAGCGCGATGGCGCCACCTGGACCCTGGATGCGCGCAATGCCCGCAACCAGCGCGTGGAAGTGCGCATGAGCGGCCACGATGGCCGCGTGCTGGCCAGCAAGCGCGATGGCTGGTGGGACTGATCCGGCCACGCCACCGCGCGCTGGATGCACGAACGGCCGGGTTTCCCCGGCCGTCCGCGCAAGTACCTGGGGCGGCAGCGCTTACCAGCGCGCCGGGTAATCCCAGTAGCCCGGGCCACGCCCGTAACCGCCGTAACCCCCGAAGCCGTCATAGCCATACGGACCGAAGAAGCCGGGGCCCTTGCCCTCGCTCACCCGGATGTTGACGTTGACGTTGCGGGTGTTGCCCTCATCGGTGGTGTAGTTCTTGCTCAGATTGAGCTCGGCCGCGTTGTAATGGCTGTTGCCGTAATTTTCGGAATAGCCGATGCCGGTGGTGAAGCTGCCGTTGACCCGCAGCTTGTCGTCGGTCACATGGGCAATGCCATTGGCGGCCCGGTCGGTGGAGCGCCGGCCGGTGCGGTCGCCGTAGAAGGTGCCGGGCGGATCGCCGCGCAGGGACTGATCGCTCAGGTACTGCAGCGGCGCGTCCGGGATGCTCAGGTCCAGTCCGGTGGCGGACTGCGGGCCGGTGGCGCCTGCAGCAGACTGGGCCAGCGCCACACCGGGCAGGGACAGGCACAGCAGCAGGGGAAGCAGGCGGATCATGAGAGGCTCCGGAGCGGACAGGCGGGACGGCCGACAGCGCTGACGCTAGCAGCCGTAGTTTGAATGATGCCTGTCATGGCGTGCGTTGCAAGGGGAACTCAGCCCAACCGGTCAAATCCGAACAGCTCGGCCAGCGGATGCCGGCGGCGTTCGATCTGCGCCCGCAGCAGCCCGGCGCCGATCATGGAGTAGGTGATTCCGTTGCCGCCGTAGGCCATCGCGAACAGCACCCGCGGCCCCCTCTGTGGGTGCGGACCGAAGAAGGGCAGGCCATCGTGGGTCTCGGCGAAGGTGCCCCCCCCAGGAGAACGCCGGCTGCAGTGGCAGGTGCGGGAACAGCTTGGCGGTCTTCTTGAGCAGCTTGCCGGTCTTGCTCTCCACACGCCGGTCGCGCCGCGCCGGGAGATCGATGGCGTCGTCTTCGCCGCCGATCAGCAGCCGGTTGTCGCCGGTACTGCGCAGATAGAGATAGGGCCGCGCCGATTCCCAGGCCATCGTCTCGCGCAGCGGGCCGAGCAGATCCGGGTGGATCGGGTCGGTGATGAACGCGTAGCTGCTGCGGTTGCGCGCCACCGAGGGTTTCAGCCAGCGCTGTCCGGCGTAGCCGGTGGCCAGCACCACGTGGCGGGCGCGGATGCGTGCGCCGCCCAGGGTGGTGGCGGTGACGCCGCGCGGCGTGGGCGTGAGGGCATCGAGCACGGTGCGGTCGTAGACCCCGCAGCCGCGCGTGTGCAGCCGCATCAGCAGGCGATAGGTCAGCCGGTACGGATCGATGCGTGCCGCCAGCGCGCTGAGGATCGCCCCGGGCGCTCGGATGCCGTACTCGTCCCCGACCGCCTCGCTGTCCAGCCAGCGCACCTCGAAGCCGTGCCTGGCACGCAGCGCGCACTCTTCGGCCAGCACCGCCTGATGCCCGCGCTTGCTCGCGTAGTACAGGCTGGCCATGCGGTGGCAGTCCACATCGCGGAACGGCGCGGCCACCGTACAGATGGCCGGAATCGCCTCGGCACAGGCCTGGTAGGCCTGCACGGCGGCGTCCTCGCCGTAGCGTTGGGCGAGGTCGATCAGGTGGGTGTCGATCTCATACTGCAGCAGCGCGGTGCTGGCCGCCGTGCTGCCCCAGCCGATGTCGCGCTGTTCGATCAGCGCCACATCATGGCCGTGCGCACACAGCTCATCGGCGATCAGCGCACCGCTGATGCCGCCACCGACCACCAGCACCTCGCAGTTCAGATCGTTTTCCAGCGGTGGAAACGCATGCATCAGGCCGTTGCGCACGGCCCAGAACGGGTAACCGCTCTTCAGATCCATTGCAGCCTCAAGCGGTGGGGTGGCCGGTATGCGGGGTCTGGATCAGCTCGGTCAGGTCGAAGCCCTGCAGGCGCGCCTGCGCCAGGTAGTGTTCCTGGGTGGTGCGGTCGAGCGTGGGGGTACGCGAGAGCAGCCAGAGGAACTTGCGGTCCGGGCTGCCGACCAGCGAAACGCTGTAATCCGGCGCGATCTGGATCACCCAGTAGTCGCCCTTGGTGAAGGGCAGCCAGCGCAGGCCTTTGGGCAGGAAGCTGACCTCCAGCCGCGCGGTGTCGTTGTCGACCGGGCAGGCTTCACCCTCGGCTTCCTCGATCTCGTTGCCCATGCGGCAGCGGTTGACCACGGCGACATGGCCGTTGTCTTTCAGGCTGTAATGCGCGGACACATCGGTGCAGCCTTCCGGCTCGTGCTTCATCGGCAGGCGGGCGATCTCGTACCAGGTGCCCAGGTAACGCGGCAGCTTGAGGTCGGGAACGGTTTTCAGGTCGGGATGTGTGGTCATGGGCAACGGCTGGTGGGAATGCGACCCCACGATGCCGGGCCTGCTGCCACGGCCGGGTGAAGCCGGGGCGAGTACGGGGTCGAGAACGCTGCGTTGTCGATGCGTCATGCTGCGGCCGGGTGGGCGGCGCTATGCTGGGGCGGAGCGCCATGAGCGCTTCTTTCAACAGCGATGGAGATGCGGATGTACCAGGTGATCCTGCTCAAGAGCGAAACCGGCTTTGCCCGCCAACAACGTGAGACGGCCGATGATGTGGTCGACCATGACGGGGTGACCTACACCCTGCGCGCCGGGCCGCGGCAGCCGCTGCCGACCGATCACGCCTGGGACGAGATCGCGGTCTACGCGCCCGAAGAGATCACCGAAGAAGAGTTCCAGGACTGGTACGCCCGCCTGCAGCCGCAGGTCGAAGAGCTCCGCCTGAAGTACTGAGCGGCCGCATACCTGTTCTGAACGGGGCCCGGTTTATAGTCGCGGGCAGGCGCGGTGGTCCGCGCGAACCGTTGGTGCTGGCGTGTCGCTTCGTCATTCTTCGTGTGTGGTGCGGTCGTTGTCGTGGCTGCTGTTGTTGGCCTGGCTGGGGGCCGCGCCGATCGCGCTGGCCCAGGCCGGCGATCCGGATCCGGACCCTGCCAAGCAGCTGGTCCAAGCCGAAAAGACCTTCCGGTCCATCAGTGACGACCTGGAGGATGCGGCCACCACCGAGACCCTCAAGACGCTGTCCGACCGCGCCCTGGCCGTCCAGCGTGATGCGGACGGCCTGCAGAGTGCGCTGGACCCGCTGCTCAAGCAGGTGGACGCGCGCCTGTCCCAGCTCGGCGAGGTGGCCGAAGGCACCGTCGAGCCGCCGGAAGTCAGCCGGCAGCGCAAGGCGCTTAACCAGCAGAAGGCCGACATCAACGCGCAGATCGCCCGCGCCAAACTGCTTTCGGTGGATGCCAAGCAGCTCGGCGAGCGCATTGAGAAGATGCGGGTCACCCAGTTCAGCGAGCAGCTGACGCGCAAAGTCGCCTCGCCGTTGTCGCCCGCGTTGTGGCGCAGCTTCGCCAAGGATGTGCCGGGGGATGTGGATCGCCTGGCCATCCTGTACCACATGGGCGTGGACACCGCGCGCAAGGCGATCGCCAGGCACGGCTGGACCGCGCCGCTCATCGGTCTGGGCGTGGCCCTGGTGATGTTCTTTCCGCTGCGGCTGTGGCTGCGCGCGCTGGGCCGGCGCTTCGCCGCCTCCGAGCGGGCACCGGATGGACGGCTGCGCCGCTCCGGGCTGGCGGTCTGGCTGCTGCTGGTCGGCACGCTGCTGCCCGGCCTGGCCGCAGTTGCGTTGATCGAATCACTGGATGCGATTGGGGCGATCCCGGCGCGTCTGCAGTCGGTGGCCGAGACCTTCGAGGTGGCCACCTTCGTGGCGGCCTTCATCGCTGCGCTCAGTGCCTGCCTGCTGGTGCCCAAGCGGCCGTCGTGGCGGCTGCTGTCGCTGGATGACAGCGCGGCCTGGCGC
Organism: Stenotrophomonas sp. GW821-FHT01H02A; assembly: GCF_059422145.1. Classification (NCBI taxonomy): domain Bacteria; kingdom Pseudomonadati; phylum Pseudomonadota; class Gammaproteobacteria; order Lysobacterales; family Lysobacteraceae; genus Stenotrophomonas; species Stenotrophomonas sp. GW821-FHT01H02A. The sequence continues at coordinate 19,276 of NZ_JBWKWI010000006.1, forward strand.
CTGCGCAAGTACGCCTGGGGTGCGGCCGGCCTGACCTGGCTGAGCATCATGCTGGTTGCCCTGGACCGTGCGGCACGCACCAGCGAGGTGACCACGGTCGCCGTGGACGGGCTGATCGCGCTGACCTACATGGGGCTGATCATCGCGATCCTGGTTTCGCTGGCGCGCATGCACAACCGCCAGGCGGCCGAAGCTGCCGAAGCCCAAGCGCGTGCCGATCCCCGCGCCGGTGGCGATGGCAAGGTACGCGGCGCACCCCGTCGCAGCGGCTGGATCTTGCTCGCGCGCCTGGCCGGCCACATCGCCGTGGCAGCGGCGGTGATCGCCACCCTGCTGGGCTATCTCAACTTCGCGCTGTTCGTCGCCCAGCAACTGGTCTGGGGCGCAGTGGTGCTGATGGCCGTCTCGCTGCTGCTCAAGTTCGCCGATGACCTGGCCACCTGGGCCCTGGCGCCCAGCAGCCGTGCCGGGCAGACCATCGTGTTGACCACCGGGCTCAGCGAGGCACGGGTGGAGCAGGCCGGCGTGCTGCTGTCGGCGGTGCTGCGTGTCGGTGTGATCCTGCTCGGCCTGTTGGCGCTGGCGGCACCGTTCGGCAACCTCAACGCCTTCCTCGGTGGGCTGGATTCGCTGTCCGGTGGCCTGAAGATCGGTGAGACCACGCTCAGGCCGAGCACCGTGATGTATGCGGTGCTGGTGTTCCTGGTGGTATGGGCGGTCATGCAGGCGTTCCAGCGCTGGCTGAGCGACACCTACCTGCCCAAGACCGAACTGGACGCCGGTGCGCGCAACTCGATCAGCACCGTCACCCGCTACCTCGGCATCATCGCCGCGGTGCTGTGGGGCCTGACCGCGCTGGGGATCGGCTTCGAGAAACTGGCGCTGGTGGTCAGCGCACTGTCGGTGGGTATCGGTTTCGGCCTGCAGGCGATCACCCAGAACTTCGTCTCCGGCCTGATCCTGCTGGCCGAGCGGCCGGTGAAGATCGGCGATTGGGTCAAGCTGGGCGACCAGGAAGGCGACATCAAGCGGATCAGCGTGCGCTCGACCGAGATCCAGGTGGGCGACAAGTCGACCCTGATCGTGCCGAACTCCGAGCTGATCACCAAGACCATCCGCAACATGACGATGGGCAACGCGCAGGGCCGGATCCAGATCCAGTTCTCGGTGCCGTTGAACACCGATGTGGCCGCATTGCGGCAGATCCTGCTGGATGCGTACACCGATCACCCGGGCGTGCTGAGCGATCCGGCGCCGTCGGTGTTCATCGATTCGATCGCCAATGGGCAGATCGCGATCAACAGCTTCGCCTACGTGTCGGGCCCGCGTGCGGTATACGGCGCACGCAGCGAACTGTACTTCACGATGCTGCAGAGGTTTGCCGCCGCCGGGATCGCGCTGTCGGCGCCGACGGATATCCATCTGGTGCGCGATCCGGCCGCCCAGCCGGACCCGGACGCGTAAAGAAACCGGTGCCGGCCCATGGCCGGCACCGGCCGTCAGCCGCGGTTCCCGCGGCGCGAGGGCACCAGCGCGAAGGTATCCACGGCCAGCTTCTCGGCGTGGTTCAACCAGGCGCGCACTTCCAGGTCATCGACCTCATGGTCCAGGCCGAAGCTCAGGTTGATGCGGCCCTCGGCATCGGGCTGCACCCACTGCTGGGCCACCACCACCTTGCGCTGCGAGGAGACCGCTTCGATCCAGAAGCCACGGTCCGGCGACTGCTTGGTCACCAGCTGCACCATGTACTGGCCGGCGCGGGTGCGGCGGCCCTTCTGCGTGATCATGTGCGCCTGGCGGATGCTCGGGCGCGGGCCGTTGAACGGATCCAGCGGGCCATCCACGGCCACGCCACCGCGCAGCTGGTCATCGCGGAACAGCTTGATGCCCTTGTCCTGGTTGACCAGCATCGCGCACCAGTCGCCATCGGCCGAGCCGTCTTCGAACGCAGTGCAGCGGTCCACGTAGGCCAGCGTACTGGACGGGTCGGCCAGATCGAACTGCTTGGAGGTGTTCTCCAGGTAGACCGACTTCAGATCCCAGTGCTTGTCGTACTCCAGCAGCACCGGCGGCTGCACATGCTGCAGGCCGATCACCACCTGGTTGTCGTCATCGATGCGCAGCTGGCGGGTCTTGTCGCCCAGCCACAGCGAGCGCGAGAACGCGAGGTAACGCGGATAGTCCGTGCCGTTGTCGCGGAACACCGCGGCGCTGGCGCTGTCCGAACGCTCCGGGTGCAGCAGCGAGCGGCCGAAGCCGATCGAATCGATGGCCGGGTCGATCAGGCTCAGCAGGGTGGCGCCCGAGTCCAGCGTCGAGCCGGCCGGCGCGGTCAACTGACGCGGGGCGATGTCCTTGCCCAGGAACAGCAGCAGATTCTCGCGGTCCTGCTTGGCCAGGATATGGCTCAGATCGTTGGGCATGGCGAGGTGATCGGAGGCGATCACGATCAGGGTGTCCTCGCCGTACGGACTGGCCTGGATGCGGTCGACCAGCTTGGCGATCAGCCCATCGGTGCACTTGAGTGCGTTGAGCATGCCGATGTTGCCGTGCTGGCTCTGGTAACGGGTGCCTTTGCAGGCCACGGGCAGGTGACCGGCCGGGTGATGGGTGTCCATGGTCAGCGTGGTCAGCATGAACGGCTCGCCTTTGCGCGAGAGCTGCACGAAGCGGTCGTACGCCTTGTCCAGCAGCACATCGTCATGCACGCCCCACGGCGAGAAATGCGCGCGGGTGATCTTCTGCTGCTTGAACCAGGCCAGGTCGTCCACGGTATCGAAGCCATGCGTGGCCAGGAACTGGCCCTTGCCGGCGAACTGGCCGTTGGCGCCGCCCAGGTAGTGATTGGTATAGCCCTGCTGCTTGAGATAATCGCCCAGGCAGACCGCCTCAGGCAGGAAGCTCCCCATGCGGCCCATGCTGTTCTCATCTTCCTTGGCGGTGGTCAGCGGCACGCCGCACATCGAGGAGACCAGCCCGGCGATGGTCCAGCCACCGCCCTCGGCCGAGACCAGCCCGCGTACGTCCAGCGACTGCGCGGCCAGCCGGTTGATGTTGGGCATCAGGTCCGGGAAGGTGGTTTCATTGAGATACGTGCGCTCCAGGCTTTCACCGTAGATCCACACGATGTTGCGCGGCTTGGTCAGTGGCTGCTGCGGCACGCGGTACTCGGCCTTGACCATGCTGTAGTCGACCGGGCGCATCTGCTGGTACAGGCGCTGGCCATCGCTGTAGAGCGGGCTCACCACGATCGCGACGAACCACATCGCCATGAACCCGGCGAACACCGCCTTGCCATGTGCCCGGCGATCCCGACGACGGAAGCGGGCCAGCAGCAGCGGGGACAACGAGAGCAGGGCCAGTGCGATGAAGCCGGCGATGTAGTGCTTGAAATCGGCGATGCCGGCGCCTTCCATGTCCGCACCGAGGTGGTACAGGGTGGCGGCATTGAGACCATCACCGGACAGCTTGTTGATCAACCACCACGCACTGAGGGTCAGCAGCAGCAATGACATCAGGCTTGCCTTCCACCACACCCATGTGTCAGATGCGAGGAACAGCCAGGCGAGCAGCAACAGAGACAGCAGCAGGATCCAGAGCATAAGCACTTTTGGCAGTGGAGACAGGTGGTGATGGACGTCATGACGACGTATGTCCCATCCGACCGGCTGTCCCAACCACACATGCATGACAAGCCGATGACTCGATCATGCCTGCACGAACCTGACTGAAATGTTTGTTGAAAACGACATTCGTACAGACGCATCGCACTGCGATATGCGACGTAAAACACGCGTGAAGAAGGGCGCACGATGCTGCAGTGCATCGTGCGTTATCCGTGGTGTTTTTCGTTGTGTCTGAATGCGTGGTACGCGCGGCAGGTGCGTCAGCGGTGCCCGCGCTCTTCCTTCGAGCGCGCACGACGATCGAAGATCAGCGCACTGAGGATGATGCCCAATCCGAGGAACACGCCGATCAACATCAAGGTGAACGCGATGGCGGGATAACCGAACAGATGCCAGCCGGTATCGACCTTCATCATCATCGCCGCGGCAAGAATCAGGGCGGCGGTGACGATGCCGGCAGAGACGCGGTTGGCGATCTTCTGCAGGTTTTCCATCAGGCGTGATTCTTCCAGCCCGGTGACCTTCATCTGCAGGCGGTTCTCGGCGAGCAGCGCGAGGATGTCGGTCATCTTGCGCGGCCCATCGCGCAGCAGTTGCTGCATCTCCATCGCCTCGCTGGCGAGGTTGGCGGCCGACAGCGATTTCTTCAGGCGCGCACGCATCACATGCTGCAGCTGTTTCTCCACGATGCGCCGGGTATCCAGGTCCGGCGACAGCAGCCGGCACACGGTTTCCAGATTCAACAGCGCTTTGCCCAGCAGGCTCAGCTCCGGCGGGGTGCGCAGGCCGCTGGCGGTGGCGATGCGGACCAGGTCCAGTACCACCCGGCCCTCGGAGAAGCTGCTGTTGGCGGCATACCGCGCGATGATCTGCCCGGTCTCGCGCAGATAGCGCTCCTCATCGAAGAACTCCAGCCGCGTGCTGATGCCGATGATTTCATCGGCGACTTCTTCACCGCGCCCGTCCACTGCGGCGAACAGCAGTTTCAACAGGCGCTCGCGCAGGCGCGGCGGCATGTGCGCGACCATGCCCAGGTCGAAGATCGCCAGGCGCCCGGCCGGGGTGACGCGCAGGTTGCCCGGATGCGGATCGGCATGGATCTCCCCATGCACGAAGATCTGGTCGACATAGCCGCGGATCAACGCGGCGGCCAGCGGTGCCATCGGCTGCTCGGTGCGGCGCACATCGGGGATCATGTCCACGCGCACGCCCTGCGCCAGCTCCATGGTCAGCACGCGGTGGCTGCAGTAATCCCAGATCGGCTGCGGCACCCACAGCGGCTTGAACGGCTTGAGGTGCTGGCCGAAGCGCTGCAGGTTCTCGGCCTCGGCCTGGTAGTCCAGCTCCTGCATCAGGGTTTTGGCGAACTCATTGAGCCAGTCGCGCAGGCGCACGCGACGGCCGACCTGGGTGAGATGATCGGCGGCCAGCGCGAAGCTGCGCAGCACCTCCAGATCCGAGCGCAGCTGCGCGGCGACCTCCGGCTTCTGCACCTTGACCGCGACCTGGCGGCCATCGTGAAGCTCGGCGCGGTGCACCTGGGCGATCGAGGCGCAGCCCAGTGGCACCGGGTCGAAGCTGGCGAACAGCTTGGATACCGACGCGCCCAGTTCCTTTTCGATGATCGCCGCGACGCGCTCGACCGGGATCGGCGCGACGTTCTCCTGCATGCGCTCCAGGGCCGTGGCGAACTCCACCGGCACCATGTCCGGGCGGGTGGAGAGCATCTGGCCCAGCTTGACGAAGGTCGGCCCCAGCGACTCCAGGTCGGTGACGAACTGCTCCGGGTTGCCCTCCGGTGGCACATCGTGGACCGCGCCTGCGTCCAGGTTCATGCCGGAAAACACGCCGGAATTACGGTAGCGCAACAGCAGGCGCAGAATCTGGCTGCGGCGGTTCATGCCCTTGACCAGCGACGGCGAACCGGGGACGACGGGCGTGGTATTCAAGCAGGACTCCGGGGCGACGATCACCGGCAGTGTGGCCGGGTGGCAGTGGTGGACTGGTGAATCCGCACCCGCTACCGCGACAGGGCTCGGATCGGTCAGAATCGGCGCTCCCGCTTCCTCCTTTGGATCCACCATGGCCGGTGCCAGTCTGTTCGCGTTGCTCGATGACATTGCGTCCCTGCTGGACGATGTGTCGGTGCTGACCAAGGTGGCGGCCAAGAAAACCGCCGGCGTGCTCGGCGACGACCTCGCGCTGAACGCGCAGCAGGTGACCGGGGTCAGTGCCAACCGCGAGCTGCCGGTGGTCTGGGCAGTGGCCAAGGGCTCGCTGGTCAACAAGGCGATCCTGGTACCGGCCGCGCTGGCGATCAGCGCCTGGCTGCCGTGGGCGATCACCCCGCTGATGATGATCGGCGGCGCGTTCCTCTGCTACGAGGGCGTGGAGAAACTGGCGCACCGCTTCCTGCATTCGCGCGACGAGGATGCGCAGCGCAAGGCTGAGCGGGCCAAGGCCCTGGCCGACGAGAAGGTGGACATGGTCGCGTGGGAGAAGGACAAGGTGAAGGGCGCGATCCGCACCGACTTCATTCTGTCGGCGGAGATCATCGTGCTGTCGCTGGGCGTGGTTTCCAGCGCACCGTTCCTCAACCAGGTCAGCGCGCTGGTGGTGATCGCGCTGGCGATGACGGTGTTCGTCTACGGTCTGGTCGCCGGCATCGTCAAGCTGGACGATCTGGGCCTGTACCTGTCGCGCAAGGGCGCGGCGCTGGCCGCGGTCGGCCGTGGGCTGCTGGTCGCTGCACCGTGGCTGATGAAGTTCCTCTCGGTGGCCGGCACCGCGGCCATGTTCCTGGTCGGCGGCGGCATCCTGGTGCACAGCATCGCGCCGCTGCACCACGCCATCCTGGAGATGGGCGGTGACGGCCGCTGGGGCTGGTTGATCAACGCCTTGGGCAACGTGATCGTCGGGGTGGTGATCGGCGCGGTGGTCCTGGCGGCGGTGACCGGGTTCCAGAAGCTGCGCGGGGCCAAGCCCGCGCACTGAGGGGCACGCGCGTCAGGCCGGCTCCCAGCCGCGCAGGGCCTCCAGCTCGGCGCGGGCGCGGGCCAGCCGGCGGCCGGACAGCGCATCGATCGCCCGCTGCAGCCACGGCGAGCCCGGTGCGCGCTGGACCCAGCGACGCGCAAGAATCAACGCGGCCAGCATGGCCAGCGTCCCTGCGGCCAGCGAGGCCAGCAGCCACGGCGCCGCGAAGGCGCCCAGATCCACGCCCCAGGCCTGCCAGGCCACCAGCACCGGTACCGCCAGCCACAGCCAGCACCAGGGCAGGCCGAGCAGCAGTTCGGTCAGTGCGGTGTGCCGGCGCAGCGCGGCCAGCTGTCGCGATTGCTCGACCACGGTCTGCGTCGGCTGCAACTGCCGGCGGCGATGCAGCCGGGTGATGCTGGCGATGATCACCGCGATGCAGTACGCATGCAGCGCCAGCGCACTGAGCATCACCGCCAGCGGTGGCTGCTGCCACCATTGGCTGCCGCAGTAGACCGCCAACGCCAGCCAGGCCACCAGTTGCAGTCCCTGCCACAGGCTGAAGAGGCCGAGCTGGCGTTGAACGCTGCGTTGCCGATGGCTGCGCCACGCCTCCAGCGCGAAGGTTTCCTGCGCATCGGTGGGGGTGCCGACGCTGTTCCACAGGTGCTTGAGTTCATCCGGTTGCATGGCGGGGCTCTCAGTCGGTGGGGTTCAGGCGCGTACGCAGCTGCTGGCGCAGGCGGTGCAGGCGGGTGGAGACGTTGGCGACGCTGATGCCCAGCACCTCGGCGATCTGCCGGTGGTCGTGATCGTCCAGGTGCAGCAGCATCAGGGCGCGGTCCAGCGGCGGCAGCGCATGGATGGCGACCTCCAGCTGGTGCAGGGCGTGGCGCTGCTCGGGCGGCGCGCGCTCGTTGGTGGTGACGGCAGGCAGCGCGTCGTCCAGCGGCGCGTGGTGGCGCTGCCGATGCTGCTGGCGGCGCCATTGCGAGATCGCCACGTTGAGCGCCAGCCGGTACAGCCAGGTGGAAAAGCGGGCCCTTGCCGGGTCGAAATCCTCGAACGCCGCCCACGCCTGCACGCTGATCTCCTGGACCAGATCGAGCCGATCCTCGGGGTGGCGGCAATAGCCGCGCGCCACCTTCAGCACGATGCCGCGGTGCTGCTCCAGCAGCGCGGCGAAGTGCGGGCGCAGATCGATGTCGGTACCGGGCCGTGTCATGTCCATACCCGGGTGATTCGCGCCACTGCGCGGAATATCACAGGCGCGGGCTCAGCGCGGCGGCTCGGCCGCCAGGACGCGGTTCTTGCCGACCCGCTTGGCCGCATACAGCGAGGCATCGGCGCGCCGCAGCAGCGCCTCGGCTGGCTCGCCCGGTTGCCACTGCGCCAGCCCGGCACTGAAATGCACCGGCACGCGCTGTTCGTCCAGCGGCAGCGGCCGCTGCGCCAACGAGCGCTGCAACCGCAGCAGGGTGGACATACTGTCCGCCGCCGGCGTTTCCGGCAGCAGCAGGACGAACTCATCGCCACCCAGCCGGGCGATGGCATCGCTGCTGCGCAGGTGCAGCTGGCAGACACCCACCAGGTGGCGAAGGACCGCATCGCCACCGGCATGGCCGTGCAGGGTATTGGTCTGGTGGAAATCGTCCAGATCCAGCAGGGCCAGCGCCAAGGGATGGCCGTGGCGGGCGGCGCGCGACAGTTCGCGTTCCAGCAGCTCGTCCAGACCGCGGCGGTTGAGCGCGCCGGTCAGCGGATCGGTGCGGATCAACCCGGCCACCTCGCGCAGCTCCTGCTCCAGTTCGGCGATGCGCTGTTCGGCCTGTTCCACTTCGCGGCGCGCATTGCCCAGGTGATCGCGCGCCTGCAGGGCCTGATCCTGCACGCGCCCGGTGTCCTGCAGCACGTCCTGCAGCAGCTGGTTGAGGTCGGCGATGCTGCGGGCTTCCTTCAGGGCCAGCGCGTAGCTGCTGATCCGGTCATGGTATTCGCCGGTGCTCACGGCCATGCCGTCCAGGCGTTCGATGAAGCCACCCATGACGTTCTTCATCGCCGCCTTGGATTCGACGATGCCCTGCTTGAGCAGCCCTTGCTTGTAGATCACCTCGCGCAGGTTGGCGCGCGCCTGTTCGACCGAATCGCGGTCCAGCGGGCCGCCGATCAGCGAGCGCACCGCGTGGACCTGGCCGTGCAGCCAGCTGCTGTCATCGAGCAGCTCGCTGATATTGTCCAACAGCAGATCGAACAGACTCAGCAGCAGCTCCTGCTGCTCCTGCCAGCCATCGCTGCGCACGCCGATCTGGTGCGAGAGCTCGCGCAGGCGCTGTTCGATCGGCTGCAGCGGCTGGCCCGGATGCCAGTGGCGCAGTTCACCGGCCAGCTGCACCGGCTCCTCGCGCAGCTCGGGCATGTTCTGCAGCAGGCTGGCCACGGTCACCCCGACGGTATGCCGCAGCAGCTCGCGCAGGCGCAGGCTGTCGGGCTGGCCGTCGGGCGTTTCCTGCTCGATGGTGCGGATGTACTTGTCGATCAGCTGGCGCATCGCGCGGCCGTAGCTGACCCAGTCGGCGCTGCGCTGCGCCGACTGCAGGCGCAGGCCCATGTCGCCCAGTTCGCCGGGCAGGGTGGACATGCCATTGGCGAACGCGGCCAGCAGCGGCTCGGGCGCATCGATGCCGGCGAACAGCCGCTGCAGCATCGCGCTGCTGCCGCCTTTGGGCCCGGGGGCCGGTTCGCCGGCGGCGTCCACCCCGGTGCCCACGCTCTGCCGCCGCGACAGCAGCCGCCCGACGGCGGTGCCGGGGCTGGGGGGAGCGTCGTGCGGGTCCGTCATGCGGCAGATCCTTGCAGGGCACGGCCGGAGGCCGGCGCGGTGGAGAGGTGGGAACAGTATCGGCGCAGCGGGGCCGGCCTTGAACCGGTCATGCATGGCAGGATGGTAAGCACGGCGACGGCAGGAGAATGCGATGAAGGTGATGCTGGTGGGTGCGACCGGACTGGTCGGTGGTCATGTGCTGCGGCAACTGCTGGACGACCCGCGTTGCGATGCGGTGATCGCCCCGACCCGCCGCGCGCTGGATACCACGGATGCGGCGCTGCTCAATCCGGTGGTGGATTTCGCGCAGCTGCCGGCCGAGGCCGATTGGTGGGCGGTGGATGCGGTGATCTGTGCGCTTGGCACCACGATCAAGCAGGCCGGCAGCCAGGAGGCGTTCGCACGGGTCGACCATGATTTTCCGCTGGCCGTGGCGCGGCTCGCACGCGCGCATGGCGCGCATGCCTTCGCGCTGAACTCGGCGATGGGCGCCGACCCGGGCTCGCGGATCTTCTACAACCAGGTCAAAGGCCGGCTGGAGCAGGACCTGCGGGCACTGGACTATCCGTCGCTCACCCTGGTCCGCCCCGGCCTGATCGGGGGTGAGCGTGCCGAACGGCGCACCGGCGAACATCTGGCCAGCGTGGTGCTGGGCGTGCTCGCCCCGGTCCTGCCGCGCGCGTGGCGGATCAATCCGGCCGAGACCATCGCTGCCGCACTGGTCGAGGCGGCGTTGGTGCCGACGCCCGGCGTCAGGATCGTAGGCTCGGCCGATCTGGTGGAGCGCTGAGCCGCTGACGGCCGGCTGCGCGGCAACCCGGTCACTGCGCTACCCTTTCAGCCCCTTTAGTGGTCCCCGCCATGTCCGTCGACAAGAACCAACGCGATCTCGAAGCTGGTATCCACACCGATCTGGAGGGGCGGCTGACCTACGGCGGCTATCTGCGCCTGGACCAGCTGCTGTCGGCGCAGCAGCCGCTGTCCAACCCGCCGCACCATGATGAGATGCTGTTCATCATCCAGCACCAGACCTCCGAATTGTGGCTGAAGCTGCTGGCGCACGAGCTGCGCGCGGCGATCGGGTTCCTGCAGCGCGACGAGGTCTGGCAATGCCGCAAGGTGCTGGCGCGCAGCAAGCAGGTGCTGCGCCAGCTGACCGAGCAGTGGTCGGTGCTGGAAACCCTGACCCCCTCGGAGTACATGGGCTTCCGTGACGTGCTCGGTCCGTCCTCGGGCTTCCAGTCGCTGCAGTACCGCTACATCGAATTCCTGCTGGGCAACAAGAACGCGCAGATGCTGCAGGTGTTCTCGCATGACCCGGCCGGCCAGGCCCAGCTGCAGGAAGTACTGCACGCGCCCAGCCTGTACGAGGAATTCCTGCGCTACCTGGCCCGCTTCGGCCATCCGGTCCCGGCCGGCTACCAGGGCCGCGACTGGCAGCAGCCACACGTGGCCGATGATGCGCTGCACCCGGTGTTCGAGCGGATCTACCAGAACACCGACCGCTTCTGGCGCGAGTACTCGCTGTGCGAAGACCTGGTCGATCTGGAGACGGCGTTCCAGTTGTGGCGCTTCCGTCACATGCGCACCGTGATGCGGGTGATCGGTTTCAAGCGCGGCACCGGCGGCTCCAGCGGGGTCGGCTTCCTGCGCCAGGCGCTGGAGCTGACCTTCTTCCCGGAGCTGTTCCAGGTGCGCACCACGATCCGCAACGACGACCCGATGCCGCCGGACGCGTAATCGGGCAGCGGTCGCAATAAGCCTATTCATATTTGCCCCGTCCATCCGCCGTACGGTGCGGCAGGCCCCGCCGTTGCTGCGCTGCCGGTCCCGGGCCGGCAGTTGCAGATGCAAGTTCAGCGACCGTGCCGCCAGCTGCACACATTGGCGTGTATTTGACGTGAACGTGGTTGGTCTGGGATTCTCCCGCGCTGCCTTCGCACATCGGACGTGCATGTCTTCCACCGAACCCAGGAATCCCGCATGAGCGTAGACGCCGCCGCGAAATCCGTTCCCGATCCGGCGTTGCCGGAGTTCAAGACCACGCTGGGCCATCCGCGCCCGTTGTGGATGCTGTTCATGACCGAATTCTGGGAACGCTTTGCGTTCTACGGCATCCGTTGGGCGCTGGTGCTGTACATCGTCGCGCAGTTCTTCGACGGTGATTCGGCCGGCCAGGCCGCGGCCAGCCGGACCTACGGCGCCTATCTGGCGCTGGTCTACGCCGCGGCCATCTTCGGTGGCTACGTCGCCGACCGGGTACTGGGCTATCAGCGCTCGATCCTGACCGGTGCGGTGATCATGGCCGCCGGCCTGTTCATGGTCGCCATGCCGAACAAAGAAGTGTTCGAGCTGGGCCTGGCCACGATCATCATCGGCAACGGCCTGTTCAAGCCCAACATCTCGACCATGGTCGGCAAGCTGTACGGCCTGAAGGATGAGCGCCGCGACTCGGGCTTCACGATCTTCTACATGGGCATCAACATCGGCGCGATGATCGCCCCGGTGCTGACCCAGTACCTGGCCGAGCGCGTGTTCGGCACCCAGGCGATGCCGTCCTACAAGATGGTCTTCATCGCCTCGGGCATCGGCATGCTGATCAGCCTGGCCTGGTTCTATGTCGGCCGTGCCGGCCTGAAGGGCATCGGCGCTCCGCCGGCGGGTGCCGAAGGCTTCGGCCGCATCGTGATGGTGTTCGTCGGTGCGATCATCGCCATTCCGGTCGCCTACTTCCTGCTCTCCACCGGCGCCACCGCGCTGGCCTGGATCCTGGGTGTGATGTTCATCGCACTGGGCATCCTGCTGCTGGTCGAAGGCATCCGTGAAGGCAAGGTCCAGCGCGACCGCGTGATCGCGATGCTGATCATCTTCACCTTCAACGTGATGTTCTGGATGTTCTTCGAACAGGCCGGCAGCTCGTTCACCTTCCTGGCCGACAACATCGTCAACCGCAACCTGGGCGGCTGGGAATTCCCGACCGCGTGGTTCCAGTCGGTCAACTCGGTGGCGATCATCACCCTGGCCCCGATCATCGCCTGGATCTGGATCAAGCTGGGCCGCGCCAACCCGTCGATCCCGCGCAAGTTCGGCCTGGGCCTGCTGTTCAACGGCGCGGCCTTCGCGCTGCTGATGGTGGCCCTGTCGAGCATGGTCGTGGACGGCAAGATTCCGTTCTGGACGCTGTTCATGGTCTACGTCATCCAGTCCGTCGGTGAGCTGTGCCTGTCGCCGATCGGTCTGTCCATGGTGACCAAGCTGGCCCCGGTGCGCCTGGTCGGCTTCGGCATGGGTGGCTGGTTCCTGTCCACCGGCATCGGCAACAACCTGTCGGGCATCTTCGCCGGCGTGGTCAGTGGCGAAGGCGGCATGACCGTGGAATCGGCGCTGAAGGGCTATACCTTCGGCTTCTGGGCGTTGATTGGCTCCGGCGTGGTCCTGTTCCTGGTCGCGCCGCTGATCAACAAGCTGATGCACGGCGTCAAGTGAGGTCTGCGATGCGCATGAAAGCTGCGGGAATGTCGATGATCGTGGCCGGCCTGCTGGCCGCCTGTTCGCCCTCGTCGGCACCCACCGCAGCGCCTGCGCAGCCGCTGGATACCACCGAACAGCAAGCCCCGGTCGCCGATCCCGGCGTACCGGTGGCCTCGGGCAACACCCCGGCCGCGGCGGACATCGCCGCGATCGCGGCGCTGAACGCCCAGTTCGATCCGGCCCGCGATCCGGTCGCCGACCTGGCCACGGCCAAGGTCGAGGCCAAGGTCGAGGCCCAGCGTGGCGGCAAGCGGATCATCCTGGACGTGGGCGGTGAGTGGTGCCCGTGGTGCCATCTGATGGACGGGTTCATCGAGGGTGATGCGGAGATCCGCAGCTTCCGCGATGCGAACTACGTCTGGATGAAGGTCAACTACAGCGAAGACAACGAGAACGTGGCCTTCCTGTCGCAGTTCCCGCCAGTGAAGGGCTATCCGCACCTGTTCGTGCTCGACGCCGACGGCAAGCTGCTGCACTCGCAGTTCACCGGCGAGCTGGAAGCCGACAAGGGGCAGAAGAAGGGCTACGACCGTGGCCGCTTCTTCGCCTTCATGAAGCAATGGGCGCCGCCGAAGGCGCCGTGATCGAAGAGGCCGCGGATTCCGCGGCCTTTTTTTTGCCCTCAATTTGTGCGCTGCCCTGCCGCTACCCCCAAGGACCTCATGCCGCGCTGTTCGTGGCGGACAACCGACGGAATTCGACGCATGCAGCCGGGCACCAGTGACAGCACCACCGATGTTTCCCTTGATGCGCCGACCGGCGTGAGCCTGCCGCCGGTCGACGTGCTGCTGGATGACCAGACCGCACCGGATGCGCTCGATGGCGAAGGCGGGACCCCGGCGCCGGGGTCGATCCGCTACCGCCTGCCGATGGTGTCCGTGCCCGACAACGTGCTGCTCAAGGCCGCGGTGCAGAAGCTGGTGGAGCAGAAGGTGCAGCTGGATGCGCTGGCACGCCAGGGCAGCCTGCCCGGGCTGATTCCGGTCGAGTGGCAGGGCAGCGGCATCCGTGGCGTGGACCTGCAGGGTTTCGTGCTGAGCGTGGTGCCGTTCCTGCAGAACGCCGGCAAGGACGAAACCGCCCCGGCGCGCCTGCCGCTCAAACACGTGCTGGGCGATGCCGGCCGCTGGGACCAGCATGACGTGGAAGAACCCAAATCACTGGGGTTCTTCCTGGCCAGCGATGATCGCGCCAGCGCCGGCGCCAAGGATCCTGCCGAGGCCTACCTGGTCGGCGCGCTCGGCCTGGCCTGGGCGCACGAAGGACGCACCCGCCCGGGCTTCCTGCGCGCGATGGGCTACGACAGCATGGCCGCGCGCGTGCACCTGCTGCCGTATCCGGCGGCGGCCCAGCTGGCGCTGTACAGCGTCACCGCGCACGGGGTGACGCAGATCTGGTGCGTGCTGGACCGTCGCAACGTGCGCCCGCTGCTGGCGCCGTGGATCAGCGTGCCGCTGCTGACCGCCTATGGCGTCAACGCGCCGCAGACCTGGCCGACCAGCTTCCCGGCGGTCGACGAGGTGGCCGCGATGCTGGCCGCCGCGCGGGGTGGCAAGGGGCCGGTCGAAGCGGACCTGGGCAAGGTGGCGGCCAAGGTTGCCCAGGACGCCTCCGGCGAAGCCTGGATGCCGGTCAGCCTGCTCCAGGTCGGCACGTGGTCACCGCGCTGGCGTTACTTCATGGCCACCTTCATCGGGTTGCCATCGCTGCTGCTGGTGGTGGCCGCGCTGGCCCTGCCGGGGGCGATCGAAGCGGCCGCCGTGGCGGCTTCGCTGGGCTTTGCCGGCGGCGCCATCGGCGCGCTGGCCGCGCCCTGGGTGCATGCGCGGCGCAAACACCTGAGTTGAGGCGCGCGGGCCAACGACCCGCGCGCGCCGGTTACTCGTCCATCCGCTGCAGGCCTTCCCCGGCCAAGCGCAGGATCAGCGTCTCCAGCATCTGTTCTTCGTCCTCGCTGAGCACGGACATCAGCTTGCGGGTGATGTCGATCACCAGCGGGGCGATGGTCTCGTACACCTCGAAACCGGCGGCCGACAACGCCAGCACCGAGCGGCGGCGGTCGTCGCCATGGGTTTCACGCTTGATGAAGCCCCGTTCGAGCAGTCTGGCCACGGCGCGGCTGACCGCGACCTTGTCCATTGCGGTGCGGTCGGACACTTCGCTGGCCGACGAGCCCGGATACAGCGCCAGGACCGTGATCACCCGCCACTCGGGGATCGCCAGGCCATAACGGTCCCCGTACAGCTTGGCGATGTTGCCGCTGACGCGGTTGGACAGAACGCTCAGCCGGTAGGGCAGGAACTGCTCCAGATCGAGCAGGGCGTGCGAGGCGCGGATGCTGTGACTGCTGGGATCGGGCGGGCTCATGCTGCGGTGCACCTTGATGGTGGTTTCATGTGAAACTATAACCTACGTTCCGGACTCCGCATTCTCGCGGGTCTGCCTTCCTACCGCACCTGGTTTTTCCGATGCGGACTGCTTTGGAGCCACAGCATGACCAGCCAAACGAGCACCGCGTCCTTCGCACCCGATCCGGGCATGCAGGTCACCACCTTCGAAAACCCGATGGGCATCGATGGTTTCGAGTTCGTCGAGTTCGCCGCCCCGGCCGGCCGTGGCGCGGAACTGCACGACTATTTCCGCAAGATGGGCTTCACCGCCGTGCTGCGCCACAAGCAGCGCGCGATCACGGTCTATCGCCAGGGCGACGTGAATTTCCTGGTCAACGAAGAGCCGGACTCGTTCGCTTCGGATTTCGCCGAGAAGCACGGCCCGTGCGCCTGTGGTTTCGCGATCCGCTTCAAGAAGCCGGGCGATGAGGTCTACCAGATGGCCCTGGGCAACGGCGCCGAAGCGATCGACTTCAAGCCGGAAACCCGCGCCGTCGCGGCCCCGATCATCAAGGGCATCGGCGACTGCATGTTGTACCTGGTCGACCGTTACGGTGCCAACGGCAGCATGTTCGATACCGATTACGCGCCGATCGAGGGCGTCGACCAGCGCCCGAAGGGCTTCGGGCTGACCTTCATCGACCACCTGACCCACAACCTGTACTTCGGCAACATGCAGCAGTGGTCGGATTACTACGAGCGCCTGTTCAACTTCCGCGAGATCCGCTACTTCGACATCAAGGGCCTCAAGACCGGCCTGGTGTCCAAGGCGATGACCGCGCCGGACGGCATCGTGCGCATCCCGCTCAACGAATCGTCCGATCCGAAGAGCCAGATCAACGAATACCTCGACGCGTACAAGGGCGAGGGCATCCAGCACATCGCCTGCTTCACCGAGAACATCTACGACACCGTCGAAGCGATGCGTGCCCAGGGCGTGGACTTCCTGGATACCCCGGACACGTACTTCGACGTGATCGACATGCGCGTGCCCAACCACGGTGAAGACGTGGCCCGGCTGGCGAAGAACAAGATCCTGATCGATGCCGATCCGGAGACCAAGCAGCGCAAGCTGCTGCAGATCTTCACCACCAACTGCATCGGCCCGATCTTCTTCGAGATCATCCAGCGCAAGGGCAACGAAGGCTTCGGCGAAGGCAACTTCACCGCGCTGTTCGAAAGCATCGAGCGCGACCAGATGAAGCGCGGCGTGCTGTAAGACGCGTGCTGTAACCCACCGGCAGCTGCCGGGGTTACGCTGCGACGACGGCATCCGCGTCCGTGCGGATGCCGTCGGCTGTATTCCCTTGCCATCCACGCCTCTGGCGGAGCAGGACCATGAACAACCCGATGTCATCGCGCGGCTATCAGACCGGTTTCGGCAACGAGTTCGCCACCGAGGCGGTACCCGGTGCGCTGCCGGTGGGGCAGAACTCCCCGCAGCGTGTCGCCCATGGCCTGTACGCCGAACAGCTGTCCGGCACCGCGTTCACCGCGCCGCGCGGCAGCAACCGTCGCAGCTGGGTGTACCGCATCCGCCCGGCGGTGACCCACGGCGAGTTCACTCCCTTCGCCCAGCCACACCTGCGCGGTGACGTCGCCCAAGGCGCGGTCTCACCCAACCAGCTGCGCTGGGATCCGTTGCCGCTGCCAACCACGCCCACCGATTTCATCGAGGGGCTGTACACGATGGGGGGCAACGGCTCGCCCGACGCCCACCATGGCGTGGGCATCCACCTGTATGCCGCCAACCGCGACATGCAGGGCCGCTATTTCTACAACGCCGATGGCGAGCTGCTGATCGTCCCGCAGCTCGGCCGCCTGCGCCTGCTCACCGAGCTGGGCGTGATCGAGATCGAACCGCAGCAGATCGGGGTGATTCCGCGTGGCGTGCGCTTCCGTGTCGAACTGCCCGATGGCGACGCCCGCGGCTATATCTGCGAGAACTTCGGCGCGCTGTTGAAGCTGCCGGACCTGGGCCCGATCGGGTCCAATGGCCTGGCCAATCCGCGCGACTTCGAAACCCCGCATGCCGCGTTCGAGCACATCGACGGCGCGTTCGAACTGATCGCCAAGTTCGAGGGCCAGCTGTGGCGCGCGGATATCGATCATTCGCCACTGGACGTGGTCGCCTGGCACGGCAACTACGCGCCGTACCGCTATGATCTGCGCCGCTTCAACACGATCGGTTCGATCAGCCACGACCATCCCGATCCCTCGATCTTCCTGGTGCTGCATTCGCCCAGTGACACCCCAGGGACCAGCAACATGGATTTCGCGATCTTCCCGCCGCGTTGGCTGGTCGCGCAGAACACGTTCCGCCCGCCGTGGTTCCACCGCAACATCGCCAGCGAGTTCATGGGCCTGATCCACGGCGCCTACGACGCGAAGGCCGAAGGCTTCGTGCCCGGCGGCGCCTCGCTGCACAACTGCATGAGCGGCCACGGCCCGGACGCGGCGACCTTCGAGAAGGCGTCCGCTGCTGACCTGAGCAAGCCGGACGTGATCAAGGACACCATGGCCTTCATGTTCGAAACCCGCGGCGTGATCCGCCCGACCGCCCAGGCGATGGACGCGGCGCACCGCCAGCGTGGGTACCAGCAGTGCTGGCAGGGGCTGAAGGCGAATTTCTCGGGGTAGGCAGTCTCAAACCGCCGCGATCTGGAGCCTCTCGGCATGCGCCGTCGGCAGCACCTCCAGCAACCGCTGCCGCACCCGTTCGGCATAGCCGGTGGAGGTCAGGTCCGGCAGTGCCTCCAGCGCGGCGTGCAGCGCCGCCATGACCGCGTCGTCGCTGCGGGCCTGCTGCAGGGTGTGGAACAGCGCTGCCGCGCGCGGATGTCGCTGCAGTTCCAGGATGTCCAGCAGATAGATCCGGGCGGCGACCAGCGAGCGGCGGCGTTCGGTCACCGGCGCGGGCGCCGGCGCCACGGTGGGCATCACGCCGGGCACGAGTGTGGCAGGCGCGACAACGACCGCCTCCGCGACCGCACTCGATACCAGATACCCGCTCTGGATCAGCTGGATCACCATCGCCGGGGTTTCCGGCCCCACCAGCTGGCCCAGCTGGACCAGGTCACGCTGGCCATCGCACAGGATCAACAGCCGGCGCTGGCGCATGTCCAGTGGGGCACGGTGGGCCTGCAGCGCGGTGCGGGCGAGATCGGTCTTCTGCGGTTGCATGGGGGCGGGTCGATGCGGTGCAGGCCGAGCCTGAACGCGGCAGGTGAAACGCGGATGACAGCGACAGCCTGCATCCCGCCCACACAGCGTTCGCGCTAGGCTGCGCCCATTCACCGGGAGGATGCAGGCATGAAACAGCTGGGAAGCATGATCGCACTGGGTATGGTGCTGGCCTTGGCCGCGTGCGAGCGCACGCCGGAAACCCCGTCGGGCGATGCCGAGGCGGCCGTGCCGGCACCGGCGGCGGACACCGCGCCGGCAGCGCCTGGCACGGCGGCACCGGGCACGGATACGCAGGGGCCGGCACGCCTGGATGGCTACGGCCCGGTGGCGCTGGGCAGCGCGCTGGACGAGCTCAGGGCGGCCTGGAAGGAACCGCTGCAGGGGGACGTCGCTGACGACTACTGCCATGCGCTGCGGCCCGAAGGCGCGCAGGCCGAGGACGTGATCTTCATGATCGAAGGCAAGCGACTGGTGCGCTACGACGTGCGCAACGACCGCATCGTCGCCCCCGGCGGCGGCAAGGTCGGCATGTCACTGGGCCAGCTGCAGACGCTGTACCCGGACCGCGGCGACCTGACCCCGCACAAGTACGATCCGCAGGGCCACAACCTGCGCGTGCGCCCGGCCACCGAAGGCGGCGCGCTGGTCAACTTCGAGATCAATGGCGATGGCAACGTGACCGCCTGGCGCGTCGGCAAGACCCCGCAGGTGGACTACGTGGAAGGCTGTTCCTGAGCCACCGGTACCGCCCCGGTCGCATCGACGGGGCGGGCCTTCACTGTTCGGGCCGGGCTGGCCCTAGAATCGGCCCAGATCTGTCACCGGGGAGCACCAGATGATCGCTGCCACTGTTTGGTTCGTGCTGGGGCTGGTGCTGTTGGCACTGGGCGGTGATTCCATCGTCCGGGCCGCATCGGGCCTGGCCCAGCGCTTGGGCGCCTCACCGTTCGTGGCCGGGCTGCTGCTGGTGGCCTTCGGCACCTCGCTGCCGGAACTGGTGGTCAATGCCCGCGCCTTCGTGGTCGGTGCTGAAGAACTCGCCCTGGGCAACGCGGTGGGCAGCAACATCGTCAATGTCGGCCTGACCCTGGGCCTGGCGGCGCTGGCCGCGCCGCTGCTGGTGCGTGCGCGGCTGCTCTCGCCGCTGCTGGTGTGCCTGGCGGGCGCCAGCGCGCTGCTGATTCTGTTCGGTCTGGATGGTGTGATCGCACGCTGGGAAGGGGCCGTGCTGCTGCTCGCCTTCGTCGGCCTGCTGGTGTTCCTGCTGCGCCGCGCGCGGCTGGAAGTCGAGCCGGTGCGTGAGGGCATCGCCGGCTACGCCATGACTCGCACGGGACTGTTCCTCAACCTCCTGCGGCTGCTGTTCGCGGGTGTGTGCCTCTATTTCGGCGCGCGCTGGATCGTGCAGGCCGCGCCGGTGTTTGGCGCCGGGCTGGGCTGGTCACCGTTGCTGGTCGGCCTGCTGCCGGTGGCGATCGGCACCGCATTGCCCGAAGTGGTTGCAGCGATCGCGGCGGCACGCCGTGGCCAGGGCGACATGGTGCTGGGCCACGTGATCGGCTCGAGCCTGTTCAACCTGCTGGTGGTGGTCGGCGGCATGGCCGCGCTGCGCCCGTTGGCGCTGCCCGAATCGTTCGTCAAACTCGAGCTGCCGGCGGCGATCGCCTTCGTGCTCGTGCTCTACCCGATGCTGCGCGGTGACCTGACCATCAGCCGGCGCGAAGGCGCGGTGCTGGTGGTGGCGTTCGTCGGTTGGGCGGCGCTGGAGCTGGCGTTGATCTGGGGCGGCTGACCGTCGCAGGACGCAGCGCCGACCGTGGGTCGGCTGCCCTCCGGTACGATGCAGGCAGCCGACCAACGGTCGGCCCTACTGGCTGTCCCGGGAAACGGGTGCCTTCGCATCGTCGGCCTCGTCCGCACGGCGCGGTTCCGGCGGTGGCAACTGTTCTTCCTTGGCGGTCTTGTGGCCCGGCAGGTCCGGTCGGGTTTCCATCAGCAGCGACAACGCGGCCTTGGCCATCATGTGCGCGCTGATCGGTGCGGTGATGAACAGGAATACGGTGATCAGCAGTTCGCGCGGCTGCGGGTCCTCGCCGAGGAAGATGTGATAGCAGACCGAGCCGACCAGCACGCAGCCCACGCCCAAGGTGCTGGCCTTGGTGGGTGCATGCAGGCGCTTGAAGAACGTGGACAGCTTCACCAGGCCGAGCGCGCCGACCAGGATGAAGAAGCAGCCGAACAGCAGCAGGATCGACAGCACGATCTGGATGAAGGTGATCATTCGACGATGTCCCGGCGCAGCACGAACTTGCTCAGCACCACCGTGCTGCCGAAGCCGAGCATGGCGATGATCAGCGCGGCTTCGAAATACACCGCCGAGTTGAGGTACATGCCGAACAGCATCAATTCGGCGATCGCCGTCACCGACAGCGTATCCAGCGCGAGGATGCGGTCGGGCACGGTCGGGCCGCGCAGCAGGCGCCAGGTGGCCAGCAGCATGGCCAGGCCGACCACGTGCATGCACACCACCATCGTGGTCTGGATGAACATGTATCCGGTCATGGGAAGATCTCCATCAGCGGGGCTTCATAGCGGGATTTGATCTGCCGGATCAGTTCGTCCGGATCATCCAGGTGCAGCACATGCACCAGCAGATACCTGCGGTCATCCGACAGCGCTGCCGAGACCGTGCCCGGGGTCAGCGTGATCATGCTGGTCAGCGCGGCGATGCCGTGGATGTTGGCGATATCCAGCGGCAGCCAGATGAAGCCGGGATGGATGCGGCGCTCCGGTCCCAGCACCTGGATCGCGACCCGGATGTTGGAGATCAGGATGTCCCACAGGGTGACGAACAGCAGCTTGGGCAGCGGGCGTAGCGAACCGATGCGGGCGAACTCGCGGTCCAGCCGCGCGGCGAACAGCGGCACCACCACGCCCAGGATCATGCCGAGCACGATCTGGCCGACGGTGAAGCTGTCGGACATCAACAGCCAGAACACCACCACCATCACGCTCAGCGAGGGCGAGGGCAGCACGCGTTTGTACAGGGATGGCTTGCGCGTCATGGCTGGCGGATCTCCGGCGTGGTGGCGCGCAGTTCACCCACGTAGTCCTGGGGCTGCAGCAGCTGGGTGGCCATCGCATCGGTGTGCTGCATCAGCGGCCCGGCGAACACACTCATCGCGATGCCGTAGCTGAGCAGCAGCGCGGCGGCGAACAGCTCCACGGTCCGCGTGGGCGCCTTGCGTGGTTTGGGCGCGCCCTCTTCGACGACGGGAACGCGCCAGAACAGGCGGATGCCGCCACGGGTCAGGCCGATGATCACCATCAGGCTGCTGCCCAGCACGGCAGCCCAGACTGCCCAGGTGTACTGCGCCGGCATGCCGGCCAGCAGTGCCGCCTTGGCCAGGAAGCCGGACAGCGGCGGCAGGCCGGCCACCGACACCGCACCGATCAGGAACAGCACCGCCGGCGTTTCCTTGCCCGGCATCGGCGCGATGATCTCCTTGCGGTCGCTGGCACCGCCACGACGGCGGCGGATCAGATCGGCGATGAGGAACAGTGCGGCGGCCACGAAAGTGCTGTGCGGCAGGTAATACAGGCCGGCCGAGAGCACTTCCGGCGTGCGGACTGAGAAGGCGATGAACAGCGTCGCCGCCGAAACCACCACCAGGTAGGAAATCAGCACGCGCAGGCGCGCCGCAGCGAGCACGCCCAGGCCACCCAGCACCAGCGTGGCGACACCGGCCCAGAGCAGCCACTGGCTGCCGTAGCCGGCCATCGGGCCTGCGCCTTCGCCGAACCACAGCGTGCTGACCCGCAGTACCGCGTACAGGCCGACCTTGGTCATGATCGCGAACAGCGCGGCCACCGCGGCCGGGGCGCGCGCATACGCTTCGGGCAGCCACAGATACAGCGGCATCAGCGCGGCCTTGCTGCAGAACACCAGCAACAACAGCCCCATGGTCGCCTTGACCAGGGTCAGGTGCGTGGCCGGCACTTCGGCGATGCGCTGGGACAGCTCGGCCATGTTGAGCGAGCCCAGCGACGCGTACAGCAGGCCAAGTGCGATCAGGAACAGGGTCGAGGCGGTGACGTTGAACACTACGTAGTGCAGGCCGATGCGCATGCGCAGGCCGCGCCCGCCGCTGAGCAGCAGGCCGTAGGAGGCGATCAGCATCACCTCGAAGAACACGAACAGGTTGAAGATGTCGCCGGTCAGGAACGCGCCGTTGAGGCCGACCAGCTGGAACTGGAACAGCGCATGGAAGTGCGGCGCGCGCCGGTCCCAGCCCGAGCAGGCGTGCAGCAGGCAGGGAATGGCCAGCAGCAGGGTGGTCACCAGCATCCAGGCCGACAAGCGGTCGGCCACCAGCGCGATGCCCAGGCGCGAGGGCCAGTCGCCCAGCAGGTACACCGCGATGCTGCCGTCGGCGGTCTGCGCGAACAGCAGCGCGACAGCCGCGGCGAGTGCGGTCAGCGTGGTCCATGCGACCGTGCGCTGTACCTTCGGCCCATAGCGGCGGTGCTCGACGAACAGCGAGCAGGCCGCACCGAACAGGGGAATCAGGATGGGCAGGATCACCGCATGGTTCATGCGCCGCCCTCCCGGCCCGGCGCGGTATCGGCAGGCAGCTCTTCTTCTTCGTGCGCGTCCACGTGGTCGCTGTGGTTGTCGCTGCGGCTGCGCATGGCCAGCACGATGCTGACCGCGGTCATCGCGAAGGCGATCACGATCGCGGTCAGGACCAGCGCCTGCGGCAGCGGATCGGTGTAGTTGCCCAGGTCGCTGTCGATGCCCTCACGCAGCACCGGGGCCTTGCCCTGCACCAGCCGGCCACCGGCGAAGATCAGCAGGTTGGTCGCATACGACAGGAAGGTCATGCCGAGGATCACATCGAAGCTGCGCGCGCGCAGCAGCAGGTAGATGCCGATCGCGCTCAGTACGCCGATGGCGCTTGCCAGGGCCAGTTCCATCAGTGCATCTCCCCGGTTTTTGCCGAACGGCGGGTGGGATCGATCTCGCCTTTGCGGGCATTGCGGGTGCGCGAGGGCTTGATCGTGCCCATCATCGAGAGCATCAGCATCACGCCGCCGAACACCACCAGGTACACCCCGGTGTCGAAGCCGATCGCACTGGCCAGCGGTACCTCGCCGATCAGCGGAATGTGCAGGTCCAGGTGACCACTGGTCAGGAACGGCACGCCGAACAGCATCGAGGCGCAGCCACTGAGGATGGCGATCAACAGGCCCGCACCGATGCAGCGGATGTAATCGAAGCCGAAGCGCGATTCCACCGAGGTGGTGCCCTGGATCACGTACTGGATCAGCAGCGGCACGGCCAGCACCAGGCCGGCGATGAAACCGCCGCCGGGCGCGTTGTGGCCGCGCAGGAACAGGAAGATCGAGACGGTCAGGGTCAGCGGGAACATGATCTGGGCCAGATCAGCCGGCACCGGCAGCTTGATCGGCGGGCCCGGCATGATCTGCTCCGGCGCCATCCGCGAACGGCGCAGCATGGCGTGCACCACCAGCGCGGCGATGCCGAACACGGTGATCTCACCGAAGGTATCGAAGCCGCGGAAGTCGACCAGGATCACGTTGACCACGTTCTGCCCATAGGCCTCGGGCAGCGCACGCGCCAGCAGCTCGCCGGCCATGGTGTTGGGCGGCAACGTCATGGCGGTGTAGGCCATCGCGGCCAGGCCGCCACCGGCGACGATCGCGATCACCGCATCGCGCCGCTTGCGCCAGACGGACTTCTCCGGCGGCGACTGGATCGGCAGGTAGTTCATGCCCAGCAGCATCAGCACCAGGGTGACCATCTCGACCAGCAGCTGGGTCAGGGCCAGATCCGGCGCGGACAGGAACACGAAGGTCAACGACACCATCAGGCCCACGCCACCGACCACCAGCACCGCCAGCAGGCGCTGCCGGTACACGAACAGTGCGCCCAGCGCGCAGGCCATCATCACCAGCCACAGCGCCCAGCCCAACAGGGGGATCGGCTGCGGCGAGGGCCAGTTCGGCGAGGCCGGATTGGCCACGAACGGTGCCACGGCGACGATGATCGCCACCACCACCAGCGCCATCAGCATGCGTTGCAGGCTGCCGTTGGCCAGGCCCTGGGTGAGCCGGTGGGCGAAGCCGAACACCAGGTCCAACTGTTTGTGGAACAGGTTGCGGCCGATGCTGCGGCTGACCACCGCATGCAGGTCGATCAGGCGGCGCAGCCCGAAGTACAGCGCGATGCCACCGATCACGCCAGCGATGCTCATCATCAACGGGGTGTTGAAACCGTGCCAGACCGACAGGCTGTAGGCCGGCATCGCCGCGCCCAGGATCGAGGAAGCCGCGGCGTGCAGCACCGGCGCGATGGTGATCGCCGGGGCGACGCCGACGGCGACGCAGACCACGACCAGGATCTCGACGGGCACCTTCATGAAGCGCGGCGGCTCATGCGGGACCCGGTCCAGATCGTGCGGGCCTTTGCCGAAGAAGGTGTCGTGCACGAAGCGCAGGCTGTAGGCCACCCCGAACACGCCGGCCAGCAACGCGGCGATCGTCATGGCGATGCGCATCGCCTCCGGCCCGGCGGTCAGGGCTTCGGCGAACAGCATTTCCTTGGACAGGAAGCCGTTGAGCAGCGGGATGCCGGCCATGGCCAGCGAGGCGATGATCGCCAGCGCACTGGTGATCGGCATCAACCGCCGCAGCCCACCCAGTTTGCGCATGTCACGGGTGCCGGTTTCATGGTCGATGATGCCGGCGGCCATGAACAGCGAAGCCTTGAAGGTGGCGTGGTTGAGGATGTGGAACACGCCGGCCACCACCGCCATCGGTGCGGACAGGCCGAACAGCATGGTGATCAGGCCCAGGTGGGAAATCGTCGAATACGCCAGCAGGCCCTTGAGGTCGTGCTGGAAAATCGCGTTCCAGGCGCCGATCAGCAGGGTGATCGCGCCGATCCCGCTGACGGTATAGAAGAACAGGTCGGTGCCGGCCAGCGCCGGGTGCAGCCGGGCCAGCAGGAACACGCCGGCTTTGACCATCGTGGCCGAGTGCAGATAGGCCGAGACCGGGGTCGGGGCGGCCATCGCGTGCGGCAGCCAGAAGTGAAACGGGAACTGCGCGCTCTTGGTGAAGATGCCGGCCAGGACCAGGAACAGCGCATACGGGTACAGCGCACTGGCGCGGATCAGATCGCCGGCGGCGAGCACCGCATCCAGCTCGAAGCTGCCGACGATGCGGCCGATCAGCAGCACGCCGCCGAGCAGGGCCAGGCCGCCGCCGCCGGTGACCACCAGGGCCATCCGGGCGCCCTCGCGGGCGTCCTGGCGGTGCGACCAGAAGCCGATCAGCAGGAACGAGCTGATGCTGGTCATTTCCCAGAACACCATCAGCAACAACAGGTTGCCCGACAGCACCATGCCCAGCATGGCGCCCATGAACAGCAGCAGGTAGCAGTAGAAGCGGTGGGCGCTGTCGCGGGCGCTGAGGTAGTAGTGGGCGTACATCACCACCAGCGCACCGATGGCCAGCACCATCCCGGCGAACATCCAGGCCAGGCCGTCCAGGCGCAGCGAGAAGGCCAGGCCGATCTGCGGTATCCACTCCCCATAGCTGCGGACGATCCCGCCCTCCATGATCGCCGGGGTCATCGTCGCCAACAGCGCCAGTCCTCCCAGCGGAGCGGCCGCGGCTACCCAGGCGGCCGTGGAGCGGGAGGTGCGACGGAATGAAGCGACGGCCACTGCCATCAGGAAGGGCAGGGCGAGCAGCAGGAGCAGAGTAGGATTCATGCAGGGAATGCGGGATTCACGAGCAGGTCGTTCAGTCTAACAGGCAGTCAATTGCCGCCGATACACCCGAATACGCCCTCAATTGCATGTAACGTGCGCTGATTCATCTTTTCAGGGCGGCGCGGTGCCCCATTCGGGTCCGCCAACGGCCGTATGGAAGGTGGGCCTCCACTTTGCCGACTGTGGCCGCCCGGCGATCCTGCAACAGGGTCCGGAACCAGTCATCGCAGGGGCTGCGGGACCGTGTGGGTGTGCACGAAGATGAACGGTGACCGTCGCTCGAAAGGTCACTGTGGACGATGCTGGACGGTCCCGCGTGGAGTGCCGGTGAGCACGCCTGCTCGTTCAGGAAAAACAGGTCAGTAACGCCAGTCCATCCGGCGATAGAACTTGGCGAGCACCCAGAGCGGGCCGATCAGCAGGTAGATCAGGTCGGTCAGGAAGCTCGGCTTGCGGCCTTCGTGCTTGTGGCCGACGAACTGGGCGACCCAGGCCACGGCAAAGACGCCCAAGGCCAGCCAGAACAGGTTCACCTGGCCGATCTCGGCTTCCAGCAGCCGGCAGAGGCAGCCGCTGACGAAGAAGAACGCCAGCATGCCGTAGCCCAGCGTGCGTGAGAGGCGGTTGTAGAAGCACCAGGCGGCGAACATCGCCAGGCCGGCCCAGATCCCGTTCTGGAACCAGGTGATCAGCGGCGGCAGGCACCACAGCAGGGCGATCACCGACCAGGCGATCGCCGGGACGGCCACGACATGGATGCGCTGGTTCAGCACATTGCGGTGATCGTCGGAATAGCTGGCGAAGTAGCGGTCGATCGGGCGTGCGACGGTGGTGGTGGCCATGTTCCCTCCCAGGATCTGCAGAGCATACCGCCGGCCATGGCCCCGGGGATCGAAAACCGCGTTCCCCGGCGCAGGGCCGGGGAACGCGGTGCCGGGTCAGTCGACCGAGATGCCGGCCAGACGCTGCAGCGCCTCGGCGTACTTGGCGCGGGTGCGCTCGATGATCTCGGCGGGGATGCTCGGGCCCGGGGCGGTCTTGCCCCAGTCCAGCGTCTCCAGGTAGTCACGGACGAACTGCTTGTCGTAGCTCGGCGGGCTGGTGCCCACCTCGTACTCGTCGGCCGGCCAGTAGCGCGAGGAATCCGGGGTCAGCATCTCGTCCATGATGTACAGGCGACCATCGGCATCGGTGCCGAACTCGAACTTGGTGTCGGCCAGAATGATGCCGCGCTCGCGCGCATAGTCGGCGGCGAAGGCGTAGATGCGCAGGGTGGCATCGCGCACGCGCTCAGCCAGGTCGGCACCGACCGCCTTCACCATCGCATCGAAATCGATGTTCTCGTCATGATCGCCAACGGCGGCCTTGGTCGAGGGGGTGAAGATCGGTTCGGGCAGCTGTTCGGCCTGGCGCAGGCCGTCGGGCAGCTCGATGCCGCTGATCTTGCCGGTGCGCTGGTAGTCCTTCCAGCCGCTGCCGATCAGGTAGCCACGGGCGATTGCCTCGACGGGAACGGGTTTGAGCTTGCGGGTGACCACCGCGCGCTTGGCGTACAACGCCGGATCGACGCCTTCGTGCAGCACGCTGGCCACATCGATGCCGGTCAGGTGATTGGGCATCAGGTGCGCGGTCTTGGCGAACCAGAAGTTGGATACCTGGCAGAGCATTTCGCCCTTGCCGGGGATCGGGTCGGGCAGCACCACGTCGAAGGCTGACAGACGGTCGGTCGCGACCATCAGCAGGTAGTCCCCCGGCGGAGTGCCGGCGGGCAGCCGGTCGCGCGGAATGTCGAAAACATCACGCACCTTGCCGCGATGGCGCAAGGGCAGGCCGGGGAGATCGGATTGCAACAACGTGGTCGGCACGGGCACTCCTGAGGCTTCGTCATGACAGCTGTCCAGGGGACCCGGAGGGCCCGCACAGACAGCGGGCGGCCTAGTGTAAAGCGGGTTGGGCCCGCTGTGACGTAAAATGAGGATCCTTTGTCGCCTCGGCTGCCCAGACCACCATGCGCTGGTACGGAAAACTGCTCGGATTCATCGCTGGCGCCCTGCTGTTCAGGCCCAATCCGCTGTTCGGGGCCGCGTTCGGGCTGTTGCTGGGGCATGCCTTCGATGCCGACTGGTTCCGGCTGAACAGGGAAAACCCCTACCGCGAACTGGGGCTGACCTCCGAGGCGACCGATGCCGAGATCGATCTGGCCTACCGCCGGCTGATGTCCCAGTACCACCCGGACAAGGTGGTCGGCGCCGCCCCGGAGCTGCGCCAGCAGGCCGAGCGCAAGTCGCGCCAGCTCAATGCCGCCTATGACCGCATCAAGACCCTGCGCAAGCGCTGATTCCGCGCGGCGCCCCCTTTCAACATCCTGAAGGTCCCGGCCATGTCCAACTGCATCATTGCTCCCTCCATCCTGTCCGCCGATTTCGCCCGCCTGGGCGAGGAAGTGGACAACGTGCTCGCCGCCGGTGCGGACTGGGTGCACTTCGATGTGATGGACAACCACTACGTGCCGAACCTGACGATCGGCCCGCTGGTCTGCCAGGCGCTGCGCAAGCACGGCGTGACCGCGCCGATCGATGTGCATCTGATGGTGGAGCCGGTGGACCGGATCATCCCGGATTTCGCCGAGGCCGGTGCGACCTACATCAGCTTCCATCCGGAGGCGAGCCGCCACGTGCACCGCACGATCCAGCTGA
Organism: Stenotrophomonas sp. GW821-FHT01H02A; assembly: GCF_059422145.1. Lineage (NCBI taxonomy): Bacteria > Pseudomonadati > Pseudomonadota > Gammaproteobacteria > Lysobacterales > Lysobacteraceae > Stenotrophomonas > Stenotrophomonas sp. GW821-FHT01H02A. The sequence continues at coordinate 48,304 of NZ_JBWKWI010000006.1, forward strand.
TCCGTTCGCTGGGCTGCAAGCCGGGCGTGGTGCTCAATCCGGCCACGCCGGTGGACATCCTGGACTGGGTGCTCGATGACCTGGACCTGGTGCTGGTGATGTCGGTCAATCCCGGCTTCGGTGGCCAGGCCTTCATTCCCTCGGCGCTGGACAAGCTGCGTGCCATCCGCAAGAAGATCGATGCCAGCGGCAAGGACATCCGCCTGGAGATCGACGGCGGGGTGAAGGCCGACAACATCGGCGCGATCGCGGCCGCCGGTGCGGATGCGTTCGTGGCCGGCTCGGCGATCTTCAATGCGAAGACCAGCTACCAGGACATCATCGCGCAGATGCGCGGCAACGTCGCCGCGGCGCGGGGCTGAGCCATGGGATCGGTGGCTGCCGTGAACATCCGCGTGGCCACCGCCGAGGATGCGGGACTGATCCTGCGTTTCATCCGCGAGTTGGCGATCTACGAAAAGGCCGAGTCGTCGGTGCAGACCGACGAAGCGGGCATCCGCGCGAGTCTGTTCGGGCCGGCGGCGAAGGCGCACGCGTTGATCTGCGAAACCGACGGCGTGGCGATCGGGTATGCGGTGTATTTCTACAATTACTCCACCTGGCTGGGCCGCAACGGGATCTACCTGGAAGATCTGTACGTGAGCCCTGAGCGCCGCGGCAGCGGTGCGGGCAAGGCGCTGCTGCAGCACATCGCGCGGATCGCGGTCGCCGAAAACTGCGGGCGGTTCGAATGGTCGGTGCTGGACTGGAATGCGCCGGCCATCCAGTTCTACGCAGCCGCGGGTGCGAAGCCGCAGAGCGAATGGACGGTGTACCGGATGGAAGGCGAGGCGCTGCGGACCTTCGCCGAAGGCTGAGCAGCCGCAGCCGATCCAACGCGGTAGCGCCGACCGTTGGCCGGCAGCCGCAGCCACCCGGGTAGCGCCGACCGTTGGTCGGCTGCCGTTCCGGCGGCAAAAAAAAAGACCGCACCATTGCTGGTACGGCCCCGGGAACAGCGGGAGGCTGATCCTGCCTCCATCCATCTTCCTTGCTATGGCCTCCCATTCTCCGGGGGATCGGTGACGCTTTGATGACGTTCACCGGGGCCCACGCTGCGCGCTGCTAGCCTTCGCTTCCCCACTCTCTGGAAGTACCGCATGAGCCGTCCCCATTGGCGTTTGATCCTCAACGGCAAGGCCACGGGGAACGAAGATGTGCGCGAAGCCGTGACGGCGCTGCGCGAGCGCGGGGTGCAACTGGAGGTGCGGGTGACCTGGGAGTCGGGCGATGCCGAGCGCTACGTGGCCGAGGCGATCGCACATGGGGTCGATACGATCATCGCCGCCGGCGGCGATGGCACGCTCAGCGAGGTGGCCGAGACCCTGGCCCACCGCGAAGAGCCGGCCGACGCACTGCCGTCGCTGGGACTGGTGCCGCTGGGCACGGCCAATGACTTCGCCACGGCCGCCGAGATTCCCGATGCACCGCTGGCGGCGTTGGAACTGATCAGGCACGCGCCGGCGCGTCCGGTCGATCTGCTGCGCATCGATGCCGATGGCCAGGTGTGGTGGTGCGCGAACGTGGCCAGCGGCGGCTTCGGCACCGAGGTGACGGTGGAGACCGATGAGGGCCTGAAGAAGGTGCTCGGCGGGCTGGCCTATCTGGTTACCGGGGTCTCGCGGCTGGGCCGCATCGACCCGATCCAGGCGCGGGTCCGGGCGCCGGGTTTCGCGTGGGCCGGTGGCTTCATCGCGCTCGGCGTCGGCAACGGCCGCCAGGCCGGCGGTGGCCAGGTGCTGTGCCCGGAGGCCCTGATCGACGATGGTCTGCTGGATGTCACGGTGATCCCCGAACTCAGCGGGGAGGTCGCCTCCACCTTCGCCGCACTGGTCAAAGGCGGCAAGCGCGGTGCGCTGGAGCAGGTGGCCGAACGCGTCCAGGCGCCGTGGGTGGAGATCACGGCCGAGCTGCCGCTGACCCTCAACCTGGATGGCGAGCCGGTCCAGGCCCGGCACTTCCGCATCGACTGCGTGCCCGGCAGGGTCAACCTGCATGTGGCGCTGGACAGTCCGCTGCTGTCGCGCGGCTGATGCGCCGGGCGGCGCCGGGTTCCATCCGGTGCCGTCAATGCGGTACAGTCGACGGGTGTCCATTCTGACGACCCCGCATACCCTTTCTTCCGCTCGCCGTTGGTGGCGATGGTGGCCTGTTGCCGTCGTCCGTCCCGCCACCGCCGTTTCCCGGAAGGAAAGTCGTCTTGATTACGCTCGAGCAGTTCCAGCAGCAGGCCGCTGAAGGCCACACCCGCATCCCCGTCGTCCGTGAAGTGCTGTCCGATCTGGACACGCCGCTGTCGGTCTATCTGAAGCTCGCCGACGGCCCGCACACCTATCTGTTTGAATCGGTCGAAGGCGGCGAACGCTTCGGGCGCTATTCCATCATCGGCCTGCCGGCGCGCCGGGTGTATGCCTTCCACGGCCACACCCTGACCATCAGTGAGTCCGGCACCGTGGTGGACACCCGCGAAGTCGCCGACCCGTTCACCGAGGTCGAGGCACTGCGCAGCGCCCACTCGGTGCCCAAACTGGCCGGTCTGCCGGGCTTCACCGGCGGCCTGGTCGGCTGGTTCGGCTTCGAATGCATCGGCTATATCGAACCGCGCCTGGCCCCGCCGCGTGGTCGTGACGAGCTGGGCACGCCGGACATCCTGCTGCTGCATTCCGAAGAACTGGCGGTGTTCGACAACCTCAAGGGCCGCCTGTACCTGATCGTGCATGCCGACCCGGGCCAGCCCGGTGCGTGGGATGACGCCCAGGCGCGGCTGGATGCGCTGGTCGCCAAGCTGCGTGTGCCCGGTGCCGGCTACCCCGCGCCGATCACCCGCGACGTGCTGGACGAGAACGATTTCGTCTCCGGGTTCACCCGCGAAGGTTTCATCGCCGCGGTCGACAAATCCAGGGAGTACATCCGCGCCGGCGACATCTTCCAGGTGGTGCTGAGCCAGCGCCTGAGCGTGCCGTTCAAGGCGCGCCCGGTGGATGTGTACCGCGCGCTGCGTGCGCTCAATCCCTCGCCGTACATGTACTTCCTCGATACCGGCGACGTGCAGGTGGTCGGCTCCTCGCCGGAAATCCTGGTGCGTTTGCAGGACGGTGAAGTGACCGTGCGCCCGATCGCCGGCACCCGCCCGCGTGGCGCGACGGTGGAAGAAGACAACGCACTGGAAGTCGAACTGCTGGCCGATCCCAAGGAACGCGCCGAGCACCTGATGCTGATCGACCTGGGCCGCAACGATGCAGGCCGCGTGTCCAAGGCCGGTACGGTGGAAGTGGGCGAGCAGTTCGTGATCGAACGCTACAGCCACGTCATGCACATCGTCAGCGAAGTCACCGGGCAGCTGCAGCCGGGCCTGAGCTACGCCGACGTGCTGCGCGCGACGTTCCCGGCCGGCACCGTCAGCGGTGCGCCGAAGATCCGCGCGCTGGAAGTGATCCGCGAGCTGGAACCGATCAAGCGCAACGTCTATGCCGGCAGCATCGGCTACATCGGCTGGCATGGCGATGCCGATACCGCGATCGCGATCCGCACCGCGGTGATCAAGGACGGCCGCCTGCACGTGCAGGCCGGCGCCGGCATCGTCTACGACTCCGATCCCGGCAAGGAATGGGACGAGACGATGAACAAGGGTCGCGCGTTGTTCCGTGCGGTCGCGCAGGCTGCCAAGGGCCTGTAACGGCGCACTGCCGAACTGCCTGACCCGTGCGCGGTTGCGTGCACGCCACTTCCCCATTCAAGACGGACCCTGACCATGTTGTTGATGCTCGACAACTACGACAGCTTCACCTACAACCTCGTGCAGTACCTGCAGACGCTGGGCGCCGAGGTGAAGGTGGTGCGCAACGACGCGTTGAGCGTCGATGAGATCGCTGCGCTCGCCCCTGAGCGCATCGTGATTTCACCCGGCCCGTGCACGCCCAACGAAGCGGGCGTGTCGCTGGAGCTGATCCGCCGGCTCGGCCCGACCACGCCGATCCTCGGCGTGTGCCTGGGCCACCAGAGCATCGGCCAGGTCTACGGCGGCGATGTCATCCGCGCCACCAACATCATGCACGGCAAGACCTCGCCGATCCGCCATGAAGGCAAGGGCGTGTTCGCCGGCCTGCCGGACCGCTACCAGGCCACGCGCTACCACTCGCTGGTGGTCGACAAGACCACGCTGCCGGCGTGCCTGGAAATGACCGCCTGGACCGAGAACGAGGACGGTTCGATCGAAGAGATCATGGGCCTGCGCCATCGCCAGTACCCGGTGGAGGGCGTGCAGTTCCACCCCGAGTCGATCCTCACCGAGCATGGCCACGCCCTGCTGAAGAACTTCCTGCAGCGCTGAGCGCGCTGCACCTGCATCACAAAGGACCCCGCATGACCTTCTCCCCCCAGGAAGCCCTGCAGCGCACCATCGAACACCGCGAAATCTTCTTCGACGAAATGGTCGACCTGATGCGGCAGATCATGCGCGGTGAAGTCTCGCCGGTGATGACCGCCGCGATCCTGACCGGCCTGCGGGTCAAGAAGGAAACCATCGGCGAGATCGCCGGCGCGGCCACCGTGATGCGCGAGCTCGCGCTGGCCGTGCCGGTGGAGGACAAGACGCACCTGGTGGACATCGTCGGCACCGGTGGCGATGGCTCGCATACCTTCAACATCTCCACCTGCGCGATGTTCGTGGTCTCCGCGGCCGGGGCCAAGGTGGCCAAGCACGGCAACCGCAGTGTCTCCTCCAAGTCGGGCAGTGCCGATGCGGTGGAGGCGTTGGGAGCGATCATCGATCTGCGTCCGGACGAAGTCGCACGTGCGATCACCGAGACCGGCATCGGCTTCATGTTCGCGCCGATGCACCATCCGGCGATGAAGGTCGTCGCGCCGGTCCGCCGCGAAATGGGCGTGCGCACGATCTTCAACATCCTTGGGCCGCTGACCAATCCGGTCGGGGCGACCAATGTGCTGATGGGCGTGTTCCACTCGGATCTGGTCGGCATCCAGGCGCGCGTGCTGCGCGAGCTCGGCGCCGAGCGCGCGCTGGTGGTGTGGGGCCGCGACAACATGGATGAGATCTCGCTCGGTGCCGGCACGCTGGTGGGCGAACTGCGCGACGGCAAGGTACGCGAGTACGAAATCCATCCGGAGGACTTCGGCATCGCGATGTCGGCCAGCCGCAACCTCAAGGTCGACGGCCCGGAGGAATCCATCGCGATGCTGCGTGGGGTGCTCGACAACCAGCCCGGCCCGGCGCTGGACATCGTCGCGCTCAATGCCGGTGCCGCGCTGTACGTGGCCGGTGTCGCCGACAGCATCGCCGATGGCCTGGCGCGTGCGCGTGCGGCGCTGGCCGATGGCAGCGCGCGCTCGCGGATGGAGCAGTACGTGGCCGCCACCCGCCGCATCCGCGGGGCCGCCTGAGCCCGCGTTTTCCGAATTCAGCGGGGCTGGCCGATAATGGTCGGCCTCCAGGACCCCCAATGACATGAGCGACATCCTCGATACCATCCTGGCCCGCAAGGCCGAAGAAGTCGCCGCACGCCGTGCCCAGGTGCCGCTGGAGGCGCTGATCGCGCGCGTGGAACAGGCCCCGCCGGTACGTGGGTTCGCCGATGCGCTGCGCGCCTCGATCACCGCCGGCAACCCGGCCGTGATCGCCGAGATCAAGAAGGCCAGCCCGTCCAAGGGCGTGATCCGTCCGGACTTCCATCCGGCCGATATCGCGGTGAGCTACGAATTCGGCGGCGCCAGCTGCCTGTCGGTGCTGACCGACGTGGATTTCTTCCAGGGGGCCGATGCATACCTGCAGCAGGCCCGCGACGCGTGCACGCTGCCGGTGCTGCGCAAGGACTTCGTGATCGATGCCTACCAGGTGTACGAAGCGCGCGTGCTTGGCGCCGACTGCATCCTGCTGATCGTCGCCGCGCTGGATGATCGCCAGCTGGCCGAGCTGTCCGACCTGGCCATGCAGCTGGGCATGGACGTGCTGGTGGAAGTGCACGACATCGACGAGCTCGAGCGTGCCATCCAGGTGCCGGTGCCGCTGATCGGCATCAACAACCGCAACCTGCGTACCTTCGAGGTGTCGCTGCAGACCACGCTGGACATGCGCCAGGCCGTGCCACGTGACCGCCTGCTGGTCACCGAAAGCGGCATCCTCGGCCCGGCCGATGTCACCGTGATGCGCGAGGCCGGGGTCAATGCGTTCCTGGTCGGCGAGGCCTTCATGCGCGTGGAAGAGCCCGGCGAGGGCCTGCGTCAGCTATTCTTCAGCGCATGACAGCGATCTACCCAACGCCGCGCGACGACGCCCCGCTGGTGGTCTTCGATTTCGATCACACCCTGTATGACGGCGATTCCGGCAGCCATCTGTTCGCCTGGCTGATCAAGCGCAACCCGCTGCGGCTGTTGGCCGCGATCGTGGCCACGCCGCTGCTCGGCCCGCTGGTGGCGTTCCTGCCGACCCGCCGCCGCGGCATCTCCGGCTATGTCTGGATCGCCACCTTCGGGCTGCACCGGGCGCGTGAGTTCAACAAGGTGATCGACCGCTACGTGCTCAAGCACGAGGCCGATATCCGCCGCCGCCTGTTGCCGGTCGCGCTGGACGTGTTTGCCCGTCACCGCGCTGCCGGTGACCGCGTGGTGGTCGCCACCGGCGCGCCGCCGGAGCTGGCCCGCGCGATCCTGGCCTTCGTCGCCCACCAGGGCGTGCCGGTGATCGGCAGCGAGGTCGGCCCGTTCCTGGGCGCGGTGATCGCTACCCGGCACTGCCACAACGAAGAAAAGATGCGGATGCTGCGCGAGCGCGGCTATGGCGAGATCGACGTCGCCTACTCCGACAGCAGTGCCGACCTGCCGCTGCTGCTGGCGGCCGCCGCACCGGTGGTGGTCAATCCCAAGGCGTCGCGGGTGGAGTACTTCCGGCGTGTGCTGCCGGCGGGCACGCCGGTGCTCAACTGGGGCTGTGTCGACCGGGCCGGCGATCCGGTCTGATGCGGGACTGAAGGCACCCGGGGCGGGGTGAACGCGTGTCGCGTCCGGCTCAGCCGGCGCGCCACTGCACGATCGCGTGGCTGATCTGGTACAGGCTGATGCCCAGCACCAGCACGCCGACGGCGATCAGCACCCAGCGTTCCTTGACGTTCTTGACCAGAATCGCGGCGATCGGCGCGGCCATCATCCCGCCGATCAGCAGCCCGGCGACGATGTTCAGGTACTGCACGCCCATGGTCAGCAGGAACGTGATCGACACGGCGAGGGTCACCACGAACTCGGCGGCGTTGACCGTACCGATGGTGGTGCGGGCCTTGCCGCCGCGGGCGAGCAGGGTGGACGTGGCCACCGGTCCCCAACCGCCGCCGCCGCTGGCATCCAGCAGGCCGGCCACGAAGCCCAGCAGCGGCACCCGCTTCACTTCCTGCGCGGGCAGCATCCGGCCGGCCGCGCGCAGCAGGATGAAGATCGCCAGCACCAGCAGATACATATAGATGAAGGGGCGGATCACGTCACCGGGCAGCTGGGTCAGCACGTAGGCCCCGACCACGCCACCGACCGCACCGGGCAGCGCCAGGCGCAGGAACAGGCGGCGATCCACGTTGCCGGCAGCCAGGTGCGAGACCCCGGAGGCTCCGGTCGTGAAGACTTCGGCGGTGTGGACGCTGGCGCTGACCGCCGCCGGCGGCAGCCCCATGCTCAGCATCACCGAGGACGACACCAGCCCGAACGCCATGCCCAGCGCGCCATCGACCAGCTGGGCGCCCAGGCCGATCAGGATGAACCAATAGAATTCACTGCCAAGCTCCATGGCGACAGCCTAGCGGCAAATGGGGCGGGAGTGCCGGCCAGCGGCCGGCACTACCAGGGCAAGCTCAACGGGTGCCGTACAGAACGACGGTCTTGCCGCGCGCATGCAGTTGCCCGTCGGTCTGCAGCTTCTTCAGTACGCGACCGGCCATTTCACGCGAGCAGCCGACCAGGCGGGCCAGCTCCTGGCGCGAGACGCGCAGCTGGGTGCCCTGCGGGTGGCTCATCGCCTCCGGTTCGCGCGACAGGTCGTGCAGGGTCCGCACGATACGGTCGGTCACGTCCAGGAAGGCCAGCCGGCTGGCTTTCCTGCTGGTGTCGAGCAGGCGCTTGGAGAGCTGCTGGCCGATCGAATAGAGCAGGCGCGGGGCATCGGCCGAGAGCGGGCCCAGGAACAGCTGATGCAGGCGCTCGTAACTGATTTCAGCCAGCTCGCAGGGGGTGCGGGTGCGCAGGATCACCTCGCGGCGGTCCGATTCGACGAACAGCCCCATCTCGCCGACGAACTCTCCCGAGCCGAAGTAGCCCAGCACCAGCTCACGATCGTCATCTTCCTCAGCCATTATTGAGACTGAGCCACTGATCACGTAGTAGAGGGTGCCGGCCGGATCCCCCGGACGGAACACGTCGGTACGGGCGGGATAACGGCGGCGGTGGCTGTGGGCCAGGAAGCGATCGATTGTTGCGATATCCAGGGCCAATGGACTTGTGGCAAGGCGCACAGTTGACACGTTGAGGCGCTCCGATTGCTCATGAAGAATTCACGGCTATGTGCCGGGAGCTTAACGATCCGAATTGTTAAGGGCAAACCGAGCACAGGTACTCGTTTCAATGCAAGTTTCGCCCCCGATCACTTTGCCCCATAATTACTTCTTTCCCACCACACACAGGATCGACCGCCGTGGTCAAGCCGTTGCCTCGCCTGAGGTTGCAGGGTTTCAACAACCTCACCAAGGCGCTGAGCTTCAACATCTATGACGTCTGTTACGCCCGCACCGAAGAGGAGCGTCAGCGTTACATCGAATATATTGATGAAGAGTACAACGCCGATAGGCTGACTCAGATCCTGACCGACGTTGCCGAGATCATCGGCGCGAACATCCTGAACGTGGCCCGCCAGGACTACGACCCCCAGGGTGCCTCGGTGACGATCCTGATCTCGGAAGAGCCGGTGATCGACAAGAAGCAGGCCGGCAAGGAGCTGATCTCCGATGCCGTGGTCGCGCACATGGACAAGAGCCACATCACCGTCCATACCTACCCGGAAACCCATCCGCAGGAGGGCATCGCCACGTTCCGCGCGGACATCGATGTGGCCACCTGTGGCGTGATTTCCCCGCTGAAAGCGCTGAACTACCTGATCGAGAGTCTGGAATCGGACATCGTGATCATGGATTACCGCGTGCGTGGCTTCACCCGTGATGTGAAGGGCAAGAAGCATTACATCGATCACAAGATCAACTCGATCCAGAACTTCCTGGCCAAGAACATCAAGTCGCGGTACGAGATGTTCGATGTCAACGTCTACCAGGAAAACATCTTCCACACGAAGATGCACCTGAAGGACTTCGACCTGGATCAGTACCTGTTCGAAGAGAAGGCCAAGAACCTGTCGTTCAAGGAACGCATGAAGATCGAGGCGCTGCTGCGTCGTGAGATCGAAGAGCTGTTCCACGGGCGCAACCTGGCCGAGTAAGGCACTTCCTGCGATGTCGCCCGGGCCTGGCCCGGGCGGCGTCGTCCAGGCGGGACGGCCCGCCCTGTGGAACCGGTGTTTGCGCAAAACCCGGTTCCACGGCAGCTACCGACGACGGTCCGGTGTGAAAACACCGGGCCGTTTTGTTTTTGTTAACCCAAGGAGTTCCCCCATGCCCTGGATCTATCTTCTGGTCGCCGGTCTGTTCGAGATCGGCTTCGCCATCGGAATGAAGTACTCCGAAGGCTTCAGCAAGCCCCTTCCCACCCTGGCCACCGTCGCGGCCGCGCTGGTCAGCCTGTATCTGATGAGCCAGGCCATGAAATCCATCCCGGTCGGCACCGCGTATGCGATCTGGACCGGTATCGGCGCGCTGGGCGTGGCGATGCTGGGCATCTTCCTGTTCGGCGACAGTGCCTCGCCGTCGCGGCTGGCCTGCATCGCGTTGATCGTGGCCGGCGTGATCGGGCTGAAGCTGGTCTCTGCCTGATCGTCGCCCGACCAACGGTCGGGCGCTACCGGTGGCCCGCCGGCCCGCAACTCATGCCGCGCGTGCCGTTCCGGTCGATATCGACCGTTGGTCGATACGCCGTTACAACCGGTACGCGATGGTCTTCATGACCTTGGAGGCCAGCGCCATCACGCCCGGAATCGGCGGCGGCAGCTTCCGCGCGCCGGCGTGCTCGGCGTGGTCGGCGTGGCGCGCCTCGTCGATCTTCATCACCTTGATCACCTCGCGGCTGCGCAGGTCGGCCGGGGGCAGGGTGTCCAGGTGCTCGTCCAGGTGGGCTTCGACCTGACGCTCGGTTTCCACCACGAAGCCCAGGTTCCAGCCATCGCCGCGCAGGCCGGCGAGGGTGCCGATGGTGTAGCTGCCGGCATACCAGATCGGGTTGAACAGGCTGGGGCGGCTGTCCAGTTCGCGCAGGCGCCGGGCGCACCAGGCCAGGTGATCGGTCTCTTCCTGGGCGGCATCCAGCAGGTGGGCGCGGGTTTCCGGCTCGCGGGCGACCGCAGCCTGGCCGAAGTACAGGCCCTGGGCGCAGACTTCGCCGACATGGTTGATGCGCATCAGCCCGGCCGCGTGGCGGCGCTCGGGAGCGGCCATCTGTACGTCCGGGGTGGCCTCGGCCGGGTAGGGGCGGCTGGCCGGCGGATTGCCGAACACCGTATCCAGGGCCCGCTGGGCTTCGGTCAGCAGGTGGTCGAGCGGGGTGGTCTGGCGGAGCGCGGTCATGGCAGGCGGTGTCGCGGCGGGGGACCGTCGATTCTCGCCCCATGGGGCCGGTGTGCCAAGCCTGGATCGGGGTCAACTTGCATGTGGTGGGGATGGCCAGTACAATCCCGCCTCTTCACAACGCGTGGCAGAGTTCCGGCCGTACTGCGCCGTAATGAGCCCGACCTACTTGAGTTCTTTCATGAGCACTTTCACTGCAAAGTCCGAGACCGTCCAGCGCGACTGGTATCTCGTCGACGCTTCCGGCAAGACGCTGGGCCGTCTGTCCACCGAGTTGGCCCGCCGTCTGCGCGGCAAGCACAAGCCGGTCTACACCCCTCACGTTGATACCGGTGATTACCTGGTTGTCATCAATGCAGAAAAGATTGCCGTCACCGGCAACAAGCTGCAGGACAAGCTGTACCACCGCTTCACTGGCTACATCGGCAACCTGAAGACCGAAACTCTGGCCCAGGCGCTTGAGCGCCACCCGGAGCGCGTCATCGAGACCGCCGTCAAGGGCATGCTGCCGAAGGGCCCGCTGGGCCGCGCCATGTACCGCAAGCTCAAGGTGTACTCGGGTTCCGAGCACCCGCACGCCGCTCAGCAGCCTCAGGTTCTGGATATCTAATCATGGCTATCACGCAAAACTACGGCACCGGCCGCCGCAAGTCCTCCACCGCCCGCGTGTTCCTGCGCAAGGGCGCCGGCAACATCACCGTCAATGGCCGTCCGCTGGACGAGTTCTTTGGCCGTGAGACTGCACGCATGATCGTGCGTCAGCCGCTGGAACTGACCAAGAACACCGAAAGCTTCGACATCATGGTCACCGCCGCTGGCGGTGGTACCACCGGTCAGGCCGGTGCGATCCGCCTGGGCATCGCCCGCGCGCTGGTCGAGTACGACGAAACCCTGAAGTCCGAGCTGCGCAAGGCTGGCTTCATGACCCGTGACGCCCGTGAAGTCGAGCGTAAGAAGGTCGGCCTGCACAAGGCACGTCGCGCCACCCAGTTCTCCAAGCGCTGATCCATCGCGCCTGGCGTGGGATCCTTCGGGATCCCCCTGGGAGGTACGTAAAAGCCCGGCTTCGGCCGGGCTTTTGTCGTTTCCGGGGGGGCATGGTTCACGCCTCGAGCATCCAGGCCCGTCGCTGGGGTGTCCTTCAATGCTCCACCTGGCAGCGCCCATCTTCTTTCTGGTGAAACAGCCCCCGTGGAGTGCAAGGGGCGCGCGCCGTCAGGCGCGGGGGTGTGGGAGGAGAGGGCTGGCGCCGACACCTTGCTGCGCAAGGTGTGGGGTCCGGGCGCTTCGCGCCCGGACAAACGCCCAAACAAACAGAAAAGGCCGATCTTTCGATCGGCCTTTTCTGTTTGTTTGGCTGCCCCGGATGGATTCGAACCACCGAATGCCTGAGTCAGAGTCAGGTGCCTTACCGCTTGGCGACGGGGCAAAATGTGCGTGCAATTATTGCACTTTCTCCCTGAAAAACCAAGCGAACTTGGTGGCTATGGGTGGACTCGAACCACCGACCCCAGCATTATGAGTGCTGTGCTCTAACCGGCTGAGCTACATAGCCTCAGGGAGCCGGTAATTCTGGAGATGTATCTGGAATCTGTCAACACTTTTTCACCGCGCTTGTGAGTGGGCAGCGGGCGTGGCACAGTCCCGATCAGTAGATTTTTCTAGGAGTCCGCATCGTGATCGATCCGGACGGCTATCGACCGAACGTCGGTATTGTGCTGATGCGGCAGGATGGGCAGGTTTTCTGGGCACGACGCGTGCGCCGGGATGGCTGGCAGTTCCCGCAGGGTGGCATGAACACCGACGAGACGCCTGTCGAAGCCATGTATCGCGAGTTGCAGGAAGAAACCGGGCTGTTGCCGGAGCACGTTGAAGTGCTCGGGGCGACGCCGGGTTGGCTGCGCTATCGGCTGCCGGCACGGGCCATCCGCCGCAATGAACGGCAGGTCTGTATCGGCCAGAAGCAGGTGTGGTTCCTGCTCCGCCTGGCCGGGGACGAATCCCACGTCACCCTGGACCACACCGACAGCCCCGAATTCGACCAGTGGCGCTGGGTCGATTTCTGGTACCCGGTGGAGCACGTGGTGATGTTCAAACGGGGCGTCTACGCGCGCGCCCTGCGCCATCTGGCGCCACTGGCGCGGGGAGTGGCCGGGACCGGGGTGGAATCGATGCCCAAGTCCGCCCAGGAGGCCTGGATGCCCGGCAATGCCGCCGGCCACGACCGCCCGCGCAAGCGCACCACGCCCAAGCGCGGCGGTGGGTACTGGCCGCGCAAGGCCAAGGGTGAGCCGGGCGCGGTCTGAGCCATGCCCGGCGGCTCTGAACCGTATCGAGAATGATTCAGGTTCGAAATTGACAACCATTCTCGTTTCGATTGGAATAGCAACAGGCCGATCCGGGCCTGCCTGCCGAGTCCGCACGTGTACGTCTGCATCTGCAACGGGGTTACCGACCATCAGATCCGCGAAGCCGCCCAGAGCGGTGTCGCGAGCGTGTCCGAGTTGACGATGCGCACCGGCTGCGGCGCCACCTGCGGCTCCTGCCTGGACATGGCGGCCGACCTGCTGGCCAAGTTCAGCGCCACCCACGATCTGCCGCTGCCGGTATTGGGCCTGCAGGCCGCCTGAGCCCCGCCCGCGCCGCCGCGGGCCGCAACTGAGCACGATTCGCGTTCCCTCATGCGCCCACGCGACGCGCTACAGTGCCCGCGATTCCACGCAGCAGGAGCACGCTCATGAAGGGCGACGCCAAAGTCATCGAATTCCTCAACAAGGTCCTCTACAACGAGCTGACCGCCATCAACCAGTACTTCCTGCACGCCAAGATGCTGAAGAACTGGGGCCTGAAGGAGCTCGCCGATCACGAGTACAAGGAATCGATCGAAGAGATGAAGCATGCGGACATCCTGTCCGACCGCATCCTCTTCCTCGAAGGCCTGCCGAACTTCCAGGCCCTGGGCAAGCTGCGCATCGGCGAAAACCCGGCCGAGATCCTGCAGTGCGACCTCAGCCTGGAACGCGACGGGGTGGTGACGCTGCGTGAAGCGGTGGCCTATGCCGATTCGATCGGCGACTACGTCAGCCGCCAGCTGTTCGTGAAGATCCTCGAGTCCGAGGAAGAGCACATCGACTGGCTGGAAACGCAGCTGGACCTGATCGAGCGCATCGGCGAACCGAACTACCTGCTGACCAAGATCGAAGACTGAATCAGCCCTGCAACGGGGCGCGCAGCCGGGCGTGATAGCCGGCCAACGCGATCCGTGCACGCGCGAATTCGGCGATCAACAGCGCCACCGCCACCGCGGGGCGCTCCAGCGTGCCGGCGCGGGCATCATGTTCGATCCGCCAGGCCGCCGCCGACAGGGCCATCGCGCCCACATTCGCACTGGCGGACTTGAGGCTGTGCGCCAACGCGCGCAGCTGGTCCAGGTCCGCCGCGACCGAGGCGTCCTGCAGCTGCCGGATCAACGGTGGCGTGTCATCCAGGAACACGCCGATGATGCGCGCGGTATCCGCGCCGATCACGTCCAGCAGTTCATCCAGCACGTCCTGATCGAGCACCGGGACTGGCGTTTCGTCGCGTAGCGGCGCCGCCGCAGGCGGTGCAGGCGACTGCGCCCAGGGCGGCGGCGATGCGACCGCTGCCTCATCGGTCATTGCACTGCCCCAGCGTGCCAGCACGGCCTGCAGGGTTTCGCGGTTGATCGGTTTGGACAGATAGTCGTCCATGCCGGCCTGCAGGCAGCGCTCGCGGTCGCCGGCCATCGCGTTGGCGGTCATCGCTACGATCGGCAGCCGCGTGGTGCCGCGCGCGGCTTCGTCTGCGCGCCAGCGGCGGGTGGCGTCGTAGCCATCCAGCACCGGCATCTGGCAATCCATCAGGACCACATCGAAGCGCCGGTCGTGCAGCGCTTCCAGGGCCTGCTCCCCCTGCGTGGCAGTCTCCACGTCGCAGCCCAGTACCTGCAGCAGGCGCTGGGCGACCAGCAGGTTGACGCTGTTGTCCTCCACCAGCAGCACGCGCAACGGGAACTGCGGCAATGCCGCGGGCGAGCCCGCGTACTCCACCTCGGCCAGCAGCGCGGCCGGACGTGCGCTGGCGACCACCGGCCGCAGCAGTGCGTGCAGCTCGCTGTCCGCGACCTGTCGCGACAACGCCGGTCCCGGGCCAAGCGCCTCGGGCGCGGGTGCCTCGTCGCCATACAGCCACAGCAGCCGCGCGCCCGCATGCCGCTCGTTGCCGGCCAGTGCCTTCTGCAGCGCCTGGGTGCCATGACGCAGGCCGTCGGTGTCGGCGATGACCCACGCCAGCGCCGGATCGATGCCGGGGCGCTGGGGCGCGCGCAGCACGTCGATCGCCTCGGCGCTGGTCTCCACCGTGTGCAGGCGCAGGTCGTGGTGCTGGGTCACGCGCTCGATGCGCTGGGCCAGCAACGCATCGCGCGTGATCAGCAGCGCGCGGCGCATGTTGCCGATGGCGGGCAGGTCGCCGATCACCTTCAGCAGCGGGATCTCGAACCAGAACGTGGCCCCGTGCCCCGGCGTGGAATGCACGCCGATGCGACCGTGCATCAGATCGATGATGCGCTTGCAGATCGCCAGGCCCAGCCCGGTGCCGCCGTACAGGCGCGTGGTGGAGGCGTCGGCCTGGCTGAACGACTGGAACAGGCGCGCCTGCAATGCCTCGTCGATGCCGATGCCGCTGTCGGCGATCTCGAACCGCAGCTGGTGTTGTGCGTTGGTCTCGCCCTGGCGCAGCACGCGCAGCCGGATCTGGCCGCGCTCGGTGAACTTGATCGCGTTGACCAGCAGGTTGCTGAGCACCTGGCGCAGCCGTACCGGGTCGCCGCGGACCGACAGCCGCACCGCCGGGTCCAGGTCCAGCGAGAGCTGCAGGCCCTTGGGATCGGCGGCGCGCTGCATCAACTGCACCAGACCTTCGAGCAGTTCGCGCAGGTTGAACGTGGTGATCTCCAGGTTCAGGCCCTTGGCCTCCAGCCGGGAGTAATCGAGGATGTCATCGACGATGCGCAGCAGCTGCTGCGAGCTGGTCGCGGCGGTCTGCAGCATCTGCCGCTGGTCGCTGCCGAGTTGACCGCGCGCGATCAGATCGAGCATCGGCAGGATGCCGTTGAGCGGGGTGCGGATCTCATGGCTCATCGTGGCCAGGAACTCACCCTTGGCCAGCGCCGCGGCTTCGGCCGCCTGCTTGGCGCTGAGCAGTTCCTGTTCCAGCTGGTTCTGCTGCTGTCGGCGCTGCTGCAGTTGATCGCGTTCGAGCAGCAGTGATTCGCTGCGCTGCTGCAGCGTATGCAGCTGGTCCTGTGCCTCGCGCCAGCGGCGTACGGCCTGCACCGCCGCGAGCACGGCCAGCACGCCGGTGCCGGCGGCGATGTCGATCCACGGGCCATTGGCGCCGATCCGTGCCATGACGCCCGCGGTCGCGCATACCGCAGCGGCCCCGGCGGCGATCCACAGCGAGGCCGGGGCGGGGGAGGGAGTTGGCCGTCCGTGGCGTCCCATGCTCAGAGCACCGAGTTCTGGAAGTCGAAGTTCAGTTCGCTGCCGGCGGACTGGACCATGTTGCCCTGGATGAAATCGACCCCGCTGATCCACATCGCCGCCGCGGCCTGCGGGTCTTCGATCTGCTGGCCGATGATGCGCAGCCCGGCGCGGTGCGCCAGGTCGATCGCCGCGCGCAGCTCGTCGCGGGTCTGCTGGTTGGCGTGGCTGTTGGAGAAGCGCGCGGCCATGCGCACATAGGCCAGCGGCAGCTGTGCCATCAACGCATTGGCTTCATCGCCCGGCTCGAACTGGCTCAGGCAGAAGCGCACGCCGGCCGCGTGCACGCGCGTGCAGAACTGCTGGAGGGTGACGGTGTGGATCAGGGCGTCGGGCAGGCGCACGTCGATGACCAGTGCGCTGCCATCGATCTGCCGGCTGGCCAGCGACTCCAGCAGCCAGTCGCCGAAGGCATCGCGGGCCAGCGTGCGCAGCGACTGCGAGACGAACAGGTGCAGCGGCTGCGCGGCGTGGCGATACAGATCCAGCAGGCCCAGCGCGTGGTCGAGCACCTGCTGGTCCAGATCGGCGATGCGCCCGGCTGCCTCGGCGGCCGGGATCACCTGGCCGGCGGCCAGCACGCTGCCATCGGCCTGGCGCAACCGCAGCAGCACCTGGTACTGCGCGGTGTTGCCGCCGGCCACGGCGACGATCGGCTGGTAGGCGAGTTCCAACTGGCCCTCCAGCAGCGCCAGATGTTCCTGCGCGGCCACGTCCTCGCGGCGGACATACGCCGCCACGCCGGCGGTGAGCAGGCGGGCCTGCAGCGTGGTGCGTTCGACGGCCTCCAGTGCGCTGCCCGCATCGGAGAAGCCCGGCGACAGCTGGGCATGACCGACCACGCCGCGCAGATGCACCGATTCGTCATCCCGGATCACGAAGGCGCGGGTGGACAGAGGGTCGCGCAGCGCATGCGCCATCGCATCCAGCGTGTCTTCGTCGGCATCGCGGGCCAGGACCAGGAAACTGTTGTCGTTCAAACGTGCCAGCAGGTGCGGCTGGGCAGCGTCGGCCAGGCGCTGGCCGGCCTGGGTCATCAGGCGCTCGAACGCCGCATAGCCGTAGCGTTCGCGCAGGCCCAGCGCGCTGGCGATCTCGATGAAGAACAGGCCGCCGCGATCACGGTGCGCGAGCGATGCGCCCAGCTCCTGCATCACATGATGGCGGGTCGGCAGCCCGGTCTCGGGGTTGTTCATCGCCGGCGCACCGGCGCTGCCCGCCTGCGAGGCGGCCTGTGCACGGGCGCGACGGATCCGGTTGGAAACGGCCGCGATCAGATGGCGCGGGCGGATCGGCTTGCTGAGGAAATCGTCGGCACCGCTGTCGAGCACCTCGAACTGGCGCTCCGGATCCGGATCGCCACTGAGGAACACGATCGGCAACAGCTGCTGGCCGGGTTGCTGGCGGATCAGCGCGGTCAGGCGCATGCCATCCAGGCCGGGCAGATGCAGGTCCATCAGGATCAGGTCGGGGCGGTGCTCGGCGATGGCCTGCTGCACGCCTTCGGCGTCACTGTGCACCAGCGCCTGCATGCCGGCGCCGTGCAGCACGCTCTGCGCGAACAGGGCCTGCGAGCGGTCGTCCTCGACGATCAGGACGCGGTAAGGCGAATCGATGCCGGGTGGCGCCATCTCACCCGCGTCGCTGGCCATCGGCGGCAGCAACGGCGGTGGACTGGCCGGCGCGGGATTCAGCGCCACGACATTGCTGTGCGCCACGGGCGCGGGCGAGGCTTGGCTCTGCCAGCGCTGCCAGTGGTCGGCCGGCGGCGTTTCAGCGCGCACGGCGCGGGGGGATGCAACAACGTTGTCGTGAACGGCCATCAGTACTCCCAGTCTGCGCCGCAATTATGCGATGAACGCTCGAGGGCGGGGCACGCCTCAGCGTGGCAGCGTGCCCGGTTTGACCTGCGTCTGGCCACTGTCGGCCTGGCGCATCAACCAGCGCATCCCCTTCCACAACGTCCGCCAGATCATCCAGACGATCAACGCACCGATCAGGCTGCACGTCACCACCAGGATCAGCGCGAGCCACGGATGCGCCAAGGCGAGCGCCAGCCCGCCGACCACCACGGTGTCTTCGGCGGCCGAGGCGACCCAGTTGCTGGCCGGTTCGGGCGAGGTGTTGAGCAGGGCGCGGGTGCCGGACTTCAGTCCATGGCTGGCCAGGGCCACGCCGGCCCCGGCCACGAGCGCGGTGCCGCTGAGTTCACCGCTGGGCGAGAGTGTGGCGGCCGCCAGGAACGCACCGGCCGGTACCCGGGCCAGGGTCTGGACCAGGTCCCAGACCGAGTCGACCCCGGGGATCTTGTCGGCGAAGAATTCGGCGACCGCCAGCACGGCCGAGGTGCCCAATACCCACCAGGACTCCGTGGCCTGCAGCGCGGGCGGCAGGTCGACCCAGCCGAGCAGGCCGGCCAGGCCGACACCGAACACGGTCAGGTACACGCGAATGCCGGCCAGCCAGGCCAGCAGGATGCCGATCACGAACAGGTGGGCTTCGGTCATGGCACGCGCTCCGGCTGCAGAATGTGCACAGGCGCACACTATCGTGGATGGCGTCCATGAACGCCACTGCCCCGATGCCGGACCTGCGCGGACAAGGCCTTGCCCCTGACTTACACTAGCCCGTCGTTCCAGACAGGGGCCTTCCATGAACAAGCCCACACCTTCCCGCATCCAGATCCGTCGGCCGGGCACGCCGCCCGTGCAGGACCGCAAGCGCCTGCTGGTGCTGGGCGGTGCCTGGCTGTTGTCGCTGATCCTCGCCGTGCTGCTCGGCGCCTGGCTGGGCTCGCCCGGCGGCGACGTCGGCACCCAGCTCAAGGCCGCCGAGACCCGCAACGAGCGCCTCCAGCAGCAACTCATCGAGCTGCAGCAGCGCCAGGCCACCCTGCAGGCCTCCGACCGCATCAGCCGCGCCGCCAATACCGAGGTCCAGGTCTCGCTGGGCGAGCGCGATGAAGAAATCGCCGGCCTGCGCGCCGACGTGGCCTTCTACGAGCGGCTGGTCGGTGCGACCAGCCAGCGCAAGGGCCTGAACACCCATTCGGTGGAGTTCTCGCCGGAGACCGGGGGCACCTGGCAGTACGCCGTGGTGCTGACCCAGAACCTGAACCGCGGGGCGATCAGCCAAGGGCAGATGCGTTTCACGGTCGAAGGCGTCAAGGACGGCAAGCTGACCTCGGTCAGCTGGGACGAGCTGCACCAGCGCACCAAGGTGCCGGGCCAGGAATATTCCTTCCGGTACTTCCAGCAGCTCACCGGCAGTGTGATGCTGCCGCAAGGCTTCACCCCGCAACGTGTGCGGGTCACGCTGGGATCGGGCGCGGGGGGCGCCACCCAGGTATTCGATTGGAAGCAGGCCGGGGCACCGGCGGCATCGGCAAAAGAAGGGGAGTAAGCCCATGTTTGGCAGCAACAAGTCCAACCGCGACGGACATCTGGTCGTGGACGCGCTGATCGGCGCGCAGGTGGTGATCCGCGGGGACGTGGAATTCAGTGGTGGCCTGTACGTGGAAGGCACCATCCTGGGCAAGGTGGTTGCCCAGGACGGCGCCAGCAACGCCACCCTGACGGTGGCCGAGCACGGCGCCATCGAGGGCGAGATCCGGGCCCAGGTCGTGGTCATCAGCGGCCGCCTGGACGGCGATGTCCACGCCAGCGAGCGGGTCGAGCTGACCCCCAGCGCCCGGGTCACGGGCAACATCCACTACCAGGTGGTGGAAATGCACGCCGGCGCCCAGCTGACCGGCCGCCTGATCCACACCTCGGCGCAGATGGCCCTGCCGCCGCCGTCCGGGGAAGCGGACCAGGGCAAGGGCAAGGACACCGCGGCCCGCAAGAAGCTGGCCGAGGCGATGGCCTGAATCGCGCCCGCGCGACACCTTGAAACCGTGCTCATGCAGCCCCATGCTGGGAGCATGAGCACGCTTGTTTCCCTGCCCGGCGCACCCGCCGCCGCGCCGAACTACCAGTCCCTGGACCGTCCGCTGAACTTCACCGAGGCCGCTGCGGCCAAGGTCAAGGAGCTGATCCAGGATGAGGGCAACGCTGCCCTCGCCCTGCGCGTCTATATCGAAGGCGGTGGCTGTTCCGGCTTCCAGTACGGGTTCGAGTTCGATGAGAACCGTGCCGAGGACGATCTGGCGGTCGATACCGCCGGTGTCACCCTGCTGGTCGATCCGCTGAGCCTGCAGTACCTGATGGGCGCCGAGGTGGATTACACCGAGAGCCTGACCGGGGCGCAGTTCGTGATCCGCAACCCGAACGCGAAGACCACCTGCGGCTGCGGCAGCAGTTTCAGCATGTAATGCGCGCGCAACCGTCCTGATGGTCGGTTGCCGCTTGCCAGTCCCGCCGAATGTGGGCAGGCTCTTGCGATGTCCAAATTCTCTTCGCAGCTTTCCGGTTTCGCCTTCGTCAGCGAACCGTTGGAGCGCGCCGATACCCTGCGCGATGACGCCGAAGCGTTGTTGCGCCTGTGGCCGGACGCGCGCGTATTGGTGCTCGACCAGGATGGCACCGCGCTGGCCGGCCATGATGGCCAGCCCCTGCCACTGACCGGCGCCGAACTGGGTGGCGGCCCGGGTACCGCGATCTTCCTCGGCCTGCGCGGCGAGCAGGCGTGGTTCTCGATGGAGGCTGCCGGGCTGTCGGTGACGGCCCCGCAGCGGGTCGACCTGCGGCAGTCCGCGGCGACCTGGTCCGTCGCCGATTCCACCGCCTTCTGTTACGCACGCGGCATGTCGTACTGGCAGTCGCGCACCCGCTTCTGCGGCGTGTGCGGCGGCGCGGTGACCTTCAGCCGCGGTGGCTTCGTCGGGCGCTGCGGCCAGTGCGCCACCGAACACTACCCGCGGGTGGATCCGGCCGTGATCGTGGCCGTCGAAAACCAGGGTCGGCTGTTGCTTGGCCGCCAGGCCAACTGGGCCCCGCGCCGCTATTCGGTGCTGGCCGGCTTCGTCGAGCCCGGTGAATCGCTGGAACAGACCGTGGTCCGTGAAGTCTTCGAGGAAAGCCGGGTGCGCGTGCGCGAGTGCCGCTACCTGGGTACCCAGCCGTGGCCGTTCCCCGGTGCGTTGATGCTGGGCTTTGCGGCGACGGCCGAAGACGACGTGCCGACCGTGAACGGCGAGCTGGAAGATGCGCGCTGGTTCACCGCCGAGGAAGTGGGCGCGGCCTTGGCCCGGGATGTCGAAGACGACGGCGAAGGCATCCGCCTGTCCCCGCCGATCTCGATCTCGCGCAGCCTGATCGAGCACTGGTACCGCCAGCAGGTCGGCTGAGCGTCGCCTGCCGTTGCCGCAGGCTGAACACGCGGCGCGGTACATTACCAACGGCCCGGGGAATTGCCGGGCCGCAAGGCATAGTAGCGGCGCGTTCAACGTCCCGAGCCGGAGGCATACATGTTCACCACCCTGGTCGCCGTGCTGGTTGCCTTGGCCCTGGGCCATGTCGCGCCGGGTGCGGCCGTCGCGCTGCGCCGTTTCGGCCTCTTCCGGCGCTGGCTGCAGTGGCTGGACCGACATGCTGCCGAAGACGGCGCCTGGCGCGGACGCAAGGGTGCCTGGTTGGCGGTGCTGCCGTTCGTCGTGGTGCTGGGCCTGATCCAATGGCTCTTCGATGATCGGGTCTACGGCCTGCCGTCGCTGCTGCTGGGCGTGCTGGTGCTGGTGATGTGCTGGGGGCCGCGCGATCTGGACCGCGACGTCGAGGCGGTGATCGATGCCGATGATGCCCATGCTCGTCACCTGGCGATCGCGCAGCTGCAGTCGGCCGGTGGCAGCCTGCACGAAGACGTCCCTTCACTGGTGGAAGCGACCGTGCTCAACGCGCTGCGCCGCTGGTTCGCCGTGCTGTTCTGGTTCCTGCTGCTCGGTCCGGTCGGTGCGCTGCTGTATCGCCTGCTGGCGTTGCTGGCGGTCGGCCCGATGCGTTCGCTGGCCAGCGTGGAAGCGGTTGCCGGTGCGCGCGTGGTGCTGTCCTGGCTGGAATGGCCGGTGGCGCAGCTGATGTCGCTGTCGATGGCGCTGGTCGGCAACTTCGATACGGCGTTCAAGGCGTGGCGCGAGGCGCATGGCAACCAGTGGTCGGCTTCCACGCATTTCCTCGGTGCGGTCGCGCGCGCAAGCGTGAGTGCCGAGCTGCGCGAGGATGCCCACGATTACAGCGATGCGGGCATGGTGCCGGTATGGCGTCGTCTGCCGGAGCTGCGCGATGCGATGAGCCTGGTGTGGCGCATGCTGCTGCTGTGGATGGCGGTGCTGGCGCTGCTGGTGATTGCCGGCTGGGTGACCTAGCGGTTCGCGCTCAGCCGGGCGCCAACCAGGTAAAGGGTACCCAGGGCAGGTTGCGTGCGATCCAGTACGCCGGCAGCAGCGTCAGCCAGAACGCGGGTTTCATCAACAGCGTGATCAGCGGTTGCAGCACGCGGGGCCGCCAGCCCAGCGCCCAGCCGATGACCAGCGGCGCGATGGCCAGCATCAGCATCGCCAAGGGGTTCATCGAGAATGCGGTGACCACATCGCCATGGGCCAGCGCGTGCAGCGCACGCGTCAGCCCGCAGCCAATGCAGTAATAACCGGTGACCGCCAGGAAGCTGCACGGCGGGAACGGACTGCTGGCGCTGTTGGGGTCGTAGTGCCGCAGCACCCACAACCCCGCGCCGGCCGCCAGGGCGGCCGGCGGCAACGCCGCCAGCAACCAGCGTTTGCCGTGCAGCGCGATCATCAGCTGGCGCTTTCGATCTGCTGCTGGAACTGCTGCATCTGTTCCATGTAACCGTCCACGCCCATGAAGGCCAGCGAGATCACGAACAGCAGCACGCCGGCGATCAGGAAGCCGGTGGTCACCCACGCCCAGATCTTGGCGTTCTTGGAGGCACGACGCGCGCCTTCCAGGTCGCCCTGGTTGAGCAGGCCGTTGACCTTGCTGGCGAACACGATCGCGACCACGCCGGTGACGATGCCCGGGAAGCTCAGGCACGACAGGCAGCACACGAAGAATGCCAGGATGGTGACGACGATCGACCAGATCAGGTGATTCGGGATGCTGCCCGGGGCGGGCGGCAGGGGGGCGGTGGCATTCATCAGCGAAGCTCCATTTGCTTGGGTGGGTGTGTATGGGGTGGTTCCGGGACGAACAACACACGCGATGACGCACGATCGGCAACAGATGGCACGACGGCAGTGTCCGGCATCGAGGGTCCGCCCGCGCCGGCCAGCGCGGGCGAGGTGTCCCCGGCGGTAATCTAACCGATGTGCGCGCCGCCATGTATACGGTTACATGCAGGCAGGGCGGGGCTCAGGCCTGATCACCCCGTAGTTGTCGCACCTGTGCTTCCAGCAGCGATGCCGTGGCGACGTCGCCCGCGATCGGCGCAGACGCAACCACCTCGACATGTGCGCGGAAGCGGCGTGGCACCCGCATGCGGCCCAGGCGCGTGTCGCGTCGGCTCCACATGCTCGACCACATCCCGCGCAGCGCCATCGGGACCACCGGCACCGGACGACGCTCGAGGATCTTCTCCACGCCCGATTTGAATGCACCCATCTGCCCGTCGCGGGTCAACGCGCCCTCGGGGAAGATGCACACCAGCTCGCCCTCGGCCAGCGCCTTGTCCACCTCGTCGAACGCGGCCTGCATCAGCGCGGGGTCCTCGCGCGCGCCGGCGATCGGGATCGCCTTGGCGGTGCGGAAGATCCAGCGCATCACCGGGATGTTGAAGATCCTGTAATACATGACGAAGCGGACCGGACGCGGCAGGGTCGCCGACAGGATCAGCGCGTCCATGTAGCTGACGTGGTTGCACACGATCAACGCTGCGCCTTCGTCAGGCACGTTGGCCTCGATCCCGTGTGGGCGCAGCCGATACAGCGTGCGCACCATCACCCAGCTGAGGAAGCGCATCAGGAATTCGGGAACGATCGTGAAGATGTAGATCGACACCACCGCATTGGCGATCGCCAGGGCCAGGAACAGCTGCGGAATGGTCCAGTCCAGCACGCGCTGGGTGAGCAGGCCCAGGCCGGCGGCCAGCACGATGAACCCCGAGTTCTGGATGTTGAGCGCGGCGAACACGCGCGACATCTCCGACTTGGCCGTGCGGCTCTGGATCAATGCGAACAGCGGCACCACGAAGAAGCCGGTGAACAGGCCGATGCCGACCAGGTCGATGATGATGCGCACGCTGCCCGGCGCCTGCACGAACTGCCAGATCGACAGCCCGGCCGCGGCGGCTTCACCGACCCGCGCGAAGTACAGGTCGAGCATGAAGGCGGTCATGCCGAACGCGCCCAGCGGCACCAGGCCGATCTCCACGGTGCGCCCGGACAGCTTTTCGCACAGCAGCGAGCCGGTGCCGGTGCCGAGCGAGAACAGCGCCAGCGCGAAGATGTACAGCGTGGAGCCACCGCCCAGATTGATTTCGGCGTAGGTTGGCAGCTGCGAGGTCAGCATGGTGCCGACGAACCAGAACCAGGACACGCCGAGGATCGCGTTGCGCACGGCCTTCTGCTTCTTGGCCATGCGCAGCACGGCCAGCGACTCGGGCAGCGGATTCCAGTTGATCTTCAGGTCCGGCGCGCCGGCATCGACCTTGGGAATCATCCGTGCGGTGAGGTTGCCGGCCACCGCCAGCACGATCACCGCGGTCGCGGCCACGATCGGGCCATGGCTGCCCGCCAGGGTGAAGATCAGACCGCCGGCGATCATGCCGGTCAGGATCGACAGCGACGTGCCCATCTCGACCAGGCCGTTGCCGCCGGTCAGCTCCTCGGGCTTGAGGATCGAGGGCAGCACCGAGTACTTCACCGGTCCGAACAGGGTGGACTGCATGCCGGTGCAGAACAGCGCGATCAGCAGCACCGGCATGCTCTCGGTCAGGAAACCGAGCGCGGCCAGCGACATGATCGCGATCTCCATGGTCGTGGTGATCACGATCAGCCGCGACTTCTCCAGCTTCTCCGCGATCTGGCCGGCCAGCGCCGAGAACAGGAAGTACGGCAGGATGAAGATCGCCGGCGCCAGGTTGGTGTACAGCGAGCGCTCTTCGATCGGCGTGCCGAGGAAGAACAGCAGGGCGATGATCGCCTGGCGGTAGACGTTGTCGTTGAACGCGCCCAGGGCCTGGACGATGAAGAAGGGCAGGAAACGACGTTGCCTGAGCAGGGCGAACTGACTATGGCCGGACATGGAGACTCCTTGCGAACCGGCGCAGCCTAGCATTCTCACCGTTGGCGCAGCATGGCAGCGCCGCAGGAGGGCGCGGCGGCGTCAGCGCAGGGTGCGCGCCGCCTCGTTGGCGGCGCCGCGCAGCTTGGGCAGCAGGCGCAGCATCAGCCCCATCTGGGTGCGGATCAGCTGCAGCTGCGGCGGCATCTCGTCCGGGATCTGCTCCAGCTGTTCGGCCAGGGCGCGGTCGCCCTCTTTGCCGTCCTCGGCCACTGGCTCGCGCTGCTGCAGCGCGCTGGCGATCTGCTGCATCGCCTGTTCGACGCGCTCACCGCCGGCCAATGCCAGCGGGTCCTGGCCGTAGCTGTCCAGCTGGGTACGGTGCGCACCGAGCGCGGAGAGATGGCCGAGCAGGGTGTTGGACAGCGCCAGGAAGCGGAACCCCGCGTCCAGGTTGCGGCGCACGTGGCCGGGCTCGCGCAGCATGTTCGACAATGCCGTGGACAGCGCCGCATCGGCGTTGTGCATGTCACGCCGGGCGATGCGGTAGGCCAGATCGTCCTGCATGCCACTGCCGTACTGGCCGAGCACGGCGTGCAGGTACCTGGCGCAGTTGTCGAGCACGCGCGCCATCACCAGGTTCAGGCGCCGGCCCTGCCAGTCGGGCAGGATCAGGAACGCCGCCGCCGCCGCGATCGCACAGCCGAGCAGCGTATCCACCAGCCGCGGCCAGATCAGCAGGAAGCCATCGCCGATCAGGTTGAAGCAGGTCAGCGCCATCACCGTGATCGCCGCCGAAGCCACCAGGTAGCGATCGCTGCGGGTGAAGAAGAACAGCAGGGCCGACAGCAGCGCGATCAACAGTTCGATGCGCAGGTCCTGGAACAACTGCATCAGCGCCCAGGTCAGCACCAGGCCGATCAGCGTGCCGGCGATCCGTTGTGCCAGCCGCTGGCGGGTGGCGCCGAAGTGCGGGCGGCACACGAACACGATGGTGAGCAGCACCCAGGAGCCGTTCTGGGCGTTGAACAGGCGGATCGCGGCGAAACCGACGATCAGCGCCAGCGCCATGCGCAGGCCGTGCCGGAACAGCACCGAGCCGGGCGTGAGCTGCTGGCGGATGCGCACGCCCATCTCGCGCAGGGTGTGCGGGTTGGTATCGCGCAGGCGGGTATCGACGTTGTCCAGCGTGGACTCGGACTTCTCGGCCTCGGACAGGCGGCGTTCGATGCTCTGCAGGTTGTGCCCCAGCAGTTCCAGCGAGGCCAGCAGACGCTGCCACTGCGGGTTGTGCTGGGCGCGCAGCCAGCTCAGCGAATCGGTGAGGTCGGCGGTGGCCTGCTTGGTGCGCTCGCCGTACTGGAATGGCTGGCGCAGGCGGATCGCCTGGCCGAGGTTGGCGCAGGCTTCGCCCTGCAGTGCGAGCAGGCGCTGGCAGCGGTACAGCACGTCGCTGTGGAAGAACGCTTCGGTCAGCGCGCCGTAGGGGTAGTGCGAGGAGCTGGCGCGCTCGTGGAAGTCCTGGGCCATGTAATACAGGCGCAGGTACAGCCCGGACTGCACGCCGGGCCGGCCGGAGCGTCCGAAGCGCGCCAGGATCGCGGTCTTGGCGATGTTCAGCGCCTCGACCACGCGGCGGTTCTGCTCGGCCAGGGCGAGCTGGCGCTTCTGCACGTCCGCATCGCGGACCGGTTCGAACAGATCGGCCTTGAGCTGCAGGTAGCGGCCCAGTTCCAGATACAGGCGCGCGACCCGCTCGCGCACGGGGCGATTGGCGAACAGGGCGGTCCACAGGATGGAGAGCAGGGCGTACCAGACCGCGCCGGCAAGCAGGTGACTCACGGCATTGATCGCCTGGGACAGATCGGCCGCGCCGTGCTGTTCCAGGCCGATCATCGTGTAGATGGCCAGGGTCACCGTGGCCTGTGCGATCGAAGCGTAGCGCTCGCCGAGCGCGCCGAGCAGGGTCAGCCCGAAGGTGGCCGCGGCCAGGGCGGTGATGAACCACCACGGATGCGGGAACAGCATCACCACCGCCGCTGCAGCGGCGACGAAGCACAGCAGCGACAGCGCCACCGATTTGATCCGGCCCCACCAGTTGTCGTCGGTCTCGGCGATCGCGCTGGCGATGATGCCCAGGAACACGCCGGGCAGGGCAGGCAGCTGGTCCAGGTACCAGCACAGCCCCATGGCCGCCGACAACGCGATGAACACCCGCAGGCCATAGCTGGCCTTCTCATGCGCCCAGAGGCGGCTGACGCGGGTTTCGAACGAAGGCATGGCGGCTCGACGGAAGAGAGGCCGCCATTATTGCGGGTCGCGGGTGAAGGGGACACCTCCTGCTGGATCGAAGACGGCCATCACGCATTCTCCGTCCCGGCCAGCGGCGCCGGCTCGTCACCAGAGCCGGTCTCTCTCAGTAATCCTGCAGCGAAAGAAAAATAAATCTGCGGAAGCGACGTCATCTGTCGCAATGCGCTCAGCGTTCGCCGCAGCGTGATTTAGCGTGGTCCGTACCTTCCCAGCTGGAGCCATGTGATGACCTTGCCTGCCCGCGTACTCGCCACGATGGCGGTTGTGTCCGCCGTTCTTCCCGCCAGCGTCGCCGCCGCCTCTGCGGTGCCCAACGTCGTGGGAGGAACTCCCGTTGCACCGGGGGAGTTGCCCTTCCTGGTCGAAATCGAAGGGCGCCAGGAGGGCGAGGCGGCATGGTCGCACCACTGTGGTGCGACCCTGATCCGTGCGGACGTCGTGATGACCGCGGCGCACTGCATCATCGATCCACGGACTGGCGAGCCCTACGAGGGACTGGAGTCGCGCCTCGTGTTCGGACGCGTCGATCGCGCCGACCCCGCCGAACGGGTCGTGGGCCAGGCCGACTATCAGCCGGTGATCCACTCCCGGCGTGATCTGGCCGTATTGATACTGGACCGTGAAATCCCGGAGGTGGCTGTCGTCTCACTGCCGATACCCGGCGTGCTGCCGGTGCCCGGCTCACGGGCGACGCTCGCCGGCTGGGGCTATACCGAACAGGAGGCGCTGTCCGAATACCTTCGCTGGGCCGTGCTGGAGGTCATCGATCCGGAGCAATGCGACACGCCGCACTGGCGCGCCGGCGGAACCGATTTTCCCCGGCTGTGCGCGTGGTCCCCGAACGCAGGCGGCGGCCCCGGTGACAGTGGCGGCCCGCTCCTGCAGCGCAACGATGATGGCGGGTACCGGCAGATCGGCGTCGTCATCGGTGGCAGGCTGGGCTACCCCGACGCCTACGTGAATCTTGCCGAACCTACGCTCTGGGACGAGTTCGATGCGCCGTTGGACGGGCCACCGGCACAGTGATCATCACGCGCGCGCTGCGCGCTTCAGGGCCCGTCGCTCTCTGCGGCGGGCCCGGCGGGCCACCCAGCGTTCGCGCAGGCGCGAGAAGATCACGTACAGCGCGGGCGTGCTGAGCAGGGTCAGGCTCTGCGAAAACAGCAGGCCGCCGATCATCGCGATGCCCAGCGGGCGACGCAGCTCGGAACCTTCGCCCAGGCCGATGGCCAGCGGTACCGCGGCCAGGATCGCCACCATGCTGGTCATCATGATCGGGCGGAAGCGCACGATGCTGGCTTCGCGTGCGGCTTCCAGCGGTGTCTTGCCATGCTCGCGCTGCGCCACCACCGCGAAGTCGATCATCATGATCGCGTTCTTCTTGACGATGCCGATCAGCAGCACCAGCGCGATCATCGAGATCACCGACAGTTCGGTGTTGGTGCCGTACAACGCCAGCAGCGCACCCACACCGGCTGCCGGCAGCGTGGAGAGGATGGTGACCGGGTGGATCAGGCTTTCATACAGCATGCCCAGCACCAGGTAGACGGTGATGATCGCCGCCATCACCAGGATCAGCATCGCCATCGGATCCGAATCGAAGCCGAACCCGGCGTCGTCGGCCAGGCGGATGTCGCCCGGCATGCGCATGCCGTTGACGGTGCTGTCGATGATGGCCTTGGCCTCGCCCATGCTGGTGCCGGGAGCGAGGTTGTAGCTCAGGTCCATCGTGGTGTACTGGTTCTCATGGGTGATCTGCGACGGTGCCAGCCCCGGTACCTGTTCGGCCACCGCGGTGATCGGCACCATCTCGCCATTGCCGGCGCGCACGTAGATCTGGTCCAGCGCGCCCGGTGTCGCGGTCTGCTCCGGCAGGGCGTTGACCACCACGCTGTACTGGTTGATGTCCGAGTAGATGGTGGAGATCTGGCGCTGGCCGAAGGCGCCGTACAGCGCGCCATCGATGGCACCGACCGATACGCCCAGGCGTGCGGCCTTGGCGCGGTCGATCACGATGTACTGGCGCAGGCCGGCAGCGTCCACGTCGGTGCCGACGTCGGCCAGCTTCGGGTTCTTCTTCAGCGCGGCCTGCAGCTTGGGCAGCCACTCCTGCAGCTGGGCCAGGTCGTTGCCCTGCAGCGAGACGCGGTACTGCGCGCCCTGGCTGGCGCCACCGCCATCGTTGCTGGGCAGATCCTGGATGGCGCGCAGGCGCAGCTGCAGGTCAGGATAGCGGTCGGCCTTCGCGCTGAGGCGGGCCAAGGCCTGCGCGGTGGTTTCGCGGCGGCCGTCCTTGCGCGACTTCAGTTCAACGTTGAACTGCGCGCTGGAGCCCTGGCGGCCACTGCCCAGGCGCACGCCCACGGTCTTCACTGCCGGGTCGGCCATCAGCATGTCGGTGATGCGCCGCTGGCGGTTGACCATGTCTTCGAAGGAGACCGTGGCGCTGGAGTTGGCGCGGCCCCAGATCAGGCCGGTGTCCTGGGGCGGGAACGCGCCCTTCTTCACCGCACTGAACAGGAACACCGTCGCGCCGATCAGCAGCAGCGGGGTCAGCGACAGCAGCAGCGCGTGGCGCAGCGAGAAGTCCAGCAGCTTCACGTAGATCCGCAGCATGCGGTCGTGGCCGGCATCGAGCAGGCGGCCGAAGCGGCTTGGCGCACCGGCATCGGCATGCGCGCTCAGGAAACGGCTGCACAGCGCCGGGGTCAGGGTCAGCGAGATGATCATCGAGACCACGATGGCCGCGACCAGGGTGACGGTGAACTCGCGGAAGAACGCGCCCATCATGCCCTTGGCGAACAGCAGCGGGATGAACACCGCCACCAGCGAAGCGGTGATCGAGACGATGGTGAAGCCGATCTCGCGCGCACCGGTGAGGGCGGCCTGCATGCGCGTCATGCCCTCGTCGAGGTGGCGCATGATGTTCTCGATCACCACGATCGCATCGTCGACCACGAAGCCGATCGCGATCACCAGCGCCAGCAGGCTCAGGTTGTTGAGGGTGAAGCCCAGCACGTACATCACCAGCGCCGCGCCGGCCAGCGACAACGGCACGGTCACCGCGGCGATCAGGGTCGGGGCCAGCCGGCGCAGGAACAGCGCCATGGTCAACACCACCATCGCCAGGGCGATCAGCAGGGTGATCTGCACTTCATGCAGCGAGGAGCGGATGGTCGGGGTGCGGTCGAAATACGGGGTCAGCGTGGTGCCCGGCTGCAGGTAATCGCGCAGCATCGGGATCTGCGCCTTCACCCGGTCCACGGTTTCCACGATGTTGGCCCCGGCGCGGGTGAACACATACATCACCACGGCCGGTTTGTGGTTGAACCAGGCGGCCTGGTACGCGTCCTGCTGCCCGTCGTAGACGTTGGCGATGTCCTGCAGGCGGATCACCCGGCCATCGTCGGCGGTCTTGATCACCAGGTTGGCGAAATCGGCGGCGCGCGCCACCGAGTCGTTGGCGATGATCGCGGTGGTGGTGTTGCCATCGGTGAGGAAACCGGTCGGCGAGGTCACGTTGGCCGCGCGCACGGCGTTGCGCAGGTCATCGGCGGTCAGGCCGAGGGCGTTCATCAGGCGCAGGTTGACGTCCACCCGCACCGCCGGCGTGGAGGCACCGGCGATATCCACCGAGGACACCCCGGTGATCTGGCGCAGGCGCTGGGCCAGCAGCGAGTCGGCCACGTTGTAGAGGTCATCGGCCGACTGCGTTTCCGACGTCAGTGCGATCGCGATGACCGGGTCGTCGTTCGGGTTCGCCTTCTGGAACATCGGCGTGCCCAGCCCGGCGGGCAGGTCGGACTGGGCCGAGTTGATCGCGGTCTGCACGTCCAGCGCGGCCGAATCGATGTCGCGGTCGCTCTGGAAGATCATGAAGACCAGCGAGCTGCCTTCCGAACTGGACGAGCGCATGCGGTCGATGCCCGGCAGTTGGCCGAGGTGTCGCTCCAGCGGTGCGGTCACCGTGGATGCCATCGTGGTGGCGTCCGCGCCGGCCTGGTTGGCATGCACGAAGATCACCGGGATCTGGATGTTCGGCAGCGCCGAGACGCCCAGCTGCAGGTAGCAGATCACGCCTACCACGAACAGGCCGATGGCCAGCAGGGCGGTGCCGATCGGACGGCGGATGAACGGGCCGGAGATGTTCATCGAGCGCCCCTGCAGCGGTCTGCGTTGCGCATCATCACGCCTGCGGCTCCTGCACCGGGGCATGCCCGTGACGCAGCGCGCGCTGTTCGCGGCGTTGGCGCAGGCGCTCGGAGAAGCGCTCCATGTACAGATAGATCACCGGCGTGGTGTACAGCGTGACCAGCTGCGACAGCAGCAGGCCGCCGACGATGGCGATGCCCAGTGGGCGGCGCAGCTCCGACCCGATGCCGGTGCCCAGCGCCAGCGGCAACGCGCCGAGCATGGCCGCGGCGGTGGTCATCATGATCGGCCGGAAGCGCAGCAGGCAGGCGCGGCGGATCGCCTCATGCGCGTTGGCACCGGTGCGGCGTGCCTCGATCGCGAAGTCGACCATCATGATGCCGTTCTTCTTGACGATGCCGATCAGCAGCACGATGCCGACGATGCCGTCCACCGACAGCGGCAGCCCGCACACCATCAACGCGAGCAGTGCGCCGACGCCGGCCGGCGGCAGGGTCGAGATGATGGTGAAGGGGTGGATGTAGCTCTCATACAGCACGCCCAGCACGATGTAGATCAGCACCAGCGAGGCCAGCAGCAGCCATACCACGTCGGTCTGGCTGCCGGTGAACTCGGCGGCCTTGCCGATGAACTGCGCGTGCACCTGCGAGGGCATGTCCAGCCCGGCCTTGGTTTCCTCGATCGCCTTGACCGCATCGGACAGCGAGTAGCCCGGCGCGATGTTGAACGACACCGTGACCGCCGGCAGCTGCTGCTGGTGGCTGACCACCAGCGGGGTGCTGGTGACCTTGCCCTCGGCCAGCGCGGCCAGCGGGATGATGTTGCCGGCACCCACCGGAATTCCCGTGTTCTGGGCACCGATGCCGGTAGCGGTGGACGAGTTGGACGAGGTGACCTGGCCGAAGTTGGTGGCGTTGCTGCCGGTCAGCGCGCCGGCACCGTTGGAGGCCACCGCCAGCTGGTTCATCAGCGCGGTGCTGGTGCGGAACTCCGGCGCCACTTCCAGCACCACGCGGTACTGGTTGAGCTCGGTGAAGATGGTGGAGATCTGGCGCTGGCCGAAGGCGTCGTACAGGGTGTCGTCGATGGTCTGCATCGGCACGCCGAGCACGCTGGCCTTGTCGCGGTCGATGGTCAGCTCGAGCGCACGGCCCTGGTTGGACAGGTTGTTGTCCACGTCGGCCAGCTCCGGGCGCTGGCGCAGCGCTTCGGTCAGGCGGGTGGCCTGCAGCGCGACCTGCGCGCTGTCCACGTCCGACAGCGAGTACTGGTACTCGGTCGCCGCCACGCGGGTATCCAGGGTGACGTCCTGCACCGGCTTGAGGTACAGCGCCACCCCGGGAATGCCGGCCACGGCCTTCTGCAGGCGCGGCAGGATCTCATCCAGCCCGTCGCGGTCGCCGCGCTCCTTGAGCACGATCGACAACTGGCCCTGGTTGAGTGTGGGGTTCATGGTGCCGGCGCCGATGAAGGCCGAGACACCGGTCACCGCCGGGTCGCTGCGCAGTGCTTCGGCCACGGCCTTGGTGCGCTGCTCCATCTGCGGGAAGGCGATGTTCTGGTCGGCTTGCACCACGCCGGTGATCAGCCCGGTGTCCTGTTCGGGCAGCAGGCCCTTGGGGATCACGATGTACAGCACCACGGTCAGCACCAGCGCACCGGCGGCGACCGCCAGGGTCAGCGGCTGGTGTTCCAGCACCCAGTCCAGGCTGCGCTCGTACAGGCTGACGGTACGCGACCACACGGTGGTCTTGCCGGCGGCGGCGGCGCGCTCATGGGCGTCTTCGCCTTCGGGCAGCGCGTCGGGCTTGAGCAGGTAGGCGCACATCATCGGGGTGAGCGTCAGCGAGATCAGCATCGACAGCGTCACCGCGATGCTCAGCACCCAGGCGAACTCATGGAACAGGCGGCCGGTGACACCGGGCATCAGCAGCAGCGGCAGGAACACCGCCACCAGCGAGATGGTCAGCGAAAGCACGGTGAAGCCGATCTGCTGCGCACCTATCTCGGCCGCTTCCGGGCCACTCTTGCCCTGTTCGATGTAGCGCACGATGTTCTCGATCATCACGATCGCATCGTCGACCACGAAGCCGGTGGCCACCACCAGCGCCATCAGCGAGAGGTTGTCCAGCGACATGCCCGCGAACGCCATCACCCCGAAGGTGCCGGCCAGCGACAGCGGCACCGCCACCGAGGGAATGATGGTCGCCCACAGGCGGCGCAGGAACACGAAGATCACCGCGACCACCAGGCCGATGGTCAGGATCAGGGTGAACTGCACTTCGTGCACCGAGGCGCGGATGGTCTCGGTCCGGTCGTTGAAGATCTCCAGGTGCACGTCGGCCGGCAGCACGCTCTGCAGCTGCGGCAGCAGCGCACGGATGCGCTCGACGGTCTGCACGATGTTGGCACCGGGCTGGCGGCGCACTTCCAGCAGCACCGCCGGCTTGCCATCGGCCCACGCGGCAAGCTGGTCGTTCTCCACGCCATCGACCACGTTGGCGACATCCGACAGGCGCACCGGGCGGCCGTTCTTGTAGCTGATGATGGTGTCGCGGTACTCGGCGGCGCTGGTCAGCTGGTCGTTGGTGCCGATCGAGTAGGACTGGGTCTTGCCGTTGAGCGAGCCCTTGGGCGCGTTGACGTTGGCCTGGGTCAGCGCGCTGCGCAGCTCTTCCAGGGTCAGGCCCATGTTGGACAGCTGCGCCGGATTGACCTGGATGCGCACGGCGGGGCGCACGTTGCCGGCGATGGAGACCAGTCCCACGCCCTGCACCTGCGACAGGCGCTGGGCGAGGATGGAGTCGGCGTAGTTGTTGACGTCGCGCAGCGGGCGCGTGTCCGAGGTGAGCTTGAGGGTGACGATCGCGGCGTCGGCCGGGTTTACCCGGTTGTAGACCGGCTGGTAGGGCAGCGAGGAGGGCAGGGTGGCCTGGCGGATCGCGGCCTGCACGTCCTGCGCGGCGATGTCGATATCGCGGTCCATCGAGAACTGCAGGATGATCGTGGACAGCCCCGCCGACGAATCGGAGGTCATGATCTCCAGCCCGGAGATCTGTCCGAACTGGCGCTCCAGCGGCGTGGTCACCAGCGAGGCCATGGTGACTGCGTTGGCCCCCGGGTACTGGGTGGTCACCACCAGGCTGGGCGCATCGATCTCGGGCAGCGCCGACACCGGCAGCTGGCGGTAGCCGAGGATGCCGAGCAGCAGCAGGCCCGCCATCAGCAGCGAAGTGGCGATCGGGCGGCGGATGAAAATCGTCGAAAAGCCCACGGGCGGGTCCTTGCTGGTGCGTCGTGCTGCGTTGGATCAGGCGAACGCCGGCAGGTGCGCCGGCGTCAGGAACGTGGGGCGGGCGCGATCAGCGCGGACCGCCGCCGCGGCGCCCACCGCCACCCTGCTGCTGGGCGGCCTTGAGCTCGGCTTCGGTCGGCGCGGCCGGCGTTTCGCCCGGCTTGAGCGCGGTGACCTTGGCGCCCGGCTTGAGCCGGAACTGGCCCTCACTCACGACCCGCTCGCCGCCCTTCAGGCCCTCGGTGATCTGCACCTGGCTGTCGCCGACTTCCACGCCGCTCTTGACCGTCTGCATGGCCACGGTGCTGTCCGGCTTGACGATATAGACGTACTCGCCATCCGGGCCGCGCATCACGGCCTGGGTCGGGATCACCACGCCGCCGGCGATGGTGCGCAGCTGCATGCGGACATTGACGAACTGGCCCGGCCACAGCGAATTGTCTTCGTTGTCGAACAGGGCGCGGGCGCGGAAGGTGCCGCTGTCGCTGCTGATCTGGTTGTCGACCACGTCGAGCTTGCCGCCATCGGTGAGCACGTGCGCGTCGTTGCGGTCCAGCGCGGCGATATCCACCGCACCGGCCGCCTGGGCCTGGCGCACGGCCGGCAGCTGGCGCTCGGGCAGGTTGAACACCACGTGGATCGGATGGATCTGGGTCAGCGTCACCAGCGCGGTACCCGCACTGACAATGTTGCCGGCATCGACCGCACGGATACCGGCGATGCCCGAGATCGGCGCGGTCACGCGGGTGTACTGCAGCTGCACCTGCGCGGCACGCATGCTGGCTTCGTTAGCGGCCACGGCGCTTTCAAACTGGGCGACCTGGTTGCGCTGGGTATCCAGGTCGGTCTTGGCCACGTACTGGCGGTACTCGGCCGAGTTCGAGCGCTGGTAGTTGGAGCGGGCGGTGGCGAGCTGGGCCTGGTTCTGGCGCTTGGCCGCCGCAGCCTCATCGTAACTGGCCTGCAGCGTGCGCGGATCGATCTGGGCGAGCAGGTCACCCTTCTTCACTTCCTGGCCTTCCTTGAAGTTCAGGCTGATCAGCTGGCCGCCTACCTGCGGGCTCACGGTGACGGTATTCATGGCCGCGACCGTGCCCAGCGCGCTGGCATAGACCGGCACGTCCTGCCGGACCGCCTCGATCACCGTGACCGGCACCGGACCCGCATTGGCTGGATCACCGCCCTGGCGCCCTTCGGCTGCCGGACCCGCCGCGTCTCCCTTTTTGCCGCCGATCAGGCGCATCCCGACAACGGCAACCACCAGCACTGCGACCACCAGCAGCACGATCTTCCAGAAACGCGACATTCAATAACTCCTGAGGGGGCTGGCGGAGGGCGGGGGGCCCGGTTGGCTAGGCGCAAAGCATACTCGTCGCCCGTGGCCTTTCATGCATGACGGATGGGACGGGCGATCAGACCGGATGTGACGGGTGAGGTTCCATCCATGAACGTTTGCCGGGGCAGAAAGTTACAGCGCGACGGTTCCGGATGCCCTACATTCAGGTTCGTCCGTTGTCCTGCCCCGTGGAGACCTGCAATGCCCCGTCTGTCGCTGCTGATGTCCGCCCTGCTGCTGGCCGCCCCCGGCCTGGCCACCGCCGCCCCCGCCGAACGCCCGGAAGTGGCGGCCGCCGCGACCCGCCTCAAGGCCCAGGTCATCGACTGGCGCCGCGATTTCCACCAGCACCCGGAACTGTCCAACCGCGAGGAACGCACCTCGGCCAAAGTCGCCGAGCGCCTGCGCGCGATGGGCCTGAAGCCGCAGACCGGCATCGCCCACCACGGCGTGGTGGCGATCATCAAGGGCGGCAATCCGGGCCCGCGGATCGCCCTGCGCGCCGACATGGACGCGTTGCCGGTAACCGAACAGACCGGCCTGCCGTTCGCCTCCAAGGCCACCAGCACCTACCGCGGCGAGACCGTCGGCGTGATGCATGCCTGCGGCCATGATGCCCACACTGCCACCCTGCTCGGCGTGGCCGACGCACTGGTGAAGATGCGCGCCAACCTGCCCGGTGAAGTGATGCTGATCTTCCAGCCGGCCGAAGAGGGCGCGCCGCCCCCGGAAGAGGGTGGTGCGGCGCTGATGCTCAAGGAAGGCCTGTTCAAGGACTTCAAGCCCGAGGCGGTGTTCGGCCTGCATGTGTTCTCCAGCGTACCGGCCGGCCAGATCGCGGTCCGTGGCGGCCCGCTGATGGCCGCCTCGGACCGGTTCGGGATCAAGGTGATCGGCCGCCAGACCCATGGCTCGGCGCCGTGGAACGGGGTCGACCCGATCGTGGCCACCGCCGACCTGGTCGGCACCGCGCAGACCATCGTCAGCCGCCGCGCCAACCTGTCCAAGCAGCCGGCGGTGGTGACCTTCGGCGCGATCAAGGGCGGCATCCGCTACAACATCATTCCCGATGAAGTGGAGATGGTCGGCACCATCCGCACCTTCGACGAGGGCATGCGCCAGCAGATCTTCGCCGACCTGCGCAACGTGGCCGAGCACACCGCCGCCGCGCACGGGGCCAAGGCGGAAACCGAGATTTACGAATCCGAGGGCAACCCGGCCACGGTCAACGATCCAGCCCTGACCGCGCGGATGCTGCCGAGCCTGCAGGCCGTGGTGGGCGAGGGCAATGTCTATGAGCCGCCGCTGCAGATGGGCGCCGAGGACTTCTCGCTGTATGCCCAGCAGGTGCCGGGCATGTTCTTCTTCGTGGGCTCGACCGGCGAAGGGATCGATCCGGCCACGGCCCCGGCCAACCACTCGCCCAAGTTCCTGCTCGATGAGAAGGCGCTGGACGTGGGCCTGCGCGCGTTGCTGCAGGTCAGCCTGGACTACCTGAACGGCACGCCGGCAGCGGCCGAAGGCTGAGCGCACCCTGGCGGGCTCCGGCCGTGGGCCGGGGCCCGTCCGCCACGCCACCGGCGTAAAATGGCGGCATGAATACCCCCCAGGACTCCAGCCTCGGTCGCGAGGTGGCTTACCCGTCGCAGTACGATCCCGGCCTGCTCTTCCCCATTCCGCGCCGCGCCGCCCGCGAGGAGATCGGGCTGGACGAGGCGGCGCTGCCGTTCGTCGGCCACGACCGCTGGCAGGCCTATGAGCTGAGCTGGCTGGACGGGCGCGGCAAGCCGCGCGTGGCGGTGGCCACGGTCAGCGTGCCGTGCACCTCGCCGAACCTGATCGAATCCAAGTCGTTCAAGCTGTACCTCAACTCGCTCAACAGCACGCGCTTCGACGATGACGCGGCCGCGCGCCTGTGCATCACTCGCGATCTGTCGGCCTGTGCCGGGGCGGTGGTGACGGTGGTGTTCGGGGTGCCGCCGCTGGTGGAAGACGCCGAGGGTGAATCGCTGGACGAGCGCGATGTGGCCATCGAGCGCTACGGCCCGCCGGCCCCGGAATTCCTGTTCGCCGACCCCGATGACGTGGTCACCGAGACCTTGAGTTCGGCCCTGCTCAAGTCCAACTGCCCGGTCACCGGCCAGCCGGACTGGGCCAGCGTCAGCGTGCGTTACCGCGGCCCGAAGATCGACCGCGACGGTCTGCTCAGGTATCTGATCAGCTACCGCGAACACGCCGAGTTCCACGAGCAGTGCGTGGAGCGGATCTTCAGCGAGATCACCCAGCGCTGCCAGCCGCAGTGGCTGGAAGTGGAGGCGCGTTACACCCGCCGTGGCGGGCTGGACATCAACCCGTGGCGGGCCAGCCCGGGCATCGCCGCCCCGGCAAGGACCGTCCGCGACCTGCGCCAGTAGGCGTTCCGCGCGTCTTCACATCCACGCCATGCCCCATTAACAAGGGCTGTGACACCGTGCCTCCCATGTCGTCAATCAAGACGGGAGTGTATGGATGAGTACCGATAAGAAAGTCGACTTTTCCGGTGTCAGCGCCAGCGTTGATACCACCGCGCAGAAAGTCGATCAGGTCGATTTCTCGGGTGTGACCGCCTCGGTGGATACCACCGCGGAGAAGGTCGGAGGCACCTACACGGTGCAGAAGGGCGATTCGCTCTCGAAGATCGCCAAGCAGGAACTGGGCGATGCCAATGCGTGGAAGCGCATCTTCGAGGCCAACCGCGACGTGCTGGACGACCCGGACAAGATCCAGCCCGGCCAGACCCTGAAACTGCCGCCCAAAGCCTGATCCACTGCACTGCCCACCATCACACAGGGAGCAACCTCCATGAAGAAGTCGTCCATCAGTACTGCCGTTCTCGCCGCGCTTCTGGCCACCGTGGCCCTGGCGGGCTGCAAGAAGAAAGAAGACACCGCCGATAACAATGCGCAGCCGGCGGCGACCGCGCCTGCCGCTCCGGCTCCGATGACCGAAGCCGCGCCGCAGCCGATGACCGCTGCGACGGGTGTGACCGTTTCGACGGTCAGCGTCGGCAAGACCGCTGCGGCGGACAAGACCGTTACCTCGGCCGCGTTGTTCGCGCCGAAGGACGACATCATCGTCTCGATCCGCACCGACGACAGCGCCAACAACGCCAACGTCGCGGCCAAGCTGACCTTCCAGAACGGCCAGGTCGCCGGCGAGCAGAACCAGGTGGTCAATACCACCGGTGCCGAGACCACCAATATTTCCTTCAAGAATGCCAATGGCTGGCCGGCGGGCAAGTACCGCGCGGAAGTCACGGTAGATGGTAAGGCGGCTGGATCGCCGCAGGAGTTTGAAGTCAAGTAAGCCGATACGCCGACTCTCTCCCGGCAACAGGCTCACGATGGACGCAGCCGCGAGGCTGCGTCTTTTTTATGGGCGTCTGCCAGACCACAGCGTTCCAGTACGTTTGCGTATGGGACGGCTTTGCTCCGGGGGGCTGAAAACGCGACAATGCAGGGGTTTCCCGCCGTGCGCGCCGTTGGTTGGCGCGGTCCCCGGGGAAAGTGCGGGCCACGCTCTGCGAGGCCCTGCGCGCGACACGGTTGCACGCGGCCCGACATTGCCGTCGGCCATCATTCACGAGATCTGCAAGAGAGCCCTGATCCCCCATGTCGAACACGCCCAAGATTCTCTACACGCTCACCGATGAAGCCCCGTTCCTGGCCACGCAGTCGCTGCTGCCGATCGTCGAGGCCTACACCGCCACCGCCGGCATCGCCGTGGAAACCCGCGATATCTCGCTGTCCGGCCGGATCCTGGCGCTGTTCCCGGATTACCTGAAAGATGACCAGAAAGAAGCCGATCACCTGGCCGAGCTGGGCCAGCTGGCGACCACCCCGGACGCGAACATCATCAAGCTGCCCAACATCAGCGCCTCGGTGCCGCAGCTGAAGGCCGCGATCAAGGAACTGCAGGACCAGGGCTTCGCACTGCCGAATTACCCGGACGTGCCGACCGACGACGTCTCGCGCGACATCAAGGCGCGCTACGACAAGGTCAAGGGCAGCGCGGTGAACCCGGTGCTGCGCGAAGGCAACTCCGATCGCCGCGCACCGCTGTCGGTGAA
The DNA here is from genome assembly GCF_059422145.1 of Stenotrophomonas sp. GW821-FHT01H02A. NCBI lineage: Bacteria > Pseudomonadati > Pseudomonadota > Gammaproteobacteria > Lysobacterales > Lysobacteraceae > Stenotrophomonas > Stenotrophomonas sp. GW821-FHT01H02A. The sequence goes on from NZ_JBWKWI010000006.1 coordinate 88,999, forward strand.
GAACTACGCCCGCAAGCACCCGCACCGCATGGGCAAGTGGTCCAAGGAATCCAAGTCGCACGTTGCGCACATGGACGGCGGTGATTTCTACGGCAGCGAAAAGTCGGCCACGCTGGCCAACGCGGGCAGCCTGAAGATCGAATTGTTCAAGGCCGATGGCAGCAGCGTCGTGCTCAAGGAAAAGACCGCGGTCAAGGCCGGCGAGATCGTCGATGCCGCGGTGATGAGCCGCAATGCGCTGGCCAGCTTCGTGCAGGCGCAGATCGCCGATGCCAAGGCCAAGGGCGTGCTGTTCTCGCTGCACCTGAAGGCCACCATGATGAAGGTCTCCGACCCGATCATGTTCGGCGTGGTGGTCCAAGAGTTCTACAAGGATGTGCTGGCCAAGCACGCCGACGTGCTCAAGCAGGCCGGTTTCGATCCGAACAACGGCATCGGCGATCTGTTCGCGCGCCTGCCGCAGCTGCCCGAAGCCACCCAGGAGGCGATCAAGGCCGACCTGGCCGCCGAGTACGGCAAGCGCCCGGGCCTGGCCATGGTCAATTCGGACAAGGGCATCACCAACCTGCACGTGCCGAGCGACGTGATCGTCGATGCCTCGATGCCGGCGATGATCCGTGACTCCGGTGGCATGTGGAATGCCGACGGCAAACTGCAGGACACCAAGGCCGTCATTCCGGACCGTTGCTACGCTGGCGTGTATCAGGCCGTGATCGACGATTGCCGCACCCACGGTGCCTTCGACCCGGCCACCATGGGCTCGGTGCCCAACGTCGGCCTGATGGCGCAGAAGGCTGAGGAATACGGCTCGCACGACAAGACCTTCCAGATCCCGGCCGACGGCACCGTGCGCGTCACCGACGACGCCGGCAAGGTGGTGTTCGAGCACGCCGTGCAGACCGGCGATATCTGGCGCATGTGCCAGACCAAGGATGCGCCGATCCAGGACTGGGTGAAGCTGGCCGTCAACCGCGCCCGCCTGAGCAGCACCCCGGCGGTGTTCTGGCTGGACGCCAACCGTGCGCACGACGCGCAGGTGATCGCCAAGGTCGAGACCTATCTGAAGGACCACGACACCAGCGGCCTGGACATCCGCATCCTGGCGCCCGTGGAGGCGACCGCCTTCTCGCTGGACCGCATCCGCAAGGGTGAGGACACCATCTCGGTGACCGGCAACGTGCTGCGCGATTACCTGACCGATCTGTTCCCGATCATGGAGCTGGGCACCAGCGCCAAGATGCTCTCCATCGTGCCGCTGATGGCCGGTGGTGGCCTGTTCGAGACCGGTGCCGGTGGTTCGGCACCCAAGCACGTGCAGCAGTTCGTGGAAGAGGATTACCTGCGTTGGGATTCGCTGGGTGAGTTCCTGGCCCTGGCCGCCTCGCTGGAGCATCTGGGCAACCGTTACGACAACGCCGGTGCCACCGTGCTGGCCAAGACCCTGGACCAGGCCAACGGCCAGTTCCTGGACAACGACAAGTCGCCGTCGCGCAAGCTCGGTGGTATCGACAACCGCGGCAGCCACTTCTACATCGCGCTGTACTGGGCCCAGGCCCTGGCCGCGCAGGATGACGATGCCGCGCTGAAGGCCCGTTTCGCGCCGCTGGCCAAGGCATTGGCCGACAACGAGCAGACCATCGTCGGCGAGTTGGCGGCGGTGCAGGGCAAGTCGGTCGATATCGGTGGCTACTACCGCCCGGACGTGGCCAAGGCCAGCGCCGCGATGCGCCCCAGCAGCACCTTCAACAGCGCGCTGGCTGCGCTGTAAGGCAGCGGTCCCGCACCTGCGGTGATCGATGAAGAACCCGCGCTCCGGCGCGGGTTTGTTCATGGGCGCCCGCTGGGCAAGCGCCCTGTCGCTGCCGTATGGTGGCAACAGGTTCCCTGGAAGTGGATGCATGCGCGCTCGCTGTTCCTGCCGGTTCTCTCACTGCGCTGTCCGGGGTGTCGCATGAACACGGCAGCGGATGCGCTGGCGCGGCTGATCCGCGATGGCTTCGAGGACTACCATGCGCGCTTCGCGGCGATCAGCCGGCGCGCGCGGCAGCGTTTCGAAAAGAGGGACTGGGCCGGGGCCCGGCAGGATGCCGTGGAGCGCATCGGGCTGTACGACCTGTGCATCGCCGGGACCGTCGATGCCCTGCGCCGCGCAGCGGGCGCGGACATCGGTGAGCGCGCGCTGTGGCTGCGCATACGCCCGGCCTACGCCGCACTGCTGGCCGGATTGATCGACGCCGAACTGTACAAGACCTTCTACAACACGCTGGCACGTCGGCTGTTCGCCACCCGCGGCGTGGACGGGGCGATCGAGTTCATGGCGATGGATGTTGAGCCGTCCGATGCCATTACCCATCCGGTCGCGCGACACAGCTACACGCTCTCTCCCACGCGCCCGGCGGACGCGTTCATGCGCGTGCTCGGCGACTATCGGTTCGATGTGCCGTATGCACACCAGCTGCGCTGCGCCGCGGCGGTCGCCGTGCGCCTGCAGGACGATCTGGCACATTGGGGGGATTACCCGGTGCGCAGCATCGAACTGCTCGATACGGTGTTCTATCGTGAGCGCCGCGCCTATCTGGTGGGGCGCGTGTTCGGCGAGCATCGCTTCTCGCCCTGCGTGATCGCACTGGTCCATGACGAGCGCGGCCTGCGCGTCGATGCCGTGCTGAGCCGACGCCGCGATGTCGCGCATCTGTTCGGTGTCTCACGCAGCTATTTCCAGGCGGACCTGGCCACGGTAGGCGATGCGGTGGTGTTCCTGCGCAGCCTGCTGCCGGGCAAGCCGGTGGATGAGATCTACACCGTGCTCGGCCGCGCCAAGCAGGGCAAGACCGAGCGCTATCGCACGTTCTTCCGTCACTTCCAGGACCAGCCCGGCGAGCAGCTGGTGCACGCCGATGGCACGCCCGGCATGGTCATGGCGGTGTTCACCCTGCCCAGCTATCCATTGGTGTTCAAGCTGATCCGGGACCGTTTCGCCTGGCCCAAGACCCTGACCCGGCACCAGGTCGAAGAAAAGTATGCGTTGGTGTTCAATCTCGACCGGGTTGGCCGGTTGCTTGACGCGCAGCCCTATCGGCACCTGCGTTTCCCGAAAGCGCGCTTCTCCGCTGCGCTGCGCGAGGAACTGCTCACCCAGTGCGCCGGCAGCGTGCACGAGGAAGGCGATGAGCTGGTGATCGCGCTGTGCTACGTGCAGCGGCGATTCCGTCCACTCAATCTCTACCTGCGGGAGCAGACCGCCGAGGCCCGCCGCATCGCCGCACTCGACTACGCGCAGGCGATCACCGACATGGCGCGCAACAACATCTTTCCCGGTGACATGCTGCCGAAGAATTTCGGCGTGTCACGGCACGGGCGTGCGGTCTTCTATGACTACGATGAACTATGCCTGGTCACCGAGTGCACCTTCCGCAGCTGGCCAACCCCGCGCAACGAACAAGAAGCGCTGGCCGATGAGCCGTGGTTCCAGATCGGCCCGCAGGATGTGTTTCCCGAGCGGTTCTGGATGTTCATGGGGCTGCCGGCGCCCGAGCTGGCGGCGGTGCGCGAGCACTTCGGCCATCTGTTCGATCCGGCGTGGTGGCAGCGGTTGCAGGCCGGCTTCGTCGCCGGTGATTTCCCGGACACGCCGCCCTATGCCGGGGTGCTGCGGCTGGCCTGATTGGCGGCGTGGTCGCGGCTGCGCTAGGCTGTGAGGCATCCACAAGGAGAGGTGCGATGGGGTATTCCCGGATTCTGGCAGTGGCGCTGGCGTTCAGCGGGGTCGGTGTGGCGTTGCCCTCCGAGGCGGGCGCGCAGACCAAACGCGAGGTGCGCGAGCAGGCAGAGGCCAGCATGGTGCTCACCGGCGAGATCGACATCGGAACCGATGGCAGCGTGGAAACGTTCCGCCTCGACAAGCGTGGGCAGGTCGACGAGACCCTCGTGCGATTCGTCGAGGGCGCGGTGCAGACATGGCGTTTCGCGCCGGTGCTGGTGGATGGTCACGCGGTCAGGGCACGTACGCCGGTGAGCCTGCGGTTGGGGGCGAAGAACCGCCCCGATGGCAGCAGCCTGGTCACGCTGCTGGCGGCCAACTTCGAGCAGTACGACCAGACGGCGACGGACAGCGTCACCCGGTTGAAGATGTCGCCCCCGGCGTATCCCGAGGATGTCTACAACGCGGGTGGACGCGGCGACGTGCTGCTGCTGGTGCAGGTCGGGCGCGATGGCAAGGTGCTGGATGTGGCTGCCGAGCAGGTCAACCTGCGCGTGATCGCCAACGAGGCGAACATGCGCAGGATGCGCGACAAACTGGCACGGGTATCGATGGGCGCCGCGCGCAAATGGACCTTCAAGGTACCGAGCAGTGGCGACAGCAAGGATGACGCGAGCTGGACCGTGCGTGTGCCGGTGCGCTTCTCCTTCGGTAACGAGGTAGAGCGCTACGGCCGTTGGGATGCCTACATTCCTGGCCCGCGCCAGCAGGCGCCATGGCGCAGCGACAAAGCGATGAGCGCCGATGCCAATGCCGATCTGCTGCCGACCGACGGAGTCTTCATGGCGGATGCCCCCAGGAAGGGCCCCACGCTGCTGACGCCGCTCGGCGGCTGAGCTGCCCGGGACCGCGGGCGTGCTGCGTCCGCGGTCCTTGTCTCAACCGATGCTTGGGCTGTCGGGTTGCGGATACATCACGGTGCGGTTGCGGCCCTGTTCCTTGGCCATGTACAGCGCCTTGTCGGCCAGCCGCAGCGCCTGCTGTGGATCGTCATGGTAGGTCGGGTAGTGGGCCACGCCCAGCGACACGGTGACCGTGCCAACCTGCTCGAACACTTCGGCGGCAACCTGCACGCGCAGGCGCTCGGCAACCAGAGCGGCGTGGGTGACATCGATGCCTGGCAGCAGGATCAGGAACTCTTCACCCCCATTGCGGCAGAGCAGGTCGGTATCGCGCGCGTCATCGCGCATGAGCTGCGCGATGCGCAGGATCACGGCATCGCCGACCGCGTGGCCGAAGCGGTCGTTGATGGTTTTGAAACGGTCGATGTCCAGCGCGATGATGCCGAACGGCTGGCCGCGTGCCTGCCAGTCCTCCAGCCCCTGCTGCAGGCCGCGCCGGTTCTGCAGCCCGGTGAGCGGGTCGGTCATGCTGGCGCGGTTGAGCTTGCCGATGCGGTCCTGCAGCAGGTTGAAGCTGTACAGCAGGGCGGTCTTGAGCTGGGCCACCTCGTAATACCAGGCGCGGATGCCGGTGACGTGGCGGATGGCGATGCCGGTATCGCGGTTCTGCACGTTGCGCGCCAGCTGCCACAGCGGCAGCGAGATGCGCCGCGCGAACCACCAGGTGATCAGCAGCGACAGGATGCCCAGCGGGATCGCATTCCAGATCACCGACGACATCAGTTGCGACAGCGATGCCAGGGTGGCCGTGGTCGGGCGCTGGGCCACCACGCCCCAGCCGACGCTCGGCACCGGTGCATACCCGGCCAGCATCTGCACGCCGTGGCTGTTGCGCACCTGCTGGGCGCCGGAATGGCCCTGGGTGACGGCCTGGACGGCCGGGTTCTCCCGCGCGAACTGCCCGACCCGGTCCTGCTCGATGTGGTACAGGATGCGGCCGTTGCGGTCGACCACGTACAGATAGGATCCATCGCGGTAGTAGTGCTTGCCGAGCAGCGACTGCAGGATGCTGCGCTGGCGCAGGTAGATGGTACCGCTGACGTAGCCCTGGTACTCGCCCTGCGTGGAGAAGATCGGATGCGAGATCGCCACCAGCAGCCGGCCGGTGGCCGACTGGTACGGATCGCTGATGAATGGCACGCGGCGGGCCAGGGCGTCGCGGTTGCCGGCACTCCTGAGCAGGACGCCCTGCAGCGCCAGGCTCTGCGGTGAGGTGGCCAGCACCGTACCGCCGGCATCGACGATCAATACCGAATTGAAGCTGTTCGTCTGCAGCTGCAGGCGCGCAGCCTCGGCCTCCAGCGCCTGGCGGTCGTGCCGACGCTGGCCAAGCAGGGTCGCGCTGTAGGCGACCTGCTGCTGGGCGGACAGGACGAAGTTCTGGGTCGACTCGGCGAGCTTGCTGGCATAGACGCGGTTGGCTTCCAGCGTGTTGCCGATCAGCTGTTCGCGCTGCACGCGGTAGCTGGCATGCAAGGTGTTGGCCAGGGCGATGATCGCGCTGAGCAGGGCCAGGGCAAGGATCAACGTGCCGAGGTTGAGGCGGGCGGGCAACGAGCGCATGCGGTTCACGGGCAGCAGGGTGCAGCACCAACCGGAACTCGCGGATGGAACGGCAGCAGCGAAGCAGTCAGGAGCGCACGACATGGCGTCGAACCGGTGCGCGTCCCGCGCCCGTCCCCCGACGACCCCGCCCCCGGGCGGTCAACAACTCTTGGGCGGCGATTATTGCGGATTACCTCCCCGCGTGGGTGAAAGGGAGCTGGTTCAGCGCTCCAGGCGCTTGCGCAGCACCCCGCGCAGGTGATCGGCGCCGGCCTGGTCGAGCGGGCCGAGCACCCCGCGCAATGCCTCGGGAACATGGGCGGCGGTATGTTCGTCGGCGTCGAAGACGTAGTGCTGGAACAGCGCCTGCCAGTGCGCGCGCTGTACCGGTGGCAGATCACGGATGGCCAGCAATGAGAGCATCAGTGCGTTCATCGGCGCGTCCATCCACGCCGGCACCGGCCGCCACCAGTAGTTGACCAGCACGTTGAACGCCTCCAGCCCTTCCATGTGGTGCCACCACAGCGACGGGATGAACACCGCATCGCCCGGCCCCAGCTCGGCCACCTGCGCGTGTGCCAGCGCCTCGCCGAAGCGCGGAAAGCGCGCCAGGTCCGGTGCCGCGAAGTCGACCAGGCTGACCGCCTGCCCGGCCGGCGTGAAGTCCAGTGGCCCGATGTACAGATTGCCGACCTGCGATGGCGGGAACAGCGTGACACGGCGGCGGCCGGCGGCCACGCAGGCGAGGTTGTCCGGCACGTCCTGATGGGCGGCGATGCGCGAGCGGTTGCCGATCCAGATGCTCGCCAGCGGATCGGCCACGCCCAGGTCCAGTGCATTGGCCTGGCGGAAGCCGGGCAGGAAGCTGTCCAGTGTGGTCGACGCCACGTAGATCGACGGCGGTGCCGGCGCCGGGGCGTACTTGAGCAGGGTGTCGAGCACGACCTTCAGCGGGATCTGCTCGCGGCGGAAATTGAAGCCGCTCATGTCCGCGTTGTAGAACACCCGTCCCTTGGCCTCCGGCGGCGCCGTGGTGGCGGTGACCGGCATCGTGCCGTGATCGAACTGTTTGAGATGAGCGACCGCCGCCTGCGCGGACTGCACCGCGGCGGTGACCAGTGGCCACCCGGCGACCAGCCCGCGGATCACCTTCGGCGTGGTCCAGCCGGGCAACTGCGTATGCAGCTGCGCCGGATCCGGATCACGCACTTCCTCGATCGGGCCGGGCATGGCGGACATCGGCATCCTGTAGGCAGGGGCGGGTGGCGCCCACGGTAGCGCGCGGGTGAGGGAAGCGAAAGGCCGCGGGATGAGCGCGGCCTTCCGGTGCTGCAGGTCGGGAACCCCGACTCAGAACTTGTAGCGCACGCCGAACATGTAACGCGGGCCGGTCTGGGTGGCGTAGCGCAGCATGTTGGAATGGCGCGCGTAGGTGCGCATGGTCTCGTCGGTCAGGTTGATCGCCTCCAGGCTCAACGTCAGCTGGTCGCTGACCGCGTAGCTGATGTTGAGATCGAGCTGGCCGTAGGCCTCGGTGTAGTTCGGGTTGGGGCCCTGGCCACCGATGCCGTTGAGGAACTTGTCGCGCCAGTTGTAGGCCGCACGCACCTGCCAGGCATTCTTCTCATAGAAGGCCACGAGGTTCGCCGAGTCGCTCAAGCCGATCATCGGGTACTGGTCGCCGAGGCTGTAGTTGTCGAAGGTCAGGCCGGACTTGACCTTGGTGTAGTTGGCCGCCAGGCCGAAGCCGGATTGGCCGAACAGGTGCTGCACCGCCAGTTCCCAACCGTCCAGATGGTCGGAGCGCTGGTTGGCCGGCACGGTGGTGTCGAACCCGGCGACCGGATCGCCCGGCTGGCCGACGATCGTGCCGGTCATCTGCCCGGCCGAATTGCGCCCGGTGTAGGTCACGCCCGGGTCGCCGGCATGGTTGGTGAAGATGTAATCGCGGATGCACGGCATGTCGGTCGCGCCGCAGCCGGACCCCAATGCCTCGTTCCAGTACGCGCCACCGACCGGCGTGTGCAGGGTGCCGGTGTTCTCGCGCACGATGGTGTTGCTGATGAAGTTCTTGATGTTCTTGCGGAAGAAGCCGACCGAGGCGTAGCTGGATTCACCGTAATACCACTCCAGCGACAGATCGAAGTTGTCCGACACCAGCGGCTCCAGTCCCGGGTTGCCGCGCGAGCCGGTGCCGCCTTGGGTGCGCACGATGTCGTCCACCCGCGAGCCGCTCTGGATCTGGGTCCAGCCGGGCCGGCCGATGCTGCGGCTGTAGCTGCCACGCAGCGCGAGCGCCTCGTTGATGTCCAGCTTCAGGTCCAGGTTGGGCAGCACGTAGTTGTACTTGCCGGTGCCGCCGACGAAGGTGCCGTTGGCGTCGTAGGTCACGTTGAACTCGTTGGCCGAGCCCCAGCTGATCCCGGTCGGCAGGCGGACCAGCGCCTGCGACTCCACTTCGGTCTGCTCGTAGCGCACGCCTGCGGCGACGTGCAGCGGCATCGACCAGTCGAACGTGGTGCGGTACTGCGCGTAGGCGCTCTTGGACTTCTCCGTGGTGCGGATGTCTTCGGAGTACTCGGTGGGCGCGACATAGCAGGTCGGGCAGGCCGGTTCGGCATCGGTGGCGACCCCGGCAGCCTGCGCGCGCAGGCGGTCGAAATCGAACACCAGGAAGCGGCCGGTCATGCGCGGATCGTTGTGGCCGGAGAACGCCTTGAAGTAGCGGCTCATGTCGTCGGCGTACCAGATGTTGTCATCGTAGTCCGACGGATCGCCCAGGCCGCCCCAGCTGTTGCGCTGCATGATCGCCGAGGCCGAGCGGTTTTCCACCTGGGTGTAGCCGACGCCGAAGTCCAGCGCCGAGTAGTCGGCGAATTTGAACGTACCGCGGCCCTGGTACTGCTCGACCTTGGACTTGTTGTAGCTGTTCTGGAAGACCGAGCCGGTGACCAGCGCATCGGAGGCCTGCACGCCGCCCGGCGGCAGGTCCATGTGGATGATCGGCAGGTCGCCGCTGTAGTCCACGGTGGTGGTGCCGCGTACGAAGGCGGCCACGCCGAGCACGCCGGCCGAGCCGTAGGGGCCATCGGGCTGCGATTCGGCGGTGGAGTTGTGGAAATCGAAGGACAGATCCAGCGCGTCGTTGACCTCCCAGTCGACGTTGAAGCCCAGCGAGTCCATCGAGTTCTTGGTCGCCAGCTTCATGCCGCCCATCGAGACGTCCGAGCCGGTCATGTCCTCGCTGTAGATGATCGGGGCCGCGATCGGGCCATTGGTCCAGGTGCTGTCGCCGGGGCCGTAGTTGAACCATACCGACAACTCGCTGCGCTGCTGCTGCACCTTGTTCTCGACATAGGTGTAGTCCAGCGTGGTGGTGATGTTGTCGGCCGGCTTCCACTGGAACGTAGCCTGGCCGTTGGTGCGCTGGCGCTGTACGCCATTGACGTTGTACGCGGTGTTCTGCGGGCGACCGTAGACATCCTCAGGGCCCGGACGGTTGGTGATGCGGTCCGCATAGGCCTGGCCCGGCAGCGGCAGGGCACGCCCGTCGGTATCGTTGCCGCGGAAGGTCGCCCAGCCCTCGGCCACCGTGGCCTGGTTGAAGCCGGAGTCGCGCTCCTGGTGGCTGGCGCTCAGCGCCACGCCGAAGCGGCCATCGGCATAGGTCTGGCTGAAGATGCCGGACAGTTCACCCGTGACTTTCGAGCCCTGCAGCGTGCTCGGCAGGTTGTCGTTGGAGGAATCGTTGACCGCCTTCAGTCCGAGGCTGATCACCGGTTCGGATTCCAGCGGCCGCATCGTCTTGATGTTGATCGTCGCACCGATGCCGCCGGCCGGGTTGTCGGCACGCCCGGTCTTGTAGACCTCCACCGCCGAGACGGACTCGGCGGCCAGGTTGGCGAAATCGAACGAGCGCGAGCTGTTCAGGCCGGCGCCGCCGGCGCCGAGGTTGGAGGCGGGCATCTGCCGGCCGTTGAGCAGCACCAGGTTGTAGTCCGGGCCGATGCCGCGCACGGTGACCTTGGAGCCTTCGCCACTGGCGGTGCGGTCGATGGAGACGCCGCTGATGCGCTGCAGCGACTCGGCCAGGTTGGTATCCGGGAACTTGCCGATGTCTTCGGCCACGATGCCATCGACCACGCCCTGGCTGTCGCGCTTGAGGTTCATCGACGAGGTGAGGCTGCCACGGATACCGGTGACCTGCACCGTATCGAGCGTGGTGGGATCGACCCCCTCCGGGGTGGTCGTGGTGTTCTCTCGGGCCGCCGGATCCTGTGCCCAGGCCGGGCCGGCCAGGACAGCGAGAAGTGCGGAGGTGAGCATCGCCTTGCGGGGTACGGCCTTGTACGTCTTCATGATGATCCCTCCCCAGGGAATTCGATCGTGGCGGTTCTGCGTTGTGTCGGCGCGGGTTCCAGTGCGCACGGCCCGGATTGGAGCCATGGTTGACAGCGTTGTCAACAAACGCCATCCCCGGTCTGCTTTCATCGACGACCGCCACGCGTTCCTCCTTGCAGGCGCACCGGTCTCCTGCGCAGCGGAAACGCTGCAACGCAGGCGTTGCAGCCCGATTCTGCCGGGGCGTAAGCGACCGGATGCGCGACGGCAAGGCGTTGTGCAGTGCAGAACGAAACTGCGCGAAGTGCTTGCGGTGCGTGCACTGCAGCATCCCGGGAATGATCGGGCAGATAGCTGACAGCGCTGGACAATCGCGGTCCAAGCAGGTTCCATGTCTGGCCGCCGACTGGCCGGCACTCCCAATCTGGAAGGACATGCAATGGACACTCCTGCTGCCGTCCGCGGACAACACGTGCAAAGCAATGGCGTTGCACTGGCCGTGGTCACCGCCATCTTCTTCATGTGGGGCTTCCTCACCTGCCTCAACGACATCCTGATCCCGCATCTGAAAGCGGCGTTCGCGCTGACCTGGGTGCAGGCGATGCTGGTCCAGTTCACTTTCTTCGGCGCGTACTTCCTGATGTCGCTGCCGGCCGGGCGCCTGGTCGCGGCGGTGGGTTACAAGCGTGGCATCGTCGCCGGGCTGGCCATCGCCGGCGTGGGCGCGCTGCTGTTCTGGCCGGCCGCGCAGGCGCATGTGTACGGCCTGTTCCTTGGCGCGCTGTTCGTGCTGGCCACCGGCATCACCGTGCTGCAGGTGGCCGCCAATCCCTACGTTGCCCTGCTCGGGCCGGAACAGACCAGTTCCAGCCGCCTGACCCTGGCGCAGTCGATGAATGCGCTGGGCACCACGATCGCCCCTCTGTTCGGCGGGCTGTTGATTCTCTCGGCCGCACCGCGCACCGCCGATGAACTGGCCCTGCTGCCGCAGGCCGAGGCGTTGGCGTATCGCGCTGCCGAAGCGCAATCGGTGCAGGTGCCGTACTTCGGTCTGGCGGTTGCGCTGTTCGTGCTGGCGGTGGCGATCTGGATGTTCCGCCTGCCGACCATTCCCGGCGTGGAAGACACGACGGCAGGCAATCGTGGCCGCCTGCGCGATGCGCTGCGCCACCGCCACCTGCGCTACGGCGTGCTGGCGATCTTCTTCTACGTGGGGGCGGAAGTATCGATCGGCAGCGTGCTGGTCAACTTCCTGTCGATGCCGGGCATCGGCGAGGGCCTGACCGAACAGGAGGCCACGCGCTACGTATCGCTTTACTGGGGCGGTGCGCTGGTCGGGCGCCTGCTCGGTGCGGCGTTGCTGACCCGCCTGGATCCGCGTCGCATGCTCGGCGTCTTCGCGCTGATCGTGATCGCACTGCTGACGGTGACGATGCTGGGCAGCGGCAACCTGGCCAAATGGAGCGTGGTGAGCATCGGCCTGTTCAACTCGATCATGTTCCCGACCATCTTCGCGCTGGCGATCGCCCGCCTTGGCACATTGACCGGCCAGGCCTCGAGCCTGCTGGTGATGGCGATCGTCGGCGGTGCGGTAATCCCGCTGGCGATGGGCTGGCTGGCCGACCATCACGGGCTGCAGGTCTCCTTCCTGCTGCCGATGCTGTGCTACCTGTTCATCGCGTTCTACGCGTGGCGCGGTTCGCGCCACGGCGGCTGAGGCCGGCGGTCAGCGGCGACGCGGTGGGTGCGTGGATTCGCGCACCAGTACCGCGTGGTCGACGGTGACCATGATCCCGGCCTCCGGAGAGCGGATGCGGTCGATCAACTGCTCGGTGGCCAGCTTGCCCATGGCGGCGGTCGGCTGCCGCACGGTGGTCAGCGCCGGGTAGATGTGCCCGGCGATCGGCGTGTCATCGAAACCGCAGACCGACAGATCACGGGGAATGCGCAGGCCGCGCTGGCCGGCCACGCGGAACACTGCGGCGGCCATGTCGTCATTGGCGGCGAAGATCGCCGTCGGCGGCTCCGGCAGGTCCAGCAGGGCGTTGGCGGCGTCGATGCCGGATTCGAACGAGAACTGGCCATTGACCACCAGCGCCGGGTCGTACTCGATACCGTACAGGCGCAGCGCCTGGCGGTAACCGGCATGGCGCCACTGGCAGGCGCCATGCGCACGTGGGCCTTTTATGTGGCCAATGCGGCGATGCCCTTGTGCGACCAGATGGCCGATCAGTTCGACCACTGCGGTGGTCTCGTCCATGCGCACGCCGATGCAGCCGTCCGGATGCCGTGGTGCGATGGAGGCGTACGGAATGTCGTGCTCTTCCAGGTAGGCCAGCACCACCGCGTCATCGGTCAGCGGTGGGATCAGCACCACCCCGTCGGGGCGCGAATTCTCGAACAGTGCGGCGAGGTCGGGCAGGGTGCGGCGTGCCGTTCCCACCGGGCCCAGGATCAGGTTGTAGTGGTGGGCGTGGCACGCCTCCAGCATCCCGTTCTGGATTTCCATCAGGTAATTGCGCGAAGGATTGTTGTAGACCAGCGCCAGCGCATACGAACGCTGCCCGGCCAGACTGCGTGCCGAGAGATTGGGTTTGTAACCCAGGCGCGTCACCGCGGCCAGCACGCGCTCGCGGGTTTCCGCGCGCACGTTGGGCTCGTTGTTGAGCACGCGGGAGACCGTCTTGATCGACACACCCGCAACGGCGGCGACATCCTCGATACGACTACGCATGGTGCGGGGGTTCCTCTTGGAGGGGCGGGCCGGCAGATGCCGATGGTAGTGCGCTTGTGTCACATCGGTGTTGCCGATGCAGGCGGATGTTGCCATGCCGACGACACGCATGGCGGGTTCGCGTTTTCCATGCCGCGATGCAGCACTTCAAGCCCCGGCTGGACACGCGTAATGCCCACCAGCCCTGTGGCGACGGGAGTCCGGCCACAGGCGTGCGCCCAAGCGGTTGACAGCGTTGCCATGGGCTTATATGACAGCGCTGTCAGACAGGGGCGCTGACCGACGCAGTATCGCCACCCCGCCGGCCACCTGCTTCGCGACGCGGGCGCTGCCCGGCCGCGGTCGCACCCGTCCGTACGCGCACATTCCATGGGAGGAAGAAGTCCAGTGAGCAGTTCCAAGAAGACGATTCTCGCCACCTGCCTGTTGGCGGCGTTGGCCTCGACCGCAGGCGCCGCCCCGGCCACGAGCGAACGGCTGCAGGACTGGCCACGCGTGACCAGTGCGATCGCAGCGGATGCCGCGCTGGAAGCGCGGGTGCGGGAGATCGTGGCGCAGATGACGCTGGCGCAGAAGGTGGGCCAGATGACCCAGCCCGAGATCAAGATGATCACGCCCGATGAGGTGCGGCAGTACTACATCGGCTCGGTACTCAATGGCGGGGGCTCCTGGCCGGGCATGGACAAGCACGCCACGGTCGCGCAGTGGCTGCAGCTGGCCGACGCCTACCGCGCTGCTTCGCTGTCCACCGATGCGCGCACGCCGATCCCGGTGATCTGGGGCACCGATGCGGTGCACGGGCACAACAACGTGTATGGCGCCACGCTGTTCCCGCACAACATCGGCCTGGGCGCAGCCGGCGACGCCGCCCTGATCGAACGGATCGGGCAGGCTACCGCGCACGCGGTGCGTGCCACCGGGATCGACTGGGTGTTCGCGCCGACGTTGGCGGTGGCGCACGATCCGCGCTGGGGCCGCACCTATGAAAGCTATTCCTCTGACCCGCAGCTGATACGCGAATTCGCGCAGGCCTACGTCAAGGGCGCGCAGGGGCGCTTCGGCGACGACGGCAATGTCGTCGCTACCGCCAAGCATTACATCGGCGACGGCGCGACCGACAACGGCCGCGACCAGGGCGAGGCGCTGGTCGACAAGGCCACGATGGTCAATGTGCACGGGCAGGGCTACTACGGCGCGCTCGGCGAAGGCGTGCAGACGGTGATGGCCTCGTTCAACAGCTGGAACGACCGCCGTGGCGGCGTCGACTACGGCAAGATGCACGGCAACAAAGCGCTGCTGACCGGTGCGCTGAAGGAGAAGATGGGCTTCGACGGCTTCGTCGTTTCCGACTGGAACGGCATTGCCCAGGTGCCGGGGTGCCGCAACGACAGCTGTGCGCAGGCGATCAACGCCGGCATCGACATGGTGATGGTGCCCGACGACTGGAAGGCCTTCATCGCCAACACCACGGCCCAGGTGGAGAGTGGCGAGATCCCGATGGCGCGCATCGACGATGCGGTGACACGCATCCTGCGCGTGAAGCTGCGCGCGGGATTGTTCGATCACAAGCCGTCCGACAGCCGCTACGCCGGCGATCCCGCCGCCGTGCAGCATCGCGAGTTGGCGCGCCAGGCCGTGCGCGAGTCGCTGGTGCTGCTCAAGAACGATGCGAAGGTGCTGCCGCTGCGTCGTGATGCGCGCGTCATGGTCGTGGGCAAGAGTGCCGACAACCTGTCCGATCAGTCTGGCGGCTGGTCGCTGACCTGGCAGGGCACGGAAAACCGCAACGCCGATTTCCCCAATGCCGATTCGGTGCTGGGGGCATTGCGCGCCGAGCTGGGCGCGCAGAACGTTGCCTACAGCGCCGATGCGACGGCGCTGGATCCCAGCCGGTTCGATATCGTGGTGGCGGTGATCGGCGAGACGCCGTATGCCGAAACCAACGGCGACATCCTGGCGTCTGATTCGGTCAGCCACAGCCGTGCCTATCCCCAGGACCTGGCCGTGCTGCGCGCGGCCCAGGCCAGTGGCAAGCCGGTAGTGACCGTGTACTTCTCCGGGCGCCCGATGTACACCAACGACCTGCTCAACCAATCGCAGGCGTTCGTGGCGGCGTGGCTGCCGGGCACCGAGGGCAAGGGCATCACCGATGTGCTGGTGGCCGGCAAGGACGGCAAGCCTGCGCATGATTTCCGCGGGCGCCTGAGCTTCCCGTGGCCGGGCGTGCCGTGCCCGGCGCCGATCGACCGCCCGGATCCGAAGCAGCCGCCGTTGTTCAAGCTTGGCCACGGCCTGAGCTACCGCACGCCGGGCAAGGTCGACCGCCTGCCCGAGGCCAACCCGGACAACTGTGGCGAAGTGACCACGCTGCCGATCTTCAACCGGGCCGATACGCCGCCGTTCGCGCTGCATGTGGCGGCCGGTGCGGCGACCCAGCCGCTGGGCAATGACCTCAACGCCACATTGCGCTGGCCGACCGCCGCGCCGGTGGTGCAGGTGCGCACCGTGCAGATCAACACCCAGCAGGATGCCAAGGAAGTGACCTGGCTGGCCCCGGCGCAGCTGCTGGCACGCAGCAGTTCGCGTCGCAATCTGGGGGCGCTGGCCCGTACCAAGGGCGCGCTGCAGTTCGATGTGCAGCTGGTGCACCGTCCTGCCTCGCCGGTGAAGGTGACCATGCAGTGCGGTACCGGCTGCGAGGGCGGCGTGGATATCGCGCCGGTCCTGGCCAGACTCTCGCCGGGGCAGAAGCAGACCGTGACCGTGCCGCTGGCGTGCTTCGCCAGGCAGGGCGTGGACCTGGGCGCGGTGGAGGCGCCGTTCGTGGTGAGCGCCGACAAGCCGTTCGCGGCGGCGTTCACCCAGGTACGGGTGTCGACCGGCAGCGCCGAAGCGGAGGGGGCAGTGGCCTGCCCCTGAGTCCCGTAATAGAAAAGGCCCCGCAGTGCGGGGCCTTTTCCTGTCCGGATGGCGCGCCGATCAGCGCTTCATCGAACCGAAGAACTCGTCGTTGGACTTGGTGTTCTTCATCTTGTCGAGCAGGAACTCCATCGCGGCCATTTCATCCATCGGATGCAGCAGCTTGCGCAGGATCCAGATCTTCTGCAGCAGCTCCGGTTCGATCAGCAGATCTTCACGGCGGGTACCCGAACGGTTGATGTCGATCGCCGGGAACACACGCTTTTCGGAGATGCGACGGCTCAGGTGCACTTCGCTGTTGCCGGTGCCCTTGAACTCTTCGTAGATCACCTCGTCCATCTTGCTGCCGGTATCGACCAGCGCGGTGGCGATGATGGTCAGGCTGCCGCCTTCCTCCACGTTGCGCGCTGCGCCGAAGAAGCGCTTCGGACGGTGCAGGGCGTTGGCGTCCACACCACCGGTGAGCACCTTGCCGGAGCTGGGCACCACGTTGTTGTAGGCACGCGCCAGGCGGGTGATCGAGTCGAGCAGGATCACCACGTCCTTCTTGTGCTCGACCAGGCGCTTGGCACGCTCGATCACCATTTCGGCGACCTGCACGTGACGGGCGGCCGGCTCGTCGAAGGTGGAGCTGATGACTTCGCCGCGCACGGTGCGCTGCATTTCGGTCACTTCTTCCGGGCGCTCATCGATCAGCAGCACGATCAGGTGCACGTCCGGATGATTGGTGGTGATCGCCGTGGCCACCTGCTGCATCATCATCGTCTTGCCGGCCTTGGGCTGGGAAACGATCAGCGAACGCTGACCCTTGCCCTGCGGTGCCATCAGATCGAGGATGCGGCCGGTGATGTCTTCGGACGAACCGTTGCCACGTTCCAGGGTGAAGCGCTTGCGCGGGAACAGCGGGGTCAGGTTCTCGAACAGCACCTTGTTCTTGGACGCTTCCAGCGGCTCACCGTTGATGGTGTCCACGATCGACAGTGCGAAGTAACGCTCGCCGTCCTTCGGGAAGCGGATGCGGCCGGACAGGTGATCGCCGGTACGCAGGTTGAAGCGGCGGATCTGGCTGGGCGAAATGTAGGTATCGTCCGGGCCGGCCAGGTAGCTGGCTTCGGCCGCGCGCAGGAAGCCGAAGCCGTCCGGCAGGATTTCCAGCACGCCATCGGCGGCGACGCCGTCGCCATGACGGGTCAGCACCTTGAGCAGGGCGAAGATCACGTCCTGCTTGCGGGCACGGGCCACGCCTTCGGAGATCTGCAGCTGCTCGGCGATCTCCAGCAGCTTCTGCGCCGGCATGCGCTTGAGGTCGCTCAGCGAATAGACCGGGAAGCCTTCGGGTACGTTGGCCTGCTGGCTGCGCACGAACGGCTGCTGTTCGCCGTTGTCCTGCGGCATGCCGTCATCGTTGTAGCGATCACCACCGCGGTTGCGGTCACGGCGATTGCGGAAACGGTCGCGGCGGTTGCCCTGGCCTTGGCCTTGGCCCTGGTTCTGATTCTGGCCCTGCTGGTACGGGTTCTGCCCGCCCTGCTGGTTCTGGTGCCGGCCATTCTGGTTGCGCTGGCCACCGTCGCCGGTGTCCTGCTGACCACCGCCCTGCGAGGGCGATGCGTCGCCACCGGCAGGGGCTGCCGGTGCCGATGCCTGCGGGGCTGCCGAAGGGGCGGCGGCCGGCGCCGGCGCGTCAGACGCGGCAGCCAGAGGCAGAGCGGGTTGTGAGGGGGGGGAACCTGCGTCGGCAGCGGTGTTGGCGGCGGCCTTGGCGACGCGCGGCTTGCGCACGCGCTTCTCGGCGGGCGCGTCGGCGCTCCCGGGTTCGGAAGTAGTGATATCGGACAAGTGCTGGATTCCTCGCTAGAAGGTGCGAGCGCCCGGCAGGGCGGCGAACGTTGGGAAAGGATCTGGAAGGAAACTGCGTCCAGAAGATGCGGCGCGCGAATGCGGCCGGATATGCCGACACTAACACCGGCTCGCGGCAGCGCGCAAGCCGGGTGGGGCGGGGTCATTCATGCGGGCGATGGGCCCGCGGGGCAGCCGGACAAAGCCGACTGCCTGCTGCGATCAGGCCAGGGCCTTGTCGAGCATGCCGGCCAGCTGGGCCTTGCCGACAGCACCGATCTGCTGGGCCTGGACTTCGCCGTCCTTGAACACCAGCAGCATCGGGATCGAGCGCACGTGGTACTTGGCGGCCAGGGCACGGTTCTGGTCCACGTTGACCTTGGCGATCTTGGCGCGGCCGTTGTAGGCATCGGCCAGTTCGTCCAGCGCCGGGGCGATCATCTTGCAGGGACCACACCATTCGGCCCAGAAATCGACCAGCACCGGTTCCTTGGAATTCAGCACTGCGCTATCAAAGTCGGCGTCGCCGACATGTACAACCTTGTCGCTCATCTTGGTTTCTCGTCTGGTAATGCACCCGGCAGGGCCGGAGGAAGTTGAATTTGGGCAACGCCAACCGGGCGTCACCCTCGTCTGGTGCCTCGTGGCCGCGGGCGGCCAGCGGTGCGTTCGGCGGATGCCTGGACGCTCACGGGGCGCAGTGTACCGCTATCGCCGTGACCGGACAGACGCTGGTTGGAAAGAAGCGTCCCGTGATCGCCCCCCCTGTGTTGTCGCGACGATCCCGTCCTATATGCGGGCCGGACAGACCGGTTCCAGCCCCGCCAACCGCGCTGTTCAACCGGCGGCAGGGCCGGTGAACACCGGGTGCAGAGCGCCCCTCTGGCCCGGGCAGCCCCCTGCAAAAGCGCGCCGGGCGGGCATTCTCATGGGTGCGCGCGACAGGTGATCCCGGTTTGGCACCGACATTGCGCTAAACTGGGGCATTGTGCGGCGCCCTGGACCTGGAGTCCGGCCCCGCCAATCCCGGCGCAGGGGCCGTTTGCGACGGTGCCCCCCAAGATTGCAAGCCACCCCGCACCTCTGCCGGGATGGCCTTACCAAGACGGACTCATGAGCGACAAACCGCTGACCGATTTGACCTTTTCCACTTTCGAGCTGCATCCGGCGCTGTTGGCCGGGCTTGAAAGCGCTGGTTTCACCCGCTGCACGCCGATCCAGGCGCTGACCCTGCCGGTGGCCTTGCCCGGCGGCGACGTTGCCGGCCAGGCGCAGACCGGCACCGGCAAGACCCTGGCCTTCCTGGTCGCCGTGGTGAACCGGCTGCTCAGCCGCCCCGCGCTGGCCGACCGCAAGCCGGAAGACCCGCGCGCGCTGATCCTGGCGCCGACCCGCGAGCTGGCGATCCAGATTCACAAGGACGCCGTGAAGTTCGGCTCCGACCTCGGCCTGCGCTTCGCGCTGGTCTACGGTGGTGTGGATTACGACAAGCAGCGCGAGATCCTGCAGCAGGGCGTGGACGTGATCATCGCCACCCCCGGCCGCCTGATCGACTACGTGAAGCAGCACAAGGTGGTCTCGCTGCACGCCTGCGAGATCTGCGTGCTCGACGAAGCCGACCGCATGTTCGATCTGGGCTTCATCAAGGACATCCGCTTCCTGCTGCGGCGCATGCCCGAGCGCACCACGCGCCAGACGCTGCTGTTCAGCGCCACGCTCAGCCACCGCGTGCTGGAGCTGGCCTATGAGCACATGAACGAACCGCAGAAGCTGGTGGTGGAGAGCGAATCGATCACCGCCGCCCGCGTGCGCCAGCGCATCTACTTCCCGGCCGACGAAGAAAAGATCCCGCTGCTGCTGGGCCTGCTCTCGCGCAGCGAAGGCGCCCGCACCATGGTGTTCGTCAATACCAAGGTATTCGTCGAGCGCGTCGCGCGTTCGCTGGAGAAGGCCGGCTACCGCGTCGGCGTGCTCTCCGGCGATGTGCCGCAGAAGAAGCGCGAGAGCCTGCTCAACCGTTTCCAGAAGGGCCAGCTGGAAATCCTGGTGGCGACCGACGTGGCGGCCCGTGGTCTGCACATCGATGGCATCAAGTACGTCTACAACTACGACCTGCCGTTCGATGCCGAAGATTACGTGCACCGCATCGGCCGTACCGCGCGCCTGGGCGAAGAGGGTGATGCGATCAGCTTCGCCTGCGAGCGCTACGCGATGGGCCTGCCGGACATCGAGGCCTACATCGACCAGAAGATCCCGGTCGAGCCGGTCACCAGCGAGATCCTGACCCCGATCCCGCGCGCGCCGCGTGCACCGCTGCCGGAAGGCGAGGGCGACGCCGAGGGCGAGGAGAACGAGAGCGTCGGCCAGATCTTCCGTGAAGCACGCGAAGCGCGTGCCGCCGAAGAGCAGCGCCGTGGTGGTGGCAGCAGCCGAGGCGGCAAGCCGTCCGGTGGCCGTGGCGAGCGCCGCGCCCCGGGCGAGCGCAGTGCCGATGGCAAGCCGCGCCGCGAGCGCAAGCCGCGCGTGGAAGGTGAGCAGCCGGTGGTCGCCGCCGATGCCGCCGCCAAGGCGCCGGTCGCCCCGACCGCCGCCCCGTCTGCCGCAGGCAGTCCGGCGGTGGAAGGCGAGCGCGCCCCGCGCAAGCGTCGTCGTCGTCGCCACGGCCGTCCGGTCGAAGGTGCCGAAGGCGCGGCAGCGACCGGCCCGGTGACCCCGGTGCAGGTGACGGCCAAGCCGATGCGCGGCACGCCGGCCGCCGATCCGGGTGCCTCGTTCCTGACCCGCCTGGGCCGCAAGATCCGCCGGATGCTCTCCGGCTCGTAAGACTGACAGCCCCAGCTGTGTCGCCTGGGGTAGTGCCGGCCGCTGGCCGGCGCTCGCGGTGCACGCACCACGTGGAGCCGGCCAGCGGCCGGCACCCACGGATGCACCCCACCTCCACGCCGCCATCCTCGTCCTGCATAATCAGGGCATGAGCGTCCTGCGTTTTGACAATGTCAGCAAACAATACGCTGGCGGCCACCAGGCACTGGTGGACGTCAGCTTCGATGTCGCCCCCGGGGAGATGCTGTTCGTCACCGGTCATTCCGGTGCGGGCAAGAGCACCCTGCTCAAATTGATCCATCTCGACGAGCGGCCCAGCCGCGGCGCGGTGATCTTCGATGAGCGCAACCTGCTGAAGGTACGCGGCGGCAGCATTCCGCGGCATCGGCGCGAGGTCGGTGCGGTCTACCAGGACCACCGCCTGCTGATGGACCGCAGCATCGCCGAGAACGTCGCCCTGCCGTTGATCCTGCGTGGCACCCGCCGCAACGAGATCGGCAAGCGCGTGCGCTCGGTGCTGGAACGGATGGGCCTGGGCCATCGGGAAAAAGCGCTGCCCTCGCAGTTGTCCGCCGGTGAGCAGCAGCGCGTCGGCATCGCCCGTGCGATCGTCGGCGAGCCCAAGCTGCTGGTCGCCGATGAGCCGACCGGCAATCTCGATCCCACCCTGGCTGCCGAAATCATGGCGTTGTTCGCCGAGCTGCCCGACCGCGGCACCAGCGTGCTGGTGGTCAGCCACGATCTGGCCCTGCTGCGGCGCATGCGCAAGCGCGTGCTGATCCTGGACCACGGGCGCCTGGTCGACGACATCTCGCCGCAGGACCTGGCCGAATGAATACTCCGGTGAGCAAAGAAACCGCCGCGCCGTCGCGCTTCGGCGTGTGGCTGCACCATCATGGCCACAGTGTGGTCTTCAGCCTCGGCCGCGCCTGGCGCAAGCCGTGGGCGACCCTGCTCACGGTGATGGTCATGGCGCTGGCGCTGGCCTTGCCGCTGGGCCTGTCGATCGCGCTGGACAACCTCAAGCATTTCGCCGGCAGCGTGCAGCAGTCGCGCGACATCAACCTGTTCCTCAAGACCGACGCCGGGGCCGATGCGGCCGGCCAGGTCGCCGAGACCCTGCGCGGTCGTGCCGATGTGGCCAAAGTCACCGTGCAGACCCCCGAGCAGGGCCTGGCCGAGCTGCGCGAGAGCGCCGGGCTGGGCGAAGCCATCGATGCACTGCATGACAACCCGCTGCCGACTCTGCTGATCGTGACCCCGGGCGAGGGTGCCGATGACGCGCGCCTGGCGCAGTCGCTGGAAGGCCTGCCGCAGGCCGATCTGGTCCAGCACGATGCGCTGTGGCGCAAGCGGCTGGATGGCTGGCTGGGCTTCGGCACGCGCCTGGTGCAGGTACTGTCGGTGCTGCTCGGCCTCGGTGCCGCGCTGGTGGTCGGCAACACGGTGCGACTGGACATCCAGGCCCGCCGCGATGAGATCGGCGTACTGCAGCTGCTCGGCGCCAGTGACGGCTTCATCCGGCGCCCGTTCCTGTATCTGGGCGCGTGGTACGGCCTGGGCGCCGGTGCGGTCGCACTGGCCCTGATCGGTGCCGCCGGGCTGGCGCTGCGCCCGCCGCTGGCCGCGCTCTCGCAGAGTTACGGCAGCCCGTTCGTGCTGCATGGGCTGGACCTGCTGCATTCTTCGTTCGTGCTGCTCGGCACCGTGGTGCTGGGCTGGCTGGGCGCCTGGCTGGTGACGGGGCATTTCCTGCGCCAGACCCGTCCCACCGAAACCTGAGCCCCGCATGCGCCCGCAAGCCCTCAAGCACCTCGTCGACGACGCACCGCGCGTGATGGTCGTCGACGGCTCCAAGCTGGTTCGCAAGTTGATCGCCGATGTGCTGCAACGCGAACTGCCGGCGGTGGAGGTGGTGGGCTGCGCGAGCATCGCCGAGGCACGGGCGGCGCTGGATGCTGGCCCGGTCAGTCTGGTCACCACGTCGCTCACGCTGAGCGATGGCGACGGGCTCGATCTGGCGCGCATCGTGCGCGACGCGGCCGGCCAGGCCTACGTGCCGGTGATCGTGGTCTCCGGCGATGCCCAGCAGCATCTGGAGCAGCGCCGCTTCACCGAGTACGTCACCGATTATTTCGACAAGGCGCTCGGCCATGAGGCGCTGGCCACCTTCATCCGCGGCTACGTGCAGCCGGAGACGATTCCCGGCGCGACCATCCTGTACGTCGAAGACAGCCGCGTCGTCGCCGAAGCGACCAAGCGCATGCTCGAGCGGCAGGGCCTGAACGTGCTGCACGTGTTGACCGCCGAAGATGCGTTCGCACTGCTCACCGCCGAGTCGCTCGGCCGCAGCAGCCATCGCATCGACCTGGTGCTGACCGACGTCACGCTCAAGGGCGAGCTCAGTGGCCGCGACGTGGTGCAGCGCGTGCGCGTGGATTTCGGCTACGGCAAACGCCGCCTGCCGGTGCTGGTGATGACTGGCGACGGCAACCCGCACAATCAATCCGGCCTGCTCCAGGCCGGTGCCAACGATCTGGTGCAGAAACCGATCGAAGAGCGGCTGCTCATCACCAAGGTGCTGTTCCAGCTGCGTCTGTCCCGCCTCAACGACAAGCCTGCAGTGCGATGAATGATGATGTAGTACCCAGCATCCAGCTCGAACCGAGCTGGAAGACGCGTATCGGTGATTACCTGCTGCGCCCGGAGATGCGGGAGCTGTCGGCCTTCCTGCGCCAGCGCAAGGCCGCAGGTGCCCAGGTGTTTCCACCGGGCCCGCAGATCTTCGCCGCCTTCGATGCCACGCCGTTCGACCAGGTCAAGGTGGTCATCCTCGGCCAGGATCCGTATCACGGGCATGGCCAGGCGCATGGCCTGAGTTTCTCGGTGATGCCGGGCGTGCCGGTGCCGCCGTCGCTGCTCAACATCTACAAAGAGATCGAGGCCGATCTGGGCATCCCGCGCCCGGACCATGGCTGCCTGTTGCCGTGGGCACACCGCGGGGTGCTGCTGCTCAACGCCGTGCTGACCGTGGAAGCCGGCAACGCGGGCTCTCATCAGCGGCGCGGCTGGGAGGGTTTCACCGACCATGTGGTGGACACGCTGAACCGCGAGCGCGAAGGCCTGGTGTTCCTGTTGTGGGGCAGCTACGCCCAACAGAAAGGCAAGGTCATCGATACCGGCCGGCACCGCGTGCTCAAGGCGCCGCATCCTTCGCCGCTGTCGGCGCATCGCGGCTTCCTCGGCTGCCGGCATTTCTCGATGACCAACGAGTACCTGCAACGTCGTGGCCACGAGCGCATCGACTGGTCGCTGCCACCGCGTGCCGCGCTGGAGCTGCAGGCGTAGTCACCCGGCCGTGGGCTACACGGCCAGCATCTCGATGATGGATTGCGCGACCTGCCGTTTGCGCGGTGGCAGGCGCCGCAGCAGTGACAGGATGTTGCCTTCCAGATCGTCGCGCACGTAGTCCTGCGCGGGCGCGGCCACCGTCAGTTCTTCGCCGCTGGCCTTGCACGTGCCGCGCCCGGTCGCCAGCCACTCGAAGCGCACCCGTGTACTGACCGCGATATGTGCCAGGTGCGACACACTCGGATGGGTCCCGCCCCGGCATCACCGGCACCGAGTACGGCCAGTACGTCCGTTCGCTGTACGGCGGTGCAGTGAACTGGCGCTCGCTGGAGGCCACGCCGCTGGGTGAGGCGCGCTCGCAGGTGAAGGTATTCGGCTCGGAGGCGCAGTCCGCGCCGGGCCACAGTGAATTCCTCGGCACCGGCGGCAGCCTGTACTACCTGCGCCACACCGATGTGCTGCCCGGCTCGGAGCAGGTCGTGCTGGAAGTGCGCGATCGCACCACCGGCCGCACCGAAACGCGCGCCACCCTGCAGGAGGGCGTGGACTACGAGATCGACAATCTGCAGGGCCGGCTGATCCTGACCCGGCCGCTGGCGCAGCTGACCCGCGAGAACGTGCGCAGCATCACCCGCGACATGCCGCTCGATGGCTACGACCAGCTGCTGCTGGTGGACTACGAATACGTGCCGCTCGGCTTCAGCAGCGATGACGTGACCTACGGTGCGCGTGGCCGGCAGTGGATCGGCGACCACGTGGCGATCGGCGGTACCTGGATCGACGAGAACCGCAGCGGCGAGAACTACAGTCTGAAAGGCGCCGATCTCACCCTGCAGGCCGGGCGCGGCACCTACCTGAAGATGGAACAGACCCGTACCGATGCGACCGCCGCCCCGGTGTTCTATTCGGACAACGGCGGCCTGAGCTTCATCCGCCGCAACCCCTACGAAGGCCGGCGCTCGGGCACCGCCAGCGCGGTGGAAGCGCGGGCCAACCTGCGCGAGCTGGGCTGGACCACGCAGGACTGGAGCCTGGGTGCATGGTGGCGCGATGTGGATGCCGGCTTCTCGGTCGCGCGCCAGGACACCGGCCTGCCGATGCAGGAATACGGTGCCGAGTTCCTGGGCTATCTCACCGATGATTTCAGTCTGTACGGCCGCCACACCCGCACCGAGCAGGGCGACCTGGCGTTGGAGCAGAGCCAGCTGACCGCCGAGTGGCGGCTGGGCAACGACGGCCAGCTGACCGGCGAACTCCGCCGCGTGCGCGAAGAACAGGAACTGCAGAGCGTGGACGCACTGCTGGCCGCGATCGGCTATCGCCAGCGCTTCGGGTCCTCGTGGGAGCTGTACGGCACCGGGCAGGTGACCCTGGATGACGATGGCGGCGCGTACGAGAAGAACGACCTGCTCACCCTCGGTGCGCGGTATCTGTTCGGCGACCGCAGCAGTGTCGGTGCGGAAGTCAGCGGTGGCAGCCGCGGCCACGGCGCCAAGGTCGATGGCGAGTACCGCATGGCACCGGACCACAGTCTGTACGGCAGTTACAGCTACAGCACCGACCGCACCGGCACCGATCCGTTGTTCGATACCGGGCTGCAGAGCGGGTGGACGCTGGGCCAGCGCTGGCGGCTGAGCAACCAGGTCAACGTCTACAACGAGAGCCAGTATCTGAAGGACCGTCGCCAGGACAGCGCCGGCATCGTGCATACCTTCGGCATGGATTTCTATCCCGCACAGGGCTGGAACCTGGGCTTCACGATCATGGACGGTGAGCTGGAGTCCACCGTGGGCCGTGTCGACCGCCGTGCCTACAGCGTGAGCGGCGGGCGCACCGATGCGGTGGCGCAGTGGAACAGCAAGCTGGAGTACCGCCGCGACAGCGGCGCCGAGCAGCGCGAGCAGTGGGTGACCACCAACCGCCTGCTGTACAAGCTCAACGAAGACTGGCGCTTCGCGTTGCGCGCCAACTATGCCGATACGGAAGACCGCATCGACCGCCTGGCCGACGCCAAACTGGTGGAGACCAACATGGGCTTCGCCTGGCGCCCGCACGACAACACCCGCTGGGCCGGCTTCGGCAAGTTCACCTATCTCTACGATGTCGCCTCGCTCGGGCAGGAGGGCGGCAACCTGTATGACCAACGTTCGCAGATCCTCTCGCTTGAAGGCATCCGCCAGCTGGGCGCGCGCTGGGAAGCAGCCGGCAAGTTGGCCTCGCGCTGGGGCGACTACCGTACGGGCCGGGGTGAGGGCGCGTGGCTGGACAGCCGTGCCGACTTCGCCGCGCTGCAGCTGCGCTATCGCCTGTTCGCCCAGTGGGAAGGCCTGGCCGAGCACCGCTGGTTGAAGGTGCGCGAAGGGGGCGTGCGCAAGGGCTGGCTGGTAGGCGTGGACCGCCGGGTCGGGGAGAACTTCAAGGTCGGGGTCGGCTACAACTTCACCGAGTTCAGCGATGACATGACCGAGCTGAAGTACGACCAGAAAGGGTTCTTCCTGAACATGGCGGGGTATTACTAGGCTTCGGTGGGGTAGAGCCAGACCATGCCTGGCTGAACTGCCGACAACCTTTCCGGGCTGAATGGGCGCTTCGCGCCGCCCCGTTCAGCCAGAAAACACGCGCCATCGCCTGATTCATCCCTCTATCCCATTGATTTAATTGGATTAGGCGCCTCATTTCCCGCCTCTCGCCACTGTCATCATTTCGCGGTACGGTAGATGGGCAATCTGTACCAGCGTCCCATCAGCAGAACGCTGGAACTTCTTTCCCCTTTAGCAGTCCAATTCCGGGACTGCTAAGATGAGTGCTATGAGCCAGAACACCTCTACTGCCCTTGTGGCAAACAATCTCCCGATTCCCAGTGCGCTCGGTTCGCTGGACGCCTACATCGGTGCCGTGCACCAGATCCCGGTGCTGTCGGTCGATGACGAGCAGGATCTGGCCCGCCGCTTCCGCGACGAGCTGGATCTGGACGCCGCGCGCGAGCTGGTCCATTCCCACCTGCGCTTCGTGGTGCACGTCGCCCGTGGCTACAACGGCTACGGCCTGGCGCTGGGTGACCTGATCCAGGAAGGCAACATCGGCCTGATGAAGGCGGTGAAGCGCTTCGACCCGGACATGGGCGTTCGCCTGGTGTCGTTCGCGGTGCATTGGATCCGTGCGGAAATGCACGAGTTCATCCTCAAGAACTGGCGCATCGTCAAGGTCGCCACGACCAAGGCGCAGCGCAAGCTGTTCTTCAACCTGCGCAAGTCCAAGACCCGCCTGGGCTGGATGAACGCGGCCGAAGTCAGCGCGGTGGCCAAGGACTTGAACGTGTCCGAACGCGAAGTGCTCGAGATGGAGTCGCGCCTGTCGGGTCGCGATATCGGTTTCGATCTCTCCAGCGATGACGATGACGATCATGCGCCACCGTCGCCGGCTGCCTACCTGCGCGCCAACGAAGAAGATCCTTCGATGGCGTACGAGCGGATGGACAGCGAAGACAATCAGCTGCAGTTGCTGCGCGAAGGCATGGCCGAGCTGGATGCGCGTTCGCGCGACATCATCCGCCGTCGCTGGCTGGACGCGGACAGCAAGGTGACGCTGCAGGAGCTGGCCGATGAGTACGGCGTGTCGGCCGAACGCATCCGCCAGGTCGAGGCGAACGCGCTGAAGAAGATGAAGGCGCTGTTTACTGCGTGATGCAGTAACGGGCGTGGTCACGCAGAAAAGGCCCGGCTTGATGCCGGGCCTTTCTGCTTTCTGGCGCTCAGAGCAGCGCTTTGATGGGGGCCGGTTCGACGCTCAGCCCTGCTCGCGCGCGATCGCCCGCCAGCCGATATCACCGCGGTGGAACTCATGGGCCCAGTGGATGGCACCGACGCCGGCGTAGGCGTTGCGCTGTGCCTCGCCCACCGTGCCGCCCAGTGCAGCCACGCACAGCACACGGCCGCCGGCGCTGAGCACCTGGCCCTGCGCGTCCAGCGTGGTGCCGGCATGGAACACCTTGGCCGTCGCGGCGACGGCGTCCAGGCCGTGGATCACGTCACCGGTGATCGGGGTCTCCGGATACGGCGAGGCCGCCATCACCACGCCCAGCGACGGGCGCGGGTCCCACTGCGCCTCCACGGTATCCAGGCGCTCGTCGATCGCCGCTTCGACCAGATCCACCAGATCCGACTGCAGGCGCAGCATCACCGGCTGGGTTTCCGGATCGCCAAAGCGCACGTTGAATTCGATCACCTTCGGCGCGCCGCTGGCATCGATCATCAGGCCGGCATAGAGGAAGCCGGTGAACGGAATGCCGTCGGCCAGCATGCCCTGCACGGTCGGGTTGACCACCTCGCGCATCACGCGCGCATGTACTTCACCGGTCACCACCGGGGCCGGGGAGTACGCGCCCATGCCGCCGGTGTTCGGGCCGGTGTCGCCATCGCCAACGCGCTTGTGGTCCTGCGAGGTCGCCATCGGCAGCGCGGTCCTGCCGTCCACCATCGAGATGAAGCTGGCTTCTTCGCCGTCCAGGAATTCTTCGATCACCACGCGTGCGCCGGCATCGCCGAAGGCATTGCCGGAGAGCATGTCACGCACCGCGTCCTCGGCTTCGGTGAGGGTCATCGCCACGATCACGCCCTTGCCGGCGGCCAGGCCATCGGCCTTGACCACGATCGGGGCACCCTTCTCGCGCAGGTAGGCCAGCGCCGGCTCGATCTCGGTATGCACCGCGTAGAACGCGGTCGGGATCTTGTGGCGGGCCAGGAAGTCCTTCGCATACGCCTTGCTGCCTTCCAGCTGCGCGGCGGCGGCGGTGGGCCCGAAGATGCGGTGACCGGCGCCGCGGAAGCGATCGACCACACCGGCCACCAGCGGCACTTCCGGGCCGACCACGGTCAGGCCGATGCCTTCGGTGCCGACCAGTGCCAGCAGGCCGTCCAGGTCGGTGACCTTGACGTCCACGTTGCGGCACTTGGGCTCGGTCGCGGTGCCTGCATTGCCGGGGGCGACGATGACCTCGCGGACCTTCACGGACTGGGCCAGCTTCCAGGCCAGGGCGTGTTCGCGGCCGCCAGCGCCGATGACCAGGATCTTCAATGCAGTTCTCGCGTAAGAGGGCAGGAACATGATTTTACGCGGTGCGGGCGGCGGGCGCATTCGGGCGGTCG
This sequence comes from Stenotrophomonas sp. GW821-FHT01H02A, assembly GCF_059422145.1. Lineage (NCBI taxonomy): Bacteria > Pseudomonadati > Pseudomonadota > Gammaproteobacteria > Lysobacterales > Lysobacteraceae > Stenotrophomonas > Stenotrophomonas sp. GW821-FHT01H02A. Next base: position 118,357 of record NZ_JBWKWI010000006.1, read on the forward strand.
GTTGCGGTGGCCGCCGGTCCCCGCCAGCCCGTTCGGGCCGGGCAGGACCCGCGTCTGCGTGATCAGCGAACAGCCCTGGCCGAACAAGTCGTGTTCGATGCGGAAGCCGCAGACATCGCTGCGGGCGTGCAGCCCAGCACCCCTGCAGCGGTGGCGATCACCACCGCTGCAAGGCGGTTGCACTGCAGTGGCGACATCCGTGTCGATCCAGGCATCAGTGGCGGAAGTGGCGCACGCCGGTGAACACCATCGCCAGGCCATGCTCGTCGGCGGCGGCAATCACTTCGTTGTCGCGCATCGAGCCACCCGGCTGGATCACCGCCTTGATGCCGGCCGCAGCGGCGGCATCGATGCCGTCGCGGAACGGGAAGAACGCATCGGAGGCCATCACCGAGCCCTCCACCACCAGGTTCGCATCGGCGGCCTTGATGCCGGCGATGCGCGCCGAGTAGACGCGGCTCATCTGGCCGGCGCCGACACCGATGGTGCGGTTGTCCTTGGCGTACACGATGGCGTTGGATTTGACGAACTTGGCCACCTTCCAGGCGAACAGCAGATCGGCGAACTGCTTCTCGGTCGGCGCCACCCTGCTCACCACGGTCAGTTCGTCGCGCGTCATGCCGCGGTTGTCGGCACTCTGCATCAGCAGGCCAGAACCAATCCGCTTGGTGTCGTAGTTGTTGCGGCCGTCGCCATGCGGAATGCGCAGCACGCGCACGTTGGCCTTTTTGGTCGCGTATTCCAGCGCGGCCGGCTCGTAATCCGGGGCGATCAGCACTTCGACGAACTGGCGGTCCAGGATCACCTTGGCGGTGGCGGCGTCCAGCGGCTTATTGAAGGCGATGATGCCGCCGAAGGCGCTGGTCGGGTCGGTCGCGTAGGCCAGCTCGTAGGCATCGCCGTTGCCGGCACCCACCGCCACGCCGCACGGGTTGGCGTGCTTGACGATCACGCAGGCCGGTACGTCGAACTGACGCACGCATTCCCACGCGGCATCGGCGTCGGCCAGGTTGTTGTAGCTCAGTTCCTTGCCCTGCAGCTGCTGGAAGGTGGCCAGCGTGCCCGGCACCGGGTACAGGTCGCGATAGAACGCGCCGCTCTGGTGCGGGTTCTCGCCGTAGCGCAGATCCATCACCTTCACGAAGCTGGAATTCATCTGCGCCGGGAACTCCGCGCGCACCGGCACGGCGGTGTCGGTGGTGGTCACGGCCGAGAGATAATTGCTGATCGCCGCATCGTACTGGGCCACGCGATTGAACGCGGCCACCGAGAAGGCGAAGCGCTTGGCCGCCGACAGCTTGCCGTCGTTGGCGTCCAGTTCGGCCAGCAGTTCGGCGTACTGCGAGGGATCGGTCGCCACCGCCACGCGGGCGAAGTTCTTCGCGGCCGAACGCAGCATCGCCGGGCCACCGATGTCGATGTTCTCCACGGCGTCTTCGAGGGTGCAGTCCGCCTTGGCGGTGACCGATTCGAACGGATACAGATTCAGTACCAGCAGATCGATCGCGCCGATACCGTGCTCGGCCATGACCGCATCGTCCAGGCCGGCGCGGCCGAGCAGGCCACCGTGCACCATCGGGTGCAGGGTCTTGACCCGGCCGTCCATCATTTCCGGGAAGCCGGTGACGTCGGCGACGTCCTTCACTGCCAGGCCAGCCTCGCGGATCGCCTTGGCGGTGCCGCCGGTGGAAAGCAGCTCCACGTTGCGCGCGGCGAGGGCGCGGGCCAGGTCGATCAGACCGGTTTTGTCGGAAACGGACAGCAGGGCCCGGCGCACGGGCAGCAGATCGGAACTCATGGGGGCAGGAGATCGAAGCGGAGCGGGGCCATATTGTAGGCCAGTGACGCTGGCCTGGCCGCCTCGGCGGTCACCGCGACGGCCGCCGACCCCGTAAAACGACGAAGGCCGGCACCGAGGGCTGCTCGATCCGGCCTTCTTTCCCCTGGCGCGACCTGCGCGCCGGGTCGGGCATCAGGTGGTGATGCCGTATTCCTTCAGTTTCTTGCGCAGGGTGGCACGGTGGATGCCCAGCATCGAGGCGGCGCGGCTCTGGTTGCCTTCGCAGTGGTTGAGCACTTCCACGAACAGCGGGATTTCCATCTCGCGCAGCACGATCTCGTAGACATCGTCCGCGTCGCAGCCATCCAGGTCCCGCAGGTACCGCCTGACCGACTGGGCCACGTGTTCGCGCAGGGGTGGCTTGGGCGCGCCACGACTGTTGTCAGGACGAGAAAGGACAGCGTTCAAGGAGTTTCCCGGTGCAAGAGCCGGGGCGGACAACAGCCCACGGCGGAATGGTGATGGGGTCAGTCTAGCGCGTGCGTCGGCCGCCTGCCACGCTTCGGCGGCCGCGGCGAAGCGTCAGAGGAACTCAAAGGTGAATGCGACGGTAGACGCCGCAGGCTCCCGCACGCGGAAGGCGATCTGCGCGCTTTGCCCCGGTTCCAGCGTGGCGGTCGGGTCCGTCGCGCGGTCCAGATAATCCGCCGGCGCGAACACATTGGTGCCGATGACGCGGCCATCGGCGTCGGACAGCGACAGCCGCAGCGACGGCCAGGCCTGTGCCCAGCGTGCGTCGTTGCGGATGCTCGCCTGCACCTGCAGTGCGCCGGCCTGGCCCAGAACGGGGCGCACATCACGGCTGAGCATGCTGAATGCCGCCGGTTCGCGCCAGGTCGGCACTGAACAGCGCAGCACGCTGCACAGTCCGGCGATCCACGGGCGCGTGCCGGCATCGGCAGCCAGCCGGGCGCGGTCGGCCACGGCGATCTGCAGCAGCAGCAGGGCGGCCAGACCGGCGACCATTCCCCATTGCCAGCGCGGCGTGCGCAGGCGCGCACCGGGCAGGCGCAGGAAACTGGGTGCTGTGATCGCTTCGGCCGGCGGCAGGGCGGCCGTGGCGATGCTTCCCGCCGCCTCAGTGGAGGCGACCGCATCATCCGGCAACGCCATCGATGGCATTGCCGTGCCAGCAGGCAGTGCGGCCGCTGGCCCAGTGTCGCCCACAGGCGCGCGTCCGGATCGGGGTGGCAGGTCGTGTTCCCGCTCCGGCGCCGGACGCTGCGGCGCGTGCACCGGCTGGGCATCGATCACCTGCTCCACCGCCAGGGGCGCGATCCGATCGTGCACGGACGACACCGGCGCCGTCGCCTCGTCATCGGCGACGGAAGACGGCTCAGCCGGATCGGCCGGAGCTTCCGCGGACGGACGCAGGAACGTGGCGAGCGGGCGTCGCGGCGGCATCGGGGGCTCGGACATGGGGACGGGGCCGGGCAGGGGACGGGCTATTCAAGCACGGCGGACGCCGGTGATGCGCATCCAGTCGCCATCCTGCGCCACGGCCAGTTGCTCGAACGCCGGGGCATAGCGCTCCAGCAGTTCGCCTTCCTGGCCATGCAGGATGCCCGACAACGCGATGCGGCCGCCCGGGGCCACGCGCGCGGCCAGCACATCCGCCAGCGCATCCAGCGCCGAGGCGAGGATGTTCGCCACCACCACCGGATAGGTGGCCGGCGGTTCGTCTTCCGGCAGGTAGACCTGCACGCGGTCCTGCAGGCCGTTGCGCTCGGCGTTGTCGCCGGTGGCGATCACGGCCTGCGGGTCATTGTCCACGCCGATCGCGCGGGCGGCGCCCAGCTTCAGCGCGGCCAGCGCGAGGATGCCCGAGCCACAGCCGAAATCGAGCACGGTATTGCCGGCCAGCGCACCTTCGCTGGCCAGGCCGTCCAGCCAACGCAGGCACAGGGCGGTGGTCGGGTGGGTGCCCGAGCCGAACGCCAGGCCCGGATCCAGGCGGACCACGGCGGCATCCCCGGCCTGCGCGGCTTCGGGCAGGTCGTGGTTCCACGGCACGATCCAGGTACGGTCACCGAAGGCCATCGGCTGGAACTGGTCGATCCAGGCGCGTTCCCAGTCTTCGTCGGCCACGGCGCGGAAGCTGGCATTGGCCCAGTCCAGGCCCGGGTCGAAGGCATCCAGTGCGGCCAGCAGGGCCAGCGCATTGGTGTCGCCCGGGAACAGCGCGGTCAGCACCAGGTCGTTCCATAGCGGCGTCTCGCCCACGCCCGGCTCCAGGATCGCGCGCTCGTTGCTGGTATCGGCATCGGCATCGAGCAGGGTCACCGCCAGCGCGCCCACGTCGTCCAGCGCATTCTCATAGCGCGGCTGGGTGGCTTCGGTGCAGTGCAGGGTGAGTTCCAGGAAGGGCATGGGGGGCAGGGACCGGCGGAAAACCGTGCATGTTAGACCAGTGCGGGCCGATGGTCCCGGTGGCCTCGCCGGATGGGCGTCTCGTCCGGCGGCAAGAATGGCCCGACGGCCGGTTCAGACACCGTTGCGGCTGCTTGCTAAACTTGGCCTTCTGCTGTCAACGACTGACCGCCCTTGACGTCCTGCCCATGGCGCTAGTGCCGACCCTGAAAACCTGGTTGCTGGTGGTACCGGCCCTGGCGTTGCTGGGGGTGGTGGGCTATCGCGCGGGCGATCGGGTGCTGCATGCCGATCACGCCGGTGCCCAGCTGGACGAGCCGCAGGCGGGCCATGCCGCGACAGCGGTGCCGGCCGAAGCCCGGCAACTGGCCCGGCGCCTGCTCGGCAGCGAGCGCGGCACGGCGGTGGCCTCGGGCCTGCCGCTGGACCTGCGCGCGGACATCGAAGGCGACACCGATCTGTTTGCCTACGCGCAGCGCCTGCAGGTACAGGCCGCCAACGGCAATGCCGAGGCCGGCTGGATGGTCAGCCGCGTGTACGACTACTGCGCCATGTATGCGATGGATCCGGGCGGCTACCAGCTCGACAATGCCCTGCTCACGGGCATGGGCATGAGTGCGTCGGCGCCGATGGTCACCGCGCGCGAGCGCGTCTCGCGTCGCTGCGCGGGCTTCGTCAGCAGCGACAACCTGGGCCGGCCGCTGATCCTGGCGCAGCGGTTGCAGGCGGCCAAGGCCGGCAACCTGGCGGCCGAGGCGTCGCTGTTTGCCGAAGGTCATCCGCTGGAAACCGGTCCCGGCTACAGCCGCGGGCTGGTCGAGCGGGTCATGGGCTCGCGCGATCCGGAAGCCTACATGGCGCTTGCGCCGGGCATGGGCCAGCGCGCCAGTGGTGACAGCGGGTTGAACGGCCTGGTGGCTGGCGATCAGTTCAGCGAACTGGCCTGGCGGCTGGCTGCCTGCGAGCTGGGCATGGCCTGCGGGCCGGACAGTGTGCTGATGAATAATTTCTGCGCGAACGGAGGGATCTGTTCGCAGGACGGTGGGCAGGACTTTGCCACTTTTGTGTATGACGCCGCGGTATCGCGGCAAGGTGCGGGGAAAATGAACGTGTTGGTCGAAGAGCTGGTCAAGCAGAGGAATGGGCGATGAATTACCGTCGAATCCTGCACGGTGCGAAATTCTGGTTCTGGGTCGCGTTGTTCGTCGCGTACTCGGCTGGAGCGGTGGGCCTGGTGATGATCGATACCTACGACGATCGTTACCGAAGCCTGTCCAAGGTGCAGTTGACCTCGGTCAAGGCCGATGCCGAAGTGCGTCGTGCCGGTGCCAGTCAGGTCGCTGCGGTGTATCGCGCGCAGAGTGGCATGCCGTTCGCTTCGTTGCCGACCGGCAGCACGTTCCAGGTGGTATGGCCGGACGGTTCCACCGAGACCATGGTGATCGTCGATCCGACCTCGTCGCTGGGCGTGGAGCCGGTGAAGAACTCGCAGATCACGGCGGCGGACGCGGCCAAGCCGTAATCGCGCGGGGTGGCGCCACGCCATGCGTGGCGGCGGCAGCTGCGCGCAATGATGCAGCGCAGCCAACCCCGGGCAGGTTTACCGGGTTCGTGTCCTTTGGCAGCCCGGTTCGCGCAAACAGAAAGGCGGGGATATCCCCGCCTTTCTGCTGTCCGGCATTCCGCGCAAGCGATCAGGTCAGCGCGATCGACTTGTTCTTGCGTTCGGCCAGGCGCTTTTCCAGGTAGTGGATGTTCTGTCCACCGGCCTGGAAGCCCTTGTCGCGCATGATGCGCTGCTGCAGTGCGACGTTGGTCTTGATGCCGTCCACGACCAGTTCGCTCAGCGCCACGCGCATGCGCGCGATCGCGGTTTCGCGGTCGGGGCCGTGCACGATCAGCTTGCCGATCATCGAGTCGTAGTTCGGCGGCACGCGGTAGCCACTGTAGATATGGGTATCCACGCGCACACCGGGGCCACCCGGCGGATGGAAGGCGGTGATCTGGCCGGGGCTCGGCACGAAGGTTTCAGCGTCTTCGGCGTTGATGCGGCACTCGATCGCGTGGCCGGTCAGCACCACGTCGCTCTGCTTGATGCTCAGCTTCTGGCCGGCAGCGATGCGCAGCTGCTCGCAGACCAGGTCGATCCCGGTCACCATCTCCGTCACCGGATGTTCCACCTGCACGCGGGTGTTCATTTCGATGAAGTAGAAACGGCCGTCTTCGAACAGGAACTCGAAGGTACCCGCGCCGCGGTAGCCGATGCGGATGCAGGCTTCCACGCAGACCTTGCCGATCTCGTCGCGCAGCTCGGCGGTGATGCCCGGTGCCGGCGCTTCTTCCACCACTTTCTGGTGGCGGCGCTGCATGGAGCAGTCGCGTTCACCCAGGTGGATGGCATTGCCCTGGCCATCGGCGAGCACCTGGATCTCCACGTGGCGCGGATTCTCCAGGAACTTCTCCATATAGACCTGATCGTTGCTGAAAGCGGCCTTGGCTTCGGACTTGGTGGTCTCGATCGCGGCCTTCAACGAGGCCTCGGCATGCACCACGCGCATGCCGCGACCGCCACCGCCACCGGAGGCCTTGATGATGACCGGGTAGCCGATCTCACGGGCGATCTTGGTGTTGGCCACGATGTCGTCGGTCAGCGGGCCGCCCGAGCCGGGCACGCACGGCACGCCGGCGGCCTTCATCGCGCGGATCGCTTCCACCTTGTCGCCCATCAGGCGGATGGTGTCGGCCTTGGGGCCGATGAAGATGAAACCGGATTCTTCCACGCGCTCGGCGAAGTCGGCGTTCTCCGAGAGGAAGCCGTAGCCCGGGTGGATGGCCTGGGCGTCGGTGACTTCCGCCGCGGCGATCAGTGCCGGGATGTTGAGGTAGCTCTCCGAGGACGGTGCCGGACCGATGCAGACCGACTCGTCGGCCATGGCCACGTGCTTGAGGTTGCGGTCGACCGTGGAATGCACGGCCACCGTGCGGATGCCAAGGGTATGGCACGCGCGCAGGATGCGCAGCGCGATCTCCCCTCGGTTGGCAATAACGACTTTGTCGAGCATGGACTAATCCTTAGCCGATCACGAACAGCGGCTGGTCGAATTCGACCGGCTGGCCGTTTTCGCCCAGGATGGCGACGATGGTGCCGGAGACATCGGCTTCGATCGGGTTGAACATCTTCATCGCTTCGATGATCGCCAGCGTTTCGCCGGCCTTGACCGCCTGGCCGACCGACACGAAGGCCGGCTTGTCCGGCGAGGACGAGGCGTAGAAGGTACCGACCATCGGCGCGCGCAGCACGTGGCCGTCCGGCAGGGCGTTGCCGGCCTTGGCGGTGCCACCGGTGGAGGCTTCGGTCGGCGACTGCATCGGCATCGCCGGGGCGGCGGCCTGGGCCGGTGCCGGGGCCATCATCATCTGCGGCTGGGCCTGCACCATGCCGTAGCCGGAGACGGGCGCGCGCGACAGGCGCACGGACTCTTCGCCTTCCTTGATTTCGATTTCGGCGAGGTTCGACTCTTCCAGCAGGTCGATCAGCTTCTTGATTTTGCGGAGATCCATAGGGGCCTCTGTGGTCTTGATGTCAGTGGAGAAGGAAAAGCGCAGTGCGCTCGGGTCAAAGCAGTTCGTAGAAATCGCGCAGCTGCCGCGTACGGTCGCGCGTGAGGGTCGTCAGGCAGCGCATCTGTGCGCCGTTGCGCGCGGTGCCATCGGAGTTGAACATGTAGACCGCCTCGCAGTCGTGGTCGCGCAGCTGCACCCAGGCACGCTGCGCCAGCACCAGCTGCTGCTCGGCGTTGCGGCACCAGCTGCACGCGCCACCGTCGTCCGGAGAACGCAGTTGCTGGCGCGCCTGCGCATACACGGCATTGAGTTCCACGTCGGCAGCGGCAGCCACGTCGGAGGCGCACAGGTCGCTTTCCATGGTCGTGGTCGGTTTGGCGCAGTCGATGCCTTCGTCCTGGCGGTCGAACGCAGCGGCACTGGCGCACAGGCCTGCCGACAGTGCCACGCAGGCAAGGGCATGCAGCAGCTGCATCAGGCGCGTGCGCCCTGCAGCCGGGTCAGCGCCGCATCCATCGCATAGCGATAGCTGTCCGCACCGAACCCACAGATCACTCCCACCGCCTTGTCGCTGAAATAGCTGTGCTGGCGGAAGGGCTCGCGTGCATGCGGGTTGGACAGATGGATCTCGATGAAGGGCACGTCCACCGCGGCCAGCGCATCGCGCAGGGCCACCGAGGTGTGGGTGAACGCGGCCGGGTTGATCAGGATGAAGGCAGTGCCATCGTCCCGGGCGGCCTGCACCCGGTCCAGCAGCACGTGCTCGGCATTGGACTGCAGGCTCTCCAGGGCATGGCCGGCGGCCTGCGCCTGGGCCAGCAGGGCCTGGTCGATCTGCGCCAGCGTGGTGTGCCCATAGACCCCCGGCTCGCGCGTGCCGAGCAGGTTGAGGTTGGGGCCATGCAGGACCAGCAGTTTCGCCATGGGTGCCGAACAACAGGAAAGGGCGGAGTCTGGCGGAACTGGTGGATCGTGTCCAGTTCGACGAAGTTACGCATGTTTCAAGCGAGTGTTTGAAATTCGGCGGGGAGCGTTGTGGCAGTGCGCGTTGAGGCATCGTGTCAGCGGTCGCGTATCCCCGGGACGCTGGTCCGCGCCGGCGGCGCAGGTACCATCGTGGCAGGGATCCGCTCCGCGCGCATGCGCCGCAGGCGGCGTGTGGTCATCGTCAATCCGTCCACCGCGCCTGACGCCGCGCGCGTGAAGGTCACCGTCCACGCGCCGCTGACGAAGCGATCGGCGCCAACCGGCTCCAGCACGAGGTCAGTCTGGCGTGGCCAGCGCATTGTCAGCGTGTCGGCGTCCAGGAAGACGTCATATGTCATGTCGACCTCGGCGATCCGATACCTGCCGGTCAGCGCGGCGAGCGCCGGCCGGCCAGGCTTCGGCTCGGTGACGCGGGTGAAGGTCCTCGGCGCTGGCCAGGAATCCCAGATCTGCAGTTCGCGTGCTTCCTGCCGCGTTGCGGGAGCGGCGAACCGCCACTGTGCGGTGTGACCGATGCGGAACGTCCCCTGGCCGAGCGGCTCAAGCGCGGAATCTGCGCCGACCGGCCGCAATGCCCCGTCCGTCACCTCCAGCTGCACCACCTCATCCGTTACGGCACTCCAGTAGACACCGGCGAGCGCCGACAGCTCGGCCTCGGGGGCTTCTGCCGCCGGGGCAACCGCCGTCATGCGATCGCCCAGATAGACCTCGGCGACCCTCCGGGTCAGCTCGCCGGGCATGACCGTAGCGGCATTGCACAACGTGACGATGGCCAGCCGCTGGTCCGGGAAGGCAATGGAGTCCGCCCGATAGCCGGCGTGCACGCCGTCGTGCCCCACCGTGCGCAGGCCGCGGTACGTGCTGATGAAAAGGCCACCGCCGTAGCCGGTCGCCAGGCCAAGGTCGGTTGTCGCCGGACGCTGCATGGCGGCCACCAGGGCCTGCCCGCCAACACGCGCCTGGACCAGGTTGTCGTGCCATGTCAGCAGGTCGCCCACCGTGGTGAACAGGCCGGTTGGACCGTAGTAGTCGGAGGCCGGGAGACTGATGCGCCACTCTCCGTCGGCATGCACGCGATAGCCGACCGCCCTGCGCCGCACGATCTCGGTGTGGTCGTCCTGGAAGTGGGTGTCGTTCATGCCCAGCGGTTTGAATATCCGTTCGTCGGCGAAGGCGGCCAGCGACTTGCCGGAAACACGCTCGACAATCTCCGCCAGCAGCGTATAGCCGAGATTGTTGTAGAGCGTCTCTGTTCCCGGGGCGAAGTTCAATCCACGCTGTTTTGCCGCTATCGACAGCATGTCGGCCTGGGTCATCATGTCGTCGCTGCGCCAGCCGGCCAGGTACAGCAGCTGCCCCTGCTCGCGCAGCCCGCTGCTGTGATGGATCAGATGCGAAAGCGTGATCGTCCTGCCAACGTCCGGCATCTCCGGGAGGTACGTGCGGATGTCATCGTCCAGCGACAGCCTGCCCTCCTGCGCGAGCAGGGCGATCGAGAAGGCCGTGAACTGTTTGGAGACGGAGCCGGCCAGAAAGATCGATTCCGGTGTGATCGCCACGCCATGCTCCAGGTCCGACATCCCGTAGCCGCGCGTGTAGTCCAGCACGCCATCGCGCGAGATGCCCACCGCACAGCCTGGCGTGGTGGCGTTGTTCCATGGCGCGAAGATCGCATCCACCCGGGTGTGGCGCTCAGCGGCAGAGAGGCTCAGCGGCGGGGTCGCTGCGCCGGGAGACGGCATCACACCGGCGGCAATGAGGGGCAACAGGACAAAGGATCTGGGAACGCGCACAAGCGGCCTCTGGGGATCTGGCGCCTCCATGCGGGGTCGACGCCCTGGTCGGCGCTCAAGAGCGGGTGCATGGGGCAGGCGTGGAAGAAGAAGCCTGCAATGTATCCAAGCGCTTCCCAATCAATGCGTTGCACTATCTTTCCGGAGTGCGGGAATCGATTCTAGGAGAGCGCGGTGGCCGTGCGGAACGCGGCGGGCGTGATCCCTTCGTGCTTCTTGAAGGCGCTGTAGAACGTCGACATGGACTGGAAGCCCGCCTCCTGGGCGACGATGTCCAGGGGTTTGGTCGGGGTCTGTTGCAGAAGCGCCTTTGCCTCGGTCACGCGCAGCTGGGTCAGGTACTGCTTGAACGAGGTCTGGTTGTTGTCGTTCAGCAGCTGCGACAGCCGGGTCTGCGGCATGCCCAGCCGTCGGGCGAGGCGTGGCAGGGTCAGGCCAGCGTCAAGATGCAGTCGTTCGCGCGCCATTACCTCAGCCAGGGCATGCAATGCCATGCTCGCCTCGGCCGCGGGAATGCGACGGTCCTGGTAGCGCTCGATCGGCGTGCGTCCGGACCGCAGGCGGGTGCCCACCAGAATGCTCACCGCCAGTACGAAGGTAAAGGACAGCGCCCCGACGATGTAGGAGGTGTACCCGGCGGTGTAGTACGCGATCCATATGACCCAGATTCCCCCCAGCGCAACCGGCAACAGTGGGTTGGACCGGGAGGTCCGAAGCCTCGCGCGGTGCCGATACATCAGGGCTGTGGCGAGGAGCAGGTAGCCCAGCCAGGCGTAGTTGATGCCGGGCGCGATGGTGTGCCGCCACAGCTCGGCGTTGCGGCTGTAGGGAAGCAGGACATTGACCGCCGCGACAAGCAGCAGCAATACACCGAGGTGCCATCGCTCGGCCTTTCCGGCTCCGGCAGAGCCGTCCTGGCTGGCGCGCACCAGAAAGTAGAGGCAGGGCCCGATCATGGAACACGCGGTCAGCCCGAGCTGGAGAACCACCAGGGGGACTTCCGGCCAGAAATGGTAGGTCACGGACTTCCCCGTCCGCACACCGACCATGAGGATCAGCAGCGCCAGCCAGCGCTGCGGGGTTTCACCCTTCGCCTGCCACCACAGTATCGATGCTGCCACGATGCCGTTGAAGGCGCCCAACATGGCAAAGAAGAACAGAAAGTGTTGGCTGAGCATTCGCGCAGTATTGAGAAAATCCCCATGCCGTCAAGCGCTGCCCAGCGCACCTCGGCAAGACGCGGCCGAGTGAAGCGTCCGTGCCGGAGAGGCTCCCGCGCTGCCGGCGCAGGGCTGCCGCTCGCGGCCGCCGCGTATCGATGTCGACCCCGGCAGGTTACAGCGAGCTGGAGTCCACCTGCTGACGACCGGCCTGGGTCAGGTCGATGTCGCCGTCTTCGGCCTGTGCGGCATAGCCGGCCTTGACTGCCCAGTTGGCCGCCTCATCGCTGACCGGCCGCGTGGCGTTGATATCGCGCAGGATCTGCCGTTGGTCATCGGTCAGCTGCATCGAGGGCTGGGCACCGGTACCGCCACTCATGGCGACCGCGCCTCGACGCTGATCGCACCCTGGGCCAGCCGCGCACGCTTGGCCCGCCGATGATTCACCCACCACACCAGCCCCGGCAGCCCGTACAACAGTGCACCGGCGAGCAGAAAGATCTTGAAGGCGGCGTTCATGGCGGTCTCTCTCCGTGCGGTATGGCGCGATGCGTCGTGATCAACCCGATGTGCGGCGGCGCACGCCGAGCCTGGCAGCGGCCCCGGCCGCGATCCCACCGCTAGTTCAGCGCAATCGCCGTGAAGGTGCTGTCCCTTCCTGCACTGTCGCACGTTCATGCAGCGGGGTGCGGCCGGCCCCGCCGCCGCCTGGGCGGCGCGGTCATCGCCTGACCGTCATCACTTCGTCGTCTGGCGCGCTTACAACGGGAGCCAGTGGCGAGGCCATCGCCGACGGTTGATGTCGCCCCTCAAGTTCGCCGTAGGCCCGCCGATATCGATGCGTCCTTCTGCCTGGAGTACGTGATGTCGGCCGTCCCCCGCCGCCTGTCGTTGTTCGTCGCCCGTCTGGGCGACCGGTTCCGCCTCCGTCTGGCCCAGCCGCCTCGGCTGGCCGGGCCAGGTCGTCTCAGCGTGGCACAAAAACTCAGGGCCAGCCTGCTGATCTGCGGCCTGGGCCTGTTCGCGGTGGCCGTCGTGTACGGCTGGACGCGCCATGATAACGAGCAAGCGGCCGAGGCGTTCGCGGCGCATCAGCAGGAGGCGGCACGGGCCGCCACGCTGGCGACCGAAATCGCCGATGCGCGGCGGCTGCAGACGCGGTATGCCAGCACCTTCGAAGATGCCGACCGCGAGGCCCTGCAGGCTGCACAGCAGCGCCTGCAGACAACGTTGGCGCACCTGCAGCGCGATCCGCACGATGCCGGCAGTGCCGGGGCACTGCGCGAGCTGGCGGCACGTGCGGGTGACTTCGCCGAGGGCATCACCGCATTGAATGCCCGGGTGGATGAGATGGGGCGCGGCGATGCCGGCCTGCGTGCGCAGCTGGAGGCCGCAGCCGCCACGCTGGAAGCCAGCGTCGAGAGCAGCGCGAGCCCGGTGCTGATGGCCCAGCTGCAGAAAATGCGGCGCGAAGAAGGCCTGCTGCTGCTCACCGGCGATTCGGCGCATACTGATCGTGCCAGCGAACAGAAGCTGCCGTTCGATCTGTCACTGGCGCAGGCGCGCCTGGGCGCAGACACGCAGGAAGCACTGCGCACGCAGATGGACGACTACCAGGGCGCGCTGTTGGCCTACACCGCTGCCCGCATCGGACTGGATGTGGAGGCACAGTCATTGGCTGAGACTGCCGCCCAGATCGGGCCCGGTCTGCAGGCGCTGCAACAGGCGCAGACGCGGGCCTTGGCGGCGGCGCGTGAGCGACAGGCCGCGCGGGCCAGCACCATGGGGGTCGTGTTCGCGCTGACCCTGCTGCTGGTGGCGGTGGTGCTGATCGCCACGCTGCTGCTGGTGCTGCGCGCGGTCCGCCAGCCGATCACCGATACGCTGCGCTTCGCCGAGGATATTGCCGAGGATCGGCTCGACACCGTCCTGCCCCTGCATAATCCGCACGATGAAATCGGCCAGCTGGCCGCGCGCCTGCGCCACATGCAGCACCGGCTGCGTGAGCGGATCGACGCCGAGCGCGCCGTCGCGCGCGACAACACCCGCGCCCGCCAGGCGCTGGACTGCGCGCAGACCGGGGTGATGGTGCTCGACGGCGAGGGGCGGATCGGTTTCCTCAACCAGGCGCTGCTCGCCGAACTGCAGCTCACGCACATGGACTGGAGTGGCCAACCGGCTGCCGCCCTGCATCCGGCCTTCGCCACCCTGGTGCCGACGCTGCGGGACGGCCAGCGCGCCACCCGCGAAATCGAACATGCGGGCGTCCGCTACCAGCTGGTGATCACCCCGATCGTGGATCACGACCAGCTGCTGGGCGCTGCCGTGGAGTGGCGCAGCCGCGCGCTGGAAACCACGGTGGAGAATGAAGTGGCCGCGCTGGTGGACGCCGCCGCGCGCGGGGAGCTGCACGGGCGCATCACCGTGGAGGACAAACAGGGCTTCGTCAGAACCCTGGCGCTGAGCATCAACCACCTGCTCGATACCTTCCAGAGCAACCTGTCCGGGTTGCAGGGCCTGCTCTCGGCGCTGTCGCAGGGGGATCTGCGCGTGCGCATGCAGGGCGACTTCCACGGCGTGTTCGCGCGCCTGCGTGACGATGCCAACGCCACGGTGATGCAGCTGACCGACATCGTCGCGCGCATCCAGCAGGCCTCGCTGGCGATCAACCATGCCGCCGGCGAGATCGTCGCCGGCAACCACGACCTCTCCGGCCGCACCGAGCGCCAGGCGGCGCATCTGGAAGAGACCGCCTCTGCGATGGAGGAGCTCTCGGCCACCGTGCGGCAGAACGCGGACTCGGCGCAGCAGGCCAACCAGCTGGCGATCCGCGCGGCGGAGGTCGCGGCGCGGGGTGGTGAATCGGTGGCGCAGGTGGTGACCACCATGGCCGACATCGCGCTGTCCTCGCGGCGGATCGGCGAGATCACCGGGGTGATCGACGGCATCGCGTTCCAGACCAATATCCTGGCCCTGAACGCGGCCGTCGAAGCTGCGCGGGCCGGTGAGCAGGGGCGCAGCTTCGCGGTGGTGGCCAGCGAAGTGCGGCTGCTGGCACAGCGCAGTGCCGATGCCGCGCGCCAGATCAAACAACTGATCGACGCCTCGGTGGAAAAGGTCGACGCCGGCACGCGCCAGGTCGATGACGCGGGCGCGACCATGGGCGAGATCGTCGGCAGTGTGCAACGGGTGACATCGATCATGGCCAGCATTTCGGCCGCGTCGCAGCAGCAGACCGCGGGCATCGAGCAGGTGAGCCAGACGTTGCTGCAGATGGACGGCAGCACGCAGCAGAATGCGGCCCTGGTGGAGGAGGCCTCGGCCTCGGCCTCGGCGCGCGTGCTGGAGCGCCAGGCCTGCCTGCTGGGCGAAGCAGTGGATGCCTTCGTCATGACTGCGCCGCCGTCCGCGCGCGTGCGGGCGACGGCCTGACGCCTCCGTCAACACCGCGCTCACCGGTCTTCACCGGCGGTGAGCCGGCACTGTGGTTCGCTACTCTTCATCCATGAAGAAATCCACGCGCCGACCGTCGCCCTCCACTGCCCCGGATGCCTTCGTGCGCGTCCGGGGTGCACGCGAACACAATCTCAAGAACGTGGATGTCGACATCCCGCGCGATGCGCTGGTGGTGTTCTCCGGCATTTCCGGCTCGGGCAAATCCTCGCTGGCGTTCGGCACGTTGTACGCCGAGGCGCAGCGGCGCTACCTGGAGTCGTTGTCGCCCTATGCGCGCCGGTTGATCGACCAGGTCGGCGTGCCGGACGTGGACGCGATCGAAGGCCTGCCACCGGCGGTGGCCCTGCAGCAGCAGCGCGGCACCGCCAGCGTGCGCTCCAGTGTCGGCAGCGTGACCACGCTGTCGAGCCTGCTGCGGATGCTGTACTCGCGCGCCGGTACCTATCCGGCCAGACAGCCGATGCTGTATGCCGAAGACTTTTCGCCGAATACGCCGCAGGGCGCCTGTCCGAACTGTCACGGGCTGGGCTACGTGTATGAGGTGACCGAGCAATCGATGGTGCCCGATCCCTCGCTGAGCATCCGCGAGCGCGCCATCGCCGCGTGGCCGCCGGCATGGCACGGGCAGAACCAGCGCGACATCCTGGTCACGCTCGGCTACGACGTGGACATTCCCTGGCGCGATCTGCCCAGGAAGCAGCGGGACTGGATCCTGTTCACCGAAGAACAACCGGTGGTGCCGGTCTACGCCGGCTTCACCCCGGCCGAAACCCGCGCCGCGCTGCGGCGCAAGGAAGAACCCAGTTACATGGGCACCTTCAGCGGTGCGCGCCGCTATGTGCTGCACACCTTTGCGACCACGCAAAGCGCGATGATGAAGAAGCGCGTGGCGCGTTACATGATCGGCGCACAGTGCCCGGTCTGTGATGGCCGCCGGCTGAAGCGCGAGGCGCTCTCGGTGACGTTCGCCGGCATGGATATCGGCACCCTGTCGCAGCTGCCGCTCAGTGCGATGGCGCAGGCGCTGCGTCCTGCAGCGGAAGGGCATTTCGACGCACCTACCGCCACCGCCACGCGCAGCCGCAGTGCAGGCCGGCAGGCCACCGCCAGGCGGGCCGCCGCCGGCGGCAATGCGCATGCCGGCGGCAGTGACGTCCGCCGCACGCCGGATCTGTCCGAGGAGAAGCGCATCGCGGCACAGCGCATCGCGCACGATCTGGTCGAGCGGATCCGCACGCTGCAGTCGCTGGGCCTGGGCTATCTGTCGATGGACCGCGCGACCCCGACGCTGTCGCCGGGCGAACTGCAACGCCTGCGCCTGGCGACGCAGATCCGCTCCAGCCTGTTCGGGGTGGTGTACGTGCTGGATGAGCCCACCGCCGGCCTGCATCCGGCCGATGGCGAGGCCCTGTATGACGCGTTGGCCCAGCTCAAGGCCGGTGGCAACACCTTGTTCGTGGTCGAGCATGATCTGGAGATGCTGCGACGCGCGGACTGGCTGGTCGATGTCGGCCCCGGCGCGGGACAGCACGGAGGACAGGTGCTCTACAGCGGGCCGCCCGAAGGACTGCGCACGGTCAAGGCCTCGGTCACAGCGCCCTATCTGTTCCAGGACGCCACAGGTCCGCAGCGCACGCCGCGCGCGCCGTCCGGCTGGCTGGGCCTGCAGGGCATCCATCGCAACAATCTGCATGGCGTGGACGCGCGCTTTCCGCTTGGCGCGTTTACGGCGGTGACCGGCGTCTCCGGCTCGGGCAAATCCAGCCTGGTCAGTCAGGCGCTGGTGGAGCTGGTCGGCGAGCATCTGGGGCAGGAGCCGGTGATCGAGGAAGCCGACAGCGAGGTGCCGCAGCCCAGCCGCATCGAACGCACCCGTGGCCGCTTGAACGGGGCCAAGGCGATCAAGCGGCTGGTCAATGTGGATCAGAAGCCGATCGGGCGCACGCCGCGCTCCAACCTGGCCACTTATACCGGCCTGTTCGATCATGTGCGCCGGCTGTTCGCCGGCACGCGCTCGGCCAGGGCGCGGCGCTACAGCGTCGGCCGCTTCTCCTTCAACGTCGCCGCCGGTCGCTGCGAGACCTGCGAAGGCGAGGGTTTCGTCCACGTCGAACTGCTGTTCATGCCCAGCGTCTACGCACCGTGCCCAACCTGTCACGGCCAGCGCTACAACGCCAAGACGCTGGAGGTGCAGTGGAACGGCCGCAACATCGCGCAGGTGCTGGCGATGACGGTGGAGGAAGCGTTGGCGTTCTTTGCCGACGAGCCGCCGGTGCAGCGGCCGCTGCAACTGCTGCGGGACATCGGCCTGGGCTATCTGCGCCTGGGCCAGCCCGCCACCGAGCTGTCCGGCGGGGAAGCGCAGCGGATCAAGCTCGCCACCGAGCTGCAGCGCAGCCAGCACGGCAACAGTCTGTACGTGCTGGACGAGCCGACCACCGGCCTGCATCCGGCCGACGTGGACAAGCTGATGACACAGCTGCATGGCCTGGTCGATGCCGGCAACACGGTCGTCGTGGTGGAGCACGATCTGCGCGTGGTCGCCGATGCGGATTGGGTGATCGATGTGGGACCGGGCGCGGGCGAGGAGGGCGGCCGGATCGTGGCCGAAGGCACGCCGGCACAGGTCAGCCGGGCCAGGCAGGGTGCCACCGCGCGCTATCTGCGCCGCTGGTTTCCCTGAGCGGCGCAGCGTTGCTCAGTACACGTCGCGGCGGTAGCGCCCGTCGTTGAGCAGGGCATCCACCGCCTCATTGCCCAGCACCTCGCGCAGCACCGCATCGACCCCTTCGGCCATGCCATGCAGCGAGCCGCAGACGTAAAGGCTGCCGCCCAGATCCACCCATGCGCGCAGCGCCTCCGGGGCGCTGCGCAGGCGGTCCTGCACATAGCCGCCGCCGTCGGCATCACGCGAGAATGCAAGATCCACACGGCTCAGGTGGCCTTGCGTCTGCCAGGCCTCGATCTCTTCGCGATAGAGGAAATCGTGTGCGTGGGTGCGTTCGCCGAACACCAGCCAGTGGCCGCGGTCGCCCTGCGCGTCGGCTTCACGCAGCAGGCTGCGCAGCCCGGCGATGCCGGTGCCGTTGCCGATCAGCAGCATCGGGGCATGCTCGGGATGGCGATGGAAGCCGGTGTTGCGCCGCACGCGGGCAGGGATGCCGTCCGCCTCGGTGGCATGCACGCACAGCCAGCCCGAGCCCAGCCCATGGCGGCCATCGGGCAGACTGGTCAGGCGGATCACCAGCTGCACGGCATCATCGTCCGGTACCGAGGCGATCGAGTACTCGCGATGGGGCAGCGCCGGCAGCCGCGCCAGCCAGCGGGCGGCATCGGGTGCTGCCGCGGCAGCGATCGTCTCCGCTGTTTCCGGCAGGACGCGCATGGCCGCCGCTTCGACCAGCGTCGTGATCCGTCCATCGACCGTCACCGGCGCCTGCGGATCCAGACCGTTGCGAGCCAGCACCGTCAGCACATGCGCACGCGCGTGCCGTGGCGCCATTTCCAGAACGTCGCCGGCCTGCCAATGCACATGTGCCGGCGGCTGCAGGGCCACCTGCCAGATCGCTCCGGCGGCGCTGCCCGGATTGAGCAGGGTGCGCGTCCCCAGTGTCCACCGCTGCAGTTCGACCGGCACTGGCAGTGGGGTGTGATCTTCCACCCCGGTCAGCCGGGCCAGCTGCTGCTGCCACTGCCCCAGTGCAACGGCATCGGTGCGATCCACCTCGATGCTGGCGAACAGGCGGTGTGCGCCCTGTGCTGTCAGCCAGGTGTCCACCCTGCGCGAAAAGCCGCAGAAGCGTGCGTACTCGCGATCACCGAGCCCAAGCACGGCATATGTCATCCCCTGCAGCGCAGCGGAGTGGGCGAGCACCCGTCGCTCGAAGGCACGCGCGGCGTCGGGAGCTTCGCCATCGCCGAAGGTGCTGATGACGAACAAGGCGTTGTCCGTGCCCGCCAGCAACCCGGCATCCACCTGCGCGAGCGGGCGGACCTGCACCGGCAGGCCGGCCACCTGGAGCTGCGCAGCGGTGCGCCAGGCCAGCTGTTCGGCAAACCCGCTCTGGCTGGCGAACGCCACCAGCCACGGCTGCCCGGTGCCGATGGCCGTGGCCAGGGGCAGGGGCAGGCGCGAGGCGCGCACCTCGCGCTTCTTGCGGCGGCGGTCCAGGTACAGCATCCAGCCGGTGATGAAGAACACCAGCATGCCCAGGCTGGACACCATCACGATGATCCGCCCTGGCAGCCCGAAGAAGCTGCCCGAGTGCAGCGCGAAGACGCTGACGATGATCTTGCCGCCGGCGTTCTTGCTGCGGTAAGGCGCGTAGGAGAGCAGGGCACCGGTGGACGGATCGAGCTGGAGGATGTCCTGCGCGCGGTCGTGCGCGGGGTTGCCTCCCTGCACGCGGCCGGTCAGCGCACGGCCTGGCTTGGCCGGGAAGCGCAGGTCGATGTAACCGCGTCGCACACCCTCCAGGCCGTACAGGGTGGCCTGCACCGTGCCCAGGTCCAGTGGGCCACCGTGGGCGCGCGGCTGGTTCTGCTCGGCCGTGGCGCCGCCAAGCAATGCGGTCGCGCCCTTGCGGTACCAGTCGAACGACCACCACAGCCCGGTCAGCGCGATCATCAGGTAGACCAGCAGCACCCAGGTGCCGACCACCGAGTGCAGGCTCCACAGGAAGCTTCGCCCGCTGCGTGACCACTCCACCGCCAGCCAGGTGCGCCAGTGCCACCAGCGTCGCGGCCAGCGCAGGTACAGACCGGAGAGGCAGAAGAACACCAGCGCGATCGCACAGCTGCCGGTGATCAGGCTGCCGCGCTCACCGCTGACCAGGTGGCGGTGCAGGTCTTCGACGAAGGCGAAGAAGGCCAGCCCCTTCAGCTCGGTCAGCACGGTACCGGTGTACGGATCGAAATAGCGCCAGTTCGCCTGGCCGCCTTCGAAACGCGCCACCGACAGGCGCTGCCCGGTGGCGTCCACGCGCAGCCGCTGCAATGACTGTGGCATGTCCTTCTGCAGCTGCGGCAGCAGCGCTGTCAGGGCCAGCGGCTGCTCGCCGGCTGCATGCCGCTGCACCACCTGCGCCAAGGCCGGGTTGGCCGCACGCATGATCTCGTCTTCGAAGGCCAGCGTGGCCCCGCTCAGCCCCATCACCGCCAGTACGGTGCCGGCAGTGATGCCCAGCAGCCAATGCAGCTGGAAAACAACGGTCTTCAACATGCGGGCGGTTCCGGCGGCAAGGCGAAGCGAGCCCGGCAATGGATGAGAATGGATCTCGTCATTGTTGGGCGCAGGGCTGGGTGGGTCAATAGCCCACGCTAGGGCAACGGCACCTCGATCAGACGCCCACCCCGCTCAATCCGGCGTCAGTGCAGCGCCCACGCCTCGATCTCACCGGCCGCAAACGGCCCCAGCTTCTGTTTCACGATGCGCCCCTGTGCGTCGACCAGTACCGAATACGGCAGCAGGCCCTGTGCATTGCCCAGGCGCACGCTGGCGTCGGCCGGCCCGGGCGTATCAAGCACGATCGGGTAGGCGACCGGGATGCGGGTCAGGAAATCGCGCACGCCCTCGGGTGTATCCAGCGCCAGCCCGAGCACCTGTACGCCGCCGGCGCCCTGCGCGTCGGCAAAGGCGGTCAGCGCGGGCATCTCTTCCACGCACGGGCCGCACCAGCTGGCCCAGACGTTGATCAGCAGCGGACGCCCGCGGAAGCTGGCCAGATCCAGCGGTTGACCGTGCAGGTCGGGAAGAGTGATCGCCGGCACCAGGTCACCCGGTTGGGCACCGACCACCGCCGGCCGAGGCGGTGGCGGAGCATCGGCCGGGCCTTGGCCATGCCCGGCGAACCACATGCCCGCGCCGATGCCGAGCACGGCCGCGATCACGACCACCACGACCGTCCGGCGTGGTGGCCGCAGGCTCATCGCGCGGTCCGCAGCAGCGCTTCTTCCACCAGCGCCTGGGTCAGTACCGTCGGCAGCACGGTCGGCGGTGCGCCCGGGCCGTAGACCACGTACAGCGGCACGCCGACGGCTTTGTGCTCATCCAGGAAAGCCGTGATCTGCGGGTCGACATTGGTGTAGTCGCCGCGCATGTAGACCGCGTTGGTCCGGCGCAGCGTGTCCTGGAACGCGTTGGTGCCCAGCACCGCGCGCTCGTTGGCCTTGCAGGTCACGCACCAGTCGGCGGTCATGTTGACGAACACCACGCGGTTGTCCTGGCGCAGCCGGTCGAGCATCTGCGGCGAGTACTCCACCACGTTGTCGCTGGCCGACTGCGCGGCCTTGGCTGGCGGATCCAGGCGGGTCACGCCCCAGATCGGGTACAGCGCGCCCAGGATCAGCAGCGTGGCCAGCAGGCCGGCCACGCGCTGGCTGCGCCAGCGGCTGCGTTCGAACCACCACAGCGCCAGCGACAGGATCACCAGGCCGCCCAGCACCAGCGCCATCGCATCCACGCCGCGCTGCTTGCCGAGCACCCACAGCAGCCAGATCGCGGTGCCGTACATCGGGAAGGCCAGCACCAGCTTGAGGGTTTCCATCCACGCGCCCGGGCGCGGCAGGCGGCGGGCCAGCGAGGGCACGAAGCCGATCAGCAGGAACGGCAGCGCCAGGCCCAGGCCGAGCGCCAGGAACACCAGCATCGCCTGCAGGCCGGGCGCGGCGAAGGCGTACGCCAGCGCCGGGCCCATGAACGGGGCCACGCACGGGCTGGCCACCACGCAGGCGAGCACGCCGGTGAAGAAATCGCCGACCGGGCCGCTGCGCGAGGCCAGCGACTGGCCGACGCCGCCCAGGCTGCCGCCCAGGGTGAACACGCCCGACAGGCTCAGGCCCACGGCGAACATCAGGTACACCAGCGCGGCAATGAACCACGGGTGCTGCAGCTGGAAGCCCCAGCCTGCGGCCTGGCCGGCCGCGCGCAGCGCGATCACCAAGGCACCGATCGCAGCAAACGCCACCAGCACGCCGGCGGTGTACCAGAGCGCATGGCTGCGCGCGCGCTGACGGCTCTCACCGCTCTGCGCCACGCCCAGCACCTTCAACGACAGGATCGGCAGCACGCATGGCATCAGGTTGAGGATCAGGCCACCGGCCACGGCGAACAGCAGCAGCACCAGCAGATTGCCGGGTGCGGCGGTCGGCGCCACCGGCGGGGGCGTACGCTGCGCGTTGTCGGCGCTGGCATCGGGGGTGGCGGCATCACCCGGCACGGCCAGAGCGGGTTCGTTCGGGCGGATCAGCATCGGCTGGCTGCCGGCGTCGCTGCGGCCCTGGGCGCGCTTGTCGCGATTGGGCAGCGGCGCGATCACCTCGGTCTTCTGGGCGACTTCACCGGCCGCCGCGTTGACCTTGCCGGCCGGCAGCGCCAGCTTCACCCGGCGGGTCATCGGCGGGTAGCAGATGCCATCGGTCTGGCAGCCCTGGAAGGTGATCACCAGGGTGGCGTCGGCCGCACCGGCGGTGCTGCGGCGTAGCGGCAGCGGCACGTCGATCTGGTCGAAATACACGGCCACATCGCCGAAGTGCTCATCGCGATGCGACTTGGCGGCCGGCCACGCCGGCTTGTCCGCGCGGATGCCGGGGGCGCCTTCCAGCGCCAGCGAGGTACGGTCGCGATACAGGTAGTAACCGGGGGCCGGGGTGAAGCGCAGCAGCACGGTGTTGCCATCGCCGACGATCGCATCGAAGCCGAACGCGCGCTCGGACGGCAGCGGCAGGGCCTGGGTATTGCTGGTGCCGGGCAGGCGCAGCCCCGTGCCGGAGTTGCCGGCCAGCGGGTTGTTGAACGGGGAGGCGGCGCTGCTGGCGGCCGCCGGGGCGGCGTTGGCCGCGCCGCTGCCAGCGGCCGGCAGCTTCACCTGCAGCGTGCGCTTCTGCGGCGGGTAGCACACGCCGGCATCGGCGCAGCCCTGGTAGCGCACTTCCAGCGTGACGGTATCGGTGCCGTCGGCGGCCTTGCCCGGCAGGACGCCGGTCAGGCGCTCGCGGTAGGTTTCCACCTCGCCGAAGAAGTCATCGTGGTGCTTCTTGCCGGCGGGCAACTGCAGCGCCTCGGCATCGAAGCCGGCCTCGGCCTTGACGCTGGTGCGGTGGCGATACAGGTAATAGCCAGGGGCGATCTTCCAGCTGATCTCCACGCGGTCGCGGTCACGCGCCTGCGCAGTGAGCCCGAAGGCTTCATCGACCGGGAGCAGATCCTTTTCGCTGACGGCCCACGCCGGCAGGGAGACCACGAGCAGCGCGCACAGCGCGGCAACACGACGATACAGCGTCATCAATCACTTTCCTCACGGGTCTGCGCCCGAATCCAATCCAGGTACGCCGGTAGACCGGCGCGGGTTTCGACCGCGATGCACTCGGGGAGTTCATACGGATGCAGGACCTGCACGCGCGCGATCGCGGCGTCCAGGCGGCTGCCGGTGGTCTTGATCAACAGTTGGACCTCGTGGTCCTCGGTGACCTCGCCCTGCCAGCGGTAAGTCGAGTGCGCCCCGTCCAGGCGGGTCACGCAGGCGGCCAGCCGCTCGTCCACCAGCGCGTGCGCCAGCCGCGTGGCGCAGGCCACGTCGGGGCAGGTGGTGAACAGCAGGTAGACGGGATCGGCGATCGACATGACCGCCGAGTATAGGACCGCTGGAGGCCAATGGTCCGACCGGCGCCGCGGGAGGGCGCCGGTCGGCCTGGCTCAGTTGGCCAGCTGGCAGGTGGCCGGCTTGGCCGAGGTGAACAGGGCCGGGGTGGCCCACTCCGGATGGTCGATGAACGGATTGCGGTTGCCCTGGAAGCTGAAGATGACCTCGTTGCGGGCGCGTTCCGCCGCGTCCGGCGGATCGGACAGGTGCCAGTCGATCAGGGTCGAGAGCAACCCCATGTAGGCCGGCGAGGCCGAGGTCTTGACGATTTTGCTGCGGTCGTCGGTCAGCTCCAGATCGGGCTCGGACTGTCCGGTCCTGGCATCCTTGCCGCCCTCATAACGGATCGCCATGTACATCACGGCACGCGCCATGTCGCCCTTGCGGTGGCCCCACACTTCGAACGAACCGGCATTGCCATCCGGCGTGCGCACCCAGTTCGCATTGCCCGGGTAGCCGCCGCTGCCGCCGCCGAATCCGTTGTTGGCCTCGGTCGCGCGCTCACCGCAATTGCTGTCGCATTTGGCATAGGGCTTGTTGCCGCGGTCCGCATTCCACTGTGCATCGGTCAGATACAGCATGTGGGTGTCGGTATAGGGCGCGTAGGGCAGGCCCTTGTCGCCGGTGGTGCTGGCAAAGCCCAGCGAGTTCGGCCAGGTGTGTTCGCGGTTATAGGTCAGTCCGCTGCCGGTGCCTGCGCGCCCGCTGACCTTGGTGTAGCTGCGGTTGCGATAGGCATCGAGGATGTTGCCGCTGTTGTTGGGGTCTTCGTCGGCGATCTCCAGGATGGTCCAGGTGCTGGTGCCCGACCCACTGTAGGGATAGGCGGTGTGGCCCTTGATGGTGTCGTGCAGCGAGCAGCGCAGCTGGCTGGGGCTGGAGGTGTTGACCCGCGCGTAATACTCGCCGGGATTGCCGGGGTTGCCGGGATCTGGCGTGGTGGCAGTGGCCACCGTGAAGGCAATGCGGGTATCGGCGGCCGGGCGCGCGCCCTGGGCATCCTTGATGCGGGTGGCGCGGATGTCGAAGCGACAGGCCTCGCCGGCCACCAGCGCGGTGTTGGTGGACAGCGTGAAGCGGGTACCGGTGCCGGGATGGCTCAGCGCGACCGTGCCGGACTGGCCGCAGCTCAGCGCGAAGGCGCCGCTGGAGAGCGTGACGGGCTCACTGAAGGTCACGCTGAGGTCGGCGGCGGCCGGGAAGGTGCTGGCGCCCTGTTCGGGGGTGGTCGCGGTGACCGACGGCGCCGTATTCGGGCCGGTCGGGCCACCGCCGCTGAAGGTTTGGCCGTGATTGCAGGCGCCGAAGGTCTGCGTGGCCGATTCGGCCCAGGTGAAATGCGCGTACTGGCTGCCGGTGCCGGTCAGCTGCAGGGAGGTCCCCGGGGCGGTGCTGTTGGTCTCGCTGACCGGGATGTTCTGGCTGGTCAGGCCCGCCGCCGGTCCGCCAGCGGCAGTGATGGTGCCCTCGTAGCTGAGGAACTGGACCACCTTGCCACTGGCATCGACCAGGGCGATGCCATCGTTGGGGCCGTTCTGGATCCCGTTGGTCGGGTAGGTGACCGTGGCCAGCCGGGCGCTGCCGCAGCTGGCCGTACCGGCCGGGACCGCGTTGTTGGCGTAGACCGCGGCCGCCGACGGGTTGCTGCCGTTGTAGAGGTAGAGCCGGTAGCCGGACAGATCCTCGCCGGCGGTGGCGACCACCTCGATCGCTTCGCCGACATCCCCGGCCGGGGTGCTGTCGTCGTAATGCAGTTCATTGATGAATACATCGGCCCGGGCGGGGCTGGTGCCCAGCACCAGCAGGCAGGCCAGGGACAGCGGCGTCAGCAACCTCATCTACGGCTCCTTGTGATTGGTCATTGCCGCTCGAATCTACGCAATCCAGATGACATATCGATCGCCTCGAGAGGGGCGGCCTTTCGCATTGAGAACTGCGTCAAACATTCACATCTGGCCCGGGGCGGGAAAAAAATCCGACCGGCTGCCCTTGAAAGGGCAGGGGCCAGCACCATCTCTGCTCTGTCCCGCACCGTCGGGTTTTTTCGTGAGCGTGGCTGGCAGTCGCCCTGTGCGAGTGCTAACATCGCCAGACTTTCCTAGACCAATCAACAACTTAAAAGGGTCTCACATGAGCATCAAGCCGCTTCATGACCGCGTCGTAGTCAAGCCGATCGAAGCCGACGAAATCTCGTCCGGCGGCATCGTGATTCCGGATTCCGCCAAGGAAAAGTCGACCAAGGGTGAAGTCGTGGCCGTCGGCCCGGGCAAGCCCCTGGACAACGGCAGCGTGCGCGCGCCGTCGCTGAAGGTCGGTGACAAGGTCATCTACGGCCAGTACGCCGGCAGCAGCTACAAGTCCGAAGGCGTCGAGTTCAAGGTTCTGCGCGAAGACGACATCCTCGCCATCGTCGGCTGAGTGGGCG
Source organism: Stenotrophomonas sp. GW821-FHT01H02A (assembly GCF_059422145.1). Classification (NCBI taxonomy): domain Bacteria; kingdom Pseudomonadati; phylum Pseudomonadota; class Gammaproteobacteria; order Lysobacterales; family Lysobacteraceae; genus Stenotrophomonas; species Stenotrophomonas sp. GW821-FHT01H02A. The sequence goes on from NZ_JBWKWI010000006.1 coordinate 144,591, forward strand.
TCGCCGGGCCTGGCCTGGCGCTGCCGGATGTTGCTTCGTTCCGTCATTCATGACGCCGGGCTTGGCCCGGCTCTACAAAAAAGGTAATCGCAATGGCTGCCAAAGATATTCGTTTCGGTGAAGACGCCCGCGCCCGCATGGTTCGCGGCGTCAACGTTCTCGCCAATGCCGTCAAGGCCACCCTGGGCCCGAAGGGCCGCAACGTCGTGCTCGAAAAGAGCTTCGGCGCGCCGACCATCACCAAGGACGGCGTCTCCGTCGCCAAGGAAATCGAACTGGCTGACAAGTTCGAGAACATGGGCGCGCAGATGGTGAAGGAAGTCGCGTCGCGCACCAACGATGACGCCGGCGACGGCACCACCACCGCCACCGTGCTGGCCCAGGCCCTGATCCGCGAAGGCGCCAAGGCCGTCGCTGCCGGCATGAACCCGATGGACCTCAAGCGCGGTATCGACAAGGCCGTGATCGCCGCCGTCGCCGAGCTGAAGAACATCTCCAAGCCGACCGCCGACGACAAGGCCATTGCCCAGGTCGGCACGATCTCGGCCAACTCGGACGAGTCGATCGGCAACATCATCGCCGAAGCGATGCGCCGCGTGACCAAGGAAGGCGTCATCACCGTTGAAGAAGGCTCGGGCCTGGACAACGAGCTGGACGTCGTCGAAGGCATGCAGTTCGACCGTGGCTACCTGTCCCCGTACTTCATCAACAACCAGCAGTCGCAGACCGCTGACCTGGACGATCCGTACGTGCTGCTGCACGACAAGAAGATCTCCAACGTGCGCGACCTGCTGCCCGTGCTGGAAGGCGTCGCCAAGGCCGGCAAGCCGCTGCTGATCATCGCCGAAGACATCGAAGGCGAAGCGCTGGCGACCCTGGTGGTCAACACCATCCGTGGCATCGTGAAGGTCGTGGCCGTCAAGGCACCGGGCTTCGGCGACCGTCGCAAGGCGATGCTGGAAGACATGGCCGTGCTGACCGGCGGCACCGTGATCTCCGAGGAAATCGGTCTGTCGCTGGAAAAGGCGACGATCAAGGACCTGGGCCGCGCCAAGAAGGTGCAGGTCTCCAAGGAAAACACCACGATCATCGATGGCGCCGGCGAGAAGGCCAACATCGAAGCGCGTGTCACCCAGATCAAGACGCAGATCGAAGACACCTCGTCGGATTACGACCGCGAGAAGCTGCAGGAACGCGTGGCCAAGCTGGCCGGCGGCGTTGCCGTGATCAAGGTCGGTGCTTCGACCGAGATCGAAATGAAGGAAAAGAAGGATCGCGTCGACGACGCCCTGCACGCGACCCGCGCAGCCGTTGAAGAAGGCGTGGTCCCGGGCGGCGGCGTTGCCCTGGTCCGTGCGGTCACCGCGCTGAGCGGCCTGAAGGGTGCCAACGAAGACCAGAACCACGGCATCCAGATCGCCCTGCGCGCGATGGAAGCCCCGCTGCGCGAAATCGTGGCCAACGCTGGCGAAGAGCCGTCCGTGATCGTCAACAAGGTCAAGGAAGGCACCGGCAGCTTCGGCTACAACGCCGCCACCGGCGAGTTCGGCGACATGCTGGAATTCGGCATCCTGGACCCGACCAAGGTGACCCGTTCGGCGCTGCAGAACGCGGCCTCGATCGCTGGCCTGATGATCACCACCGAAGCCATGGTTGCCGAAGCCCCGAAGAAGGATGACGGCGCTGGCGCAGCCGGCGGCGGCATGGGCGGTATGGGTGGCATGGGCGGCATGGACTTCTGATGTAGAGGCCGGCCATCGGTCGGCACCTGCCATCCGCCACCGCAGTACGAAAAACCCCGCCGGAAGGCGGGGTTTTTTTGTGCGCGTAGTACCGACTCACAGCGCGCTGGTGGGGGCCTCGACCTCGTCCTGCAGCCGAGGTGCTGCAGGAGCTGGCCGAGTACGTGCTGCCGTTGTTTCCCTCGCATGACGGGCCATTGCCGGCACAGCTGCGCTGGTAAGCCGCTACATGGCCTGCGTCATTCGACGAACGTCTTGCCCCCGTACTCCCACGACCACGGCGCGCCGGTTTCGCCCAGAACGAACCGTACCAGGGCGGGGAACGCCGCTTCGGCGCGCACGTCGTTGCCCAGCACCACCACGCAGCGTTGGCGTCGCGCCACGCACACCAGTGTGTTGCCCACCGCATCGTCGTGGCCGCCCTTGTAGAACCCGCGCCCCTGCGGTCCCTGGAACACCACCACGCCCAGCCCGGCGGCGAGGTCACGGCGCCGTTGCGCGGGCGCCAGCTCGGCCTGCAGGGTCGGAAACTGGCTGGCAGTGGTGATCGGCCACTGCGCGTGGACCAGCTCGGCACGCCCCTTTGCCGACAGCCCCTCGCCACGCATGTAGCCGGCGGCGAAACGCGCGATGTCGGTGATGGTGGTATCCATTGAACCGGCAGCCCGCACGCGGCTGCGCTCATCGTGCGGCTCGCTTGTGCCGTCCTGGGTCCAGCCGTCGGCCAGGTTGCCGGCAAAGTCGGGGCGCCACAGCATGCTGGTGCGGGTCATGCCGAAGCGGTCGAACACCCGCCGTTGCATCTCCGCGCCCACGTCCAGGCCCAATCCGCGCTCCAGCACGAACTGCAGCAGGATCAGGCCTTCGCCGGAGTAGGCATAGCGCGTGCCTGGATCGAAGTGCAGGCGCAGCTTTCCATCCGGCTCCAGGAACGCGAAATTGGCAAACCCGCTGCGATGGCTGAGCAGCATCCGCGCGGTCAGGCGACGCCAGCGCGGGTCGTCCCTGAGGTCCGGCCAGGGCGCGTACTGCTTCTCTGCCGGGTAGTCCGGCAAGGGGCGCTGCAGGTACTCGCCGATCGGCCGGTCCAGGTCCAGCACCCCCTCGTCCACCAACTGCATCACCATGTAGGCGAAGGCCATTTTGGTCAGCGACGCACCGTACATCACCGTGTCGGTCGTCAGCGGGTCAGCGGCGGCGTTGCGCTTGCCGGCCGCGTGCACCTGCACGACCTTCCCCTGATCGATCACCGCCAGTGCCAAGCCCTGCGCATGGGTGATGGCCATCATCCGCGCCATCTCCGCATCTACCGCGGCAGCGTCCGGAACTGCTGCAGGGGGCGCCGCGAGGGCGATCGGCGCAGGCAACGACAACGCGAGCAGCAAGGCGAACGGGCGCATTCACGGCACTCCTCCAGGACTCGGCCCGCATCCTACCGCGGCGCGGCCCCGCGTACAGCGCCGAAGGTCATCGTGACCTCCGGCGTCGCCGGCGAGGCCCTGCCGGGGTCAGCCGATCAGGCTGGAGAACGCACCGCATGCCGGCGCTCGCGCCCAGCCAGCCACAGATGCGCAAGCAGGAAGGACAACGCGCCGCCCACCATCATGCCGTGCACGCAAGACACTGGCAGCCATATCGCTGATGCTGCGCCCAAGGCCATGCCGACCAGGCTCGTAGCAACAGCAATGCGTTGTCGCGCCAGATACTGCGCCTGCGTGCGCTGACGTTGTTGGACGGCCTCGCGCTTGTTGTCCGGCCGCAGGATGGCCTGTGCGATGGCGTCAGCCTGGGAAGGGGTCATCTACGCATCCTTGTGGGTGATCCTGTTGCCGATCTTCGCCCGTTACAGGCACTGCGTAAAGTACGGTGGACCTTTCAGACAGATCGCAACAGCGATATAATTAGCCGCCGTACCATCATGGGTCTGCGCACGTGCTGGAAACCAAACACCATGCCTTCCTGACCGAGCTGGAGCGCCGTGGCCAGCCCGATTCGGGCGAATTGGCGCTGTGCTTCCAGGTGCTGTCGCTGGCCAGCGCGATCGACCAGGACTGCGCCAGCCGGCTGGCCCCGCAGGGCCTGAGCGAAGGGCGTTTCGTGCTGCTGTTCCTGCTGCGTGGCGCGGAGACGGCGCTCTCGCCACATCAGTTGGCCGAGCGCGCCGGGGTCACCCGCGCCACCATCACCGGCCTGCTGGATGGGCTGGAGCGCGAGCATCTGGTGAGCCGCCACAGTGACCCGGATGACAAACGCCGGATCCACGTGCGCTTGACCGAAGCAGGTCAGGTACTCGCCGCGCGCCTGTTCGACCAGCAGACCGAGTGGATCGCCTCGCTGTTCGCCGATATCAACCCCAGGGAACGGCGCACGCTCGGCACGTTGCTGCAACGCGTGTGGTCACGGACCGACGCAGGTCGCGCCGCATGAAGCAGCCCGTCACCCGCGAGCGGCGCGGGCAGCTGGATCGCGGTGAAGCCGAAGCCACGCATCTGGCCGAAGTGCTGGCAGTGGACTTCGCCAAGCTGATGGCGAATGTAGCGCCCGGCTTGCCTGCTTCCGCGATCACGCCGATGCGCAATGCGGCCAAGCGCGGGATCACGCTGCGCATGCAGGGTGCCGCAACCCTGCTGCGCGTGCATGGTCATGGTGACCACGCCACGTGGTCGCGGCACGCCAGCGATACCGTGCGTGGCTGGGCGTGCTATCTGATCGGCAGTGACCCGGCCCTGTCGCTGGAGCACAAGCTGGATGCGCTGCGCCTGCTGGCCGATGACGCGCATTTCGGCGTGCGCGAATGGGCGTGGCTGGCGGTGCGACCGCACGTCGTCGCCGAGCCGCTGCGCGTGCTCACGCACCTGCACGGCTGGACCAGCGACGCCTCGCCGAACGTGCGCCGCTTCGCCTGCGAAGCGCTGCGCCCGCGTGGCGTATGGGCCGCGCACATCGCGTTGTTCAAGCAGGAACCGCAGCACGCCCTGCCGCTGCTGCAGGCACTGTGCTGCGATGCCTCGCGCTATGTGCAGGACTCGGTCGGCAACTGGTTGAACGATGCGGGCAAAAGCCAGCCTGACTGGGTCCGCGCGCTGTGCAATGCGTGGCAGCAGCGCCATGCCGACGATCCAGCCAACACCTACATCCGCAAGCGCGCACTGCGCTCGCTTTGACCCCGGGGAACGCCATGTCGCACATGTTGATCGAGCTCTATACCGCTACTCCCGCCTGGACCGCGCTGGACCCGGTGTCGCGCGGGGCGTTCTTCGCCCGCATCGGCGCCGGCATGCAGCACGTGGATCCGGCCCGGATCACGCCGTTGGCGATGGGCCGCATCGAGCAGGACGTGCCACATACGACAGCCGAACAGTTCTACGCGGTGTGGCAGTGCGCCGAGCGGCTCGATGCCGACGCGTTGCTCGCCGCGATCGGCGCCACCGGCTGGCACGCGTACTTCACCACCACGCACGCGGTGGGCACAGCGGGCACCCTGCAGCAGCACCTGGCCGAGCTGGCGGCGCTGCCGCGGACATGACCGGGCGGCTGGATCGAATGGGGCTGAACCGACGCCGCAGTTGCGAATGAAACAGTTGGCACCTCCAAACCCCTGTGTTATCAATACTCCCCAATGAACGCACGCCCCGCCAATTGCTACTTTTGGTATTACTTTCCGAAGCCACCGGCGGAGGAAGGCATGCGCTCACCCTGAAGAAAGTTTCAGACGCATTCCCGAAAGCCGCCAGCGCACCTGGCGGCTTTTTTGTTGCCGCCGCGCTGGGGACCCCTACCTCCAAGGAGTTTTCCCCCATGCCCCCGCACACCGACGACCTGCGTATCCGCAAGATCGAGCCACTGACCCCGCCCGCCCAGTTGCTGGCGATGCTGCCCTGCGACGACGAAGCCTCCGATACGGTCAGCGCTTCGCGCGCGGCCCTGCACGAGATCCTGCATGGCCGTGACGACCGCCTCGCCGTGGTGATCGGCCCGTGCTCCATCCATGACCCGGTCGCCGCCATCGAGTACGCCCAGCGCCTCAAGCCACTGCGCGACGCCTACGCCGATGAGCTGGAAATCGTCATGCGCGTGTACTTCGAAAAGCCGCGCACCACGGTGGGCTGGAAGGGCCTGATCAACGATCCGGACCTGGATGGCAGCTTCAACATCAACAAGGGCCTGCGCGTGGCGCGCGGCCTGCTGCGCGACATCAACAAGCTGGGCCTGCCGGCGGGCGTTGAATTCCTCGATGTGATCTCGCCGCAGTACATCGCCGACCTGGTCGCCTGGGGTGCGATCGGCGCACGCACCACCGAAAGCCAGGTGCATCGCGAGCTGGCGTCGGGGCTGTCCTGCCCGGTCGGGTTCAAGAACGGCACCGACGGCAACATCAAGATCGCTGCCGACGCGATCGGTGCGGCGTCCAACCCGCATCACTTCCTGTCGGTGACCAAGGAAGGCGGCACCGCCATCGTCGCCACCGCCGGCAACCCGGATTGCCACGTGATCCTGCGCGGCGGCAAGACGCCGAACTACGATGCCGACCACGTTGAAGCGACCAGCCAGACGCTGGCCAGGTCGCACCTGGCCGCACGCATCATGATCGACGCCAGCCACGCCAACAGCAGCAAGAATCCGGAGAACCAGCCCAAGGTCATCGCGGACATCAACGCGCAGCTGGCCAACGGCGAAGAGCGCATCGTCGGCGTCATGGTCGAGAGTCATCTGGTGGCTGGCCGGCAGGACCTGGTGGACGGCCAGCCGCTGACCTACGGCCAGAGCATCACCGATGGCTGCATCGGCTGGGACAGCTCACTGGCGGTGCTGGAGAGCCTGGCCGAAGCGGTGCGCGCACGGCGCGCGGTGCGGATCAGCAAGGCGGCGTAAGCGCGCATTGATCCGGGTAGAGCCGCCCCTGCGGTGGCTCTACCGGAGCTGTGGTGCGTGCCCGGTGATCACGCGGCGCGCCTAAGCTTCGCCAACGCCAGATAGATCGCCGGCGTGGTGTACAGGGTCAGCCACTGGCTGACCAGCAGGCCGCCGACGATGGCGATGCCCAGCGGCTGGCGCATCTCCCAGCCTTCACCGGTGGCCAGCATCAGCGGCAATGTGCCCAGCAGTGCGGCCACGCTGGTCATCAGGATCGGGCGGAACCGCAGTCGTGCCGCCTCGCAGATCGCGTCGTATGACGACAACCCGCGCTCGCGTTCGGCTGACAGCGCGAAGTCGATGATCAGGATGGTGTTCTTCATCACCACGCCCACCAACAGAAACAGGCCGAGCAGCGAGATCAGGTTCAACTCGTTGCCGAAGGCCATCAGCGCCAGCAATGCGCCCACGCCCGCCGAAGGCAGCGTGGAAAGGATCGCCAGCGGCTGCAAGAAGCTCTCGTACAGCACGCCCAGCACCAGATACACCGCCAGCATCGCGCCGAGGATCAGCCACAGCTGGCGCTCGCGCAGCTTTTCGAAGCCACCGGCCTCGCCACTGAGCCGGGCCTGCACATGGGTGGGCAGCATGATCCTGGCCATGGCCTGGTCCACCGCTTTCACCGCTTGGTCCAGGGTGACGCCGGGCGCCAGCGCGAACTCGATCCAGACCGAGGCGAACTGCTGGCTGTGATAGATCCGGTCCGGCGCCATGCCGTACTCCCACCGCGCGATCGACGACAGCGGCAGGCGCTGGCCGTCCTTGCCGATCACATGGATCTGCTCCAGCGTGGAAGGATCCTGGGTGTAGCGCGGGTCCAGCTCCATCACCACGCGGTACTGGTTGAGCGTGTCGTACAGCGTGGCGACCTGGCGCTGGCTGAAGGCATTGTTGAGCACGGAAGCGATCATGCGCATGTCCACGCCCAGGCGGGCGGCGGCATCGCGGTCGATGTCCAGCACCACCTGGCGCATGCCTTCATCGCCCTTGGATTCCACATCGACCAGCTCGGGCAGGGCGCGCAGTGCATCGGCCACCTTGGGCGTCCATTGCCGCAGCGGCTCCAGTTCGCCGGAGAGCAGCTGGAACTCGTACTGGCCGCTGTCGCCACTGCCCTCCAGCTTGATGTCCTGGTCCACCCACAGGAACATGCCGCCGCCGGGAATCTTCGGCATGTTGGCGCGCAGGCGGTCGATCACCTGCTGGCTGGAGACCCTGCGCTCGGCCAGCGGCTTCATCTTGATCATGATGAAGGCGTTGTTGACCCCGCTGCGACCGCCGATGTACCCGATGATGTCGCTGATCGCCGGGTCGGCCAGCAGCAGCTTGCGGTAGGCCTCGATCTTGGGCTGCATGACCTGGAACGAGAGGCCATCGTCGCCGCGCGCGAAGCCACGCAGCTGCGCGGTGTCCTGCTTGGGCACGATGCCCTTGGGCACCTGCTGGAACAGCCACACGTTCAGCGCGATCACGCCGGCGAACAGCAGCAGCGGCAGCGCGAGCCAGCGCAGCATGGTCTGCAGGCTGCCCACGTAGGCCGCGCGCAGGCGTTCGAACAGGGCGGTCCCGGCGCGCTGCAGGCCATTGCCGGGGCCCGGCCGTGCCTGCCCGAGCAGGCGTGCGCACAGCATCGGGGTCAGGCTCAGCGAGACCAGCAGCGAGACGCCCATCGCCGCCACCAGGGTCAGCGAGAACTCGCGGAACAGTTTTTCGACGAAGTCATCCAGGAACAGGATCGAGATGAACACCACGGCCAACGCGATGTTCATCGAAAGCAGCGTGGCACCGACTTCCCCTGCGCCCCGCAGCGCGGCGGTCATCGGTGAGGCGCCTTGCTCGCGGTGGCGGGCGACGTTCTCCAGCACCACGATGGCATCGTCGACCACCAGCACTGCCGCCACGATCAGTGCCATCAGCGAGAGCGTATTGAGCGAGAACCCGAGCAGGGCGATGATCGCCAACGCGCCCAGCAGCGAGACCGGGATGGCGACGGTCGGCACCAGCGCCGCGCGCCAATGGCCGAGGAAGGCCAGCACCACCAGCACCACCAGGGCGATCGCCAGCAGCAGGGTCAGTTCGGCCTCGCGCAGGGTGGCGCGGATCACCGGCGAACGGTCCATCACCACCTGCATGTCGATGTTGGCCGGCAGCAGCGCCTGCAGCGTGTCCATCTGTGCCTGGATGGCGTCGACGGTCTCGATGATGTTGGCATCCGGCTGGCGGCTGACGATCAGCAGCACCGCCGGGCGCTCGTTGTGGAAGCCGCTGGCGTAGCGGTCTTCAACCCCTTCGCTGATCCCGGCCACGTCCTCCAGGTACACCGGGCGGCCATCGCGCATCGCCACGATCAGGCGGCGGTACTCGGCCGCGGTACGCAGCTGCAGCGTCGCTTCCAGCTGCCACTGCTGCGCCTGGCTGGCGACGGTGCCCAGTGGCTTGAGTGCGTTGGCATTGCGGATCGCCGCGGCGATGTCGTCCAGCGCGATGCGGTGATGGTTGAGCGCATTGGGATCCAGCGAGACGCGCACCGCCGGCAGCGAACTGCCGCCCACCTGCACCTCGCCGACGCCGGGAACCTGCGCCAGCTTCTGCGCGATCACGGTGGAGGCCACGTCGTAGATCTGCCCCGGCGAGAGGCTGTCCGAACTCAGCGCCAGCGCCATGATCGGTGCCTGCGAGGGATTCACCTTGCGGTACTGCGGCATGCCCGGCATGCCGCTGGGCAGCTGCGCGCGCGCGGCATTGATCGCGGCCTGCACGTCGCGCGCGGCATCGTCCACATCGCGGCCGAGCGCGAACTTCAGTTCGACCTGGGTCGAGCCCTGGGTGCTGGCCGAGTCGATCCCGGTCAGCCCCGGGATCGTGCCCAGGGCACGCTCCAGCGGCGTGGCCACGTTGGCCGCCATTGATTCCGGGCTCGCACCGGGCAGGCTGGCACTGACGTTGATCGCCGGGTAATCGACCTGCGGCAACGGCGCGACCGGCAGCAGGCGCAGCCCGAGCAGGCCGGCCAGCACCACCGCGACCGCGAGCAGCACGGTCGCGACCGGATGCCGGACGAACCAGCCGATCGCCCGCGACAGCGGACTCACGCCAGCGCCTCGTCAGGCGCGTCGGCGGCCAGCGCGGGGCGCTGGCGGAAGCGGTCGAAGAACAGGTAGATCACCGGCGTGGTGAACAGGGTCAGCACCTGGCTGACGATCAGCCCGCCCACCATCACCAGGCCCAGCGGCTGGCGCAGCTCCGCGCCCGAGCCACTGGCGAACATCAGCGGGACCGCGCCGAACAGCGCGGCCAGCGTGGTCATCAGGATCGGGCGGAAGCGCAGCAGGGCGGCCTGGTGGATCGCCTGGCGCGGCGCCATGCCATGCTCGCGCTCGGCCTCCAGCGCGAAGTCGATCATCATGATCGCGTTCTTCTTGACCAGCCCGATCAGCAGCACGATGCCGATCACCGCGATCAGGTCCAGGCTGCGCCCGCTGACCAGCAGCGCCAGCAGCGCACCTACCGTGGCCGAGGGCAGGGTGGAGAGGATGGTGATCGGGTGGATGAAGCTCTCATAGAGCACGCCCAGCACCAGGTACATCACCACCACCGCCGCCAGCACCAGCCACCACGTGCTCGACAGCGACGCGCGGAATGCATCGGCGGCGCCCTGCAGGCGCAGTTCGACGCCGGCCGGCAGCCCGATCGCGGCACGTGCGCCTTCGATCGCCTCCACCGCTTCGCCCAGTGACGCATCCGGGGCGAGATTGAACGAGAACGTCACCGCGGGGAACTGGCCGACATGGTTGATCAGCAGCTGCGCCGGGCGCTGTTCGATCCGCGCGATGCCGCCCAGCGGCACCTGCCGCCCGTCCGGCCCGGTGACGTGCAGGCGTGCGATCGCATCCGGGCCGAAGGCCACGTCCGGGCGCGCCTCCAGCACCACGCGGTACTGGTTGGCCTGGGTGAAGATGGTCGAGATCTGGCGCTGCCCGAAGGCGTCGTACAGCGCGTCGGCGATGGTCTCCACGCTGATCCCCAGCCGCGCGGCGGCGACCCGGTCAATCACCACATGCGCCTGCAGGCCCTGGTTCTGCAGATCACTGGCGACGTCGGCCAGCGCCGGCGATTGCTGCAGATGCGCGAGCAGGCGCGGCGTCCATGTTTCCAGCTGCGCGAGGTCCGGGCTGGTCAGGGTGAACTGGTACTGGGTCCGGCTGATCCGGTCTTCGATGCCCAGTTCCTGCACCGGCTGCAGGTACAGCTTGATGCCCGGTACGTGCACCACGCGCTGCTGCAGCCGCGCGATGATCGCCTGTGCATCGGCAGCGCGCTGTGCATGCGGCTTCAGCTCGATCAGCAGGCGGCCGCTGTTGAGCGTGGCGTTGTTGCCGTCCACGCCGATGAACGAAGACAGGCTGGCCACGTCCTCATCCTCCAGCAGCGCCGCGGACAGCGCCTGCTGGCGCTGCGCCATCGCCTGGAAGGAGATCGACTGCGGCGCCTCGCTGATGCCTTGGATCAGCCCGGCATCCTGCACCGGGAAGAAGCCCTTGGGCACCCACACGTACAGCAGCGCCGTCAGCACCAGCGTGGCGGCGGTGGCGGCCAGCATCAGCGGCTGGCGCTGCAGCACCCAGTGCAGCTGGCGATCGTAGAGCGCCACGACACGGTCGAACGGGTCGCCCTGCTGCGACGATTCCTGCCCATCGGCATCGCGACGGGTCGCGTGGCCGGCCTTGAGCAGGCGCGCGCACATCATCGGCGTCAGCGTCAGCGAGACCAGCAGCGAAATGCCGATCGCCACCGCCAGCGTGATCGCGAACTCGTGGAACAGCTTGCCGACCACGTCGGCCATGAACAGCAGCGGGATCAGCACCGCGATCAGCGACAGGGTCAGCGAGATCAGGGTGAAGCCGATCTGTCGGGCGCCTTTCAACGCCGCCTGCATCGGCGTCGCGCCGCGCTCCAGGTGACGCGCGATGTTCTCCAGCATGACGATCGCATCGTCCACCACGAAGCCGGTGGCGATGGTCAGCGCCATCAAGGTGAGGTTGTTGAGCGAGAAGCCGGCCAGCAGCATCACCCCAAAAGTGCCCACCAGCGAGAGTGGGACCGCGATGCTGGGAATGATCGTGGCCGGGATGTTGCGCAGGAACACGAAGGTGACCATCACCACCAGTGCGATCGCGATCAGCAGCTCGTGCTGGACGCCGCGGATCGAGGCGCGGATGGATTCGGTGCGGTCGCTGAGGATGGCCACGTCCACGCCCGCCGGCAGCGAGGCCTGCAGCTGCGGCAGCAGCGCACGCACCTGGTCGACCACGGCGATCACGTTCGCGCCGGGCTGGCGCTGGATGTTGATCAGCACGGCCGGGGTGGTACCCGACCACGCGGCCAGCTGACGGTTCTCGGCGCCATCTTCGATGGTGGCCACATCGCCCAGGCGCAGCGGTGCGCCATCCTTCCAGGCCAGGATCAGCGCACGGTACTCGGCCACCGAACGCATCTGGTCGTTGGCATCGAGCATGATCGCGCGGGTCGGACCATCGAAGCTGCCCTTGGGCATGTTGACGTTGGCGGTGCCGATCGCGGCGCGGATGCTGGCCATGCTCAGGCCGTTGGCGGCCAGCGCGGACGGATTGACCTGGATGCGCACCGCCGGGCGCTGCCCGCCAGCCAGGCTGACCAGGCCGACGCCGGGCAGCTGCGAGAGGCGCTGCGCCATGCGCGTATCGACCAGATCGTGCACCTGCGGCAGCGACAGCCCCTGCGAGGTGACCGCCAGGGTCAGGATCGGGGTATCGGCCGGGTTGACCTTGCGGTACACCGGCGGCACCGGCAGGTCATCGGGCAGGAAGCTGTCGGCGGCGTTGATCGCGGCCTGCACTTCCTGCTCGGCCACGCCGAGTGCGACCTCCAGCGAGAACTGCAGCGTGATCACCGAAGCGCCGCCCGAACTGGTCGAGGACATCTGCTTCAGGCCGGGAATCTGCCCGAGCTGGCGTTCCAGCGGCGCGGTGACGGCGCTGGTGGTGACATCCGGGCTGGCACCGGGATACAGCGTGGTGATCTGGATGATCGGGTAATCGACCTGCGGCAGTGCCGCGACCGGCAGCAGGCGGTAGGCCATCACGCCGGACAGCAGCAGCGCCACCATCAGCAGCGTGGTCGCGACCGGGCGCTCGATGAAGGGGCGCGAGAGGTTCATGCGCCGGTCCGCGGCGGGTCCTGCTCCACCACCTCGACCTTGGCGCCTTCGCGCAGCCCGTCGATGCCTTCCACCACCACGCGCTCACCGGGCTTGAGCCCTTCGCGCACCGAAACCCGTTCGCCATCGGCCGGGCCGAGCACCACGTTGCGCAGATGCGAGGTGGCATCGGCCGCGATCACGTAAACGTAGCTGCCCTTGCTGCCGAACTGCACGGCGGCATTGGGGATCACCACCGAATCGCTGCTGCTGACCTGCAGGCGCACGTTGACGAACTGGTTGGGGAACAACGACTCATCGGCGTTGGCGAACTGCGCGCGCAGCTTGAGCGTGCCGGTGGCCGTATCGATGCGGTTGTCCAGGCTGGAGAGCACGCCGTCGCCGAGCGCGGTGCGCTCCTCGCGGTCCCAGGCTTCCACGGTGAGCTGCGGATTGGCGCGGGCGGCGGCGACCACCGCCGGCAGGTCCGGCTCTGGCACGGTGAACAGCACGCTGATCGGCGTGGTCTGGGTGATGGTGGCCAGCGGCTCGGTATCGCCACTGCGCACCAGGTTGCCGACATCCACATTGCGCAGGCCCATGCGCCCGGCTACCGGCGCGGTGATGCGGGTGTACTGCAGCTGCAGGCGCGCTTCATCCACGGCGGCCTGGTCGGTCTGGCGACGGCCCTGCAGCTGGCGCACCTTGCTCTGCTGATCGCTCAGGTCCTGCGCGGAGACGAAATGCTTGCGCTGCAGTTCGGTGAAGCGCTTGAGCTGGCTCTCGGCGTTGTCCAGCTCGGCCAGGTTCTGCTGCTGGGTGCCCAGCGCACGCGAGAGCTGTACCTGGAACGGGCGCGGATCGATCTCGGCCAGCAGCTCGCCGGCCTTGACGTGCTGGCCTTCGGAGAACGCCAGGCGCAGCAGTTCGCCATCCACGCGGCTGCGGATGCTCACCGTATGCAGCGGGGTCACCGTCCCGAGCGCCTTCAGGCGCACCACCAGGTCTTCCTGCGTCGCAGTAGCCACGCGCACCGGGGTCGGCTGCGGACCACCGGCAGGGCCGGCGGCAGGCGCCGGCGAGAGCAGTTTCCATGCAGCGATGGCGGCCAAGCCGACAGCGGCAGCGATCAACAACGGATTGACGACACGACGGCGAGACGACGGGGGCGTTGAAGCGGACATACGCATCCTGCGCACCCTCCACCGGAGCAGTGCGTCCATGGGGACCGGCCGAGTGCGGCAGGTCAACGGGGGAGGGGGTGTCTGGCGGGGCAGCGGGTGCAACACCGCCGCGTGGCTGGATGCCGTTCGAGTGGAACGGGAGCGCCATGATACAGGGCCAGGCCGCTCAAGCTCCCGTGACCTTGGTCATGCCCGCAGGTGCGTCAATGCACCTCGTCGCGGTACACGAACTTCGGCATTTCCCATTTGAAGTGGATTGCCAGCAGGCGGAACAGGAAGCCGCCGCCCAGGCACCACAGCGTCGCCGCGTTGAGCGACACACCGAGTTCCAGCAGGGTCAGGTAGGCCGCACCGGTGAGCAGGGTGATCACCGCATACAGTTCCTTCTGGAAGATCAGCGGCACCTCGTTGCACAGCACATCGCGCAGCACGCCGCCGAATGCACCGGTCAGCATGCCCGCGATCAGGATGATCGGTACGGTATGCCCGCCCTCGCGCGCGACCGCACAGCCGATCAGGGTGAACGCGATCAGGCCCAGGCCATCGAGCACCAGGAAGGTACGCCGGAAGTGGTGCATCCAGCGCGCCACCCAGGTCGCGATCAGCGCCGCGCAGATGGTGAAGCCCAGGTACTCCGGGTGCTTCACCCAGCCCAGCGGGTAATGGCCGAGCACGATGTCACGCAGCGAGCCACCGCCGAGCGCGGTGACGCAGGCGATGATGACCACGCCGAACAGGTCCATGCGGCGGCGGCCGGCCGACAGCGCGCCGGTCATGGCTTCGGCCGAGATGGCGATGAGGTAGATCAGGGAGAGCAGCATGGGGGTGGCTCCGGGCAACACGTCAGGCGGGACGGAAACGCACACGCATCACGCCAGCGCCGCTGCACTGTCGTGGGGTGGGATCCCGTTGCCGCTCCCGCTGTCCTTTTGCCTGAGAGTTCGGTGGCCAAGGCCACGTGCCCCTTCGGCGGGTCATTGAAGACCTCTCTCCAGATCGGCGTGTCGGATGCATGGTTGGTGGCGTATCGAGCCACCGGCCTGAGCGATTATGGGAGCCTGCGCCTTCGGCGGGCGCCAGCGCGGCGCCTCTCTCCTGCATCCGGGGCGGATTCTAGCAGCCGCCGGGCCCGCGCCGGGGGATAATCCCGGTATGTCCGCTGAACCCGCCCTCTGGTACCTGTACCTGCTTGAATGCCGCAACGGCAGCTATTACGCCGGCATCAGCAACGATGTGGAGGCACGTTTCCAGGCGCATCTGGCCGGCAAAGGGGCCAAATACACGCGCGCCAACCCGCCGGTGAAGGTGCTCGCGATGCGCGCCTACCCGGACCGGGCCGCGGCGTCGAAGGCCGAATGGCAGCTCAAGCGGCAACCGCGCGAGCGCAAGCTGGCGTGGCTGGCGCTGGCCGATCCCATGTAGCCCTGCGTGCTGGTTGTTCGGGCCTTCGTTGGCGGCATACCATCGACCCTCGTTCGTTGATCCGCTTGCCCAAGCCCTGGAGTGCCATGTCCCGCGATCTGTCGTTGTACCCGGAAGATGAGAATGGCGATGTGCTCTGGAACATGCTGCAGGATGGCGACGACCTGTCGATTCCGCGCGAGGTGGATTTCGCCCTGATCTTCCCGACCCAGGATGTAGCGATCGCCTTTGCCGTGCACCTGCTCAAGAACGACCAGAAGGTGTCCTTGGCCGCGTACGAGGGCAACGACGAATACCCGTGGCAGGTGGTGGTGCATCCGCTGATGCTGCCAACCCACCAGAACATCTCGGGCTTCGAAGGGCTGCTGGCCAGCGAGGCGGTGTCCTACAGCGGCCAGGTTGATGGTTGGGGATGTCTGTCGCAGGGTTGAGCTGCCGCAACGCGGCATGACCCGATGCCGGGGTCTGGGCCACCATCGACCAGACCGCAGGGAGGGCAACAGGATGCAGCTCGGCCTGGAAGAGATGGGCCTGTTCGAGACGCACTGAGCCAGGCCACTTGCCGGACGAGCGCTGCGGTACAGCGAGCCGTCCTGAGCGATGGCAGCCAAGCATCACGGCTGGCTGCCACCGTTGCGGCTCGAACGTTCAGGGCGTCGGCGGTCGCTTCGGCCGGCGATCGTCCTGCGCATCGCCGAAGATGATCCGCGCGCTGCGCTGGTAGCTCCAGTACGCCACTGCCCAGTTCAGCAGCACCACCACGCGGTTGCGGAAGCCGATCAGGAAGAACACGTGCGCGGCCAGCCAGAACCACCACGCCAGCACGCCGGAGAGCTGCAGGCGACCGAGGTGGACGATCGCGGCCATGCGGCCGATGGTCGCCAGGTTGCCGAAGTCCTGGTACTTGAACGGGCCCGGCGCAGGCTTGCCGGCCAGGCGCGCTTGGATCGTGGTCGCCACGTGCTTGCCCATCTGCTTGGCTGCCGGGGCGACGCCGGGTACCGGCTTGCCATCGGCCTGGGTCAACGCGGCCAGGTCACCGGCCACGAAGATCTCCGGGTGACCGTCCAGAGTGAGATCGGGCTGCACCTGCACGCGGCCGGCGCGATCCAGTGGCACGTCCAGCGTGCGCGCCAGCGGTGAGGCGGCGACGCCGGCGGCCCAGACCACGGTGCGTGCTTCGACGAAGCGCTCGCCCAGCTGGAAGCCCTCGGCGTTGATGTCGCTCACCGGCGTACCGGTGAGCACCTCCACACCCAGTTTTTCCAACTGGCGGCGCGCCTTGAGCGAGAGCACCTCGGGGAAGGTGGACAGCACGCGCGGACCGGCCTCGACCAGGCGGACCTTGGCCGAGGCGGGATCGATATGGCGGAACTCATTGCGCAGGGTGTGCCGCGCGATCTCGGCCAGGGTGCCGGCCAGTTCCACCCCGGTGGGGCCGCCGCCGACCACGGCGAAACTGAGCCAGGCGGCCTTGCGCGCGGGATCGGGTTCAGCCTCGGCGCGTTCGAAGGCGAGCAGCAGCTTGCGGCGCAGGGCGATGGCATCGTCCAGCGTTTTCAGGCCCGGCGCATCGGCGGCCCATTCGTCGTGGCCGAAGTAGGCGTGGGTGGCGCCGGTGCACAGCATCAGCGTGTCGTAGGCGATCTGCGTGCCATCGGCCAGGGTGGCACTGCGTGCCGCTTTGTCGATGTGGGTTACTTCGCCCAGCCGCACTTCAACGTTGCGCTGATGGCCGAGGATGTGGCGCAGCGGGGCGGCGATATCCGGTGCCGAGAGGCCGGCGGTGGCCACCTGGTAGAGCAGCGGCTGGAACAGATGGTGGTTGCGACGGTCCACCAGGGTGATGCGCACGTGCGCCGAGGCGAGGGCACGGGTGGCCCAGAGGCCGGCAAAACCACCACCGATGATGAGCAGGTGGGGCGTGGGATCGCGGGTCATGCTTCACTCCTTGGCGGGCGCCGGAGGGGGGCGGCGCAGGTCGTCTCGTGATGCAGCCCATGGTCGCACGTGAAGCGCGATGTTCACGTCGATGGCCGATACTGGGTTCAGGGGCCATCGCGCTTGTCCGATGGCCGATCCGATCCCGCCCTGGAGACCGAGATGTCCGAACCGGAAAAGCGCATCGCCCTGCTGATCGATGCCGACAACGCACCCGCTTCCAAGATCGACGCGGTGCTGGCTGAAGTCGCCCGCTACGGCGTGGCCAATGTCCGCCGTGCCTATGGCAACTGGAAGAGCCCGCGGCTGAAAGGGTGGGAATCGGTGCTGCACGAATACGCGATCCGCCCGATCCAGCAGTTCGCCTACAGCCGTGGCAAGAATGCGTCGGACATGGCGATGGTGATCGATGCGATGGACATGCTGTACGCGCGCAATCTCGACGGCTTTGCGATCGTCTCCAGCGATGCGGATTTCACCCCGCTGGTGATGCGTTTGCTGACTGACGGAGTGAAGGTATACGGCTTCGGCGAGAAGAAAACGCCCGAGCCGTTCGTGAACGCGTGCTCGAAGTTCACCTACATCGAAGCGCTGGGCCAGCCGCATGCGGCCGATCAGGAGGTAGAGCAGGACAACGAGGAGACGCGCCCGCGCAAGAGCGGGCCGGAGCTGCGCAACGACACCCGGCTGGTGCAGATGCTGCGCCGCGCGGTGACCTCGGCCGAAGCCGAGGATGGCTGGTCGCATCTCGGCCCGGTCGGCAGCCAGATCGGCAACCAGGCCTCGTTCGATTCGCGCAATTACGGGTACAGCAAACTCAGCGATCTGCTGGCCGCGACCGGCCTGTTCGAGATGAAGAAGGACGGCAAATCGACCTATGTGCGCGCACTGCCCAAGAAGAGTGCGGCCAAGGCGGCGAAGTAAGCGCTGGCGTCAACGCAGCAGTGCGGTGAGCGGGCGGGCCGTGCTGCCGTTGAAGCCATCGGAGAAGCCTCGCACGGCGTCAGGCAGCATGCCGCTGGCCAGCAGCAACAGCGCGGCGCTGAGCAGCAGATTGCGATGGTGGCGGCGATAGCCGACCGCCAGGGTGCCGATGCCGGCAACGAGCAACACGATTTCGAGCGCGTAGAGGATCATTGTTTTTCATCCCTGACATGACGGTCGACCCGCCGTTGGGCGTATCGTAGCGGCACCGCGCGTCCCCGTCGCCGCGCATCGAAAGATACGGGAATCCGATCATGCTGAAAATCTGGGGCCGTCGCAATTCCAGCAACGTGCGCAAAGTGCTGTGGTGTGCCGAGGAGATCGGTGCGCCGTACGAGTCGATCGAGGTCGGCGGCGCCTTCGGTGGCACACAGTCGCCGGAATACCGCGCGATGAATCCCAACGGGCTGGTGCCGGTGATCGAGGATCAGGGCCTGCCGTTGTGGGAATCCAACACGATCGTGCGCTATCTCTCGGCGCGTTACGCGCTGGGCACGCTGTATCCGGAAGACGTGGTGGCGCGCGCGCAGTCGGAGAAGTGGATGGACTGGACCACCTCGACCTTCGCCGGCGTGTTCCGCGATCTGTTCTGGGGCACGCTGCGGACCGCGCCAGCGGATCGGGACGAGGCGCGCATTGCTGCCGCGCTCGTACGCTCCGGCGAGCTGCTGGCGATGGCCGATGAAGCCCTGTCGCGGCAGCCATATCTGTCCGGTGAGCAGTTCGCGATGGGCGATATTCCGCTGGGTGCCTTCATCTATGCCTGGTTCGAGATGCCGATCCAGCGCCCAGAGCTGCCGCACCTGGCCGCTTGGTACGAGCGCCTGAAGCAGCGCCCGGCGTATCAGCGCGGGGTCATGACCGCATTGACCTGAGAATCCGTGCCGACCCACGGTCGGCACACCCGCGCGCCTAGTAGAGATCCATCGGATCCACATCCAGCGACCAGCGCACCCTGCGCGCCTGCGGCAGTCCGGAAATCTGCGGCGTCACCTGGTCCAGCACGCCATGCAGCGGGCGCCGTGCCGGTGAGGAAAGTAACAACTGGGTGCGCTGGTAGCCCGCGCGGCGCGGCATCGGCGCCGGCATCGGACCGTACCGCTCCACTGCCGCATCGTCGGGAATCAACGCGCGCACCGCGCTCAGCATCGCGTTGGCATGCTCCACCTGCTGCGCTTCGGCGCGCAGCAGGGCCAGGTGTGCGAATGGCGGGAAACCGGCCGCCTCGCGCTGTTGCAGTTCGGCCTCGGCAAAGGCGTGGTAGCCGCCGTTGACCAGGGTTTCCAGCAGCGGATGGCCGGGGTGGTGGGTCTGCAACCAGACCTCGCCGGCATCCACCGCACGCCCGGCGCGGCCGGCGACCTGGATCAGCTGCTGCGCGAGTTTTTCACTGGCCCGGAAGTCGGCCGAGAACAGGCCTTCGTCGATGCCGACCACCACCACCAGGGTCAACTTCGGCAGGTCGTGTCCCTTGGCCAGGATCTGCGTGCCGACCAGGATGCCCGCGCGATCGCCGAGCGAGGCCAACTGGGTTTCCAGCGCATCGCGTTTGCCGGTGGTGCCGCGGTCGATGCGGATCACCGGGAAGTCCGGAAAGGCCTCGACCAGATGTTCTTCCAGCCGTTCCGTCCCGATGCCCTGAGGCTGCAGCGCGAGGCTGCCGCAATCCGGGCATGCCAGCGGCGCGGACTGGCGTGCGCCGCAGTGATGGCACTGCAGTCGACGGCCGCCGGCATGCACGGTCATCGGCGCATCGCAGCGCTGGCACGGCGCGGTCCAGCCACAGTCATGGCAGAGCAGCACCGGCGCATAGCCGCGGCGGTTCTTGAATACCAGCACCTGGTGGCCGGCCTGCAGGTGCTGGGTGATGCCTGCCAGTACCTCCGGCGAGAGCCCATCGCGCAGCGGCCGTTTGCGCACGTCGAGCACGCGCACCACCGGGGGGCGCGCCGCGCCCGCGCGCTGCTTCAGGCGCAGGTGGGCATAGCGTCCGGCTCGCGCGTTGTGCAGGGATTCCAGCGAGGGCGTGGCACTGCCGAGCACCACCGCCACATCCAGTGCCTTGGCACGCACCAGCGCGAAATCGCGTGCGTGGTAGCGGATGCCATCCTGTTGCTTGTAGCTGCCGTCGTGCTCTTCGTCGATCACGATCAGGCCCGCATTCGGCAGCGGCGTGAACACCGCCGAACGCGTGCCGACAATGACCTGCGCTTCGCCGCGGGCGGCGGCCGCCCACACGCGGGCGCGCTCGTTGTCGTTCAAGCCCGAGTGCAGCACGTGCACCGGAATGCCGAGGCGGTTGCGGAAGCGCGACAGCGTCTGCGGGGTCAGGCCGATCTCCGGCACCAGCACCAGCGCCTGCTTGCCACGCGCCAGGCAGGCCACGATCGCCTGCAGGTAGACCTCGGTCTTGCCGCTGCCGGTCACGCCATCGAGCAGGTAGGCGGCAAAGCCGTTGGCGGCGGTGATCGCGGCGATCGCCTCGGCCTGTTCGGCATTGGGCGCGGGGCCGGCCGCGGGCGAGGCCACGGCCGGCGAATGGGCCAAGGCGATCCGTTCGACCAGCCCGCGCTTGGCCAGCGCGCGCGCGGCGCTGCGCCAGTCATCCATCAACGTGTCCAGGCGGTCTTCGTCCAGCACGCCCGCGGCAAGGTACTCGGCCAGGCGTTGCGGGCGGGTGCCGCTGCGCAGCTTGGGCTGCGGGTTGCGTCCAGCGTCCGTCACCCGCCAGCCCCATTGATGGGTATCCGGTATCGCCTCACCGCGCCGCAGCGGGCCGGGCAGGGCGGTACTGATCACTTCACCCAGCGCCGCATGGGTGTAGCGCGCCAGCCACTGCAGCGAGCGCCACAGCTCACCGGTCACCAGTGGGGTGGTGTCGATCCACTCGATCGCGGCGCGCAGGGTGCCCGGGTCCTCCACCTGGCCGATCCCGGCCACCACCCCGACCAGTTCGCGGGAGCCGAACGGCACCCGGACCCGTTGCCCGGTCATCTCCGGATCCGGGGCCGGCCCGGGCGGCGGGGCGTAGTCGAACAGTTGCGGCAGCGGCACCGGCAGGGCGACGCGCAGGGTCGAAGACGAGGAGGTCATCGAGCCAGTGTAGCGGGGTGGGTGGACCCGGATCACGCTCATTCACCGTCTCAAAGCGGTACGCGCCGAATCATAAATCCCACCTAAATATCCGTCTTGATTGGAGATTCGGGCTTATCCACATCTTCTGTGGATAAGTCTGTGTGCCACTCCATATGTGACCGCCTCGCGTCAGGAACTTCCGACGTTCTTCTCAGGTTGGTGAAAAAATAGCCAAGAAATAATAGATAGAAAAAACAACAAGATAGCTGTGAAACAAAGTTGAAACAGACTTGACGCGGGGCTCACGCTTGGTTCCACCCCGGTTTTTCGTGGTGCTGTGCACAACCTTTTGCCCCGGAAGGCTTTGCGGACCGTGGCCACTCAGGGGAAATGAACATCCGCGCTCCGCAACAGTGACGCAATCGCTATCATTTCCACACAATGATGGAGTTGCTATGACGGCTGCGCCCGCCCCTGTTTCCTCTACCGCAGCCGGCGCGCTGTCGGCGTTTCTTCGTGGCGTTGAACGCCGGGCCCTGGTCGTGGCCGAGTTGCAGTGCGGCGACCCGACCGTGGCCGAGCAGGCCCTGGTCGCGGTGATGCGCGCCTTTGCCGGGATCGCCAGTGACCTGCCCATGGCCCAATGGCCGCAGCGGTTCTGGTCGCTGCTGGTGCACCGCGCGCCGCTGCACGAGCCGGACGCCGGTCGCTGGCCCGCGCCGATGGAGCATCTGGCCGGGCTGGCCCCGCCGGCGCGGCTGGCGTTCCTGCTGCGGATCGGTGGTGGGCTGGATGAGGCCGCCGCCGCAAAGATCCTGGATCTGCCGATGGCCGACTACCAGCACGCCCTGGCCGACGCCTGCCCGCGCGATGCCCACGGCAATCCCGATGCCGCCGGCTGGCGCGCCCTGGCCGAGCAGGTCCAGCTGCGCATCCGGGACCTGCCCGCGAGCCGTCTGCAGCGCCTGCAGCAGCCCGTGGCGGCCCCGGCCAGCCAACCCGATGCCGCCTCCTGGCGCACCCCGGTCAAGTCCGATGCCCCCACCCAGCGCCGGGCGGTCAAGCGCCAGCGCGGCCGTCGTTTCCCGTGGAAAGGCGTGCTGATCGTAGCCGTGACCGTCGGCGTGCTGCTGGGAGGGGCGGTCTGGTGGAAACACGCGCGTCAGGCCGGCGAGCCCCAGATGGACACCCCGGAAGGCGCGGTCGCCGACGCCGGCCCGGTGAAGGTCGAAGCGCTGCCGGCGGACGATCTGCCGTCGGTGGCCCCGAGCACCTCGCCCTACGCCGCCAGCGACGCGGCGATGCTGGCCGACCCGGATCTTCCGACCGCCCGCGATGCCGATCTGTATGCCTGGTTCGCGGCCGGCGGTCCGGTGCCGGTCGATGAATCACAGGGGCAGCCTAGCCGCCCCGAACCTGTTACCGCCGTGCTGGAGATGGCCGCCGCCGATGAGTAAGCCTGCCTTCCTGCTGATCGCCCTGGGACTGTCGAGTGTGGTTGCCGCCGCTCCGGACCGGGTCGAGGTTCCGTTGGCCGTACCGGCGCCGTCCAGTGCCACTGCACCGGCAATCCCGGCCACGCCCGCCGCGCTGGACCCGGCGCAGCTGCGCGAGCTGCGCAGCCGCTATGCGGCCTGGCAGGCCATGAGCGAGAGCGAACGTGCCCGCGTACGTGCCGCGGCGACGCGCGTGGCGGCGCTGCCCCCCGCCCAGCAGCAGGCGCTGCGCCAGCGCTTCGCCGAGCAGGACCAGCGCTTCCGCGATGGCTGGCTGCTTGGTCCGCAGCTCGGCCATGAGTTCACCAAGCTGCAGGGTCTGTTCGGTTACCTGCCGGGCGAGCAGCGCGCCACCGCCCTGGCGGTACTGCGCCAGCTCACGCCTTCCCAGCTCACCCAGCTGACCCTGGTCGCCCAGCGCACCCCGCCACAGGACCGCGACCGCGTGCGCGCCGAGTTCCTGGGGGGCGCTCCCACCGCTCGCGACAGTTGGCTGCGCCAGAACGTCGGGCACTGACGGGTTCCGTCACCGTTTACCTGAAAGCGCGGCTTTTCCACCGCCGCGCGCGTAAGATAGCGGGCCGCAACCCGGTGCCTGTGCCCTCCGCGCGCGACCGCAGTTGCCGTCTGTGACTCCCATGTCTACCGCTTCCTCCACGCCGCGCCTCTCCCGGGAAGTGCGCGCCACCGGTCTGCTCGCGCTGCCGCTGGTTCTGGGCCACGTCTCCACCGGCCTGATCTCCTTCGTCGACAACGTGATCGCCGGTCACCACGGCACCCACACGCTCGCCGCCGTCACCATCGGCACGGCATTGTTGTGGCTGCCGATGCTGATTCCGATCGGCACCCTGATCTCGCTGACTGCTTCGGTGTCGCAGCTGCACGGCGCCGGCCGCGAGCGCGAGATCGGCCCGTTGTTCCGCCAGGCGCTGTGGCTGGCACTGGGGCTGGGCCTGATCATGTTCACCTTCCTCACGGTCGTGCCGCCGCTGCTGCCAGCGTTCGGCATCGCGCCGGACATCGTGCCGGGCGCGACTGCGTTCCTGCATGCGGTGCGCTGGGGTGGCCCCGCGCTGACGCTGTACTTCTGCATGCGCTACCTCAGCGAAGGCATGCACTGGACGCTGCCGACGATGCTGCTCGGCTTCGGCGGCCTGCTGGTGCTGGCGCCGCTGGGCTATGTGCTGTGCTACGGCAAGCTTGGTTTTCCCGAGCTGGGCGCCGAAGGCCTGGGCATGGCCTCGGCGATCATGATGTGGCTGCAGGCGCTGTGCTTTGCCGGTTACCTGTGGAAGACCAGGCGCTTCGCCCACCTGCAGCTGTTCTCGCATTTCGAAGCGCCGCGCTGGTCGGCGAACTGGGACCTGCTGCGGACCGGCCTGCCGATCGGCATCACCGTGCTGATGGAGGGCGGGCTGTTCATCGTCACCGCGCTGCTGATCGGCCGCCTCGGTGCCACCGAAGCGGCCTCGCACCAGATTGCGATCAACGTCGCGCAGCTGTGCTTCATGATCCCGATGGGCGTGGCCGAGGCCACCACGGTGCGGGTCGGCCACGCCGTCGGCAGCGGCAACGGACTGGGCGTGCGCCGTGCGGCGATCGCCGGGCTGGTGATCATCCTGGGCACGCAGACGCTGTCGGCGCTGGTCCTGCTGTTCGGCCATGACGCCATCGTCGGCGTCTACACGGCCGACATGGGCGTGGCCGCGCTCGCTTCGACCCTGCTGCTGTACGCGGCGGCGTTCCAGTTCCCGGATGGCATCCAGGTGCTCTCGGCCGGCGCATTGCGCGGGCTGAAGGACACCCGCGTGCCGATGTTCATCGCCATGTTTTCGTACTGGGGCCTGGGCATGCCGCTCGGCGCCGGATTGGGACTGGGGCTGGGCATGGGCCCGCAGGGCATGTGGCTGGGCCTGATCCTGGGCCTGACCGCGGCCGCGATCCTGATGGCCTGGCGCCTGCGCGTGAGCAGCGCCCGCGCCGGTCTCCCTTCGACACCCTGACTTGTGTCCGATGCCGGCGCGCCCGGCAACGGCTATTCTGGCACTACGGCAAGAAGCCACTCTGGAGTTACCCCCATGAACCAACCCGCGCGTCGCAATCCCGTCGCCAGCTTCTTCATCGGGCTGTGGGATGTGATGAACTTTACCCGCCGGCTGATCCTCAACCTGGTGTTCTTCGGCCTGCTGTTCCTGATCCTGATCCTGTTCATCGTCGCGATGGGCAAGAGCGCGACCTCCAGCAAGTCGCTGCAGGACCGCACGACCCTGGTGATCGCACCGGAAGGCCGGCTGGTCGAACAGTTCAGCGCCGATCCGGTCAGCCGCGCGCTGGGCAAGGCGGTCGGCGACAAGGGCGCTGATGAGATCCAGCTGCGCGATCTGATCCGCGCGCTGGAGGCGGCCAAGACCGACAAGAAGATCGAACGCGTGGTGCTGGAGCTGGACAAGCTGCAGCCGAGCGGCTTCGCCTCGATGCGCGAGGTGACCGTCGCGCTGCAGGAGCTGCGTGCCGCCGGTAAACAGGTGGTGGCCTTCAGCGAGAACATGAGCCAGTCGCAGTACCTGCTCGCTTCGCAGGCCGATGAGGTCTACCTGGACCCGATGGGTGGCGTGGTGCTCGAGGGCCTGGGCCGCTACCGCCAGTACTTCCGCACCGGCCTGCAGGACAAGCTGGGCGTGGACGTGCACCTGTTCAAGGTGGGCGAATACAAGTCGGCGGCCGAGCCGTACGTGCTCGACGCCGCGTCGCCGCAGGCCAAGGAAGCCGACCTGTTCTGGATGAACGATGTGTGGCAGCGCTACCTGGCCGACATCGCCAAGGCGCGCAAGCTCGATCCGGCACAGCTGGCCGCCGGCATCGACACCATGCCCGAAGGGATCGCCGCCGCCGGTGGCGATCTGGCCAAGTTCGCCCTGCAGCAGAAGCTGGTGGACGGTCTGAAGACCCGCGAGGAAGTGGACACGCTGCTGACCGAACGCGGGATCGCCGACGATGACGCCGACGGTGGCTACCGCAACGTCAACCTCGACGCCTACCTGAGCGTGCTCGACAGCCGTCGTTCGCCGGTGGATTCGCGTCCGCAGGTGGCCGTGATCGTGGCGTCCGGTGAAATCTCCGGCGGCGATCTGCCGGCCGGCCGCATCGGTGGCGAGTCGACCTCGGCGCTGCTGCGCGAAGCGCGCGACGACAAGGACGTGAAGGCCGTGGTGTTGCGGGTCAGCTCGCCGGGCGGCGAAGTGTTCGCCTCCGAGCAGATCCGCCGCGAAGTGGTCGCGCTGAAGGAAGCCGGCAAGCCGGTCGTGGTGTCGATGGGTGACCTGGCCGCCTCGGGTGGTTACTGGATCAGCATGAATGCCGATCGCATCTACGCCGACCCGTCCACCATCACCGGCTCGATCGGCATCTTCGGCATGATCCCGAACGTGGCCCGCTCGCTGGACAAGATCGGCGTGCATACCGATGGCGTGGGCACCACCCGCTTCGCCGGTGCCTTCGACATCACCCGCCCGATGGACCCGGCCGTGGGCCAGGTGATCCAGTCGGTGATCAACAAGGGCTACGCCGATTTCACCGGCAAGGTCGCCGCCGCGCGCAACAAGCCGGTCGAAGCGGTCGATGAAGTCGCCCGCGGTCGCGTGTGGAGCGGTGCACAAGCCAAGGAACGCGGCCTCGTCGACGACTTCGGTGGCCTGAACGCCGCCGTGGCCGATGCCGCCAGCCGTGCCAAGCTCGGTGAGGCCGGCAAGTTCCGCGTGCGCTACATCGAGAAGGCAGCAACCCCGTTCGCGCAGTTCCTCAGCGGCTTCGCCAGCAGCCATGCCGGTGCCTGGATGCTGGGCGAATCGGGCATGGCCCGTCTGATGCTGGCCCGTTCGATGCCGGAGCTGGACACCCAGCTGCGCTTCGTCGAAGAGGCCGCGCGTGACCCGCGTAACAATGCCGCGCCGGTCAAGACGCTGGTGTACTGCTTCTGCGGGCTGTAAGCGGCCTCAGCGGTGCTGTGTGACACCCGAACGCCCGGCCTGCGCCGGGCGTTCGGCTATCCGGCCGACGGCCTCACGGGCTGGGCGGTGGCGTATCACCGCTGGCGCGGTCGGCGTCGGCGGCGCGGGCATCGGCGGACTGCTGCAGGGTGTCGCTGACCGACCTGGCGCGGTCGATCGGCTTCTGGATCGCATCGCGCAGTTCAGCCGCCTGCGGTTCCGGCGGTGTGTCCGGTGCCGGAGGCACCGGGCGGTTGCAGGCGCTCAGCGCGATCAGCGCGAGCAGCGGCAGGGCAATACGGATCGTCATGGCAACCTCCCTCGTTGAACCGGTGGCGGAGGACCAGTGTCCCACCGCCTCGCGCATCGCGCGTGATGGCGGCCGGCGTGCCGGCCATCGCGCGCTATCCTATCCGGGCTGCACCGTGGGTGCCGCATCCCATGGATCACCGCAGGAGAAGCACGTGAGCGCGCAACGTTGGCGACTGGATGGACAGACCGCATTGATCACCGGCGCGAGTGCCGGCATCGGCTTGGCGATCGCGCGCGAACTGCTGGGCTTCGGTGCGGACCTGCTGATCGTCGGCCGTGACGCCGATGCGCTGGAGATGGCGCGCGATGAGTTGGCCGATGCCTTCCCGGACCGTGAGATCCACGGCCTGGCCGCCGACGTGGCCGACGACGAAGACCGCCGTGAAATCCTGGACTGGGTCGAAGACCACAGCGACGGCCTGCACCTGCTGATCAACAATGCGGGCGGCAACATCAGCAAGCCGGCCACCGAATACACCGAAGATGAGTGGCGCGGGATCTTCGAGACCAATCTGTTCTCGGCGTTCGAGCTGTCGCGCTACGCGCATCCGCTGCTGGCGCGGCATGCGGCGTCGGCGATCGTCAACGTCGGCAGCGTGTCCGGCCTGACCCATGTGCGCAGTGGAGCGGTGTACGGCATGACCAAGGCCGCGATGCACCAGATGACCCGCAACCTGGCCGTGGAATGGGCCGAGGACGGTATCCGCGTCAATGCCGTCGCGCCGTGGTACATCCGCACCCGCCGCACCTCCGGGCCCTTGTCCGATCCGGATTACTACGAGCAGGTGATCGACCGCACGCCGATGCGCCGCATCGGCGAGCCGGAGGAAGTGGCGGCGGCGGTGGGCTTCCTGTGCCTGCCGGCCTCCAGCTATGTCACCGGTGAATGCATCGCGGTGGATGGTGGGTTCCTGCGCTACGGGTTCTGAGCCGGCCAGCGCCCCGCAGTGGGGATCACGGCACCGGGCAGTCGCTCTCGGCCAGCACCGCTTCCAGGCGCGCGCGCTCGGCGGTGGCGGCGGTCTGATTCTCCGGCGCGGCGAAACGCTCGCGGCCGCGCGCGTCGCGGAACCGCTGCTGCCAGCTGCTGCAGCGTTGTTCCGCCGTCACGGGCTCGCAGGCATCGCGTACCACTTCGCAGCTGGCCGCGTTGCTCGGCGCCTGGCTGCCGCCCAGGCCGGTAAGGGCCAGTGATTCGCAGCGCGACGGGGAGGGTTCCCGTTCGTGCAGGTAGCGACCGCCATCGGCGGAGACGCACTGATAGATGTCCGGCAGCGGCGGCCGGGGCGGGCCAGCGGCGTCGTCCGGCACCGTCGAGGCGTCCGGGCGCAGTGCCGCACTGTCGAGCAGGCCGCTGTCTTCGTCGCCGTCCTGCGGCAGTGGCGGCATGCTATGTCCGGTGGTGGGCGCGGACGGAGCTGCCTCGACCACGGCCGGGGTACGCACGGGCGCGCTGATCCGTTGGATGCGCTGTTCGCTGCCGGCGGGGCAGGCCACACTCTGGATGGTGAGGTTGCCGCCCGCATCGGTGCAGCGGTAGAACATCGCTTCGTCCGCGACAGCGGACAGGGACACAGACACAGGCAACAGGAGCAGCAGGAACCGTGGCTTCATCGCATCAGTGTAGAGCGCGGTGCGCTCAGTGGCCGCCGCAATCCTGGTCCAGGCGCGCATCGATCCCGCGCTGCTCGCGGGTCAAGGCATCGCGCTCACCCTGCAGGGCACTGTTGTAGCGGCGGATCAGGTCCCAACGCCGGTCCTTGAGGCGCGAGCAGACTTCCTGCGCGGGCAGCGCATGGCACTCGTCGCGGACCAGCACGCTGCCAGCCGGCACCACCACACTGGTGCCCAGGCCGGGATGCGGATAACCGCCGCCCTGCCAATGCGAGCTGCCGCCGCCGATGCTGACGCTGCCGCCGACCCGTGAGCCGCCGCCGGTGACCGACACCGCGCCACCGCTGCCGGTCACCGAACCGCTGCCCATCGGCGCGATCGGTGGCAGCGGCCGCGAGGGCGGGTAGCCGCCCTGGGGCGGCCGGGTTCCGGGCGGATAGGGCAGATACGCAGTGGTCCAGATCGGTACCCAGCGTGGATTGCCCTCGCTGCTGTCGCTGACGTAGGTGTCGCCGTCACTGGTGGTGCACTCGTACATGGGCTGCGGTGGCTGCACGTGCACGTAGCGCACCTCGCGCTCGGGCGTGCGCGGCGGCGCGGGCATCGGGTCGGGGGTGCGGTCGCTGCGCACCACCTGCGGGGCAGGATCGCGCGGCCGCTGCAGGTCGCGGACTTCCTGACGGCCTGTGCGGCACGGTGCGTCCTGCAATGAGACGGCGCCGTTGCTGCCGACGCACCGATAGACGCGCACGTTGTCGCTCTGCGCCGCGGCGGGCAGGACCGGGCTCAGCAGCGCAAGCAGGGACAACCACAGGGCAGGGCGCAGGGTCATGCGCCCAGTGTGCGGGTTTGCCTGCCCGCGCGCAAAAGGCGGCTCAGCTGCGCAGGACCTGGCCGCTGAGGGCATCGCGGATCGGGGTGGGTTGTGCCAGGCCGCCGGTCTGGCCATCGATCAGGCCATCGAGCAGCGTCAGCAGGCGCGGGTCCAGTTCGGCACGCGTGCGGGCCGGCGGCTCGCCGGCGAGGTTGGCACTGGTGGAGACCAGCGGTCCGCCCCAGGCACGGCAGAGCGCGGCGACCAGCGGATGGGCACTGACCCGGACTGCGATGCCGCTGTGTTCACCGGTGATCCAGCGCGGTGCGCGGGCGCCGGCGGGCAGGATCCAGGTATTGGCGCCGGGCCAGCTGGCCAGCACTGCGCGCTGGCGATCCGGCGGCAAGGCGTCCATCCGCACCCAGCCGTCCAGCTGGGCCGGATCGGCGGCGACCAGGATCATGCCCTTCTCCACCGGCCGCTGTTTGAGCCGCAGCAGCTTCATCACCGCAGCCTCGTGCGCGGGGTCGCAGCCCAGGCCCCAGACCGCTTCGGTGGGATAGCCGATCACCCCGCCAGCGCGCAGCGCAGGCAGGGCGGTGTCCACAGTGAGTTCGTTCATGACAGGCAGGCCGGATGCATGGCCCGCATTATCCTCCCGCCGTGGCGGGAGGGGTCAACCAGGCTCAGCTGGCGGCGACCTTCTTGACGGCCTTCTTCACGGCTTTCTTGGCGACCTTCTTGGTCGCCTTCTTCGTCGTGGCCTTCTTGGCGACCTTCTTCACCGCGGCCTTCTTGGTGGCGGTCTTCTTGGTCGCGTCGCCCGCAGCGGCTTTCTTGGCCGGTGCCTTCTTGGCCACGACCTTCTTGGCGGCCTTCTTGCCGAAGCCCTTGCGCACCGGCTTGCCGGTCTCTTCCATCAGCTGCTGCACTTCAGCCAGGGTCAGCGACGCCGGTTCGCGATCCTTGGGGATCTTGCCATTCATCTTGCCGTCGCTGATGTACGGGCCGAAACGGCCGTTCAGCACCTGGATGTCGCTGCCCTCGAATTCCTTGATGATCCGGTTGCGCGCGATCTCTTCCTTCTCTTCGATCAGGAACACGGCGCGCGCCAGGTCGATGGTGTACGGGTCGTCTTCCTTCTTCAGCGAGGCATAGGTGCTGCCACGCTTGGCGAACGGGCCGAAGCGACCGATGCCGACGCTGACGTCTTCATCCTTGTCCTGGCCGAGCGCGCGCGGCATCAGGAACAGCTCCAGCGCGTCCTCCAGAGAGATGGTGTGCATCGACTGACCGGGGCGCAGCGAGGCGAACTTGGGCTTGTCCTCGGCATCCTCGGCGGTGCTGCCGATCGCCGCGTACGGCCCGAAACGGCCCAGGCGAACGCTGACCGGCTTGCCGGTCTTGGGGTCGGTGCCGAGCTCGCGCGCGCCACTGGCCTCGGCGCGGTCGACCGATTCGTTCTTTTCACCGACCAGCTTGTGGAAGGGTTCCCAGAACCGCGCCATCAGCGGAATCCAGTCTTCCTCGCCACGCGACACCGCATCGAGCTCATCTTCAAGCTTGGCGGTGAAGTCGTAATCCACATACTGGGTGAAGTGGCTGGACAGGAACTTGGAGACCGCGCGGCCCACATCGGACGGGCGGAAGCTGCGGCCTTCCATCTCCACGTATTTGCGGAACAGCAGGGTCTGGATGATCGAGGCATAGGTCGAGGGACGGCCGATGCCGTACTCCTCGAGCGCCTTGACCAGCGCCGCTTCGGTGAAGCGTGGCGGCGGCTGGGTGAAGTGCTGTTCGGCCAGGATGCGCTCGAGCGGCACGCGGTCACCGGGCTTCATCGCCGGCAGCTTGCGGCCTTCATCGTCGTCCTCGGCACTCTTGTTGTCCTTGCCTTCCTCGTAGACGGCCAGGAAGCCGGGCACGACCACGGTGGTGCCACTGGCGCGGAACACGTGCTCGCTGCCGGCCGACAAGTCCACGCTGACGGTGTTGAGCGTGGCCGGGATCATCTGGCAGGCGACGGCGCGCTTCCAGATCAGCTCGTACAGCTTGCGCTCGTCGTCGGTGAGGAAGCGCGCCACCTGGGCCGGGGTACGCAGCGCCGAGGTCGGCCGCACGGCTTCGTGGGCTTCCTGCGCGTTCTTGGATTTGGTCTGGTAGGTGTTCGGCTGGTCCGGCAGCGAGGCAATGCCGAAGTCGCGGGCGATCACGTCGCGGATCTCGGCCAGCGCATCCTGCGAGAGGTTCACCGAGTCGGTACGCATGTACGAGATCAGGCCGACGGTACCTTCTTCTTCACCGATCGCCACGCCTTCGTACAGCTTCTGCGCGACCTGCATGGTCTTGCGCGTGGTGAAGCCGAGCTTGCGCGAGGCTTCCTGCTGCAGGGTGGAGGTGGTGAACGGCGGGGCCGGGCGGCGCTTGCGCTCCTTGCTGACCACGTCGGTGACGTGCAGGGCGCCCTGGGCGGCCTGCTGGATGCGCATGCGCGCGGCCTCGGCGGTGTCGCCGTCGGTCACGGTGAACTGTTCGAACTTCTGGCCGTCCAGTTTGATCAGGCGCGCGTTGAAGTGCTGCGAGGGATGCGCGCACAGCGCATCGATGCTCCAGTACTCGCGGGCGATGAAGGCTTCGATCTCTTCTTCGCGTTCGACGATCATGCGCAGCGCCGGGCTCTGTACGCGGCCGGCGGACAGGCCGCGCTGGACCTTGCGCCACAGCACCGGGGACAGGTTGAAGCCGACCAGGTAGTCCAGCGCACGGCGTGCCTGCTGCGCATCGACCAGGTCACCGGCGATCTCGCGCGGGTGGCCCATCGCTTCCTTGATGGCGCGCGGGGTGATCTCGGTGAAGACCACGCGCTGCATCGGCTTGTCCTTGACCAGCCCGCGTTCCTTCAGGATCTCGGCGATGTGCCAGCTGATGGCTTCACCCTCGCGATCCGGATCGGTCGCCAGGAAGATGTCGTCGGCGCCCTTGGCGGCCTTGACGATGGCATCGACGTGCTTTTCGTTCTTCTCGATGAGGTCGTAGCGCATCGCGAAGTTGTTGTCGGGGTCGACCGCACCTTCCTTGGGCACCAGGTCGCGCACATGCCCATACGAGGCCAGGACGGTGAAGTCCTTGCCGAGGTATTTGTTGATCGTCTTGGCCTTGGCGGGCGATTCGACGATGAGCAGGTGCTTGGGCATGGCGTCAGGATTCTATGGGCAGGGCCCCGGGGAGGGCCGCTAGGGTGGAGCAAATGGCCGCATTAGTGAAGCGGCGCGGGCGATATACATAAACCGAACGCCCGGGGGTGGGCCGGGCGTTCAGCTTTCTGCCTATTAGTGGAATCACGCCGGGCCGGCTCATGTCAAGCGGCCCGGTGTGAGGATTGCCCGGATCAGGACATCGACGCGATCACGCCGATCATGGCGATCATCACGCCGAACAGGGCCACCACGGCCAGGGCGGCGAGCACCAGGATCACGATGGTGACCGTGCCCAGGCCTCGCTGCTGCAGCTCGGGATGGTCGGTAAAGGCCCACTTGTCCACCACCAGGGTGTCGCACATCATGTCGTGCAGCGCCTGCTTGCGCTCGGTGAAGGCGGCCATGATGAAACCGATCATCAGGATCAGGCTGCTGACGATGGTGGCCAGGTAGCGGCAGAACGCCCGCAGGAAGCTGATCCGTTCGCCGTTGCCGCGCACCACCTTGATCCCGACCGCCATCTTGCCCAGCGTGGCCCCACCACGCGAGGCGTGGAAGCCGGCGTAGTAGCCGATGCTGATCACCATGCTGAGCAGCATCACCACCAGGGTCAGCGCGACCTGCACGCCTTCGTTGCCCGAGCTGGCGCCCATCACGTTGATGATCATGCTCAGCGGCAGGGTAACCACGGTGAGCAGGACGTAATCGATGAAGTAGGCGGCGTAGCGCTTCCAGAAACCGGCATAGACCACGTCCTGGCCATTGACCACGGCGGCGTTGGCGTAGCCCGTGGGCGCGGCAGGCGCGGCAGGCGCGGAATAGGGCGAATGGGTGCCGCCGCCGGTGCCGGGCAGTGGCGCGGTACCGTTGTCGATGGCGGTGTAATCCCCGCGCAGGTCGATGCCGCTGCCGAGGTTGCTGCTCGCCGCTGCCAGGTTCTGCAGCTGCAGTTCATCGACCGCCTCGGACAAGGGCGCCCACTGCGCGAACCCTTCGCGCCACACCAGCGTGGCCAGGGTGATGTCACCGCGCTGGAAGCGCTGGCGCATGTCGTCTGCGCTCAGCGGTCCCTGACGTTCCTGGCCATCGGCGAAATACCACTCAGTCATTGCTTCAATCCCCTGTTGGGTGCATCCATGGACGTGTGTCCGTTATCAGCCGCGGCATTCCAGCGGCAGGTAGGTGTCATCGGGCTCACCGCTGCATTCCCAGACGTCGGCGCCGTTGAAGTCCAGCCACAACAGCTTGCCGTCCAGCGCGGCACTGCCGGGCACGGTGAGCTGGGCTTCCACGCCGCAGTGGCCGTTGTTGAACCGGCCGATCCGCACGCTGCTGATCGCGCCGTCGGCGTAGCGCTCGGCTGGCTGGAAGCCTTCGTCGTCGTTGACCGGGCAGCGGCCTTGTTCGCGGTGGAACCCGGCCACCGCGACCTTGATCGGCGCCAGCGTGACCAGTGCTTCGCTGGCCTTGGAG
Organism: Stenotrophomonas sp. GW821-FHT01H02A; assembly: GCF_059422145.1. Classification (NCBI taxonomy): domain Bacteria; kingdom Pseudomonadati; phylum Pseudomonadota; class Gammaproteobacteria; order Lysobacterales; family Lysobacteraceae; genus Stenotrophomonas; species Stenotrophomonas sp. GW821-FHT01H02A. Next base: position 178,920 of record NZ_JBWKWI010000006.1, read on the forward strand.
CGGGCCACATACTCTTGGTAGGCGGGCAGCGCGATCGCGGCGAGCACCGCACCGACGATCAACACCAGCACCACGATCACCGCCGCCACGATGCCCACGATCGCGCAACCGCTCAGACCCTTGCGGGGTGGCGGAACAACGGGATTGGCGGGGGGCACGGGGGCGACGGGTGCGGCCGGCGCAGCGGGCAGTGCCGGTGGCATGGCGGGATCGGGCACTGGCGCTGCCGCCGGCTCGGCGGCGGGCGCGATGTCCAGGCCGATCTCGGCGGCTACGGATGCCAGCGGTTGCCACTGGGCCATGCCGTCGCGCCAGACCAGCGTATCCAGCGCGATGCGGCTGGAGCGGTAGAGCGCGATCAGTTCGTCAGCAGGCAGCGGGCCGCGCTGCTGACTGTTTCCTTCTGCAAAGAACCACTGGTCCACGGGCCCGCTCCTGAATGCGCAAGGCGCTCAGTGTAAGGTCAGTGAAGCGGTTCCGGTTCGTCCACGAACATCTGGGTTTCCATCCAGGCATACGCGGCCTCGGCCCCGGGCTGGTTGAACAGCACCATCAGCACGACCCACTTGAGGTCGTCCAGGTCCAGTTCGTCCTGGTCCAGTGCCATCGCGCGGTCCAGCACCAGCTCGCGCTGGCTGGCGTCGAGAATCCCGTGCTGCTCCAGGAACATCAGGAAGCCGCGGCTCTCCACATCGAGCTTGTCCAGCTCCGGGCCATGGAAAATCCGCACCGGGCCATTGACGCGGCCCAGCACCACGGCCGGGCGCTGCTCGGCGAGCGCGTCCAGCCAATCGAAGGCTTTGTTGATCTCGGTGGGGCTGAAGCCGGCCTGGATCAGACCGTTCTGGAGGGAGTCGCGGTCGCGGATGAGGTCCGCGTCTTCGCTGAAATAGTGTTCGAACAGGTACAGCAGGACATCCAGAATGCTCTCTTTCATTGCCCCTCGGCCTGCGTCAACGACGCTGTGGAGGTGAAGAAACTAGGGTTTTCGACAGTAGCGACCATGGGCGGCCATTACCTTTCCATCCAGTTCCATGACCAGCAGCATGGCCGACAGCTGGGCCGCCGTCAATCCGCTGCGCTGGATCAATGAATCCATACCCGTTGGGTCGTGATCCAGGGCTTTCCACAAGCACTGGTAGTCCGGGTCGGTGTAGGAAGGGGCGCACCCAGGCGCCGGTCGTGCCTGTTCAGTGGGGGCGTCCAGCCGGGTTCGCAAGGCCCCGGCCAGGGTCTGGGCCAGGGCCGCCAGGCTGGCGGTCACCTCGGCCGGCTCCTCCACCAGGGCCGCGCCCTGCCGGATCAGCCGGTGACAGCCGCGGGCCCGTGGGTTGCGGATCGAACCGGGCAGGGCAAACACCTCGCGCCCGGCCTCGGCGGCGCAGCGCGCGGTGATCAGGGCGCCCGAGCGCTGCGCCGCCTCGATCACCAGGGTGCCGAGGCTGAGCCCGGCGATGATCCGGTTGCGTGCCGGAAAGTGGGCCTGGACCGCCGGCATCCCGGGCGGGTACTCGCTGACCACCGCCCCGATCGCGGCAATCCGTGCATGCAGGGCTGCGTGGTGGGTCGGATAGGTCTGGTCCAGCCCGGTGGCGACCACCGCCACGGTCATTCCGGCACTGACCTGCAAGGCGCCGTCGTGGGCCTGGGCGTCGACGCCGGTGGCCAGGCCGCTGACGACCGACCAGCCCGCCGCGGCCAGGGCCGTGGCGAAGGCGCGCGCGTGCTCGCGGCCAGCCGGGCTCGGCGAGCGGCTGCCGACCACCGCCACTGCGGGGTGCCAGAGCCGCGCGGGGTCCCCCTCCACGAACAAGGCCAGCGGCGGTTCATCGATCTGGGCCAGCAGGGCCGGGTAGTCAGGATCGGCCAGGCCGAGCAGGTGATGGCGGGGAGCCGCCAGCCACGCCAGCGCATGTGCCAGGTAGCCGGCATCCGGGAGTGCCAGCCGGGCCCGTTGCGCCGGGGTGCAGCCGGCCGCGCGCCAGGCGCTTGGGCCGGCCCGCAAAGCGGCCGCGGCGTCCGGAAACTGGCGCAGCAGGCGCAACCGCGGTGGCAGGGCTCCGCCAGCGAGGACAACGGTGAGCAGGGCCGTGGCGGAGGCAGGGCAGGCAATGGGCATCCCGCTACCTTGGGACGCAGACGACGACGGCGCCCTAGGGCGCCGTCGGAGGGCAGGGTAGGACTCTGCCGCGCTTACTGCTTATCGGGATGCAGTGCCGAATAGCCGACCTTGACCGGCTTGATCCCTTCCATCACCAGCGCGTAGCTGACGTTCTCGAAGGTGCGGAACACCATCGCGTGGGCAGCGTACTCGTCCGGCAGGGTGACCCGGCCGGCGCCGCTGGTCAACGAATCGTCCATCCGCGACGAGTTCGGATACTCCATGCGGTGGGCGACGTGACGGCCCTGGCGCCACAGCGAGAACACCGTGCCGTTGTCGACCCCGTTGGCACTGCCGGCGGAGATCGCGATCACATCGCGCGGACCGCCCGCGGTGAAGGTATCGGCCACGGCCAGCACGCGGACGTCCAGATCGGCGATCTGTGGCGCCGGCACATGCGGAATGAACTGCAGGTCGTAGGGGCGGGCCTCGACCGGGACCAAGCGGTCGCCGGCGCGGACTTCACGGCCGTCGACCTGGCCCTGCAGCACCAGCGAGGTCACCTCGACATTGCCGCTCTGCACACGGCTCACCGTGCCCACGTTGATCTGGGCCAGTTCGTAGCCCAGCGTCTGGTGGCGCTTGCTCGGCACGACGAAGATTTTCCAGACGTTGCCACTGCCCGGCGTGGTCTCGCCGCGGGCGTTCAGGTCTTCGGTCGGCTTGGGCAGGGCGTACTGCACGGTCGGGCGGACCACGGCGTAGCGCTGGCCCACCTTGGCGTTCTCCAGGCCCCGCACGTAGGCGGTCTGGCCGGTGGTGGCACGCAGGCGGTTGTCTTCCAGATTGACCACATAAGGCAGCGACTTGACCTCGTCGACCACGCTCAGCTGCTTCAGGAAGGGCTCGACCTGCTCCAGCGGGACGCCGTTGATCGGGGCCTCCTGGCGCGGGCCGGGCTGGGCCACGACGCGGTCCAGATAGGCCAGGCTCAGCACGTCACCCGGGTAGATCAGGTGCGGATTCTTGACCTGCGGGTTGGCCTGCCAGATCTCCGGCCACAGCCAGGGCTTCTGCAGGAAGCGCGCCGAGATGTCCCACAGCGTGTCCCCCTTGCGCACGACATAGGTATCCGGGTGCCCGCCATTCATTTCCACGGCGGTAGCATAGGTAGCGACGGTCAGCATCGCCACGGCGACGACCGTACGAGTTCGTTCAAACATAGATGTGGTGCCTGATTCCCCAACAGGTTCGCGCACTATAGTCCAGAAACCGGGGCGCGGGGCAAGCGTTGGCGATAGAATCGCCCTGTACGCCGCTTCGACCGGCGCCCCCTACCGGTATTTGCCATGGCCCTCCTGCCCATTCTCGAATTTCCCGATCCGCGCCTGCGTACCAAGGCTGCGTTGATCGATGCCGCCGACGTGACCACGCCGGCGTTCCAGACCCTGATCGACGACATGTTCCACACCATGTACGACGCCCCGGGCATCGGCCTGGCCGCCAGCCAGGTCGACGTGCACAAGCGCTTCATGGTGATCGACGTCAGTGAGGAGAAGGACACCCCGATGGTGTTCATCAATCCTGAGATCGTCGCCAACGAAGGTGGCCAGGTCTACCAGGAAGGTTGCCTGTCGGTGCCGGGCATCTTTGCCGATGTCACCCGCGCCAACCAGATCACCGTGCGTTACCTGGACCGCCACGGCGTCGCCCAGGAACTGACCACCGACGGCGTGCTTGCCGTGTGCGTGCAGCACGAGATGGACCACCTGGACGGCAAGCTGTTCATCGACTACCTCTCGCCGCTCAAGCGCGAGATGGTGCGCAAGAAGCTGGCCAAGCAGCGCAAGCACGTTGCCTGAGGTGAGGGCAGAGACCGCCGCGCGGATCGACCGCGCGACGGGTCCTGTTGCGCGGCGCCGGACACCGGCGCCGTTTTACTTTCTGTTAGTGGGGTCGCCATGAAGATTGTCTTTGCCGGTACGCCGGAGTTCGCCGTGTCCTCGCTGCGTGCCGCCGCCCGCCACCATGAAGTGGTCGCGGTGTACACGCAGCCCGATCGCCCCGCCGGCCGTGGCCGCGGGCTGGCACCGTCGCCGGTCAAGCTCGAAGCGATCGCACGCGGCATCCCGGTGTTCCAGCCGGAAAGCCTGAAGACCCCCGAAGCCCAGCAGCAGCTGCGCGATCTGGCCCCGGACCTGATGGTGGTGGTGGCCTATGGGCTGATCCTGCCCAAGGCAGTGCTGACCATTCCGACCCACGGCTGCTGGAATGTCCACGCTTCGCTGCTGCCGCGCTGGCGCGGCGCCGCGCCGATCCAGCGCGCGATCCAGGCGGGCGATGCGGAGACCGGCGTGTGCCTGATGCAGATGGAAGCCGGACTGGATACCGGCCCGGTGCTGCTCAAGCAGCACATCGCCATCCAGGCCAACGATACCGGTGGCCAGCTGCACGACCGTCTGGCCGAACTGGGTGCGCAGGTGCTGTCCGATGGCCTGGGCCTGCTGCGTGCCGGCATCAAGCCGATCGCGCAGCCGCAGCCCGAGGCTGGGGTCACCTACGCGCACAAGCTGGACAAGGCCGAAGCCCGGCTGGACTGGGCGCAGGACGCCCACGCACTGGCCCGCACCGTGCGCGCGTTCAATCCGTGGCCGATCGCCGAAGCGTTGCTGGCCGGCGAACGTGTGCGCATCCATGGCGCGATCGCGCTCGATGACAACCAGGGCAAGGCCCCGGGCACCTTGCTGGCGGCCTCGCGCGAGGGCATCGACATCGCCTGCGGCCAGGGCGCGCTGCGCCTGCGCGTGTTGCAGCGTGAGGGCGGCAAGGCGATCACCGCCGCCGATTACCTCAACGCCCGTCGCGACCTCGGCCTGGGTGCCTGAGATGACCCATCCGCGTCCCGGCAAAACCGCAGGCCCGTACACCGCCCATAACGCCCCCGGCGTGCCCACCCGCGTGCTGGCCGCGCGCGTGCTGGCGCAGGTGCTCGGCCGTGGCCGCTCGCTCAAGGCCGAGCTGGCCACGGCCTTGCCGACCCTGGACGACAGCCGCGACCGCGCGCTGCTCGAGGCGCTGTGCTTTGCGGTGCTGCGTCGGCGCGCCGCCTACGACGCAGCGCTGGCACAGTGGATGCCACGGCCGCTGAGCGTGCGCGAGGACGAGCTGCGTGCGCTGCTGCTGGTCGGCTTCGCCCAGCTCGATGCGCTGGAACTGCCGGCGCACGCCGCGCTGTCGGCCACGGTGGACGCCGCGCGTGCGATGGGCCGCGACCGCCAGGCCGGCATGGTCAATGCGCTGCTGCGCCGTGCCCAGCGCGAGGGCATCCCGCCGCTGCCGGCGCGCGAGGCCTTCCCGCTGTGGTTGGCCGAGAAGACCGAACAGGATTGGCCGGACGAGGCCGAGGCCGTGTTCAGCGCCAGCCTGCAGGCCGCGCCGCTGTGGTTGCGGGTCAACCGCCAGCACGGCAGCCGCGAGGCGATGCTGCAGCAGCTGGCCGCCGCCGGCATCGCCGCAGAAGCCTCTGCCCTCGGTGCCGATGCGATCTGCCTGCCGGTGCCGGTCGCGGTCTCCGCATTGCCCGGCTTCGCCGATGGCGCCCTGTCGGTACAGGATCTGTCCGCCCAGCAGGTCGCCGATGCCCTGGCGCCGCGGCCGGGCGCGCGCGTGCTCGATGCCTGCGCTGCACCAGGTGGCAAGTCGGCGCATCTGCTGGAACGCGATCCGACCCTGCAGCTGCTGGCGTTGGACATCGATCCGCGCCGGCTCAAGCGCATCAGCGAAACCTTCGTGCGTACCGGCGTCGGCCAGAACGCGAAGGTGCTGGCGGGTGATGCGACCGATCCGGCGAGCTGGTGGGACGGGCAGCTGTTCGACGCCATCCTGCTGGATGCGCCCTGCTCGGCCACCGGCATCATCCGCCGCCAGCCGGACGTGCTGGTGCATCGGCGGCCGACCGATATCGACGCACTGACTGCCCTGCAGGCGCGCCTGCTGGATGCGTGCTGGACGATGCTGGCCCCGGGTGGCACGTTGCTGTATGCGACATGCTCGATCCTGCGCGATGAAAACCAGTTCCAGGTCGAAGCGTTCCTGCAGCGCACCCGCGGTGCCGGCTTCCTGCCGCTGGGCGAGGTGCATGGTCATGATTCCTGGGCCGGGCGCCAGCGCCTGCCCGGTGAGGACGGTGCTGACGGTTTCTTCTATGCGCGTCTGCTAAAGAAGGGCTGATCCGAACCCGGCTAGAATCCCGCCCCATGCTTAAAAACCGCGCATCCCGAGAGTTCTGGCTGCTTGCCCTGATGGCCCTGCTCGTCCTGGGGGCCGGCCTGGGCATGCGTGATCCATGGCCATCCGACGAGCCCCGCTTCGCGCTGGTCGCCAAGCAGATGGTGGAAAGCGGGGACTGGTTGTTCCCGCACCGCGGCACCGAGCTGTATTCGGACAAGCCGCCGATGCTGATGTGGTCGCAGGCCGCGCTGTATTCGCTGATCGGCGATTGGCGCGTGGCGTTCCTGCTGCCCTCGCTGCTGGCCGCGTTGGGTACCCTGGCCTGTGTCTACGACCTTGGGCGCCGCCTGTGGACGCGGCGGGTCGGGCTGTATGCCGCGTGGGCGCTGCTGTTCGCGCTGCACTTCACCTTCCAGTCCAAGAAGGCGCAGATCGACCCGCTGGTGGTGTTCTTCATCACCCTGGCCAACTACGGCCTGTTGCGGCATCTGCTCAGTGGCCCGGCGTGGCGTTGGTGGTGGCTGGGCTGGTTCGCGGCCGGGCTGGGCGTGATCACCAAGGGCGTGGGCGTGATCGCGCTGCTGATGATCGTGCCGGCGGCAGTGGCCTCCGTACTGGGCTGGCCGCGGGTGAAGCTGCACAGCCGCGACGGGCGCTTCTGGCTCGGGCCACTGGCCTTCCTGCTGGCGATCGCGCTGTGGCTGGTGCCGATGGTGGTGACCGCGCTGAGCAGTGGTTCGGCCGAGTACCGCGCCTACCTGGACGATATCCTGTTCCGGCAGACCGCCAAGCGGTATGCCCAGTCGTGGGACCACCACCAGCCGTGGTGGTACTTCCTGGGGACGATGCCCTCGATGTGGATCCCGGCCTTCCTGGCGATTCCGTGGGCGCTCCCGGCCTGGCGCCGGCGCCTGCAGCGCCGCGATCCGCGCTACCTGATGTCCCTGGTCTGGTGCCTGCTGATCGTGCTGTTCTTCTCGATCCCCAACGGCAAGCGTGACGTTTACATCCTGCCGGCACTGCCGATGTTCTGTCTGGCGCTGGCCCCGCTGCTGCCGGGGTTGCTGCGCAAGCGGGCCTTCCAGTGGCTGCTGGGGGGCTTCGTGGCCCTGCTGGCCGCCGGCCTGCTCGGCATCGGCGTCTCGATGCTGGTCGGGCAGCCGGGCTTCGAGCGTAAATTGATCCTCGACCGCGGCATCGACACGGCAGTGACATCCGGCCTGGGCTGGGTCGCGGTCGCGCTGGGCTGCTGGGCCGTGCTGACCCTGTGCATCGCCGGCGCGCGCCGCGTCCATCTGGCGGTGGTGGCGACACTGACCATGGCCTGGGTGGCGTTCGGCCTGATCGGCTATCCGTTGTTCAACGACTCCAGCTCTGCACGCGGGCTGATGCAGCAGGTCGGCCAGCGCATCGGCCCGGAGGCCGAGCTGGGCCTGGTCGCCTGGAAAGAACAGAATCTGCTGATGGCCGACCGTGATGCGGCGACATTCGGTTTCAATCGCCGCTGGGATCGGCAGCTCGCTGACGGGGTCGCCTGGCAGGCCGAACGTCCGGCGCAGCGGTGGCTGCTGGTGCAGGAGGATGCGCTGCTGGCCTGCGTGGACCGCACCACCGCCGAGCTGGCCGGGGTCGCCAACCGCCGCCGTTGGTGGTTGGTAAGGCCCGGTGATGTCCATGGCCCCTGCGTGGCCAGCGCCGAGGAGCAGGAGCGCGAACGCGCGCTGCACAGGATCGACGGCGATGAGTGAATTCTGCAATGCTGGCCGCCTCCTCGGGCGTGTACCGCAGGTCCGTGGGCGCCGGTCGCGTCCTGTGCAATCACGGGCGTGCGTGCCTGAGTGTGGCAATCGAGGTTGGCAATGACGTTTTCCCCTGCATCCGAGCCGACCACGCCCGCCTCCCTGCCGCCGTTGCAGGGGCGTGCCGGCGTGGCGCATTGGATCGCCACCGTGGGCCTGTTCTGCATGCCCGCCCTGGTGCTGACCCTGCCGCAGAACCTGCTGCCGTACGGCATCCTTCTGCTGTTGAGCACGTTGTTGGCGCCGGATTACCTGTGGCGCGCGCGCGGCCTGGCCGGGCGGCCGGTGAAGGCCCTGGCCTGGCTGGTGCTGGCGGCGATCGCCTTCGCGCTGCTCTCGATCTACCTGTTCGAGCAGGGGCTGCGCGATATCGACAATCGCTCCCGCTTCGTGGTGATTCCCTGGATCGCGCTGTGGGTCTGTGCCCTGCGGCCGGACATCCGCTGGCTGTGGGCGGGTGCCCTGGCGGGCCTGCTCGGCACGATGGTGCTGTCGATCGTGCAGGTGGCCGGCGGCGCGCCACGTGCCGACCTGAGCACCAACGCGATCGTGCTGGCCGACATCGTGCTGGTGCTGATGGTGCTGCTGGTGTTCTGCCGGCCCCACCATCGCTGGACGTGGGTGATCGTGGGCATGGTCGCCGGCTGCGTAACCATCGTGCTCAGCGGCAGCCGCGGGGTCTGGCTGGCCCTGCTGGCATTGCTGGTGGTGATGGCGATGAGCCTGCGCTGGCGCACCGGCCCCGCACGCCTGGGCGTGCTGCTGGCGCTGGTCGCGATCGCCGGCACCTTGACCCTGACCATCCCGAGCCTGCGCGAGCAGGTCCGCCTGACCGAACTCAAGCACGACGTGGTGCGGATGGAGCGCGGTGACAGCGATTCCTCCGCCGGTGCGCGCGTGGAACGGCTGCAGGTGGCGTACGAGACGTTCCTCGACCATCCGCTGACCGGCGTGGGCATCGGCCATTTCGACAGCGCCATGCAGCGCCTGCCGGTGTGCCGTGACGATCCGGGTGAGCAGCGCTGCCACCTGGGCCACGCGCACAATGATCTGGCCGAGTGGGCCGCTACCCAGGGCGCACCCGGCCTGCTGTTGCTGCTGGCGATCTACGGCGTGCCGCTATGGGTGTTCACCGGCCTGCACCGGCGCAGCGGCGAGCAGACCTTCCGTGGCCCGGCCGCCGCCGGGATCATGGTGGTGGTGACCTACGTGCTGTGCGGCATCACCCAGTCGATGTTCGCGCACCAGATCACGGCCAGCTTCTACGTGACCATCGTCGGCCTGCTGGCCGGACTGTCGATCGTCCAGGGCCACACGCGCCGGCTGGCGTTGGCGCGGGCTCAGGCTCAGGGCCCGGGCTGATCCCGCGGCGGGTCGACGACCGGCTGCCCGTTCTGCAGCATCCACAGCATGATGGTCTTCTGGCGCACGTAGTTGGCGCGGACATAGGCGTAGACCAGCCCGTGCCAGCCATCGCGGAACCCGCCGCGCAACACCAGCCCGCGCCAGAACCGCCACGCCGGGGCCAGGATCAGCTTGGGCAGGGTGGCGCGCTTGCCGCGCGCGAACTCGTGCTCGGCCATCATCCGTGCATAGCGCTGGGTCTTGAGCAGTTGCTGCTCCAGCGAACGGTAGGGGTAATGGATCAGATCGCCGCGCAGGGTGCCCACCGCGCCATCGATGCTGGCCGCCTCATGGATCTCGCGCTTGCCGCGCCAGCCGCCGTGGCGGCGGTCGAACAGGCGCAGCACGCGGTCCGGGTAGGCGTTGCCGTGCGTGAGGAACTTGCCGAAATACTCGGACAGCCGCGCGAAGCGGTAACCGTGGTGGCCGGCGAAGCCCTTGCCCTGGGCGGACAGGATCGCCTCGCGCAGGGCGTCGCTGACGCGTTCATCGGCGTCCAGGCACAGCACCCAGTCATGGGTCGCCTGCTCGACGCAGAACGCCTTCTGGCTGCGGAAGCCATCGAACGGCCGCTGCAGCACGCGGGCCCCGGCCGCGGTCGCGATCGCCACCGTGGCATCGGTGGAGTGTGAGTCAACCACCACGATCTCGTCGCAGAAGGCCAGCGAGGCCAGACAGTCGCCGATGCGGTCGGCTTCATTGAACGCGATAATGCAGGCCGAAATGCGAGGCCGTTCAGTGGGAGCGGTCGAGGAGGACATGATGGCCGAGTACCTGCTGTTTGCGACGGAGCGTTATGCGCTGCCCATTCTCGCCCCTCTGGCGCAGGCGTTGCACGCATCCGGTCAATCGGTGTCGGCCTGGTTCGCCGATGGCGCTGCCGGCGCGACGCTGCCCGGCGTGCCCAACGTCGGTCTGGAAGAGGCGCTGGCGCTGCGCCCGCGCGCGGTGTTCAGCGCTGCCAACTGGGTGCCGCCGTTCATCGCCGGGGCCAAGGTGCAGGTTTTCCACGGCTTCAACGTGCAGAAGCGCGACAGTGCCCGCGGCCACTTCCGGGTGCGCGGTCTGTTCGACCTGTACTGCACCCAGGGCCCGGCCACCACCACGCCATTCCGCGAGCTGGCCGCGCGCGAGGGCCATTTCGCGGTGGCCGAGACCGGCTGGCCGAAACTGGACCCGCTGTTCCGCGATGACGGTGGCCTGAGCGCGGGATTGCGCGTGCCGGCGCAGGGCCGCCCGGTGATCCTGTTCGGCTCGACCTTCACCGAGCGCTTGAGCGCGGCGCCACACCTGTACGACCCGATCGCCGCCGACATCGCGCGCGGCGGGCACTACTGGCTGCTGACCCTGCACCCCAAGTGCGCCCCGGAGCTGTTCGAGCGCTACCGCGCGCTGGCCGGTCCGCATGCGCGCTTCATCGAGCCGGAGCAGGTGATGGCCGCGCAGCGTGCCGCCGATGTGCTGGTCTCGGACACCTCGTCGATCGTGTCCGAGTTCATCGTGCAGCACAAACCGGTGGTGACCTTCCGCAACCGCGTTCCGCAGCCGCACATGATCGATTTCGACGACGCTGCGCAGCTGCCCGCGATGCTGGCCCAGGCGTTGGCTCCTGCCCCGGCGTTGATGGCCGAGATCCGGCGCTACGCCGATACCATCCACCCGTTCCGCGATGGCTATTCCTCCGAGCGGGTGATCGCCGCGACCGAGGATTTCCTGTCCGGCGAACTCGGCACGCTCAAGCGCAAACCGTTCGGCGCGTGGACGCGCGGCCTGCAGATCCGCAAGGATCTCGGGTACTGGGGGCCGGCCAAGCGCTGAAGCACCCTTGGCGATGTCGGTCGGGTTAAGGCGAGCCGGCGAGCAGCCGACAGCACCGGGATGCACCCCCTGCGTGGACGGTGTTCATCCGGTCGGTCCACGCCGTGCGTGGAGGCTCGGCTACCAGCGCAGGCGGCGCTTGGCCAACGCCCGGCCCAGCTGCTCATACACTGCGCGTGCTTCGGCCTCCGGCAGGTACTGCAGCACCAGCGGCGTGCCCATGCCCGCGCCGGCGGTATCCAGCCACACGCTGGCCGTGCCCAGCCGGCGGTCCAGCGGCGAGCGGGTCAGGCGCAGCGCCTGCAGCTTGTCCAGCTCTGCAAAGCGCCACCAGCGCTGCCACCAGCCGCCACGCACGGCCACGTAGTTGTCATCCAGGTGATAGCCGATGCGGTCCATCTGCCGGTGCGCGCGGAATGCCGACCACGGCAACCACAGCAGCAACAGCGCGCCCCACGGACCGCCGTACCAGATCGCGCCCGCGCTCAGCAGCGGAACCACGCACAGCGCGCCCAGGCACAGCCGCCACCAGCCGCGCCTCTGAACCGGCTGCCAGCGCGCCGGCGGCCACTGCAGGTGTGGCAGCAGATGCTGGACCAGCCCATCGCACACCGCCGGGGTGGCCAGCGGTGCAAGCTCACGCAGATCACGCCGCTCGCCTTCGCCGGGGTTGCCGGCCGCGATATCGATGCGCAGTTGCCGGCGCTGGAACCAGCGCTGCAGGGCCGTCTCGCGCAGCGTCCAGGCCTGGATCCGGCGCCGCGCCACGCTGGTGCGCATGCGCGTCAACAGTCCGCTGGCCACGGTCAGCCGACGCTCGTGCTCACTGAGCCGGAAACCGTAATAGCGCAGCAGCGCGAGCACCACCGAGAGCACCCGCAGCAGCACCCAGAAACCGGCCACGGCCAGCACTGCGGCAATCGCCCAGAGCCACATGCCAGGGTGCAGGTGGCTGGCATAGCCGAAGGCCTGGCGCCCGCCTGCTTCGATCACATCGGACACGCTGCCACGCGGGAACAATTGCAGCATCGCACCCAGCACCGCCACCACCACGACCCAGCCGCGGTTGGACAACAGCCCGATGCGGATGACCTCGCCGGGGCCCAGCGCCAGCAGCACGTCCTCGGCAGGCTCGGCAAGCGCCGCCTCGCCCCCGGCCGCGGCCGGCGCTGCCTGGCCACGCTGGCGGACCAGCCGCTCCAGTGCGAGCGCCTGGTCCAGCTTGAGCACCCGCATTTCTGCCTCGGGTCGGTTGCCGCCGGCCGATTCCAGCTTCAGCTCGGCCACCCCGAACAGGCGGTGCAACGGGTTCTGGTGCACCACCACGTTGTGGATGCGGGCGAAGGGAATCTCGCGGCGATTGCGCGCGAACACGCCGCTGCGCACCGTGATTGCCGTCGCCCCGATCCGGTAGCGGTAAGTGAGGTACTGCAGCACCGAGTACGCCACCAGCACCACCACGGCGATCACCGGGCCGATCGACAACCAGAACTCATCGCGGTCGCCGCGCTGGCCGAACACCACCAGCGCGATCAACGGCACCAGGCCCTGGCGCAGCTGCATCAGCAGTACGAACAGCCACGACCAGGGATGCAGCCGCTGCTCCGGCGCGGCATCAAGCGGCGGCGGAATACTCACAGGGCGTCGTCGTCCTGGTCCAGCTGGTGCGCGAGGGTGTCGCGCAGGCGCTCGGCGTCGGCGCTGTCCAGGCCGCTGAGGGTGACCGCGCTGAAGCGGCTGCTGGCGGTATGCACGACCAGCGTGCTCAACCCGGCGCTGCGCTCGATCGGGCCGCGGCGCAGGTCCAGGTGCTGCACGCGCGAGGTCGGTACGCGGGTTTCGTTCTGCCAGAGCAGGTCGCGGCGCAGCCCGAGGCCCTGGGCATCAAGCCGCCAATAGGTACGGCGCTGGCGGCGGAAGGCGAGGGCGGCACCGAGCAGGGCGCCGAGTACCACCATGCCGGCCGCGCCCCACCAGCGTCCGGGCAGGTCGAACACCACCCAGAGCGTACCCAGCACGCCGCCGATCAGCAGCGCGCCGGCGATCGCACCGCCGAAGGCGGCCAGCGAGGCCGAACGCAGCGGCAGGGGTTGCCAGTCGGGGGCCACGGGCAACGGCGGCGGCACGGGAGTGTCGAGGAGATCGGGCAAGGCAGGGCGCTCGGCTGGAAACAGGCCGGGCGCATGCGTGCAGGTGCAACCGCCCGTGGCGCAGACGGTAGCAGGTTGCCGTGGGCTATTGCGCGGCCTGGATCAGCGCATCCACATCGAGCAGGTGGCCGGCGCGTTCGGCCTTGGTGCGCAGGTACTGTTCGTTCTCGGCGGTGATGTCGCCGGTGACCGGCACGCAATCGACCACGTCGATGCCGGCATTGCGCAGGCGCTGGGCCTTGGTGGGGTTGTTGCTGAGCAGTTGCACGCGGGTCACGCCCAGGCCCTGCAGCATCGCCACGGCACTGCCGTACCGGCGCTCGTCGGCACCAAAACCAAGCTGCGCATCGGCGTCGATCGTATCCAGCCCATCGTGCTGGTAACCGTAGGCGCGCATCTTCGCGGCGATGCCGGTGCCACGACCTTCCTGGTCCAGGTATAGCAGCACGCCGCCGCCAAGTTCCTTGAGCTTGCGCAGGCCGCGCCGCAGCTGGTCGCCGCAGTCGCATTTCAGCGAGCCGAACAGATCGCCGGTCAGGCAGGAGGAATGCACGCGCACCGGCACCACGGCGGACAGGTCCGGGGTGCCGACGATGATCGCGACCTGGTCGCGCTGGGCCACGCCACCGCGGAACACCGCGAACTCGGTCATGCCGACCTCGCGCAACGGCACCGGCGAGCGGGCCACCAGCTCATAGGCATGGGCGGCCTGCTCGGCGCCCTGGCTCAGGTCGCACAGCGAGACCTGGGCGCAGCCATCGAAGCGGCGGTCCTCGGGGTTCAACAGCACCCCGACCATCGCCGGCAGCAGCAGGCCGAGCCGGGCGATCTCCACCGCGCCATCGTCCAGCGCTTCACCGCCGGTCCAGCCCGGCGGCATCGCGCCGGGATCGCGCAGGTAGCTGAGCGAAGGCAGGGCATCGAAGTCGATCCCGGCCAGCGGCACGCGCGCGCCGCGTTCGGCACTGACCCCGAGCACGCGGGTGCGGGTGGCGGTGAGGAACAGGTAGTGGCGATCTTCCGCGGCGGCAGCGAAGGCGGTGAAGCTGGTGCGGGTGCTGCTGTCCAGCGCGATGAAGGCCAGGCGCTGGCCGTGGCCATCGTCGATCACCACCGGGCGGCCGGCACGCAGTTCGGCCACCGCGCGCTCGCAGCGGATCGCGGCCGGATCGCCGAACAGGGAAGAAGCAGGGGACATGGCAGGGGCCGTGGGGGACATCGTGGTTTCCACAGTGGGGACGGATCGCGGCGATTCAATCGCACCAGGGGCGCGACGCTGCGTCGCAGTCAGTGCGGATGGTCCTCGGTGGCATAGGGATCGTCCTCGCCGCTTTCCGGTGGGCGCAGCGTATAGCGCTTGTAGGTCCACTGATACTGCGCCGGATCACGCCGGGCGATGCGCTCGATGCCGGCGTTGAGGGCGCTGGCGGCGGTTCGCGGGTCCGGATCGGCGACGCTGGGCGGGGCCGCCTCGATGTGCAGGGCGAACTCCATGCCAGGGCCGATCCGCTCGCACCAGCCGTACAGCACCGTCGCGCCGGTGCGCTCGGCCAGCCGGTTGACCAGGGTCATGGTCAGCGCCTCCACCCCGAAGAACGGCGCGAACACGCCGTCGCCGGCCTTGGGCTGCTGGTCGGGCAGGATGCCGGTGGCGCCGCCGTCCTTGAGCACCTTGAACAGCTGGCGCACGGCCGGGCCCTCGGCCCGGACCTGCTGGACGTTGTCGCCGCCGCGGACCAGCTGCAGGAAGGCATCGCCCACCGCTTCATCCGGGGCCTTGTAGACGATCGCGATCGGCCCGCGCGAGGCCAGCCACTGGTTGAGCAGCTCCCAATTGCCGTAATGCGGGGCGGCCACGATCACGCCCTTGCCGGCGGCCAGGGCGGCGTCGTACAGCGCCTCGCCATGGCGCTCGGTCAGCCGGGCCAGATTGCGCTCGCGCGGCTGGGTCCACAGGCGCAGGGTCTCGATCGCCTGCAGCGCGGTGGAGCGCAGCACGTTCCGGTGCAGCACCGCACGCTCGGTGTCGCTCAGCTCGGGGTAGGCCAATTCGAGGTTGCGGCGGGTGACGCGGCTCTCACGGGCATTGAGACGGATCCACAGCCCGGCCAGCAGCGTCGCGAAAGCGCGCAGCCAGGACCAGGGCAGGCGGGTGAACAGGGCAGCGGCGCGGTAGGCCAGGCGGGCGGTGGTGTGCGGTTTCATCACCGTGAAGTCTAGCCGCTGGCGGCCAGCCTGTCGGCGCGCGGGCGCGTTAAGGTAGGCCGCCTTCAGTTGCGGAGCCCCGTCCATGCGTGTCCTGATCCAGCGCGTCAGCGAAGCCAGCGTCCGTGTCCAGGACACCGTCGTCGGCCAGATCGGGCCGGGCCTGCTGGCCCTGGTGGGCATGGAGCCGGGCGATACCGAGGCGCAGATCGCCCGGATGGCCGCTCGCCTGCTCGGTTATCGTGTCTTTGGCGATGAGACCGGCAAAATGAACCGGTCCCTGCACGATACCGGCGGCGGGCTGCTGCTGGTCAGCCAATTCACCCTGGCGGCCGATACATCCAGCGGGATGCGGCCGGGCTTCAGTACCGCCGCGCCGCCAGCGGAGGCTGAACGCGGATTCAATCGACTGGTCGAGATCTGCAGACAAAAACACGCTCCGGGGGTGGAAACCGGGCAGTTTGGTGCCCATATGGTTGTCAGCCTGGTCAACGATGGTCCCGTGACCTTCCTGCTCAGACCCTAGCCCCCGGGACCACCGCCCGGGAACGCGGGGCGCCGGGCTGGTATAATGCTAGGTTCTATTCCCTCTCCCAGCCGGTGGCGCGAGCACTACATGGCCAACGAACGTCCTGCCCAGCAAAACGACATCAAGCTTCTGATCAGCAAGGGCCTGGAACAGGGCTACCTGACCTACGCCGAAGTCAATGACCATCTGCCCGACGACATCGTCGACCCGGAGCAGATCGAAGATATCATCGGCATGATCAACGGCATGGGCATTGATGTCCATGAAGTTGCTCCCGATGCAGAAACCCTGTTGCTCAACGATGGCAACACCGGCAACCGCGAAGTCGATGACACCGCGGCCGAAGAAGCCGCCGCCGCGCTGAGCGCGCTCGACACCGAAGGTGGCCGCACCACCGACCCGGTGCGCATGTACATGCGCGAAATGGGTACCGTCGAGCTGCTGACCCGCGAAGGCGAAATCGCCATCGCCAAGCGCATCGAAGAAGGTCTGGGCCAGGTCCAGGCCGCACTCGGTACCTTCCCGGTATCGGTGGAATCGCTGCTGGCCGACTACGACGCGCACAAGGAAGGCAAGAAGCGCCTGGCCGAAGTGATCGTCGGCTTCAACGACCTGGTCGAAGAAGTCCCGGCCCCGGCCGTGGCCGAAGACACCAGCGAAGAGGCTGATGAAGACGCCGATGAAGATGACGACGGCGACGACGTCGAGGAAGAGGCCGGCCCGACCGGTCCGGATCCGGAAGAAGTCGCACGCCGCATGCAGGCCCTGAGCGACGCGTACACCGCGTTCAAGAAGGCCGCTGCCAAGGGTGACCGCAAGCCGCTGGCCAAGCTGCGCGACGACATGGCTGCCGTGTTCGTGACCCTGAAGCTGCCGTTGCCGCTGACCGATGTGCTGGTCAAGCAGCTGCGCGACGTCATGGCCTCGATCAAGTCCCACGAACGCCGCGTGCTGAACCTGGCGACGGTGATCGCGCGCATGCCGCGCAAGGACTTCATCCGCTCGTGGGAAGGCAACCAGACCAACCTGGAGTGGGTGGAAGACGCACTGAAGCGCAAGCAGAAGTGGTCCTCGGCCCTGCGTGACGTGAAGGACCAGATCATCGCCGAACAGCAGGCGACGATCGACATCGAGAAGACCACCTGGCTGGAACTGGACGAGCTGAAGGAAATCAGCCGCGCCATGGCCTACGGTGAAGCGCGCGCACGCAAGGCCAAGAAGGAAATGGTCGAAGCCAACCTCCGCCTGGTCATCTCGATCGCCAAGAAGTACACCAACCGCGGCCTGCAGTTCCTCGACCTGATCCAGGAAGGCAACATCGGCCTGATGAAGGCCGTGGACAAGTTCGAATACCGCCGTGGTTACAAGTTCTCCACGTATGCGACCTGGTGGATCCGCCAGGCCATCACCCGTTCGATCGCCGATCAGGCGCGCACCATCCGTATCCCGGTGCACATGATCGAAACGATCAACAAGTTGAACCGCATTTCCCGCCAGATGCTCCAGCAGTACGGCCGCGAGGCCACGCCGGAGGAGCTGGCCAAGGAAATGGACATGCCGGAAGACAAGATCCGCAAGGTGATGAAGATCGCCAAGGAGCCGATCTCGATGGAAACCCCGATCGGCGACGACGAGGATTCCCATCTGGGCGACTTCATCGAGGACACCAACGTGGAGTCCCCGATCGAGAACACCACCAACATCAACTTGTCTGAAACCGTGCGCGACGTGCTGGCCGGCCTCACCCCGAGGGAAGCCAAGGTACTGCGCATGCGCTTCGGCATCGACATGAACACCGACCACACCCTCGAGGAAGTCGGCAAGCAGTTCGACGTCACCCGCGAGCGCATCCGCCAGATCGAAGCCAAGGCGCTGCGCAAGCTGCGTCACCCGAGCCGGTCCGAGCAGCTGCGCAGCTTCCTGGATATCGATTGATCGATTCCAGCGCACCGCGTTGAAACCCGACAGACCCCGCGCAAGCGGGGTTTGTTTTTTGGGGCGGGTGGCGGTCGCGTGTCGTGCAGGCGCAGGCGCCTGCGTGGATGGAGTAGGATGCGCGTCGCTTCGAGTATGTGGATCAATGGAATGTCGATGAAGAAATGGTTGCTTGCAGTGTCCCTGTGTCCCCTCACCGCGCTGGCCGCAGAGCCGCAGCAACCTGCCTGCAACGCGGGCGATTTTTTCCAGACCCAGCCCGACCTCACGGTCGGCCGCGTCGTGGATGCCGGCAACGTGGCCCTGGTGGGTGAGCGCGCCGGCTGCCTGGACACGCCGCAGGACGGCTGCCGCAGCGGCGATGAGGTCGAACCGGGCAGCAGCCTGGTGATCGGCAGCCGCTGGAACGACTACTACTGCGTGCAGGTTCTGCCACCCGGCAAAGCGGTGGTGGGCTGGGCGCCGGAACAGCGTGTCATGAAGACCGGCCACATGGCCGACACCGACTTCAGCAGCTGGCTGGGGCAGTGGGACGGCAGCGCCGGGCGCGTGCTGGAGATCCAGGCCGAGGGCGACACGCTGCATCTGCGCATGCTGCCAGCGGGCGGCAAAGGCAAGGGCACGCTGATCGGCAGCGCCGAACCGATGGGCGATGAGCTGTTCCTGGGCGAGGAACCCTGCGCAGTGCGGGCCTCGTTGCAAGGGTCGAAGCTGGTGCTTACCGACAACGGGCAGTGCGCGATCGGCGGGGCCAGCCCGGGTGGCGTGTACTCGAGCCGGGCGGCGGCGCAGCGGATGGAGCGGTTGTTCGAGGGGGTGGGGGATCGCTAGGTTGTTTCTGTTAATTTTGTTGCTTTTTTCGTAACTTAATTGCTGATGTGCTTTTGCTATGGCCGAGACGATGTTCTTTCAATCAGTGGCTTAGAGGTTTCATGAGGTTGCGGGTCGCCGAAGATTGGCGTATAGGTTCGTAACTTAATTCGTTCTGAAACTCAGGCCATGGCCCGTCCCCGTACCGTCCAGCTCCAGACGCTGTTCGACAACCTGCCTGCCGGCGAAGTCGTATCAGCTGCCGATCTCGTTGATCGCCTGGGGGTTACCCGGACAACGTTGAGTCGTCTTGTCGCCGAGGCCGGGGACCGCGTGGTGCGACTGGGCCGCACCCGCGCCACGGCCTATGCCGTCCGCCAGCAGACCGCCGCGGGCAGCGAGTGGCCGCTGTTCCGGTTGCGCCCGGATGCCACCCTCGAAGAACTGGGCGCGGTCGTGGCACTCACGGGCGAAACCTTCCACGTGGCGACCAGCGCCGCACGTCCCAATCTGACCCGTTCGCCCGACGAGACCGTCGACGGCCACTTCCCAGGGCTGCCGTGGTATCTGGACGACCTGCGTCCACAGGGCTTCCTCGGGCGTACGTTCGCGCATCGTCGCGGGCGTGACCTGGGCATCCCCGACGACCTCAATCGCTGGCACTTGGGTGACACCCTGCAGGCGCTGGTACGTGCAGGCGGCACCGAGATCGGTGATCTCCTGCTGGGCGGCGATGCCGTGCAGATGGCGTTGCGTGCGCTCGATGCGCCAGGCGATCACGTCCTGGCTGGGCAGCGCGCACGTCGTTATCCCGAGCGCGCCGCAGCGGCACTTGAAGGCGAAGACGTCGGATCGTCGCCCGGTGGCGAGCAACCGAAGTTCACTGCCACGGTGGAGCATGAGGGAGGGCGCTATGCGGCGCTGGTGAAGTTCGCGCAGCCCACCGCAGGCGAGGCCGCCGAGCGCTGGGCGGACCTGCTGGTCTGCGAGCACCTCGCCCTGCAGTGCCTGCGCGACGTGGGCGTGCCCGCAGCAGCGTCGGAGATCCTCCATACCGACACACATACCTTCCTGGAGGTGCAGCGCTTCGACCGCACCGCCGACGTGCTCGGCCGTCGCGGCTTCGTCTCGCTGCTGGCGCTGTCCTCGGCCTTCGTCGGTGACGTGACCGCGGACTGGGGAACCGCTGCCGACGCGCTGCTGATGCAGGGCTGGGTCGATCGCGACGCACAGGCCGCGATGGGAAGGCTGCACGCATTCGGCCGGCTGATCGGCAACAGCGACATGCATCAGGGCAATCTGGGTTTCCACCTGGTTGATCGCGGCCCGCTGCCGTTGGCGCCCGCCTATGACATGTTGCCGATGTCATTGGCACCCTCGCGCACAGGGGTGCTGCGTGTGGCTACGCCGCTCGCCTCCATCGCGCCGGAGCGCAGCGGCCAGCTCGCGCACCTGCACTGGGCAGCGCCGCTGGCGGTGGACTACTGGCACCGTGTGGCGGGTTCGGCGCTGCTGCGCTCGAGCGTGCTGCGTGAGCTGGCGGTGGAGAATGCGTGTCGGGTGCAGGAAATGGGGCGGCGCTTCGGCTGATGTGAGGGTTGCAGTGGAAAGCGCCTGCGGGCCTCCACTACACTGTGCGGCCGCAAGGGCCTATAGCTCAACGGTTAGAGCAGAGGACTCATAATCCTTTGGTTCCAGGTTCGAATCCTGGTGGGCCCACCAATGCAGCAGGCGGCGCGACCACAGCAGCGCTGTGTTGCCGAGCCGCGCGGAGACGTCGGCGGTCTCTCAGGGATCGACGCCGAGAACCGACGCCGTGCAAGCCTGATTCTGGTGGCGTATCCACCCAGAGACGGCGATCCGGGCAGAGCTGGTACTTGAAGTGATGATCCAGCTATCTACACCTTCCAGCTTGGGCCCGGGCGACATGGCGTTCGCCAGTTGTGCCGCGTGTACGTCGACAGCAATGCACGCCTCGTCTGCGCGTTGATGTCGTCAAGGCCCGTCAATCTTTACAGCCTCGACCGACGGTCGTGAGGAAGTCCTGGAAAACACGGCGCCGTCGCTGCGGGTGAATCGTGGGCGTCGAGTGGTGCCACCGAAAGTTTCAAAAGAAACTTCGATTTTCACGACCCGCAATGCACATCTGAATCGGCCGGGAAAGGTGCCCTGACGGCTTCCGCGCTCGAACAGTAAATAGGAATATACAAAAACAAGAATCCAGCGCATTTCGTTTTTGTTAAGTGCGCGTCAACTATCGTTCCGCCCCGTTTGACGGCGCCACTAGTGGATTGGCCGATTTCGCGATGCGGTTTTGCGCATCGCTTCATGTGCGCGTGGCGGTATGCGGCGCAGTTTTCCATCGGCCACGTGTCGATTGGCTTTCAGAGAGGTTGAATCATGAAGTTTCTCATTATCCCGGCAGCGCTTGCCGTGACATTGCTTGTGTCCGGCTGTACGACCAGCAGCTGGATCCAGGCCGCCGGTGGCGTGATGCAGGCAAAGGATGACTACGATAAGCAGGCGCGCAACCAGCGCATCCGCGACGCCAACGCGGCGGCAGCACGCGCACGCCGGCCATGAGCATCGCCCGCATGACCAGGGCGGCCCTGCTTGCATGCGGTGTCGCTGCAGGCCTGTCCGGATGCATGCCCAGCGTCCTTCAATATGACCGCGGCAATCCGGTCGTGATGAGTTCGCTGCAGCAGGGGGCGACGCGCGAGTCTGTCCTGAGCGCCGCGGGCCGGCCGCTGGACGCAGTGGTGCTGCCCGGCATCAACGGCGTCTGCTACAACTACCTGCTGCGCAACCGCGGCAACAGCTCGCCCTACTATGTGGCCTTCAACGCGCAGGGGCGCGTCGTCAATGCAGGCTATATCGACTGCGAGAAGGCACTAGCGGCGGGCTACCTGGACGCCAGTGAGCCGATCAAGCCGCGCTACTGATTGAACGACGACGCGATGCGCACGCGCGTCATCGCAGCAGCGACGGCGCCTGGCTAGTACGGTCCGCGAACGCAATCCACAGCCGACTATCTTGGCAGTAGGCGGCGTCGGGAAATGGGTGCCGGCGCCCATAAGCCGGAAAGAACTCCCGCACGGCGCCTTTGGTCCCCGTGTCATTCGGCAGGTGTCGCCGTCGCCGCACCTTGCTAAAACAGCCGGCAAGCAAATCTCAGGTCATGGATGATGAACCGACGCTACTCACGGTTGTGCGGCTGCCTGGCAATGCTGCTCCCTGCGGTCACGTATGCGGCTGTGGACCTTGCGGCGCTGGACAAGGACATGGCCGGCCCTCGTACCGAAATTCTCGTGCTGGGCAGCGTGCACCTGAGCGAGTACAGGGATTTCGACTGCACATCGCTTGGTCCCGTATTGGACAGGCTTGCCGCGTTCAAACCGGCGTTCATTACGATCGAAGCGCTCAGTGGCGAGCAGTGCGATCTCGCGATGCGCCACCCGTTGGTCTATGGCAAGGATTTCTGTGCGAGCACGGAGAAAGCGAAGACGGCCACCGGCCTCGATGTACCTTCCGCAATCGCTGAGATCAACACGCAATTGAAGGTGTGGCCAGCGGCGCCCACACCTGCGCAGCGTCGCAGGCTGGCCGCCGTGTTCCTGGCCGCCGGTGAGCGGGCGTCGGCGTACGTGCAGTGGTTGCAGCTGCCCCGTGCGGAACAGCACGCCGGCGACGGATTGGATGGGACCCTGGTCGAGATGCTGGAGCATTTCGGTACGCGCAACAACGAGGACTATCAGATTGCCGCCCGCCTGGCGGCGCGACTGGGGCACCAGCGCGTGTACCCGGTCGATGACTACACCGGCGGGAGGCACCAGATTCCCGATCGCGAGGCCTTCGGAAAGGCGGTGCAGGATGCATGGAGCAAAGACCGGTCCCAACTGCAGCCGGTCATTGACGAGCAGAAGCGCCTCGTCACCGCCAAGGACATGCTCTCGCTGTACCGCCTCACCAATGCGCCGCGGACGCAGGCGGTGATGGCCGAGTCCAACGTGCGCCCGGCCCTGGCCGCGGTGTCCGTGCAGCACTATCCGCAGATGTGGGTGCAAGGGTGGGAGATCCGCAATCTGCGCATGGTCGCCAACGTGCTGGATGTGGTTCGCCTCCATCCCGGCTCCCGCGTGCTCTCCGTCGTCGGTGCCTCGCACAAGCCCTGGTTCGATGGTTGGCTGGCCCAGATGTCCGGCGTCGATATCGTGGATGCAGAGGACGTGCTCAAGGAATAGAGCGCGCACTTCGTGGTGCCACGATGGAGGCTGCCGTGGGCCCCCGTGCCATCCGGCACGTGGCCCGGCCTGCATCGGCCTGCTAGAAAGGCGGCCACGGACCCCTCTAGAGGTGATGCATGAAGCAACGCGTGTTGTCGGCCTGGGTGATGGCCCTGATCCCGGTCTGCGCCCAGGCGCAGATCGACCTGGCGAGCCTGGACAAGGACATGGTCGGCCCACGCACGGAGATTCTCGTGCTGGGCAGCGTCCACCTCAGCGAACATGAGGCCTTCGATCCCAAGGCACTGGATCCGTTGCTGGACAGGTTGGCCGCCTTCAAGCCCGGCTACATCACCATCGAGGCCATCAACGGCGAGCAGTGCGACCTGGCCAAGCGCCATGCCGCCGCCTACGGCGATGATTATTGCGCCAGCACGGAGACCGCGAAGACGGCCACGGGACTGGAGGTGCCCGCCGCGATCGTGCAGCTCAACACGACGCTCGCCACCTGGCCGGCATCGCCCACGCCCGCGCAGCGTCGCCAACTGGCCGCGCTGTTCCTTGCGGCTGGCGAACGGGCATCCGCGTACGTGCAGTGGCTGCAGCTGCCCATGGGCGAGCGACGGGCAGGCGATGGCCTGGACGGCACCCTGGTCGAGCTGCTCGAGCAGATCGAAACGCGCAGGAACGAGAGCTACCAGATCGCTGCGGTCCTTGCCGCGCGACTCGGGCTGCAGCGCGTTTACGCGGTCGACGACCATACCGGTGACAATCACAGGATCGCGGACCGCAAGGCGTTCAGCGCGGCGCTCCAGCAGGCGTGGAGTGGGTATGGCCCCACGTTCGATGCCATGACGGAACGCGAGGCGGCCTTCATCGCGTCCAACGACCTGCTCTCGCTATATCGCAGCGTCAACGATCCCGCGGCGCTGCAGGTGCTCGCCGAGTCCAACGTGCGCCCAACGCTGGCTGCCGTGTCACCGCAGCACTATCCGCAGATCTGGGTGCAGGGCTGGGAGATCCGCAATCTGCGCATGGTCGCCAACATCCTGGAAGTCGTGCGCGACCACCCGGGCTCCCGCGTGCTCTCCATCGTCGGCGCCTCGCACAAGCCGTGGTTCGATGGCTGGCTGGGGCAGGTCTCGGGGGTGGACGTCATCGATGTGCAGCGCGTGATGGAGTGATCCATCGCAAGACTCGATTCATCGTTCGACGCTGGTCAGCGCGCACATCGCTCAGGAGCCAATGCGTGAGACTTACTTGTGAAGTAAAGTGAATGCAATTGTCGTGCAATGCTTGGATGTCAGGGGGAAGGGATGAGGAAGGTAATCTTTGGGCTGTGCTTTGGTTTCTTCAGTTTTACTTCGTTAGCCCAACAACAGTCTTCAGATGCTCTCCGCTTGTCGGAGATGCTGGACTCACAGTCAATGGACGTCCGTCGCGAAGCCTCTAGCCAGATATTTGGCTCTGGACTCAACAACGCCAAGCTGAACGCACAGCTGGCTGACATGATTGGCGAGGGCATCGGGGGATTGGATAAGAACTCACCGCGCATTGACGAGATCGCTTGGCATGTGAAGGCACTCGCAGCTTCTGGTGATGCGAAGTACTTGCCGCTGCTCAGCGACCTCAGCAACTCCAATATCCGAAAGCTCGCCCGACATGCCACTGATGCCAAAAAAGTGATGGAAGCAGCCATCGCATCCGGGCGGCCGTATCTGCATTACTCCAAGGTTCGCGTGATCACGGAAAAGCAGTCCGAGGCATGTGAGTTCGTCGTTCAGCAGACTTGCGAAACAAGCCGAGCTGCGGACAAGTGCGTGGATTCGCATAAGGACAATGCCGCAAGTGCGGGCGCCAATGCGATCATGCTTTTGCTAACCAGCAGTCAATCGAGTGGTCTGGCTGCGCTTCCATTTGGCGGAAGCACCACGATGTTGGCCAATTACTACAAATGTAGTTTGTAGTTGAACTAACTGGATAGAGCTTGAATGGAGTGCAGAAGAGGTGAGCGCATCCTGCGCGGGGGCACGACGGCCGGACAATCTCCAGCGGTTTGAGGCCACCGGGTTACTGCGCTATCCTGCGCGCCGTTTTCGCTGCCCCGGCAGGACCCTTGTGATGACGCCGCCCTGATACCGCGTTGACGACGCGCCGGCCCTCGCGCTGGCTCAGGGAGTGCTTTGTCTTCATCACACAACGCGCCGTGCGCATCGCCGGTGCGTGGAGTCCGTCCATGTCTGTGTCCTACCCGCTGCGCCAGCAATGGCTCGGCAACATCCGCGGTGATCTGCTGTCCGGCGCCGTGGTCGCCCTCGCGCTGATTCCCGAAGCGATCGCGTTCTCCATCATCGCCGGGGTCGACCCCAAGGTCGGCCTGTATGCCTCGTTCTGCATCGCGGTGGTCACCGCCATCGCGGGTGGACGGCCGGGCATGATCTCCGCGGCCACCGGCGCGATGGCGCTGGTGATGGTCGATCTGGTCCGCGACCACGGCCTGCAGTATCTGCTGGCCGCCACGATCCTGGCCGGGCTGCTGCAGATCGTGGCCGGCGCGCTGAAACTCGGCGCGCTGATGCGCTTCGTCTCGCGCTCGGTGATCACCGGCTTCGTCAACGCGCTGGCGATCCTGATCTTCCTGGCGCAGTTGCCGGAGCTGATCGGGATGCCATGGACGGTGTACGCCGTGTGCGCGGCGGGCCTGGCGATCATCTACCTGCTGCCGCTGCTGACCCGCGCGGTGCCGTCGCCGCTGGTGGCGATCGTGGTGTTGACCGCGCTGTCGATCTGGCTCGGACTGGACATCCGTACCGTCGGCGACATGGGCGCGTTGCCGGACAGCCTGCCGACCTTCCTGCTGCCCGACGTGCCGCTCACCTGGGAAACGCTGCGCATCCTGCTGCCGGTCTCGGCCACGCTGGCGGTGGTCGGCCTGCTGGAGTCGATGATGACCGCGCAGATCGTGGAAGACATGACCGACACGCCCAGCCAGCGCAGCCGCGAGTGTGCCGGGCAGGGCCTGGCCAACATCACGGCCGGGCTGTTCGGCGGCATGGGCGGCTGCGCCATGATCGGGCAGTCGGTGATCAACGTCTCGTCCGGTGGCCGCGGACGGCTGTCCTGCCTGGTCGCGGGCGTGCTGTTGCTGCTGCTGGTGGTCTACGGTGCGGACTGGGTCCGGCAGATTCCGATGGCCGCGCTGGTCGCGGTGATGATCATGGTCAGCTTCGGCACCTTTCACTGGCGCTCGTTCGCCGAGTTCCGGCTGCATCCCAAAAGCTCGTCGGTGGTGATGCTGGGCACGGTGGTCGTCACCGTGGCCACGCATGACCTGGCCAAGGGTGTGCTGACCGGGGTGCTGCTGTCGGCGCTGTTCTTTGCCCGCAAGGTGGGCCGGATGCTGGACATCGTCGCCGCCGGAACAGCGGAGGGTGGTCGCGTGTACACCGTCAGCGGCCAGGTGTTCTTCGCTTCGGCCGGGCAGTTCGCCGCGGCCTTCGATCTGCTGCACGTGCCCGAACGCGTGGTGATCGATCTGACCCATGCGCACTTCTGGGATCTCAGTGCGGTCGGTGCACTGGAGCGGGTGACCGGCAAGCTGCGCGCGCGGGGCGCCAGCGTGGAGGTGATCGGACTCAATGCCGCCAGCCAGACGTTGGTCGAGCGGCTGGGGCGCGGCGAGCGTGGCGCGGGCATTCACTGAACACGGTCAGGCAGCAGCGGCCAGCATCGCAGCCGGAGACCGGCAGGCCTTCTGATCCGGATCAACGCGCCGACACATTCGGCGCGCTATCCTCTCCGGGCATGGTGAGCACATGACCTCCCGTTCCGACCGGCTGGGCCTGACCGCGCTGACTGCCCTGGTGGTCGGGTCGATGATCGGTGCTGGCATCTTCTCGTTGCCGCAGAACATCGCGCGCAGCGCCGGCCCGGGCGTGGCCTTGATCGGCTGGATGATCAGTGGGCTGGGCATGTTGATGCTGGCCTTCGTGTTCCAGAATCTGGCCAACCGCAAGCCTGAACTGGATACCGGCATCTATGCCTACGCGCGGGCCGGGTTCGGCGATTACATCGGCTTCTCCGCGGCCTGGGGCTACTGGGTCTGCTCGCTGCTCGGCAACGTCAGCTACTTCGTGCTGATCTTCAGCGGGCTGGGTTATTTCGTCCCGGCCTTCGGCGAGGGCAATACGTGGCAGGCGGTGGCGTGTGCCTCGGTGCTGTTGTGGGCGATGCACGCGATGATCCTGCGTGGCATCCGCCAGGCCGCGCTGGTCAATGCCGTGGTCACTGTGGCCAAGATCGTGCCGATCGTGGTGTTTCTGATCATCGCTGCGGTCGGCTTCAAGGCCGACATTTTTACTGGCGATTTCTGGGGCACGGCCGAGCTCGGCAGCGTGGGCGAGCAGCTGCGCGGCATGATGCTGATCACGGTGTGGGTGTTCATCGGCATCGAGGGCGCCAGCATCTACTCGCGGCGCGCGGCCAAACGTTCGGATGTCGGGCGCGCGACCATCATCGGGTTCCTGTGCGTGCTCGCGCTGCTGATGCTGGTCAATCTGCTCTCCATGGGCGTGCTGCGCCAGGACGCACTCGCCCATGCGCGCAACCCCTCGATGGCATTCGTACTGGAGGCCATCGTCGGGCCGTGGGGCGCTACGTTGATCATCATCGGCATGATCGTCTCGGTGCTGGGGGCCTTGCTGGCGTGGGTCCTGCTGTGCGCCGAAGTGCTGTACGCGGCGGCGGGGGATGGCACGATGCCGGCGTTCCTCGGGCGCGAGAACGCACGCCAGGTGCCGGCCAATGCGTTGTGGCTCACCAACGGACTGATCCAGCTGTTTCTGATCATCACCCTGTTCAGTGCCGGCACCTATACGAGCCTGGTGCTGCTGGGGGCGTCGATGAGCCTGGTGCCCTATCTGTTCTCGGCCGGCTACGGCGCGTTGCTCGCCCTGCGCGGCGAGACCTATGCCGGTCAGGCCCGGCTGCGTGCCCGCGATCTGTTGGTGGCCGGCTTGGCAACGCTCTACGCGCTGTGGCTGGTCTATGCCGGTGGACTGTCCCAGGTGCTGCTCTCGGTACTGCTGTACGCACCGGGTATCGCCATGTTCGCAACCGCCAAGCACCAGCATGGGCAACGGCTGTTCACCCGGGCGGAGCGGGTGATCGTGGCGGTCGTGATCGTCGTTGCCGGCTGGGCAGCGTGGGGGCTCTACCAGGGCCATCTGCACCTGGCATGAGCACCCGGCGACGGCTCAGCCGTGGGTGCTGCGTTGTACGAAGGCCTCTACCTCCGCCACCGTGCTGCGCGCGCTGCGGGTGACCCCGATCAGCGTGGCCGAGGCCATGCCGGTCCACTCGCCATACCCGACCAGCCACAGCCCGGGCACCCCGATGGCCGCGGTGCCATTGACCGGTACACGGCCCTGATCGTCCAGCACCTGCAGGGCGGCAAGATGCTGCAATGCCGGCTGGAAGCCGGTGCACCAGACGATCGCGTCGAATGCGATGTCCCGGCCGTCCGCCCAATGGGCGCCGGTGGGGGTCAACGCCGCGAACATCGGCAGGCTGTGCAGCACGCCGCGTTCGCGCGCGTCACGGAGGCTGTCGACCATGACGATGTCGCCCAGTCCGACGGCGGCCGGTGGCGCGTCCTCGCCGGCCTGGAGCGCCCGCCAGCGAGCGGTGGCCCGTTCGAACAGCACGTGGCCGTCGACATCGTCGGGCAGGAAGCGGGGCGGCGCCTGGGTGATCCAGTACGATTCGGCGCGCGTGGACAGCTCGGTGTGGATCTGCGCACCGGAGTTGCCGCCGCCGACCACCGCCACGCGCCGGCAGGCGAACGGCAGCGGTGATTGGTAGCGGGAGGAGTGCAGCTGCACGCCGCGGAACAGATCGCAGCCAGGGTAGGTGGGTACGACCGGATGTCGCCACGTGCCGGTCGCACTGATCACGGCGCGGGCACGCCACGTGCGGCCGACGTCAGCTGTCAGGAGGAAGCCGTCCTCGCGGTGCTGCACCTGTTCCACCCGTACCGGACGCTGCACCGGCAATGCATAGCGCTGTTCGTACTGGCGCAGATAGTCCACCACCGCATCGCGGTGCGGGTATCCCGGCCCCGATGCCGGCATCGGCCAGCCGGCGATGCCGCTCGAGGATGCCGGCGAGAACAGCCGCAGTGAATCCCAGCCATGCTGCCAGGCACCACCAGGCGATGCTTCGGCATCGAGCAGGCAGAACGACAGCGCGGTGCGGCGCAGGAAGTAGCCCAGCGCGAGGGCGGACTGCCCACCGCCGATGACGATGACGTCGTAACCCTCCGTGGCGATCGTGGGCAGGTCTGTCGAAGCGGCCGCCATCACGGTTGCCGTGCTGCCGGGAGGGCGGGAAACCCGCGGCGCCCCAGCCGCAGCGCCAGATGCACCAGTGCGATCAATACCGGCACTTCCACCAGTGGCCCGATCACGGCGGCGAACGCGACCGGCGAGCCCAGGCCGAAGGCGGCGATCGCCACGGCGATGGCCAGTTCGAAGTTGTTGCCGGTCGCGGTGAAGGCGATGGCGGTAGTGCGCGGGTAGTCGCGTGCGATCCAGCGGCCCATGAAGAAGCTCAACAGGAACTGCACGAAGAAGTAGATCGTCAGCGGGATGGCGATGCGCACCGCATCCAGCGGAATGCGCACGACATCGCCGCCCTTGAGGCTGAACATCGCCACGATGGTGAACAGCAGCGCGATCAATGTGATCGGGCTGATCGCCGGCAGGAAACGGGTTTCGTACCAGGTGGCGCCGCGTAGCCGCAGCAGCAGCCGCCGTCCCAGGTAGCCCGCCGCGAACGGGATGCCCAGGTAGACCATCACCGCGCCTGCGATGGTCCACGTGCTGACATCGATCACGCTGCGCTGCAGCCCGAACAGCGGCGGCAGCACGCTCAGGAACAGCCACGCATAGACGCTGAAGAAGGCGATCTGGAACAGCGAGTTGAACGCGACCAGACCGGCGACGTACTGATTGTCGCCGCGCGCCAGCTGGTTCCAGACCAGCACCATGGCGATGCAGCGGGCCAGCCCGATCAGGATCAGCCCGGTCATGTACTCCGGGCGGTCGTGCAGGAACAGCGCGGCCAGCGCGAACATCAGCACCGGCCCCACCACCCAGTTCTGCAGCAGCGACAGGGCCAGCACACGTTTGTCGGCGAAGACGGCGGGCAGGGCTTCGTACTTCACCTTGGCCAAGGGCGGATACATCATCAGGATCAGGCCCACGGCAATGGGCAGATTGGTGCCGCCGAGGGTCATGGCATCCAACGCGACGGGTAGGCCGTCGAACAGGGTGCCCAGCGCCACGCCAAGCGCCATCGCCGCGAAGATCCACAGGGTCAGCCAACGATCCAGGAAGGACAGCCGGGGAGGGGAGGAGGTCGTCATCGTCAGTGGTACGGTCAACGCGGCGACGCGCACTGACCGGCTGGACCGCAGTCCGCCTCGCCGGCGCAGCAGTTCTCGGTCAGGTAGCCGATCAGGCCATTCATCGCCTCGAAATCGGCGCGGTAGCAGATGCTGCGCCCGCGCGGCTCGGCGCTGACCAGCCCGGCCGCGCTCAGTTCCTTGAGATGGAAGGACAGGGTGGCACCGGGCAGGCCGAGCTCGGTGGCGATCTCGCCGGCCAACCGGCCGCCGCGACCGGCCTGGACCAGCAGGCGGAAGACGCTCAGACGGGTGCCGTGGCCGAGGGCGGCAAGGGCATGGGTTGCGGTGATATGTTCCATGTTTCTAGAATAGTCGAACAATTGAAGCGGAGCAACCCCATGTCCCACCTGCCCAACCTGACCGCCGCCGCGGTCCATATCCCGGATTCCGCCCGCCTGTCGGCCCCGGCCAGTGCGCATCCACCCCGGATCCTGGTGCTGTACGGGTCGCTGCGCCCGCAGTCCTACAGCCGATTGCTCGCCCGGGAAGTAGAGCGCCTGCTGCAGCACTTCGGCGCCGAGGTCCGCTTGTTCGATCCGCATGGCCTGCCGCTGGTCGACGCGGTGGATGCCGGGCACCCCAGGGTCCAGCAGCTCCGTGCCTGGTCGCAGTGGTCAGAGGGCCAGGTCTGGATCAGCCCCGAGCGCCACGGCACCCTCAGCGCGGTGTTCAAGAACCAGATCGATTGGTTGCCGTTGTCGGAAGGCAGCGTACGCCCGACCCAAGGGCGCAGCCTGGCAGTGATGCAGGTGTGTGGCGGCTCGCAGTCCTTCAACGTGGTCAATGCCCTGCGGGTGCTCGGGCGCTGGATGCGGATGGTGACCATCCCCAACCAGTCCTCGGTCGCCAAGGCGTGGCAGGAGTTCGATGCGGATGGCCGGATGAAGCCTTCCGCCTACTACGACCGCGTGGTGGACGTGGTCGAAGAACTGGTGAAGTTCACCCTGTTGGTCCGTGACCAGCGTGACTACCTAACCGATCGCTACAGTGAGCGCAAAGGCGATCTGGACGCAGCGCGCCTGGCCAGCGCCGCCGGCGTGGTGGAGGTGGTTGCGACCCTGCCGCTGGTCGTGGGAGACCGCGCATGAAGGCGGTCATCTATCACAACCCGGCCTGCGCCACCTCACGCAACGTGCTCGCGCTGATGCGGCATGCCGGGGTCGAGCCGGAGGTGGTGCTGTATCTGCAGACGCCGCCTGACCGCGAGCGTTTGATCGGGCTGATTGCGGCGGCGGGCCTGCAGGTGCGCGATGCGCTGCGCGAGAAGGGCACGCCCTATGCCGACCTCGGCCTGGCCGATCCGACCCTGGATGACGCGCAGTTGCTCGATGCGATGCTGGCACAGCCGATCCTGATCAACCGGCCGTTCGTGCAGACCGCCCTCGGGGTGCGCCTGGCGCGGCCCTCGGAGACCGTACTGGAGATCCTGCCGCCGGTGCACGCCCCGTTCCGCAAGGAGGATGGCGAGGTGGTGATCGACGCAGAGGGCGCACGCCCCACGAAAAAGCCCGGTCAGTGACCGGGCTCTTCTTGCGTGCCTGCGCGTTGCTTACCAGCGCATGCCGGCGAAGGGGTTCCAGCTGGTGTCGCCCTTCACTTTTTCCAGGTAGTACGAATAGTTGGTGGTCAGCGCGATCACAAACGACCAGGCCACACCGATCGCGCGGTCGACCGCGTCCGGCAGGAACGCCAGGAAGATCGCCAGCACCAGGGTGATGCCCAGGATGGTCAGCGCCTTGCGCCACATGCCCAGGATCAGCAGGTAGATCCAGCTGAAGAACAGGGCGAAGAAGTTGACGTTGATCTTGATTTTCTGGCCGAACGACAGCGTCTTGAAAGCGGCCTTGAAGGTCGGCGAATTGGGAGCGCCGTGCTGTTCGAAGAAGTTGAAGCGGAACTGCCACTTGGGGCTGTAGGGTGAAGAAGTGTTGGAATCCATATCCGAATTGTGTGTTGAAAACGCTTACATGATGCCGGCAAGCAATTGATTGGCGCCAATTTTTCGACACTTCGTATGACGTGTCGCTGGGACTGCAAGCACCGTCACACATTCGTCCCGGTTTTCCGCTAGGGTGCGCAATCCGCGCGGCCGGAAGCCCCGCGGGTCACGAGAAGTCAACGAGATGCCAGACCATGTCCATTGATGTGATGTCCCCCGAGCGCCCTGCAGCAGGACCGCAGATCACCCCGTGCCCGGTCGCCACGCAGGCGCAACACCTGCTTGCCCAGTTGCAGTTCTCGCAGGTGAGCGCGCGCGCGCTGTCGCGCCCGCCGGTCGACACCGATCTGCCCACCGCCGCCACCGCCGCCTGAGCGGAGTACTGCGCCGCATCCGGTAACGATGCAGTGCGGCCAGCCGCTGGGGGAAAACTGCGCACCGGCGGCGCATCCGGCCCCGGCCAAGCCACGCTGCGAGGGCCGGTCCTGCCTCGCGATCGTCCCCGGCTCCAGATCCAAGATGAATGGGCAGAGGCCCATGGCACAGGGCCTGCGGCGGCTTGGCCGCGGGGGCGTTTGGCATTGTCTCGATCTAAAAGCTGAATGCGGGGAAATCCCCGGTCGGCCCTTCGCGCGCACCTTACATTTCGCGCCATAGACTGAGCTGCATTTTTCGTCTCAAGTCGGTTGGAGAGTTCGTGGGTTCCGGTAGTCACAGACAACAGCTGCGTGCCGGTCTCCGGTCCGCACCGACAGGACGCATGCGTGCCATCGAGCACGCCGGGCTCAGGACGCCCCTTTCAATACTTGGCACCCCTGGCCTGGCACGCCCTGCACAGGGACACCGCGCATGAGTACCCAGACCCTCAACGCCCCGCTGGACGCCGGCCGGGCGACGTTGCCGGCCGAGTCGCCGTTGCCGATGCCCGAACAGTCCCTGCGCGACGGTCACCTGCGGGTTCCACATCAGCGCACCTCGCCGCGGATGATCGGGCTCCGCCGCTTCTACATCCTGGGCGGCACTGCGGCCATGACCATCGCCGCCAGCCGGATGATGTGGAAGGTGCTGGCCGTCAACGGCATCAGCGTGCTCGAAGCCTGCCTGCTGGTGCTGTTCGTGGGCCTGTTCGCGTGGATCGCATTGTCCTTCGCCGGTGCCGTGGCCGGCTTCCTGACCGCCGTGTTCGATCGGGGCTACAAGCTGGGCATCGACCCGGATGCGCCGTTGCCGACCGTGCATACGCGCACCGCGCTGCTGATGCCCACCTACAACGAAGATCCGCGCCGGCTGTTGGCCGGCCTGCAGGCGATCTACGAGTCGGTGGCCGAGACCGGCCAGCTGGCGAATTTCGATTTCTACGTGCTCAGCGACACCCGGCGCGATGACATCGGCCAGGCCGAGGAAGCAGCCTTCCACGCACTGTGCGACGCGGTGGGTGGGCATGACCGCATCTTCTATCGCCGCCGTGGCGACAACAGCGGGCGCAAGGCCGGCAACATCGCCGATTGGGTCCGCCGTTTCGGCGGCGCCTACCCGCAGATGCTGATCCTGGACGCCGACAGCCTGATGACCGGCGACACCATCGTGCGCCTGGTCGCGGGCATGGAGCACAATCCGGACGTCGGGCTGATCCAGACGTTGCCGGCGGTGGTCGGCGGACGCACCCTGTTCGCCCGCATGCAGCAGTTCGGCGGGCGCGTGTACGGCCCGGTGATCGGCCGCGGGGTGGCGTGGTGGCATGGCGCGGAGAGCAACTACTGGGGCCACAACGCGATCATCCGTACCCAGGCCTTCGCCGAGCAGGCCGGCCTGCCGTCGCTGCCGGGCCGCGAGCCCTTCGGTGGGCATGTTCTCAGCCATGATTTCGTCGAGGCCGCGCTGATGCGTCGCGGCGGCTGGGCCACCCACATGGTGCCGTACCTCAACGGCAGCTATGAGGAAGGTCCGCCGACCCTGACCGATCTGCTGGTCCGCGACCGCCGCTGGTGCCAGGGCAACCTGCAGCACGCCAAGGTGGTCGGCTCCAAGGGCCTGCACTGGGTCAGCCGCATGCACATGCTGGTCGGCATCGGGCATTACTTCACTGCCCCGATGTGGGCGATGCTGATGCTGATCGGCATCGCGATCCCGCTGTTCCAAGGGGGCATCGACCTCAACGAAGTGCTGCATCTCTCGCCTGCCGTCTACTGGCGCCACCAGGACGAGACCCAGGTGATCCGCATGTTCGCGATCACCATGGTGGTGCTGCTCTCGCCCAAGGTGCTGGGCTATCTGGCGATGCTGCTGGAGCCGGTCGAACGCCGAGGCTGCGGCGGCACGATCCGTGCCTTCATCTCGATGCTGCTGGAGACCATCCTCGCCGCGCTGATGGCGCCGGTGGTGATGTACGTGCAGTCGCGTGGCGTTGCCGAAGTGCTGGCCGGCAAGGATTCGGGCTGGGATGCACAACAGCGCGACGATGGCGGGGTGTCCTGGCTGGCACTGGCACGCGGCTATGGCGGACTGAGCGTGTTCGGTCTGTTCATGGGCGCACTGGCCTATGCCGTGTCGCCGTCGCTGGCGGCGTGGATGGCCCCGGTGGTGATCGGCATGGTGCTGGCGATTCCGGTGGTGGGCTTCACCTCCTCGCGCACCGCCGGCGTCTGGATGCATCGGCTGGGGCTGA
Source organism: Stenotrophomonas sp. GW821-FHT01H02A (assembly GCF_059422145.1). Lineage (NCBI taxonomy): Bacteria > Pseudomonadati > Pseudomonadota > Gammaproteobacteria > Lysobacterales > Lysobacteraceae > Stenotrophomonas > Stenotrophomonas sp. GW821-FHT01H02A. Next base: position 214,199 of record NZ_JBWKWI010000006.1, read on the forward strand.
TGGAAATTCCGGAAGAATCGGCACCGCCCAAGGTGCTGGTGCGCGCCGCCGAGTTGCGCCGCGACGCCGCCGAGGCGCATCCCGCCGGCTGAGCGGTACGTTGCCGCGATCGACGCCCCATTGCAGCCGGGCGCGGTCATAATGCGGCTTGAACGTACTGGAGCCGCCTGATGCTGGATACCGTGGAAAACGAAACCGGCACCGACCCGCAATGGTCGGTGCTGTGGCTGCATGGCCTGGGTGCCGATGGCCATGACTTCGCTCCGATCGTGCCCGAACTGGTGCGCCCGCACTGGCCGGCGATCCGCTTCGTGTTTCCGCATGCGCCGGTGCAGCCGATCACGATCAACAACGGCGTGCCGATGCGCGCGTGGTACGACATCGTCAGCATGGATTTCCGTTCGCGCGCCGACAGCGCCGGCGTGGATGCATCGATCGTGGAGCTGGAGCTGCTGATCGAGCGCGAGATCGCGCGCGGCATTCCAGCCGAGCGCATCCTGCTGGCCGGCTTCTCGCAGGGTGGGGCGGTGATCCTCAGCGCATTGCTGCGCCGCACCCGTCCGCTGGCCGGGCTGATCGCGCTGTCGACCTACCTGCCGGACCCGGCCAAGGCCGCAGCTGCGCGTGCGGCCGAGGCGATCAGCGTCCCGGTATTCATGGCCCATGGCACGCAGGACCCGGTGATCCCGCTGGCGGTCGCCGAGCACACCGCACAGACGTTGAGCGCGCTCGGCCTGCCGGTGGAGTGGCACACCTATACGATGGCCCACCAGGTCTGTGCCGAAGAACTCGACGCACTGGGCAACTGGCTCGAGGCGCGCTTCGCCGCCTGACGCCATGAACGACCCGCGCCAGCAGTCCTGGTTGCCCGAACTGTGCCGCCTGCCGCGGCTGGCGGCGATGCTGGGGTTGGCCGAACTGGTGGTCGTGGTGGTGGCGCTGGCGCCCGATGGCAGTCGCCACTGGACGCCGTCGGACTTCCTGTCCGCCAGCGGCTTCGCGCTGTGGTTGGCGCTGGCGGTGACGGTCAGCCTGTGCAGCCTGCGCGCGATGCTCTCGCGGCTGCCCGAAGTGCCGGGCATGGTGCTGGTCGTGCTGATGACCGGCCTGATCGCCGGTGCCTGCGCCGCGATCGTGCACGCCCTGTATGGCGTACTCGGTGGCAGCAGCTTCGCCCAGGCGGTCGGCTTCTGGCGGTTCACGCTGGGCAGCGCGGCGATGACCGCGCTGATCACCGCGTTGGCGCTGCGCTACTTCTACGTCAGCGACCGCGGCAGTGCGCAGATGCTGGCCAACGCACGGGCCCAGGCGGATGCGCTGCAGGCGCGGATCCGGCCGCATTTCCTCTTCAACAGCATGAACCTGATCGCCAGCCTGCTGCGCCGCGATCCGGACGTGGCCGAGCGCGCGGTGCTGGACCTCTCCGATCTGTTCCGTGCCGCGCTGGGGGCCGGCGATGGCGACTCCACCCTGCAGGCCGAGTGCGAGCTGGCCGAACGGTATCTGTCCATCGAATCGCTGCGCCTGGGCGAGCGCCTGAAAGTGATCTGGTTGCGCGACGAACCGTTGCCGTGGTCGCTGCCGATGCCGCGGCTGGTGCTGCAGCCGTTGGTCGAGAATGCGGTGCTGCACGGCATCTCGCGGGTACCGGCCGGCGGCACGATCGTGCTGGCGCTGTCCAGTGATGGCACGGACCTGCGCATCCGGGTGCGCAACCCGGCGCCGGATCCGGCCACGCGCGGGCTGCCGCTGCTGCAGGGTGCGGGCCATGCACAACGCAACATCGCCCACCGCCTTGCCTGGCGCTTCGGCCCGGCCGCGCGGATGACGGGAGCGTGGGCCGACGGCTACTATGCTTGCGAAATCACGGTCCCGGTCCAGTGAGGAAACTGTCTTGAAGGTGGTGATCGCCGACGACGAACCGCTGGCCCGCGAGCGCCTGCGCTCCCTGCTCGCCGACCAGGCGGGTATCGAGGTGGTGGCCGAGGCCGAGAACGGCGAACAGGCGCTGCATGCCTGTGCCGAACTGCAGCCGGACCTGGTCCTGCTCGACATCGCCATGCCCGGCCTGGACGGGTTGGAGGCTGCGCGCCACCTGGCCACGTTCGAGCCGCGACCGGCGGTGGTGTTCTGCACCGCGTACGACGCGCATGCGCTGTCCGCATTCGAGGCGGCCGCCATCGATTACCTGATGAAGCCGGTGCGTCCCGAGCGCCTGGCCGCCGCCCTGGAGCGCGCGCGGACGTTCCTTGCCGGCCGCAGTGGCCCGGCAACGGCCGCCAGCCAGCAGGCCCGCACGCTGCTGTGCGCCCGCCTGCGCGGCAGCCTGCGGCTGATCCCGGTCGAGGACATCCACTATCTGCAGGCCGAAGAGAAATACGTGGTCGTGCACCACGCCCGCGGCGAAGACCTGCTGGAAGAATCGCTGAAGTCGCTGGAAGAGGAGTTCGGCAACCGCTTCGTGCGCATCCATCGCAATTGCCTGGTCGCCCGGCATGAACTGGTCGAGCTGCGACGAAATGGCGCAGGCCAGGTCCAGGCGGTGCTGCGGCATGGGCACGGGCCGCTGGAAGTCAGCCGCCGCTGCGTGGCCAGCCTGAAGCAGGATCTCAAGCACCTGTAAGTGAAGGCCCGGCCACGGTCTTCCCATTGACCTCGGCAGGCAGCGACCGTTGGTCCAGACGCCTCCGTGCGTCGATAATGGCGCCATGAAGACCCTGCGCATCGCCACCCGAAAGAGCCCGCTTGCCCTGTGGCAGAGCGAATATGTCGCCGACCGCCTGCGCCAGGCGCATCCCGGGCTGGACGTAGTGCTGGTTCCGATGAGCACGCGTGGCGATGAGGTGCTGGACCGTTCGTTGGCGGCGATCGGAGGCAAGGGCCTGTTCCTCAAGGAACTGGAACTGGCGATGCTGCGCGGCGAGGCGGACTGCGCCGTGCACTCACTCAAAGACGTGCCGATGGAACTGGACGCGCCGTTCGCGCTGCCGGCGATGCTGCCGCGCCATGATGCGGCCGACGGCTTCATTTCCAACCTGTATGCCTCGCTGGAGGTGCTGCCGATCGGCGCCCGCGTGGGCACCTCGTCGCTGCGCCGCCAGGCCCAGCTGCGCGCGCTGCGCCCGGACCTGGAACTGCTCGACCTGCGCGGCAACGTCAACACGCGCCTGGCCAAGCTCGACAACGGCGGCTACGACGCGATCGTGCTGGCAGTGGCCGGGCTGGAACGCCTGGGCCTGGGCCATCGCATCGTGGCGCGCCTGGCCGCACCGGACTGGTTGCCGGCGCCTGCGCAGGGCGCGGTGGCGGTCGAATGCAACGGTGAGGATGTGCAGGTGATGGGGCTGTTCGCCGCGCTGGATGACGCCCCCACCCGAGCCTGCGTGGAGGCCGAGCGTGCCATGAACCGCGCACTGCACGGCAGCTGTCATGTGCCGGTGGCCGGCTTCGCACAGTGGGACGGCGAGGATCTGTTCCTGCAGGGGCTGGTTGGCGGTGTCGCCGATGGCCGGATCGTGCGTGCCGAGGCGCGTGGCCCCGCCACTGATCCGGAAGCGCTGGGCCAGCGCGTGGCGCGTGGCCTGCTGGATGCCGGCGCCGGGGAACTGCTCGCGGTGTAGTGCCGGCCGCTGGCCGGCATTCCAGGTCGCGCGAGGTTCCCGGGTAGCCGGCCAGCGGCCGGCACTACCTCACGCGGTGGGCGCGATGCCCACGGCAATCATTTGAACTTGTAGACCACGTTCATCGTGGTCAGCGTGTCGGTCTTGCGCTTGTCGTCGGCGACGTCGCTGTTGTGACGCGCCTGCCAGCCGGCCTTCAGCGCCAGATGTTCGTTCATGCTGACCGACACGCCGAAATCGTTCTGCGCGAAGGTGTTGTAGGAGCCCGATTCGACCAGCAGCGTGTTCACCAGGTCGGTGTTCGGGGTCAGCGTGTACTTGAGATCGAACAGGCCGCGGCCGATCAGGCCGGTGCGGGTCGAGTCGTCCTCGGTGTTGTGGGTGCGGCGCACACCGGGACCGATCTGCGCGTCCATGTAGAAACGCTCGGCATCGATGATCCGGGTGCCGTAACCGAGACCGAACGAGCTCTGGCGGTCGTAGGTGGCGAAATCATCGCGCTCGTAACGCACCGTGGCCGTGATCTGGCGGTGCTCGCCCAGCTGCAGCGCGCTGCCGGCACTGCCGGTGTAGCGGTTGGCGGTGGTGTTGCGGCGGCGGATGGTGGTGCCGTCGTCGTTGGTATCGGTGTATTCCGAGCGCGAGCGCAGGCCGAACAGGTCCATGCTGTGCACCCAGTCATCGTCGGTGTAGCGCAGGCGCAGGCGACCGTTGAAGCTCTCGGTATTACTGTTGCCGCGGGCCGAGGCAAAGCCCAGTTCGCCACCACTGCCGCTCCAGGGGGAGGTCATTGCCGCCAGTTCGGCAACGTCCTGTGCATAAACCGCCGGGGCGCAGAGCAGCAGGGGAACAAGCAACGAAACGCGCAGGGACATCAACGGTTCTCCGTGATCGGACAAGGGGGGAGGGACAGCAAGGGGGGGATGATACTTGATGCGTTCTGCGTCACATTCGGCCGCGGGCCCCGGCTTTAGGGCCCGTTCGGCCTGACTCCCTGTTCAGGGAACATCGATCCGCAGCGAGGGGTCGTCGAAGCGCGAATAGGTCACGGTGATCCGGAACGGCTGGCCGTTGGTCTCGCCGCTGCGCTCGATCTGCACCGGCAGGCCCTGTGCATTGACCCAGTACTGCAGGCCCTCCGGCGCCGCCGTGGCGTGGCGCACCTCGTACTTGTGGGCACGCTGGCCACCGGCACGCGCCTCGCCGAGGTCGCGTACCTGCAACTGCGCCGGCTCCAGATCGGCCGGCAGCGGATTGCGCCACTGGGCGAGCATCCCTTCGGGAACCGGAACCTGACGCACTTCACCGGCGCGCTGCAGGAAGAACGTACCGCCGATGATCGTCTGCGGGCCGTCGTCGGTGATCAGCCGGTAGCGGTCCGGGGCCACGTAGTCCAGCTGCGCTTCCACGGCGCGCGGCCCCTGCATCTTCATGACCGCGTGGAAGCTGCGCAGTTGGCCGAAGCGCTGGCTGGCGGCCAGCACGGTGCCGACCGGATCGGCCGTCGGTGCCGCCGCGGCGGGCACGGCGGCGGCGGGCGTCTCGGTGCGCCCGCAGCCGCTCAGCAGCAGGGCGGCGGCAGACAGGGCAAGGGCAGGCAACAGGCGCATGACGGGCGGCAGCAGGCAATGGGGACCCCACGATAGCCGAAGATGCCGTTGAAGCCGCCACAACGACGGCGACTCGGACATAATCAGGCCATGGACCGATATGAACGCATCAACGCCCTGCATCGCCTGCTCAAGTCCGCCCGTTACCCGGTAACGGTGGCGGCACTGCAGGAAAAACTGGAGTGTTCCCGCGCCACTGTCTACCGCGACCTGGCCTTCCTGCGCGATGCGCTGATGGCCCCGGTGGAGGGCGATGGCGAGGCGGGCTTCCGCTACCAGGCCGACGAAAGCGACCGTTTCGAGCTGCCAGGCCTGTGGCTCAGCTCGGAAGAGCTGCACGCGCTGCTGGCCTCCCAGCATCTACTCTCGCGTACGGGCGGCGGCGTGCTGTCCTCGGTGCTGGCCCCGCTGCAGCAGCGCATCGAAGGCCTGCTGGCGGCACAGGCCGGTGTCTCGACCTGGCCGGTCGACCGGGTCCGGGTGATTCCACATCGCGGGCGCAAATTCGATGAAGCCAGCTTCCGTGCGGTGGCATCGGCCGTGCTGGAGCGCAAGCAGCTGGCCTTCGAGTACCGGGCCCGCTCCACCGACGAGGCGACCCAGCGCACCGTGTCGCCGCAGCGCATGACCCATTACCGCGACAACTGGTACCTGGATGCCTGGGATCACGGCCGCGACGGCCTGCGCAGCTTCGCGGTGGACCGCATCTATAAGGCGCGCGTGATCGATACCACCGCACGCGATGTGGATGACAGCGAGCTGGATGAGCAGCTCGGCGCCAGCTACGGGATCTTCTCCGGGCCGCCCAAAGGCTGGGCCACGATCGTGTTCAGCGCCAAGGCCGCGCGCTGGGTAGCCGATGAGCACTGGCATTCCAAGCAGCAGGGCCGCTTCCTGCCGGATGGCCGCTACGAGCTCAAAGTGCCTTACAGCGTCTCGCGTGAGTTGCTGATGGACGTGCTGCACTACGGCTCGGACGCGGAAATCGTCGAGCCGGTGATGCTGCGCGAGCAGGCCAAGGCCCTGCTGGCACTGGCGCTGACCAGCTACGAGTAAGCGGGCCGGGCCGGCATCGGCTCATGCCGTGGGGTCATATGCCCCGGATTCCGCAAGGGCCGGGGCGTGCGGTATCGTGGGGCGTTGCTGCCCCTATGGAACCCGTTGCCCCCATGAAAAAGTACCTCCTGCTCCCGTTGCTTGCCGCCTCGCTGGCCCTGGCCGCCTGCGGCAAGCCGGCCCATGATTCCCAGAAGCTGGTGGTGGCGGCCACGGCCGTGCCGCACGCGGAGATCCTTGCCGTGGTCAAGCCGCTCCTGGAAAAGGAGGGCCTGACCCTGGACGTGCGCGTGTTCAATGATTACGTGCAGCCCAACGACCAGCTGGTGCAGAAGCAGGTCGACGTGAACTACTTCCAGACCGAGCCCTATCTGGACGCCTACAACCGCGACCGCAAGGCCGACCTGGTCAAGGTGATCGGCGTGCACATCGAGCCCTTCGGCGCGTACTCGCGCCGCTTCAAGTCGCTCGATGCGCTGCCCAACGGCGCGGACGTGGTGATCCCCAACGACCCGAGCAACAACAGCCGCGCGCTGATCCTGCTGCACAAGGCCGGCGTGATCACGCTGAAGGACCCGACCAATGCATTGGCGACCCAGCGCGACATCATCGCCAATCCGAAGCAGCTCAAGTTCCGCGAGCTGGACTCGGCGATGCTGCCGCGCGTGCTGGACCAGGTCGACCTGGCCCTGATCAACACCAACTACGCACTGGATGCCGGGCTCAACCCGACCCAGGATGCACTGGCGATCGAAAGCAAGGATTCGCCGTACGTGAACTTCCTCGTTGCGCGCCCGGACAACAAGGACGATGCCCGCGTGCAGCAGCTGGCCAAGGCGCTGACCGGCCCGGAAGTGAAGGCCTTCATCGCCGAGAAGTACAAGGGCGCCGTCCTCCCCGCGTTCTGACCGGCACCCGCGGTAGAGCCACGCCATGCGTGGCTGGCCGCGCCCCGCGCGGCAGTGATCGCCGCCGCGGGCGTCACCGCACGCGGAACCCCATCGTCGCTTCGACCGCCTGCTGCCAGCCGGCGTACAGCGCCTCGCGCTGATCCACCGGCATCTGCGGGGTGAAGCGGCGGTCCACCGCCCACTGCTCGGCGATCTCCGCGCGGCTGCTCCAGAACCCGGTGGCCAACCCGGCCAGGTAGGCAGCGCCCAGTGCGGTGGTTTCGGCCACCTGCGGGCGCAGCACCGGCACGCCGAGGATGTCGCTCTGGAACTGCGCCATGAAGTCATTGGCGATCGCGCCGCCATCGGCGCGCAGCTCCTTCAGCTCGATCCCGGCATCGGCCTGCATCGCGGCCAGTACGTCGCGGGTCTGGTAGGCCATCGATTCCACCGCGGCGCGGATGAAGTGCTCCTTGGTGGTGCCGCGGGTCAAGCCGAACATCGCGCCGCGGACATCGCTGCGCCAGTACGGTGCACCCAGCCCGACGAAGGCCGGTACCAGGTACACACCGCCGTTGTCGGTGGCGCGCTCGGCGTAGGCCTGGCAATCGCTGGATTTGCCGAACATGCGCAGCCCGTCGCGCAGCCACTGCACCACCGAGCCGGCGACGAAGATCGACCCTTCCAGCGCGTATTCCACACGGCCGTCCATGCCCCAGGCGATGGTGGTGAGCAGGCCATTCTCGGACACGACCGCCTTGTCGCCAGTGTTCATCAGCATGAAACAGCCGGTGCCATAGGTGTTCTTGGCCATGCCCGGCTCGAAGCAGGCCTGGCCGAACAGCGCGGCCTGCTGGTCGCCGGCGATACCGGCGATGGGCAGGTGCTGGTCGAAGAAGAACTGCGCCTGGGTGGTGGCATACACCTCGCTGGAGCTGCGTACCTGCGGCAGCATCGCGCGCGGGATGTTGAACAGCGCCAGCAGCTCGTCGTCCCATTGCAGCGCGTGGATATCGAACAGCAGCGTGCGCGCGGCATTGGTGACGTCGGTGACGTGCGCCTGGCCGCCGCTGAGGTTCCAGATAAGCCAACTGTCGATGGTGCCGAACAGCAGCTCGCCGCGCTCGGCACGTGCCTGCGCGCCCTCGACGTGATCGAGGATCCAGCGGATCTTGGTCGCCGAGAAATAGGCATCGATCAACAATCCGGTCCTGCGCCGGATCAGCGGCTCATGGCCGTCGGCCTTGAGCTGCTCGCAGATCGCATGGCTCTGCCGTGACTGCCACACCACCGCGTTGTGGATCGGCTGGCCGCTGGCCTTGTCCCAGACCACGGTGGTCTCGCGCTGGTTGGTGATGCCGATCCCGGCGATCGTGCGCGGATCCACCTGCTGGCGGTTCAACAGCTCGGTGATCGTGGTGTAGACGCTGGTCAGGATTTCGCGCGGATCGTGCTCCACCCAGCCCGGCTGCGGGAAGATCTGGGTGAACTCGCGCTGCGCGCTGCCGGCGATGCGCCCGGCACGGTCGAACAGGATGGCGCGCGAGCTGGTCGTGCCCTGGTCGATGGCGAGCACGTATTGCTTGTCCATGGCTTGCTCCGTGGAATCGGATGCCTTGCGGCGGTGCAGGCTCACAGCCTACGGCATCGAAACGCGCGCCTGCACGGTGCTCGTCAGCGCTTCGCGCTGTGCAGCGTCCAGCCGCAGGCCGAGATGGCTCCGGCGCCACAGCACGTCGTCGGCGGTGCGCGCCCATTCGTGGGCGATCAGGTAGTCCAGTTCGCGGTCGTGCAGGCCGCCGCCGTGGTCCTGGCCCAATGCGTCGTGTGTCTGGGCGCCGGCAAGCAGGCCGCTTGCGCGCGTGCCGTAGCTGGTGGCCAGGCGCTGGAGCAGGGCAGGGGGCAGATGCGGGTGGGCGCGCTGCAGCGTGCCAGCGACCCGTGCCGCGTCACCGCCGTCGCCGCCGGGCAGGGGCGGGCCACCAGCGGTCCAGGCGGGTCCGGGCGCCGGCAGCGACGGCGACAGGCGCGCAAGCGCCTCCTCGGCCAACGCCCGGTAGGTGGTGAGCTTGCCACCCAGCACGCTCAGCAAGGGCGCACCGGCGGTATCCAGCTCCAGCCGGTAATCGCGGGTGACCCGCGATGCATCGCGATGATGATCGGCCAGCAGCGGACGCACGCCGCTGTAGCGCCAGACGATGTCCTCGGCGCGGACCGGGGTGCGCACGAAGCGGTTCACCGCGTCGAGCAGATAGGCCTGTTCGTCCGCGCGCGGCTGGACCTGTGCCGGATCGTCGTCGTAGTCGGTATCCGTGGTGCCGATCAGGGTGAAGTCGCTTTCGAACGGGATTGCGAACACCACACGCTGGTCGGGCTGCTGGAACAGGTAGGCGCTGTCGTGTGCGAACAGGCGTGGCACCACCAGATGGCTGCCCTGCACGAGCCGCAGCCCCAGCGGCGCGTCCAGTCCGGCACGTTGCAGTACCGCACCGGCCCAGGGACCACTGGCGTTGACCACGCACCGGGCGCGGATGCGCTGCACGTCGCCGGTGGCGGTGCGCAGTACCGCCCACCAGTGGTCGCGGTGGCGGATCAACTGTTCGCAGCGGGTGCGCGTGCGGATCTCGGCACCGCGCTCGTGCGCATCGAGTGCATTGAGCACCACCAGCCGGGCGTCATTGACGCGCGCGTCGGCATACGTGAAGCCGGTCCGGTAAGCGGGTTGCAATGGCCCGCCACGCGGGTCGCGCTGCAGATCGATGCGTCGGGACGCAGGGAAGTGCGGATTGGCCTGGCCCAGGTGGTCGTACAGCCACAGCCCGGCACGCAGCATCCAGGCCGGGCGTAGATGGCGCGCATGCGGCAGCACGAACGTGGTCGGGGCGATGAGCTGGGGGGCGAGCTGGCGCAGTGTCTCGCGCTCGTTGAGCGCCTTGCGCACCAGCGCGAACTCGCCCTGCTGCAGATAGCGCAGGCCACCGTGGATCAGCTTGGTACTGGCACTGGAGGTGTGGGCGGCCAGATCATCCTGCTCGCACAGGCAGACAGAAAGGCCGCGCCCGGCCGCATCCCGCGCGATACCGGCGCCATTGATGCCGCCGCCCACCACCAGCATGTCGAAGGACTCGCGCATCGGCTCCCCAGGGTGGACCGGCGTGGTCCGCGGTGGTGGCCAGTGTCGGCCAATGGCCGGCAACGCGCGATGAAATGTCGGCCCCACAACGACAACGGGCCCGCGAGGGGCCCGTTGTGCGTACTGCGTGGTGCGGAACGGCGTGCTTAGAAGCGCGCGCCGATGCCGAAGCCCACGGTCCACGGATCCAGCTTGGCCTTGTCGCCGGTGCCTTCACCGTTGACGGTCAGCTCCGGGCGCGAATGCATGTAGCGGGCATCGGCACGGGCAAACCAGGTGCTGTTGATGTTCATGTCCACGCCGACGGTGCCGATCGCACCCTTGGCGGTCTTCACGCCGATGTGGCCGATGTCGCTGGCGAGGTCTTCATTGCTGAAGTTGGACTCGTAGTAGCCGGCGCCCACGAACGGACGGAACACGTTGTCGGCCTGGCCGAAGTGGTACTGGCCACTCAGCGCGATCGGCTGCTGCTCGACGGTGCCCAGGCGGGCGCCATCGGTGCCGCGCACGCGGTGGTCGAACTTGTCGGCTGCGCCCCACAGTTCCACGGCCCAGTTGTCGTTGATGTAGTAGCTGAAGCTCAGGGTCGGGGCCGGGCCGCCGTCCACCTTGCGCACGCCATCAAGCGGGTCGTTCTTCGGCTGCAGCAGCGACACGCCGCCAACCACGGCGAAGTGCTTGCCGGAGGCGGTATCGACGGTGCTGTCCTGCGCGAACGCAGCCGGCGCGAAAGCGAGAGCAGTCAGGGTAGCCAGGGTCAGAGTACGGATGGAGCGCATGGGGGAATCTCCTCAGGATGTTTTTGTTCTGGGCCCCGGTGTTGTGGGGCGAGGCAACCGTAGTCCCCGCAATATGAATCGCATCCGACGCGCGTTAAAATTTAGTTGTTTCCATTCAGCGATCAGTGCGAAACCGCTGTATTTCCGGACGATCATGCAACGCTCGACATTCATGCATCTGGTGATCGTGTGATGGAAACGACAACCTGCATCGGCTTGCCTGCGCAGCTGAACGCAGACTGCCGCGTGCTGGTGCTCGGCTCGATGCCCGGCGTGGCATCGCTGCAGGCGGCGCAGTACTACGCGCATCCGCGCAATCGTTTCTGGCCGTTGATGGGCGTGCTGTACGGGATCGACGCGACGCTTCCTTATCCGGATCGCGTGCGTGCATTGAACGCGACCGGCGTGGGCGTGTGGGATGTGATCGGGCAGTGCGAGCGACGCGGCAGCCTGGATGCGTCGATCGTGCGCGGCAGCGAAGTGCCCAATGCGCTGGGTGCACTGATCGACGGCTTGCCGGCGCTGCGCGCGATCGCGTGCAATGGCGGCACCGCGTACCGCGCTTTCCAACGTTTCATTGCGCCCGGGCTTGGCGAACGGGCACAGGCGCTGCCGGTCTGTGCGCTGCCTTCCACCAGCCCGGCCAATGCGGCCTGGCCGCTGCCCCGGCTGGCGCAGGCGTGGCAGCCGCTGGCCGATGCCGTCCGGCGTTGAGGCGGGGACAGCCACGGACAATACGGTACCGACTGGAAAATTCCGCTTTGCACTGTGCCAAGCCGAATCGGCCCAAAGCAGATGCCTGCAACAGCCTGTCCCGGGACAGGGGTGCTGAAAATTCGCCAAGCCGGTTGGCGCTGGCGCGCGATGCCCCCACAATAGGCGATTCCCTACACCAGATTGCCGGAGTTTTCCCCATGGCCGAAATCAAGGAAGCACTTGTCCCCGATATCGGTGACTACAGCGATATCCCGGTAATCGAGGTGCTGGTCGCCGTTGGAGATACCGTCAAGAAAGACCAGGGTCTGGTGACGCTGGAATCGGACAAGGCCACGATGGAAGTACCGTCCTCGGTGGCCGGTATCGTCAAGGAAATCAAGGTCAAGGTCGGCGACAACCTCTCCGAGGGCAAGCTCGTGGCCCTGATCGAAGTCAGCGAAGAGGCCGCCGCGCCGGCCGCTGCCGCTGCTGCCCCGGCCCCGGCCGCCAAGACCGAAGCCGCCGAGACCGCGACCAAGGTCGAGCCGGTCGCGACCGCGGCCGAGCCGGACAAGCTGGCCGCCCGTGATATCGAGCAGTCCGCTGCCAAGGCGACCCAGCCGGCCCCTGCGGCCGCTGCCCCGTCGGGTGGCTCGCCGACCAGCCCGCCGGTCGCCTTCAACGCCGACAGCGTGCTGCCGCAGAAGGTGCCCTACGCCTCGCCGGCCGTGCGCGTGTTCGCCCGCGAGCTGGGCGTGGACCTGAACCAGCTGAGCGGCACCGAGAAGGGTGGCCGCATCACCAAGTCCGACGTGCAGAAGTTCGTCAAGTCGGCCCTGTCCGGCGGCGGTGCAGCCACCGGCGGTACCGTGGCGGCCGGTGGCGGCCTGAACCTGCTGGCCTGGCCGAAGGTCGACTTCAGCAAGTTCGGCGAGGTCGAGGTCCAGCCGCTGTCCCGCATCAAGAAGATCTCCGGCGCGAACCTGGCCCGCAACTGGGCGATGATCCCGCATGTCACCCAGTTCGAGCAGGCTGACATCACCGAGCTGGAAGCCCTGCGCGTGGCCCTGAACAAGGAAAACGAGAAGGCCGGCATCAAGCTGACCATGCTCGCCTTCCTGGTCAAGGCCAGTGCTGCGGCGCTGAAGAAGTTCCCGGAGTTCAACGCATCGCTGGATGCCAGCGGCGAGAACCTGACCCTGAAGAAGTACTTCAACATCGGTTTCGCGGCCGATACGCCGAGCGGCCTGGTGGTGCCGGTGATCCGCGATGTCGACAAGAAGGGCGTGGTGCAGATCGCGCAGGAATCCGGCGAACTGGCCAAGAAGGCACGCGACGGCAAGCTGGGCCCGGCCGACATGAGCGGTGGCTGCTTCTCGATCAGCTCGCTGGGCGGCATCGGCGGCACCGCGTTCACCCCGATCGTCAATGCACCGGAAGTGGCCATCCTGGGCGTGTCCAAGTCGTCGATCCAGCCGGTCTGGAATGGCAAGGAATTCGCCCCGAAGCTGATGCTGCCGCTGTCGCTGAGCTATGACCACCGGGTCATCGACGGCGCGCTGGCGGCCCGCTTCACTACCTACCTCTCGCAGGTGCTCGCCGACATGCGGCGCGTCCTGCTGTGAAGCCGGGCCTGGTCCTGGCCGGGCTGCTGATGGCGCTGCCGGTGGCGCAGGCGGGCGCGCGCGAATGCGCGTCCGACCTGGGCCATGGCTGGCCACCGGCGGTCGGCAACTACGGCCAGGCGGTGGAAACCCTGTTCGATGGCAAGGTGCAGCCGGCGCTGTCGCTGGTCAGCCTGCCCAGGAGTGGCGTGGAAACCGGCGTGGCGTTGTTGCCGGGTGCCCACGACCAGGCATGGACCCTGCGCTACAGCCGGGCCGACAAGCGTATCTACAGCTGGAACAGCGGTGCCCGCCAGGGCGGCGTGGAACTGCGCGTGGACCAGCAGCCGGACCAGTACCAGGTCAGCATCCCGGCGCCGCTGGCGCAGCGGCTGCTGCGCAGCTGGCAGGCCGCACTGGCCGCCCAGGTGCCGGGCGAACGCAAGGCGCCGGTGCTGGAGGGTGACGTACTGTCCTTCACCGTGGATGGCCAGCGTTACAGCGGCACCCGGCCGGAGTGCGGCGCGGGCAAGCTGATGATGAAACAGGTGGCGCTGCTGATCGAAGCCAGCGACACCAAGGAAAAGAAGCTCGACCGTCGCTGGAAAGATCTGGACGAGTCGCTCGACGAACTGCAGCAACTGCTCGGCGGCAAGGCCGGCTGAGCACCAGGAGAACACGAATGGCCGCAATTGAAATCAAGGTTCCCGACATCGGCGATTACAGCGGTGTCCCGGTGATCGAACTGCTGGTCGCCGTGGGTGACACGGTGAAGAAGGACCAGGGCCTGGTCACGCTGGAATCGGACAAGGCCACGCTGGAAGTGCCCTCGTCGGCCGCTGGCGTGGTCAAGGAAATCAAGGTCAAGCTCGGCGACAACCTCTCCGAAGGCGACGTCGTGCTGCTGCTGGAGGCTGAAGGTGAGGCCGCCGCGCCGGCTGCCCCGGCCAAGGCGGAAGCGCCGAAGGCCGACGCGCCGGCCAGCAAGCCGCCGGTGACCCCGTCGCACCGCGCCCCGGCCGAACCGGCCGCGCCGCAGCCGGCGCTGTCTTCGGGCAAGCCGGCCGACATCGAATGCAAGATGGTAGTGCTCGGCGCAGGCCCCGGCGGCTACACCGCCGCCTTCCGTTCAGCCGATCTGGGCGTGGATACCGTGCTGGTGGAACGTTACGCCAGCCTCGGCGGCGTCTGCCTCAACGTGGGCTGCATTCCGTCCAAGGCACTGCTGCATGCGGCTGCGGTGATCGATGAAGTCGCCCACGCCGGTGACTTCGGCGTCGAGTTCGGCAAGCCGACCATCACCCTGGACAAGCTGCGCGGCTACAAGGAAAAGGTGGTCACCCAGCTGACCAAGGGCCTGGCCGGCATGGCCAAGCAGCGCAAGGTGCGCACCGTGCAGGGCCTGGCCAGGTTCGTCTCGGCCAACGAGCTGGAGATCGTCGGCGACGACGGCAAGACCCAGCTGCTACGCTTCGAGCAGTGCATCATCGCGGCCGGTTCGCAGGCGGTGAAGCTGCCGAACTTCCCGTGGGACGACAAGCGCGTCATGGACTCCACCGATGCGCTGGAACTGGCCGAGGTGCCGGGCAAGCTGCTGGTGGTCGGTGGTGGCATCATCGGCCTGGAAATGGCGACCGTATACGGCGCGCTGGGCAGTGAAGTGACCGTGGTCGAGTTCATGGACCAGCTGATGCCGGGCGCCGACAAGGACCTGGTCAAGCCGCTGGCCGACCGCCTGAAGAAGCAGGGCATCGTGGTGCACCTGAAGACCAAGGCGACCGACGTCAAGGCCGACAAGGCCGGCATCACCGTGTCCTTCGAAGCCGCCGTGGAAGGCGAAAAGCCCGGTCTGGAAGCAACCACCTTCGACCGCGTGCTGGTCGCCGTGGGTCGCTCGCCGAACGGCAGGAAGATCGATGCCGAGAAGGCCGGCGTGCAGGTCACCGACCGTGGCTTCATTCCCGCTGACCGCCAGATGCGCACCAACGTGCCGCACATCTTTGCGATCGGCGACATCGTCGGCAATCCGATGCTGGCCCACAAGGCCACGCACGAGGGCAAGCTGGCCGCGGAAGTGGCTGCCGGCGAGAAGAAGGAGTGGGTGGCGCGCGTGATTCCGTCGGTGGCCTACACCAATCCGGAAATCGCGTGGGTCGGCGTGACCGAAACCGAAGCGAAGGCCAAGGGTCTGAAGGTCGGCGTGGCCAAGTTCCCGTGGGCCGCCAGCGGCCGCGCGATCGGCATCGGTCGTACCGAGGGCTTCACCAAGCTGATCTTCGATGAAGAGACCCACCGCATCATCGGTGGTGCGATCGTCGGCGTGCATGCGGGTGATCTGCTGGCCGAGATCGGCCTGGCGATCGAAATGGGCGCGGAGGCCGAGGACATCGGCCACACCATCCACGCCCATCCGACGCTGAGCGAGTCGGTGGCGATGGCCGCGGAAATCTACGACGGCACGATCACCGATCTGTACATGCCGAAGAAGAAGTAATCGGCGGGTTACCCCCATGTGGGGTGACCCCGGTGTAACAAAAAACCCCGGCGGAAGCCGGGGTTTTTCGTTGAAAACGCGGCCCCGATGTCCCGGAGGCCGCGCTTGGCGAGCGGTGTTGCGAAGGGCTTAGAAGACGAAGCTGACGCCTGCCACCGGACCCTTGAACTCCTGCTTCAGGCCGATGGTGCCATCGCTGCCGCTCTGGTCCACGTCCAGCTTGAACCAGTCGTAGCCGGCGAACACGCCGAAGTTCTTGGTGAAGCGGTAATCGACGATCGCATTGGCACGGCTCAGGTCGCCGTCGTAATCGTCGAAGTTGCCCCACTTGGTGTTCAGGTACTGGCCCTGGAAGGTGATCATCCACTTCTCCGACGGGGTGAAGCTCAGGCGCGCACCGACCACCGGCGCGACACCGTCGGCCTTCTCGTCGAGGAATTCGCCCTGGTACAGATCACCAACGTCCGCGTAAGCCTTGGTGCTGACCTTGGCGTACTCGGCACCCAGCTGCAGGCCGAGGTCGAACTTGTCGGTGTCCACCACCGAGTAGTCGTACACCAGGCTGGCGACCTGGTACTTCAACTCACCCTTGATGAAGCTGCCGGCCGGCACGTTGGTATCGCCGAAGCTCACGCCCTCATCGAGGGTCTCGCGGCGATCCTTGTCGTACTTGAAGTAGTTGAACAGCAGGCGCTGGCGGTTGCTGATGCGGAACATGCCGTCCACGCGCGGCTCCCATTCCTTGCCACCGAGGCCGAAATCTTCGGAGAAGCCCACATCCTGGCCAGCGATGTTGGTGTTGCCGCGGATCGTGTTGTCCGAATCGATCTGCATCGCACCCAGGCGCAGGGCGAAGCGGTCATCGCCTTCGGCAGCGTGGGACGGAGCGGCGTAGGAAAGTGCGGCCAGGGCGACTGGCACGGCAAGCAGGGAGAGCATCGGGCGCATCGGGGGTCCTTGCGGTGGTTCTAGTGATGTGCCGTCACATTGCCCACTGCGACGTCCACCATTCGTGAAGGTATGGTGGACGCTGTGTGTACCGTTCATGCGCTTGAGCGCACCGCATGGCGGTGCGTTGGCCGGCCGCAGGGCGAAACCGCGTTGCGGGTGTTCCCGCAAAAAAAGGGTGGCCCCGGAGAGGGCTTCGGGGCCACCCCGTACTGGCCTGCGCGCAGGACGCCGACGAGGATTCAACGGCAGGCTGCTGGATCTGACCGGGTGGTGCGACCAAAGTTCAATATGTTGCACCGCCGCATCGCAGGCGCCTTTGCGCAAAGCGATTGGCCCGGTGGTGGAACAGGTTGCCAAGAGCCTCCAACGGCGGGCTTACATCCGGGATGAACAGGCAGCGGTTGTCTCTCAAATTGTCCCATTGCTATAATTTGGCGGCTCGACGAGGCGCTGGCTTGCGGCCTCGGCCTTTCCTACTCACAACCATGCAGGACATTCACGTGCTGAACTCCGTTGACGCGGGTCGGCGACTGATGCTGCGCGCAGCGGTTTACCCGCTCGTTGCAGTGGCTGTCCTGGCTCTGGCCCTGCTGCTGTGGGGTGGCCCGAAGGCAGCCCTGGGGGCGTTGCTCTCCGGCGTGGCGGTTTCGGCGGCCGGCTGGGTGGCCGCACGGATGGCGCTGGGAGGTGGGGTGCAGGCCGCAGGGTCTGCGATGACCCGCCTGATCCTGGCGGTCGTGGCAAAGTGGGTGCTCGTATTCGGCGTCCTGATGGTGGGGTTCCTGGTCTTCAAGCTGCCTGCATTGGCGCTGCTGGCCGGCATCGCCGTCGGATTGATGTTCCAGGTCCTGGCTCTGGCCAGGCGCTGATCCAATTTATTTAACTCAAGGTTCCGGACACATGGCAGGCGAGGCGCTGACACCCACCTCCTACATCCAACATCACCTGCACAACCTGACGTTCCATATGCAGGAAGGTGGTTTCTGGGCGATCCACGTCGACACCATCGTGACTTCGGTCCTGATGGGCCTGTTGATGGTGTTCGGCTTCTGGATGGCAACCCGCAAGGCCACCGCCGGCGTCCCGGGCAAGTGGCAGGCGTTCGTCGAGATCTGCCTGGAGTTCGTTGACCGCCAGGCCAAGGACACCTACCACGGCACCAGCAAGCTGGTGACCCCGATCGCGATCACCCTGTTCTTCTGGATCCTCATGATGAATCTCATCAAGATGATCCCGGCCGACTTCATCGCCATGCCGCTGGAAGCCCTCGGCGTGCCCTACTGGAAGCCGGTCCCCACCGCCGACGTCAATGCCACCCTGGGCATGTCGATCAGCGTGTTCTTCCTGATGCTGTTCTTCGCGCTGCGTTCCAAGGGCCTGGGTGGTTTCACCAAGGAATTCCTGACCGCGCCGTTCGGCAAGTGGATGATGCCGTTCAACCTGATCCTCAACATCGTCGAATGGCTGAGCAAGCCGATTTCGCTGGCGATGCGACTGTTCGGCAACATGTTCGGCGGTGAGATCGTCTTCCTGCTGATCTGGGTGCTGGGCGGTGCGGGTATCGCCGGTGCCATCGCAGGCGGTGCGTTCGGCCTGGGCTGGATGCTGTTCCACCTGCTGGTGATTCCGCTGCAGGCGTTCATCTTCATGATGTTGTCCATCGTGTACCTGAGCCTGTCGGAAGACGCTCACTGAGTTTCGCTTCACCCTTCATCCGTTTGTTTCTAAACCCTTAGTTATTCAAAGTTCCAGGAGAAAACCATGTACTTCGCCGTCCTGACCAACCTCGCCCAAGTCCAGAGCTCCACCGTCCTCGCCGTCGGCATCATGATCGGCCTGGCCGCGCTGGGTGCCGGTCTCGGTCTGGCCATCATGGCCGGTAAGTTCCTGGAATCGGCTGCCCGTCAGCCGGAACTGATTCCGGTTCTGCAGGTCCGCATGTTCATCACCGCCGGCCTGATCGACGCCGCGTTCATCATCTCGGTCGCCGTCGGCCTGCTGTTGGCCTTCGCCAACCCGATGATCGGCGAGTTCGTTGCACGCCTGCCGCAGGTTGCTGGTTAATCCAGCAACAGCGAAACGATCAGGCGCCATGTGCGCCTGATCGCGGATGAAGGATCGGATGCGCCGCCAAGGCGGCCCATCCACCCCGTCACCCCCGATTGAGCGAACCCCATGGATATCGGTTTTACCCTCGTTGCCCAGGGACTGGCGTTTGCCGGTCTGATCTGGATCATCGCGACCAAGATCTGGCCGCCGTTGATGAACGCCATCGAAGAGCGCCAGCAGAAGATCGCTGAAGGCCTCGCCGCTGCCGACCGCAGCCAGAAGGATCTGGCCCAGGCGCAGGAAAAGGTCAACGATGCACTGAAGGATGCGCGCACCAAGGCCAACGAGATCATCGATCAGGCCCACGCACGCGCCAACCAGATCGTTGATGCCGCCAAGAATGAAGCCATCGTCGAAGCCAACCGCCAGAAAGACCTGGCCCACGCCGAGATCGAAGCTGCCGCCAACCGTGCCCGTGAAGATCTGCGCAAGCAGGTGTCCGCACTGGCCGTGAGCGGTGCCGAAAAGCTGCTCAAGCGCGAAATCGACGCCAACGCCCACAAGGCGCTGCTCGACGAGCTGGCCTCGGAGATCTGATCGATGAGCCAGGCCCTCACGCTTGCACGCCCGTATGCCCGCGCCGCGTTCGCGACCGCGCGCGACGAAGGCACGTTCGCGCCGTGGTCGGACGCGCTTGCGTTCTCCGCCCACGTAGCTGCCGACCCGCGCGTGGCGGCCTTGCTGTCGAACCCGGAACTGGACCGCGACGATGCCGTCGCGATGCTGGTGCCGGAATCGTCCAGCGAGACCTTCGGTCGCTTCCTGGCCATCCTGGCCGATGCGCACCGTCTGCCGCTGCTGCCGGAAATCGCCGGCATGTACGACCAGCTGCGCGCCGAAGCCGAACACGTGGTCAAGGCCACGGTGACCTCGGCCACCGAACTGTCCGGCGCCGAACTGGACGCCATCAAGGCCGCGCTGCGCAAGCGCTTCGGCCGCGAGGTGGACGTGACGACCGCGGTCGATGCGTCGCTGATCGGCGGTGCCGTGATCGATGCCGGCGATGTGGTCATCGATGGCTCGCTCAAGGGCAAGCTGTCGCGCCTGCAGACCGCGCTCGCTAACTGAATTCATTTAACGTCCGGCGTGACCGCCGGCACTAGGACTTGACGATGGCAACCACGCTCAACCCCTCCGAAATCAGCGAACTGATCAAG
This sequence comes from Stenotrophomonas sp. GW821-FHT01H02A, assembly GCF_059422145.1. Taxonomy (NCBI): domain Bacteria; kingdom Pseudomonadati; phylum Pseudomonadota; class Gammaproteobacteria; order Lysobacterales; family Lysobacteraceae; genus Stenotrophomonas; species Stenotrophomonas sp. GW821-FHT01H02A. The sequence continues at coordinate 234,298 of NZ_JBWKWI010000006.1, forward strand.
AACCGCATCGAGAAGGTCAAGCTGGCCGCGGAATCGCGCAACGAAGGCACCGTGACCAGCGTGTCCGACGGCATCGTGCGCATCTTCGGTCTGGCCGACGTGATGCAGGGCGAAATGATCGAACTGCCGAACAACACCTTCGCCCTGGCCCTGAACCTGGAGCGCGACTCGGTCGGCGCCGTGGTCCTGGGTGGCTATGAGCACCTGCGCGAAGGCGACGTCGCCAAGACCACCGGTCGCATCCTGGAAGTGCCGGTCGGTCCGGAAATGCTGGGCCGCGTCGTGAACGCGCTCGGCGAGCCGATCGACGGCAAGGGTCCGATCGCTGCCAAGGCCACCGCGCCGGTGGAGCGCGTTGCTCCGGGCGTGATCTGGCGCAAGTCGGTCGACCAGCCGGTGCAGACCGGTTACAAGTCTGTCGACTCGATGATCCCGATCGGCCGCGGCCAGCGCGAGCTGGTCATCGGTGACCGCCAGACCGGCAAGACCGCGCTGGCCATCGATGCGGTGATCAACCAGAAAGAAACCGGCATCAAGTGCGTGTACGTTGCGATCGGCCAGAAGGCCTCGACCGTGGCCAACATCGTGCGCAAGCTGGAAGAGAACGGCGCCCTGGCGCACACCGTGGTGGTTGCCGCGACCGCATCCGAATCGGCTGCAATGCAGTACATCAGCGCCTACTCGGGCTGCACCATGGGTGAGTACTTCATGGACCGCGGCGAAGACGCGCTGATCGTGTACGACGATCTGTCCAAGCAGGCCGTCGCCTACCGCCAGATCTCGCTGCTGCTGAAGCGTCCGCCGGGCCGTGAAGCCTACCCGGGTGACGTGTTCTACCTGCACTCCCGCCTGCTCGAGCGCGCTGCCCGCGTGTCCGAAGAGTATGTGGAAAAGTTCACCGACGGTGCCGTCAAGGGCAAGACCGGCTCGCTCACCGCGCTGCCGATCATCGAAACCCAGGCCGGTGACGTCTCGGCCTTCGTGCCGACCAACGTGATCTCGATCACCGACGGCCAGATCTTCCTGGAAACCGATCTGTTCAACTCGGGCATCCGCCCGGCCGTGAACGCCGGTATCTCGGTGTCGCGCGTCGGTGGTGCGGCCCAGACCAAGATCATCAAGAAGCTGTCCGGCGGCATCCGTATCTCGCTGGCGCAGTACCGTGAGCTGGCGGCGTTCGCGCAGTTCGCCTCGGACCTGGACGAAGCCACCCGCAAGCAGCTCGAGCGCGGTCAGCGCGTCACCGAGCTGATGAAGCAGAAGCAGTACGCCCCGATGTCCATCGCCAACCAGGCGCTGTCGATCTACGCCGTCAACGAGGGTTACCTCGACGACGTGCCGGTCAACAAGCTGCTGGCGCTGGAAGAAGGTCTGCATGCGCACTTCGCCAATACCCAGGGCGAGCTGATCAGCAAGATCAACGCGACCGGCGGCTGGGACAATGACATCGAAGCTGCCTTCAAGAAGGGCATCACCGAGTTCAAGACCACCGGCAGCTGGTAAGCCGCATGTGTGGCGGGGCCTGATGGCCTCGCTTCACCGTTGAATGGCAGCGGGGCAGAGCCCCGCTCTACGGGAAGAAGAGATGGCAAGCGGACGCGAAATCAAAACCAAGATCAAGAGCGTGCAGAACACCCGCAAGGTGACGCGTGCGCTCGAAATGGTCTCGGCCTCCAAAATCCGCAAGGCGCAGGAGCGGATGAAGACGTCGCGTCCGTATGCGCAGGCGATGAAGCAGGTGATCGGCCACCTGGCCCAGGCCAGCACCGATTACCAGCATCCGTTCCTGGTCCAGCGTGACGAGGTCAAGCGCGTCGGTTACATCGTGGTCTCTTCCGACCGCGGTCTGGCGGGCGGCCTGAACAACAACCTGTTCCGCAAGATGCTGGGCGAAGTTCGCCAGTGGCAGGACAAGGGCGCCGAGATCGACGTGGTCACCGTCGGCCAGAAGGCCTCGACCTTCTTCCGTCGCGTCAAGGTCAACATGGTCGGCACCGTCACCCACATGGGCGATGTGCCGCACCTGGAACAGCTGATCGGCGTGATCAAGGTGATGCTGGATGCGTTCACCGAAGGCAAGGTCGACCGCGTGTACCTGGTCTACAACCGCTTCATCAACACGATGACGCAGAAGGCCAGCTTCGACCAGCTGCTGCCGTTGCCGGCGGCTGAGAAGCAGGTCGCGCATCACGACTGGGACTACCTGTACGAACCCGACGCCGCGACCGTGCTCGAGCACGTGATGACGCGTTACGTCGAGTCGCTGGTGTACCAGGCCGTGCTGGAAAACGTCGCGTCCGAGCATGCAGCCCGCATGGTCGCGATGAAGTCGGCCAGTGACAACGCGAACAAGCTGATCGGCACCCTGCAGCTCGTCTACAACAAGGCGCGCCAGGCAGCGATCACCCAGGAAATCTCCGAAATCGTCGGCGGCGCGGCAGCAGTCTGACGCGCACAGTCAAAGCACACATTAGAGGATTGCAGCAATGAGTCAGGGCAAGATCGTTCAGATCATCGGCGCCGTCGTCGACGTCGAATTCCCCCGCGAGTCGGTGCCGAAGGTGTACCACGCGCTGAAGGTGGACAACACCGAAATCACGCTGGAAGTGCAGCAGCAGCTGGGCGACGGCGTGGTCCGTTGCATCGCGCTGGGCTCCACCGACGGCCTGAAGCGCAACCTGGTCGCCACCAACACCGAACGCGCCATCTCGGTGCCGGTCGGCGCGGGCACGCTGGGCCGCATCATGGACGTGCTCGGTCGCCCGATCGACGAAGCCGGTCCGGTGGCTGCCAGTGATACCTGGGAAATCCATCGTTCGGCGCCGTCGTACGAAGACCAGTCCCCGGCTACCGAGCTGCTGGAAACCGGCATCAAGGTCATCGACCTGATGTGCCCGTTCGCCAAGGGCGGCAAGGTCGGCCTGTTCGGCGGCGCCGGCGTCGGCAAGACCGTCAACATGATGGAACTGATCAACAACATCGCCAAGGCGCACAGCGGTCTGTCCGTGTTCGCCGGCGTGGGCGAGCGTACCCGCGAGGGCAACGACTTCTACCACGAGATGAAGGACTCCAACGTCCTGGACAAGGTCGCGATGGTGTACGGCCAGATGAACGAGCCGCCGGGCAACCGTCTGCGCGTCGCCCTGACCGGCCTGACCATGGCCGAGTACTTCCGCGATGAGAAGGACGATAACGGCAAGGGCAAGGACGTGCTGCTGTTCGTCGACAACATCTACCGCTACACCCTGGCCGGTACCGAAGTGTCGGCACTGCTGGGTCGCATGCCGTCGGCGGTGGGTTACCAGCCGACCCTGGCCGAGGAAATGGGCGTCCTGCAGGAACGCATCACCTCGACCAAGAATGGCTCGATCACCTCGATCCAGGCCGTCTACGTGCCCGCCGATGACTTGACCGATCCGTCGCCGGCCACCACGTTCGCCCACCTGGATTCGACCGTGACCCTGTCGCGTTCGATCGCCTCGCTGGGTATCTACCCGGCCGTGGATCCGCTCGACTCGACCAGCCGCCAGATGGACCCGCTGGTGATCGGCAACGAGCATTACGACACCGCCCAGCGCGTCCAGCAGACCTTGCAGAAGTACAAGGAACTGAAGGACATCATCGCGATCCTGGGCATGGACGAACTGTCCGAAGAAGACAAGCAGGCCGTGACCCGCGCCCGCAAGATCGAGCGCTTCTTCAGCCAGCCGTTCCACGTGGCCGAAGTGTTCACCGGCTCGCCGGGCAAGTACGTGTCGCTGAAGGACACCATCCGTGGCTTCAAGGCCATCGTCGATGGCGAATACGACCACCTGCCGGAACAGGCGTTCTACATGGTCGGCAGCATCGAAGAAGCGGTCGAGAAGGCCAAGAAGATGGCTGAAAAGGCCTGATGCGGCGGGGACGGGCGGCATGCCCGTCCCGACCCGTCACACGGGGTGGGCGCATGCCCACCGCTGAGGACATCCTGCGGTGGGCGCGAGCCCGCCCTAAAGCGAGAAGAGTTTCATGAGCACCATCCGTTGCGACATCGTCAGCGCCGAGCAGGAAATCTTCCGTGGTGAGGCGACCCTGGTCGTGGCCACCGGTGAGCTGGGTGAGCTGGGCATCGCGCCCAAGCACGCCCCGCTGATCACCCGCCTGAAGCCGGGCAAGGTGGTGGTGACCACGCCGAGTGGCGAGCAGATCGACTTCGCCATCTCCGGCGGCATTCTCGAAGTGCAGCCGCAGGTCGTGACCGTGCTGGCCGACACCGCGATCCGTGCCCAGGACATCGACGAAGCCTCGGTCCGCAAGGCCAAGGAAGAAGCCGAGCGCATCCTGGCCAACCGTGGTGAAGCAATGGAAGTGGCCGAAGCGCAGCAGCGCCTGGCGGAAGTGTCCGCCCAGCTGCAGGCGCTGGAGCGCCTGCGCAAGAACCTCAAGCACTGAGCGGGGCGGCGCGACGGCGCCATCCGCGAAGGGAAGACGCCGGCTTGCCGGCGTTTTTTTTTGCCTGCCTTCCAGCCATGGCGGTGGCGGCTGCGGACAATCCCACATGTTAACGAGCGTCGCACTAGAATTCCCCTCAACGATTCCCGGAACGTGATCTGCCCATGACCCAGCCCCTGCACGTGATCATCCTGGCCGCCGGTGCCGGCAAGCGCATGAAGTCGGCCCTGCCGAAAGTGCTGCAGCCCATCGCCGGCCGCCCGATGCTCGCCCATGTCATCGACACCGCGCGCCAGTTGCAGCCCGAAGCGATCCACGTGGTCTACGGCCATGGCGGCGAGGCAGTGCGACAGGCGTTCGCCGACCAGCCGGATCTGCGCTGGGCCGAGCAGAGCCAGCAGCTGGGCACCGGCCACGCCGTACTGCAGGCGATGCCGGAGGTGCCCGATGCGGCGACCGTGCTGGTGCTGTACGGCGACGTGCCGCTGATCCGTGGCGAGACGTTGCGCCACCTGCTGTCGCAGCCGGGCCGCCTGGCCGTGCTGGTGGCCGAGGTGGCCGACCCGACCGGCTATGGGCGGATCGTGCGCAATGCCGAGGGCAAGGTGGGCGCGATCGTGGAACAGAAGGATGCAAGCGACGAGCAGCGCAGCATCCGTACCATCAACACCGGCATCATCACGGCCGAATCGACCGCCCTGCGTCGCTGGTTGTCCCAACTCTCCAATGCCAACGCGCAGGGCGAGTATTACCTGACCGACATTTTTGCCGCGGCCGCGAGCGATTACACCCCGGCCGAGATGGCCTTCGTGCAGGATCCGCAGGACGCCGAAGGTGCCAACGACCCGTGGCAGCTGGCGCAGCTCGAACGCGCCTGGCAGCTGCGTGAGGCGCGGGCACTGTGCGCGCAGGGCGCACGCGTGCTCGATCCGGCACGGCTGGACATCCGTGGCTCGGTCACCGTCGGCAGTGACGTGCAGATCGATGTCAACGTGATCCTGGAAGGGCGCGTGGTGCTGGGCGACGGTGTGAGCATCGGTGCGTTCACCCGGCTCAAGGACGTCACCCTGGCCGCGGGCACCGTGGTCAAGCCGCACTGCGACCTGGACGGCGTGATCAGCGAAGGCGCGGCGGACATCGGTCCGTTCGCGCGTCTGCGCCCGGGCACCGTACTCGCGGAAGGCTCGCACGTCGGCAATTTCGTCGAGACCAAGAAGGTCGTGCTCGGTGCCGGCAGCAAGGCCAACCACCTCACCTATCTGGGTGACGCGGTGATCGGCAGCAAGGTCAACATCGGTGCGGGCACCATCACCTGCAACTACGACGGCGTGAACAAGTCGCAGACCACCATCGGCGACCGTGCCTTCATCGGCTCCAACAGTTCGCTGGTCGCCCCGGTCGTGATCGGTGAGGGCGCCACCATCGCCGCCGGCTCGGTGATCACCCGCGCTGCCCCGGCGGACAAGCTCACTGTCGCGCGTGCGCGCCAGGAAACCATCGACGGCTGGAAGCGCCCGACCAAAAAGTAGTGCCGGCCGCTGGCCGGCAACCAGGCGATCCCGGGCCCACGACGGTGCCGGCCAGCGGCCGGCGCTACCGCGCGTCGGCCGGCAGGAACACGGCCACGCACAGCCCACCTTCGCGGCGGTTCTGCAGGGAAATGCGGCCGCCGTGCGCTTCGACGATCTCGCGGGTGAGCGCAAGCCCCAACCCGGTGCCGTTGCGCTTGGTCGAGTAGAACGGCATCAGTGCGTTCTGCAGCACCGCCTCGTTCATGCCCCTGCCGCGATCCAGGACCTCCAGCCGCAGCCATTGCGGCAGGCGGGTCAGCCTGACCTCGACATCGTCGTTCGGCGGCTCGGCCTCACTGCAGGCTTCATGCGCATTCTTGAGCAGGTTCAGCAACGCCTGCCCGAGCTGGGCGATGTCCACCCGGCTCTGCAGGTCGTCGGGCAGCTCGGCCATGCGGAACGGGATCTGGTGCTGCAGGCCGCCCAGGAACAGGTTCCACTGCACGGTCTGCAGCTGCGGCTGCGGCAGCTTGGCGAAGCGTGCATAGCCCCGGATGAAGCCTTCCAGATGGCGTGCGCGTTCCTCGATCGTGCCGAACACCTCTTCCAGCCGCTCGGTCTTGCCACGCCGGACCAACTCACCGCCGGAGTGCGCCAGCGAGGCGATCGGCGCGAGGGAATTGTTCAACTCGTGGCTGATCACCCGGATCACCTTCTTCCAGGTCTGCACTTCCTGGCGGCGCAGCTCGGCGGTCAGCAGGCGGATCAGCAGCAGGTCGTGCGGACGGCCGTTGAGGTGGAAGTTGCGCCGCGACAGGTGATACACCTGCTCGTCTTCTTCATCGTCGCTGTCGTCCTGGCGGACCGCGAACAGGCTGTCGCCGCCGCGCACGATCGCATCGCGCAACTCCACCGGCATGGTTTCCAGCACGTCCTGCATGCGCTGGCCTTCCAGCTTCCAGCCGTTGTGCAGCAGCTTGCGCGCGGCCAGGTTGGAGAACACCACGCGCTGGATGCCGTCACCGCCGTTGGCCAGCAGCAGCATCGATACCGGCGTGTTCTGCACCATGGTGTCCAGCAGCAGTTCCCGCTGCACCAGCCCCTGGCGCTGTTCGCGCAGCACGTCGCCGAGTTCGCGATGCGCCTGTACCAGGTCGCCCAGTTCGTCGTTGCCCGGCCAGTACACCGAGAAATTGTATTCGCCGTCGCGGTAGCTGCTGGTGGTGCCCGACAACGCACGCAGCAGCGACCGCACCGGCGCGGTGGCGCGGCGCAGGCTGAACCACATCACCGACAGCAGCACGATGATCGACACCATGCTGACCGCCCAGCCATGGTCCAGCCAGAACGCCAGGTACCAGGGAAAGGCAGCGGCCAGCGCCAGCACCGGCAGCAGGCGCAGGAACAGCCGGAAGGTGAAGGAGCGGCGTGTCATTCGCGCGGGATGCCGTGGCGATCCATGCGCCGGTACAGCGCCTGGCGGCTCAGGCCCAGCTCGGCGGCCGCCTGGGCGATGATGCCGTGGTTGTGCGCCAGCGCCGCTTCGATCCGGCTGCGATCCGGATCGGCGCTGGGTGCGGTCGGGCGGGTCGCGACCGGCGCGCGCGGCAGGTTGAGGTCGGCCACGTCGATGCGGGTGCCTTGGGCCAGCAGTTCGGCGCGCTGGATGACGTTGCGCAGCTCGCGCACGTTGCCCGGCCATGGGTGACGCTGCAGCGCCGTGGCGGCCGCACTGGAGAGCGCCTTGTCGCCACTGAGGAACCGTTCGGCCAGCGGCAGGATGTCGCCCGGGCGCTCGGCCAGCGGCGGCAGCGCCAGTTCAACGGTATTGAGCCGGTAGTACAGGTCTTCGCGGAAGCTGCCGTCGCGGATCATTGCAGGCAGGTCGGCATTGGTGGCACTGACCACGCGCACCTTGACCTGGCGTTCGCGGTTGGAGCCCAGGCGCTCGAAGCGCCCGGTTTCCAGCACGCGCAGCAGCTTCATCTGCCCGCCCAGCGACAGGTTGCCGATCTCGTCCAGGAACAGCGTGCCGCCATCGGCGGCCTCGAATTTGCCTTCACGGGCCTTGTTGGCGCCGGTGTAGGCACCGGCCTCGCTGCCGAACAGTTCGGCTTCGATCAGCTCGGCGGGAATGGCGCCGCAGTTGAGTGCCACGAACGGACCCTTGGCCACCAGCGAATTGGCCTGGATGATCTCGGCGATCTTTTCCTTGCCGGCGCCGTTGGGACCGGTGATCAACACCGGCAGCGCCGAGCGCGCCACCTGGCAGGCCAGGTTCACCACCCGCTCGCTGGCCGGATCGGCGACCACGGCGCCGCGCAGGTCGTAGCGTGCTTCCAGCGCTGTGCGGTCGCGCTGCTCGCGGTCGCGCCGGCGGTCCAGCTCGTGGCGCGTTTCGGAGAGCTCCAGCAGGTTGTTCACCGTGACCAGCAGCTTGCGGTCGTCCCACGGCTTGGCCAGGTAGTCGGCCGCGCCGGCACGCACCAGGTCCACCGCGCTGCTGAGGTGGGTCCAGGCGGTCAGCAGGATCACCGGCAGGTCGGGGTGGCGGGAGCGGATCTGCTGGAACAGCGCTTCGCCTTCCTCGCCGGAGGTGGTGTCTTCGGTGAAGTTCATGTCCTGGATCACCAGGTCCACCGGTTGTTGCTCCAGCAGCGCCAGTCCGGCCTCGGGCGACAGCGCGTGCAGTGCGTCGATATCGTGCAGCGAGAACAGCACTTCCAGTGCGGTGCCGACGCTGGCGTTGTCATCAATGATCAGGATCGAAGGCATGCGTCGACAGGGAACCGGGAGAAGGACAGAGAGTACCGGAGCAGGGCGCCGGCGGGCAGGGCCGCCGGCGCCGTCCCGGCTACCGCCGTGGCGGCGGCGGTGCAGGGGGCGGCGGGGGCAGCACCCCATGCCACGCGGCAGTGGCCACCTGCACGGTCTGCTCGCGGCCATCGCGCTGCACGGTGACCGGCACCGTGCCCGGGCCGCTGCGGCCCAGCGCGGTGGTCAGGTCCTCCACGCTGCGCACCGGCTGCGTGCCCACCCGCAGCACACGGTCGCCGGCACGCACGCCGAAATGGCCGGCCGGCGTGGCGTTGCGCACGCGCACCACGCTTTGTTCGGCATCCAGTGCCAGGTGATGGCCGTCCTCGCGCCAGTCCAGGCGCGACGACTCGCGGTGGGTGGCCGACAGCGCCGGGGCGCTGGCCAGCAGCAGGCACAGTGCCAGGGGAGTGGTCTGGAGGCGCATGTCAGGCACTCCGGGTGGCGATGGCCGGCGCCACGGCGGCGGCGCGTCGGGCCGGGCCGAACACCGCGATCTGGCCCAGCAGCCACAGCAGCGCCGCGCCGATCGGCAGGTAGCTGATGGGCATGCGTGGCAGCTCGTAGGTGTTCATCAGCCACAGGTTGATGGTGTAGGCCATCAACATGCCCAGCACGATGCCCACCGTGGCCAGCAGGAAGTTCTCGGTCTGGAAGTAACGCAGGATCTGCCCGCGCGTGGCGCCCAGTGCACGGCGGATGCCGATCTGCTTGGTGCGCTGCTGCACCCAGAAGCTGGCCAGGCCGACGATGCCCAGCGCGGTGACCACCAGCAAGGCCACGCACACGGTGATCAGCAGGCCGACCATCGCGCGGTCATTGGCGAAGTGTTTGTTGCGGGTCTCCTCGTAGGTAACCTTGGCCCGCACCAGACGGCTGGAATCCACGCGTTCCAGTGCGGCCACCGCGGCCTTGATCACTTCATCGCGGCGCGACGGGTCGGTGACCCGGATCAGGTAGAAGCCCATGTCGTAGGACATGCGGATCGGCAGCAGCATCGAGTGCTGCGTGTTGCCCTCTACCTGGCTGGGGCGGCCCAGCACCTTGACCACGCCGGTCACCCGCAGCGGCATGCGGCCGCTGTACACCGTCTTGCCCAGCGCATCGCCGTCGGGGAAGAGCTTGTCGGCGGCGGACTTGGTCAGGATCACCGAACTGCCCTTGGTTTCAGAGTCGGGGTCGCTGGCGACCTCGTCGTACTCGCGGTACTCGCCGGGCTGGAAGTCGCTGCCGGCGATCAACTCGACGCCCAGCGTGTCCAGCGTACCTTCGCGGGCGAAGAACTGGGCCGCGTTCAAGGTGGGACGCTCCTGGTCGGGAACACGCGACAGGCTGGTGTTCCAGGAGTTGCGGCGGAACGGCAGCTGGTTGATCGCCACCGCGCTCTTCACCCCGGGAAGTCCGCGCAGCGCGGCCAGGTCTTCGCGGGTACGGGCTTCAACGTTGACCTGCTTGCCGATGCCGCCCAGACGCACTTCCACCAGTTCGTTCTCGGCGATGCCGCTGGGCTGGATGATGGTGTCGATGCGCTGCCCGATCAGGAACAGCGCGTTGCAGACGATGGCGCAGGTGAGCGCGATCTCCAGCACGATCAACGCTGCGGCCGTCTTGTGCCGGCGCAGGGTGGACAGGATGGGACGGATATCCATGATGTGCTCCGGTGCCTTACTGCGATTTGAGTTGGATGGCGGGCGCAACCTGCATCGCGCGCAGCGCGGGCAGGAAGCCGGCCAGCAGGCTGGCCACCAGGGTCAGGCCGAAGGTGAGCAACAACATCTGCCCGTCCAGCGTGGCCAGCTTGGCGTACTCCACCGGCTGCTGGCGGACCGCATACAGGCCGACCAGGGCCAGGCCGAGTCCCAGCACGCCACCGGCCAGGCCGACGGTGCCGGCTTCAACCAACGACTGCAGGAAGATCTGTCCGCGGCTGGCGCCCAGTGCACGACGTACGCCGATCTCGCCACTGCGACGCAGGAACTTGGCCAGCAGCAGGCCCACGGTGTTGATCAGGCAGACCAGCAGGAAGCCCATCGCCAGCCACAGCTGCAGGCGCACATCGCTGGGCACCACCTGCTTGTAGTCCAGCCACTCCATGACATTGCGCAGCCGCACGTTGGCCGGACGCTGGAAACGACCGGCGGCCTTCTGCTGGGCCGAGTAGTTGTCCAGGTAGGCGCGGTAGGTGGCCGCGTCGGCGGGCGAAGGCAGTTCCACCCAGTACTGCAGCCAGGTGCAGGGCGCGTTGACGGCGGTTTCTTCGCCGTTGCTGTTGCCCCAGCAGTTCATGTTGCCGTTGCGGCCCAGCTTGAGGTCCGTGGCCGTGGCGAACGGCAGGTAGACGTCTTCGCTGCCACCGTAGCGGCCGGTCTCCAGGTCGTAGAAGTGCGGGTTCGGGCTCCACTCGTCGAGCACGCCGACCACGGTGAACACGTGGCCGTCCATGCGCAGCGGCTTGCCGACGCTGTCGGCACCGTCGAACAGCTTCTGGTTGAGCGTGCGCGAAATCACCGCGACCCGCGCGCGTCCTTCGTCATCGCTGGTCGGCCAGGCGCGGCCGTACAGGAAGGGTGTGTCGAACATCGGGAAGAAGTCGGTGGAGGTGTAGCGTGCGTCGGTGTCGAAGGGCCGCAACGAGGCCTTGTCCGACTCGACGGTGACGCCGCCACCGGTCATGACCGCCTGGCGCTTGGCGTGCTTTTCGCGCAGCAGGGCCTCGGCATCGAAGCGGGTCATCTGGTCTTCCGGCTCTTCGCCGGGCTGGTAGCCCAGCATCGGCCGCGGGTCGACCTGCACGGCGAACAGGCGATCACTCTTCTGCGGGATCGGGTCGCCGGACAGCACATGGAACACGGTAAGGGTGGTCATCGACGCACCGATGCCCAGCGCGATGGCGATCACCATCAGCGCGGTCAGCACCTTGTTGCGCCGGAAGCTGCGCAGGGCCAGTCGGAAGTAGTAGGCGAACATGGCAGGCCTCAGTCGTTGACGGTGGCGATCGCGGGGCGCGGGGTGGCCAGCACCGGTTCGCGCACCAGGTCGGTGGCCTGGCCGTCGACGATGTGCACGTTGCGCTTGGCGCGCGCGGCCAGTTCCGGATCGTGGGTCACCATCACGATGGTGGTGCCCTTGGCATTGATTTCCTCCAGCAGCTCCATCACACCGCGGGCCATCTGGCTGTCCAGGTTGCCGGTCGGTTCGTCGGCCAGCAGCAGGCGGGGGCTGCCCGCAAGCGCACGCGCGATCGCGGCGCGCTGCTGCTGGCCGCCCGACAGCTCCGCCGGGTAGTGCTTCATGCGCGAGCCCAGGCCCACCTGGGCCAGCGCATGTTCGATGCGCTGCTTGCGCTCCGCCGCCGGCATGCCGCGGTAGCGCAGCGGCACATCGACGTTGTCGAACAGGTTGAGGTCGGAGATCAGGTTGAAGCCCTGGAAGATGAAGCCGATCTTCTGGTTGCGCAGGCGGCTGCGGGCGTCATCGCCAAGCTGGCTGACATCCTGGCCATCGAGCAGGTAGGTGCCGCTGGTGAAGGTTTCCAACAGGCCGGCGATGTTGAGGAAGGTGGTCTTGCCCGAACCGGACGGGCCGGTCACGGCGACGAACTCACCTTCGCGGACATGCAGGTCCAGCGATCGCAGGGCATGGGTTTCCACCTGTTCGGTGCGGAAGACTTTGGCGACCGAGCGCATTTCAAGCATGGCTGTTTTCCTTTGAGGGTCGAGAAGATCGAAAGGGAGTGGATCAGTTGATGGACACGCGCTCGGCATCGCCGAACAGATCGCTGCCGGACACCACGACGCGATCGCCGGGCTGCAGGCCAGAGAGGATTTCCACTTCACCCAGGCTGCTCACACCGAGCTTGACCGGGCGGCGGACGGCATGGCTGCCGTCCATCACGTAGGCATAGCCGTTGCCCTGTTCGACGAACGGGCCGCGCTCGATCTTGAGCGCGTTGCGGCGGGTATCAAGCAGCACGCGTGCCTGCATGCGCTGGCTCTGGCGCAGGCCTTGCGGCTGCTTGTCGGCGAAGCGGATGCGGGCGTTGACCTCGCCGGCGACCACCTCCGGGGAGACAGCGGAAATCTCGCCGGCGAACTGGCCGCTGCCACCGGTCAGTTGCGCGGGTATGCCGATCGACAGCTCGCGGGCGAAGCTCTCCGGCACCTTGATCTCGATCTCGAAGCGCGACAGGTCGACCACGCCCAGGATCGGTGCATTGGCGACCACGTTGGTGTGCTGGGTGGCCTGCACCTGGCCGACCTGGCCATCGAACGGCGCACGCAGGGTCAGGGCATCGACCTGGCGTTCCACTTCAGTGACCACTGCGCGCTGGCGGTCGGCCAGCAGGCGCTTGTTGCGCGCATCCAGATCGGCGCCCTGGGCCTTGAGCATGGCGTCCTTGCGGGCGTGCTCGAGTTGGATGTCGCTCTTCTTGACGGTGTCTTCGGCCTTGGCCACGTCCACCTGCGGCACCGCGCCGCCATCGAAGCCGCGCTTGTAGCGCTCCAGATCGCGCACCGCGGCCTGGCGCTCGATCACGGCCTGGTCGGTGTCCTTCTGGGCGGTGGCGCGGGCCAGGGTCGCGTCCAGCGTCGCGCGGCTCGCCTCGGCCTGCAGGCCGGCCAGCGTGGCCTGTTCCTGGGCCAGCTTGCTGCGCAGCTCGGGGCTGTCGATCACGGCCAGTTCCTGGCCCTGCTTGACCACGTCGCCGGCGACGACCTTGAGGTTCACGTTGCCGGCGGAGATCGCATACAGCACCGGGTTGTTGGCCGCGATCACACGGCCGTCGGCGGCGATGTCGCGGACCATGTCGCCACGGGTGACCTCGGCGATGCGCACGCGGGCGCTGTCGTAGGAGCGGCTCGCCCCCAGCCAGGCGCGGGCAGCGAAGCCGATCGCCACCAGCACCACCAGGGCGGCAACCGCCGGCCACAGCCAGCGCTTCCACGGGGCGGGCGCGGCGTGGGAGGAAAGGGTCTGGTCCTGGGCGGAAGTGTCGCGGATCATCGGGTTCGTTCGCGGTTGGGTTGCGAAGTACCAAGCAGACTCCGTGCCAATTTTTAGCCCTTTGAAAACAAGGGCTTGCAGAAATGGCAGGGTGTCCACCTGTCCGCGGACACCTGACCGGACACTTTCGTTAAGCGGACAGCGACCAAGCCGCTGCGGCCGCCACGCTAGAATGCGGGGCTTACCAGCAGGGATCAGAATCTATGTGCGGCATTGTGGGAGCGATCGCGCATCGCGACGTGGTACCGGTACTCATCGAAGGCTTGAAGCGACTGGAATACCGGGGCTACGACTCGTCCGGCATTGCCGTGATCGATACCTCCGCGCCGGCGTCGCAGGTCCGTCGCGTGCGCCGTACCGGCCGCGTGGCCGAGATGGAGAAGGCGGCCGCAAGCGAGGGCTTCCAGTCGCTGCTCGGCATCGGCCACACCCGCTGGGCCACCCATGGCGGGGTGACCGAGGCCAATGCGCATCCGCACATCAGCCACGGCGTGGCGCTGGTCCACAACGGCATCATCGAGAACCATGAAGAGCAGCGCGAGAAACTGCGCGCGCTGGGCTATACCTTCGAGTCGCAGACCGACACCGAAGTGATCGCGCACCTGATGCACCATCAGCTCAAGCAGGGCGACAGCCTGTTGGCCGCGCTGCAGCGCACGGTCAAGGAACTGACCGGTGCCTATGCGCTGGCAGTGATGAGCCGTGCCGAGCCGGACCACTTCGTCTGCGCCCGCATGGGCTGCCCGCTGCTGGTCGGCGTGGGCGAGGGCGAGAACTTCGTCGCCTCCGACGTCTCGGCGATCATCCAGGCCACCCGCAAGGTGATCTTCCTGGAAGAGGGCGACACCGCCGACATCCGCTGCGACAGCGTGCAGGTCTACGACGAGCATGACCAGCCGATCGTGCGCGACGTGCACCTGTCCGATGTGTCGCTGGCCTCGCTGGAGCTGGGTCCGTACCGCCACTTCATGCAGAAGGAAATCCACGAGCAGCCGCGCGCGCTGGGTGACACCATCGAAGCGGCGATCGACGCCGGCGGCTTCCCGGCCACGCTGTTCGGCAAGAACGCCGAGGCCGTGCTGTCGGGCATCGAAGGTGTGCAGATCCTTGCATGCGGCACCAGCTACTACGCGGGCCTGACCGCGCGCTACTGGATCGAATCCATCGCCGGCCTGCCGTGCAGCGTGGAGATTGCCAGCGAATACCGATACCGCGCTGCCTACGCCAATCCCAAGCACCTGATCGTCACCATTTCCCAGTCCGGCGAAACGCTGGATACTATGGAAGCGCTCAAGTACGCCAAGTCGCTCGGCCATCTGCATACGCTCTCAATCTGCAACGTGCCCGAGAGCGCGATTCCGCGCGCCAGCGAACTGGTCTGCTACACCCGCGCCGGTGCCGAGATCGGCGTCGCTTCGACCAAGGCCTTCACCACCCAGCTGGCGGCGTTGTTCCAGCTCACCGTGGTGCTGGGCAAGCTGCATGGCCGCATCGACGCCGCGCAGGAAGCGGACTACCTGGAGCAGCTGCGCTTCCTGCCGGGCAGCGTGCAGCACGCGCTCAACATGGAGCCGCAGATCGCCGCATGGGCCGAGCGCTTCGCACGCAAGAGCAGCGCACTGTTCCTGGGCCGTGGCCTGCATTACCCGATCGCGCTGGAAGGCGCGCTCAAGCTCAAGGAGATCACCTATATCCACGCCGAGGCATACCCGGCCGGTGAGCTCAAGCACGGCCCGCTGGCGCTGGTGGATGAAGACATGCCGGTGGTGGTGATCGCGCCGAACGACAGCCTGCTGGAGAAGGTCAAATCCAACATGCAGGAAGTGCGCGCCCGTGGCGGTGAGCTGTTCGTGTTCGCCGACCAGGACAGCAACTTCGTCGAGTCCGAAGGCGTGCACGTGATCCGTACCCCGCGCCACGCCGGCGTGCTCAGCCCGATCGTGCATACCCTGCCGGTGCAGCTGCTGGCGTACCACACCGCATTGGCCCGCGGGACAGACGTGGACAAGCCGCGCAACCTGGCCAAGAGCGTGACGGTGGAGTGAGGCGTCGGCCTGCGCCGTGGCGCTGATGCATGCAAGGGTGGCCCAGCTGGGCCACCCTTTTTTCATGGGTCCGCCGGCAGGACCACGCCATGGCCGGCTGCACGTCGCGCCGGATCGATACCCGGTCCCCGTGGGGTGCTGCCCGGCCACTGCCAACGGAACTTTAGTCTCGGCCCGCGGCGGCATTCAGCAACGGTTTTAGTCGCGGTGCCATTCTCAGGGTCGTCCACTGCTTTCCACGACGAACCGTCCCAGATTTGCAAACTCCTGGCCCAGGGTGCGGTCGTAGAATCGAGTGACCGAGGACCGCGTGGCACGCCACCGACCTCGCTGCAACCAGGCGCACCTCTCGACTTCAGTAACCTGTAACAGGAAACAAGAATGAACGTCCGCGAACTCCTGCAGTCCAAGAAAGAAGCCATCGTCACCATCGATGTGGAAGACACCATCGGTGCCGCCGCCCACAAGATGAGCGCGCACAAGATCGCCGCCCTCGTGGTGATGAAGGACGATGTGCCGGTAAGGATCGTGTCCGAGAAGGACATCGTGCGCAGCCTTGCCGAAGATGGCCCGCAGGCCGGCCGGCGCGTCATTTCCAGCCTGCCGTCGGCCGGGCTGGAAGGCATCGGTCCGGATGCGACGCTCAAGCAGGCGATGGCGCTGATGACGTACTCCCGCCATCGCCACCTGATGGTGACCGAAGGCAGCACGCTGGTCGGGATCCTGAGCCTGGGCGACATCGTCAAGAATCTGCTCAGCGAGCTGGAGCTGGAAAAGGCCGTGCTGCAGGACATCTACATGGCAGCGCACTGAGATAGCGCCATAGTCGTTGACGGGCATTGCCGGCCACTGGCCGGCAACCCCGTACGAGGTCAGCGTGTGCGCTGGATCTCGACAAGCTGCTGGAGATCATGCTTCAGCAACCGATAGGCCCCATCGCGTGCCTCATCGCCGGTCTGGCGCAACACCCACGATGGATGCACGGTCGCGAACGCACGCGTACCGTCCTCCAGCACATGCCAGCGCCCGTGATTCGCCATCAGGTTGAAGCCGGCGCCGAACACGGCCGTGGCTGCAGTGGCGCCCAGGCAGACGATCACCTGCGGTCGCACGTTCTCGATTTCCCCCATCAGCCACGGCCGGCAGGCAGTGACGTGGGTGATCTGCGGCTTGCTGTGGATGCGTCGCTTGCCGCGCCGTTCAAAGCGGAAGTGCTTCACCGCGTTGGTCAGGTAGAGCGTGCGGCGATCAATGCCGAGCTCGCGCAGCGCACGCTCCAGCAGTTGTCCGGCGGGGCCGACGAACGGATGGCCGCTGAGGTCTTCGCTGTCGCCGGGCTGCTCGCCCACCAGCATGATCCGTGCGTCCTGCGGGCCTTCGCCGAAGACGGTCTGCGTGGCCGGTTCCCAGAGTGGGCAGCGTCTGCAGGCGGCGGCCGCATCGCGTAGCGCATCGAGCGTGGCGGGTGGGGTGTCCGCTGCTGGTGTCGGTGATGCGATGGATTCCGGGATGCGTCGCCGCGGTGACTGCGCCTCCCGATCGTGCATCTCCTGCACGCGGTCGCCCGCGTCACGCACCAACTGCGGCAGCAACGCGGCTTCCGGCAGGTGCTTCCAGTACTTCGCCGGCATCTCCTGCTGCATCATCCGGGTGTTCAGACGTGCCGGATTGAAGATGTTGGCGTAATAGGTGCGCCACAATTCTTCGCGCGCATCGTCGACCGGCGCATCGCTTTGGCGGCCGCCGGCACCGAACGACAGCGCCTGACCATCCCAGTGCGCGCTGCGCCCCGGGGTGAGGATCGCCCAGCGCATCCCGGCGAAGCGGCGTGCGAAGAACGGTGCGACGCGGTCGACGATATGATGTTCGGGCTCGAACCAGGCGATGAATGCATCGTCCTCGCCCGGCACCTGGCGGAAGCGTACGAAGGCTTTCATTTTGTGCGTGTCGCGGCGCACCGCCTGGCTCAATGCCATGGCCCGCAGCACGTCCGCATCGGCCGGGTTGGAGAGCAGGCTGCGTTCGCCGTGCGTGATGCGCCAGAGCATGCGATACAGCAGCGGCATCCGCTGTGGATCGCGATGGCACAGGCAGGTGGCGGCCAGCTCGATGAAGGCTTTGGACACCTGGATCGGCGCCTCGGCCGGGGCCACGGAAGCGTCATCGAGCCCTGGCAGTGACGGCGCATCCAGCAGCGAGCCATCCTCGCCCTGCAGCCAATCCAGCTGATCCGGTGCAACGGCGTGGCGCAAAGCCAACCGCGCCGCCGTGTGCCACGCCTCCAGCGACCACGGCGGGTCGACCCGCACATTCCTGCGCGCCATCTCAGTGCGCGGCCGCGTCGGGGAACAGCGCGCCTTGGCGGGGCGGTGGGGCGAGCTGGGCGCGCAGTGCCGCCGGGTCGTCGAGCGCGCGGTGCGGGTGATGGTCGGCCAACTGCACGAACGGCAGCAGTTTGCTCATCGGCGCGCGTAGGCGGGCCACATCGGCCACCCGCAGACGCCCATGCCGACGTGCCATCAGCACCCGCTTGACGTTGCGCACGCCCAGCCCCGGCACGCGCAGCAGCAGTTCCTTCGGCGCCAGGTTGAGGTCGACCGGGAAACGCTCGGGATGGCGGATCGCCCAGGCCATTTTCGGGTCGATGTCCAGATCGAGCATGCCGCCCTGGGTGGTGCTGGTGATCTCGTCCACGCCGTAACCGTAGAAGCGCAGCAGCCAGTCCGCCTGATACAGCCGGTGCTCGCGCGCCAACGGCGGTGCCTGCAGCGGCAGCGCCTTGCTGGCATCCGGAATGGGGCTGAACGCGGAATAGTAGACCCGGCGCATGCGGTAGTTGCCGTACAGATTGTCGGCCGCCCCGAGGATCTGCTGGTCGCTGGCCCCGTCGGCGCCGACGATCATCTGGGTGCTCTGGCCAGCCGGCGCGAAGCGCGGTGCACGTGCGCGGCGGCCGCGTGCTGCAGGCGCAGGTGTGGGAGCCGATGCGGTGGCGGCCGGCTGGGACTTGCCCGCTTCCTTGGCCTCCTCGATGCGCCAGCGCAGCTCGCCCATCGCGCCGTGGATCGACGGCAGCGACTTCTCCGGCGCGAAACTGGCCAGCCCGGCTTCGGTCGGCAGTTCGATGTTGATCGAGAGCCGGTCGGCATGGCGGCCGGCGAGCGCAAGCAGTTCCGGCGAGGCCGTCGGAATCGTCTTGAGGTGGATGTAGCCGCTGAAGCGGCGTTCTTCACGCAGCACCCGCGCGATTTCCACCATCTGTTCCATGGTGTAGTCGGCATTGCGGATGATGCCGCTGGAGAGAAACAGCCCTTCGATGTAGTTGCGCTTGTAGAAATCCATCGTCAGCGCAACCACTTCTTCCACGCTGAACCGCGCCCGTTGCACGTTGCTGGAGACACGGTTGACGCAGTACGCGCAGTCGAAGATGCAGAAGTTGGTCAGCAGGATCTTCAGCAGCGACACGCACCGGCCGTCAGGCGTGTAGCTGTGGCAGATTCCCATCTCCTCGGTGCTGCCGATGCCGCCGGATGTGCGTGAGTCGCGCTTGCCTGCGCCGCTGGAGGCGCAGGACGCATCGTATTTCGCGGCATCGGCGAGGATGGCCAGTTTGCGGATCGTCTCCATGCCGGAACGGTAGGCAGAACCGATCTCACTCCGTGAGACGGCTCAGCCGGAACATGAAGAATTCATGTTGCCGCTCAGGCGTCGAACGTGACTGTCACCGAGTCCGCGCTGTAGGTCGCCGGGCCATGGAACACCACTTCGATGTTGTTGCCATCCGGATCTACCGCGAACGCGGCGTAATAGCCCGGATGGTAGGGCCGTTCGCCCGGTGCGCCGTTGTCCTTGCCACCGTTGGCCAGCGCCGCGCGGTGGAAGGCATCGACGGTGGCGCGGTCGCGGGCCTGGAAGGCGAGGTGATGGCGGCCGGTGAGCTGGCCAAGGGCTGCCTCGCTGTCAGGCGTGGAAATGAACAGCTCATCGGCCCTGAAGTAAGTGTCGCCTTCGCCGGCGATCGGGATGCCGATCGTGTCGAACACGGCCTGGTAAAAGCGGCGGCTGGCGGCCAGGTCCCTGACCACCAGTTGCAGGTGATCGATCAGGCGGCTGCGGTGCAGTTCCATCGTTTCCATACCGACTCCGTTGGGTGGTGGGACGGGGCGCAGATATACCACCGCACGCAGCGCAGTGCATTGCCGCGGCGTCGACCTTGCTGACCACGCGCAGGGCGATGCGACGGCGGCCCTTCCGTCCGATCGCGCGCTGACCTACGCTGCGCATTGGCGTCATGAACGCGCAGGCGGAGGAGGCACGATGCTGTGGATGGTGATGATGGCCCAGACGGTCGCCGGCGATGCGGGCTACGAACAGGTGCGTGCATGGGCGCAGCGCGATGAAGCCAGCCTGGCACTGGCGGCGTACACGGAAATGGTGGACAGCATGAGCCGGGTCGGCGGTGCCAGCTTCACACGCTGCATGCCGGTCCCCGCGCCGGAGACGCTGGCCGCGTTCACCGTGGTGCTGCAGCTGGATGCGCAGGGCAAGGTGGTGAGGACGTGGCGCGAAGGCAAGGAGGCGGTGGCGCGTTGCGTGGATGCAGGGTTTGCCGGGAAAACGCTGTTCGTGCCACCGCAGGCGCCGTTCTACGCGGCCTTCGAGTTCCAGGTCCAGCCGTAGCGCCCGCAACGCGCCGATGGTCGTCGGCGTGTCGCGGGCCGTGTACAGGATCAGCCGATCGGGGTGTTGGAGATGATCTCCACCCAGTAGCCGTCCGGATCCTTGATGAAGGCCAGGTGCTTCATGCGGCCGTCCTCAAGACGCTTCTGATAGGGCACCTGCAGGTCATCGAAGCGCTTGCAGGCGGCCTGGATGTCCGGCACGGACACGCAGATATGGCCGAAGCCGCGCGGGTCGGCATTGCCGTTGTGATAGACCGGCCCGTCCTGGTTTTCGGTGCCATGGTTGTGGGTCAGTTCGAGCACGCCGGGGATGCCGGCCATCCACACGCGGCGGGCGTCGTCGCCCTCGGGGATCTGCGTGCCGGCCGGCAGCAGCGCCAGGAAGTACAGGCTGAATTCGGCCTCGGGGAAGTCGCGCAGGTCGATCAGGCGGAAGCCGAGCACGCGGGTGTAGAAATCCAGCGAGGCGGTGGCGTCCTTGACGCGCAGCATGGTGTGGTTGAACACGAAGCCGGCGGTCTCGGCAGGCGGCTGGGCGGCGACACCAGGCGGGTTCTGGAAGGCGGCAAGGGACATGGGACATCCTGGGGCAGGCCGCATCGGCGCGGCGGTTGTCCCATTTTACCGGTCTCAATAATTGTGAAAGTGACATAAACTGACGCATCCAACCTATTTTTCTAGCCATGTCCCAGCGTGAATGGGTGGCCGCGGCCATCCGCAAGATCGACGCCGATTTCAACCGTTCGGCCGATACCCACCTGATTCCGATGGACCTGCCCGGGTTCGAAGGCATCGACCTGTATTTCAAGGACGAGTCCAGCCACCCTACCGGCAGCCTGAAGCATCGCCTGGCGCGCTCGCTGTTCCTGTATGCGCTGGCCAATGGCTGGCTGCGCGAGGGGCGCCCGGTGATCGAGGCTTCCAGCGGCTCCACGGCAGTATCCGAGGCGTACTTCGCGCGCCTGTTGGGATTGCCGTTCATCGCGGTGATGCCGGCCACCACCTCGCCGGAGAAAATCGCGGCGATCGAATTCCACGGTGGCCGCTGCCATCTGGTGGAGCGCGCCTGCGACCTGAACTGCGATTCGGAAACGCTGGCCCGCGAAACCGGCGGTCATTTCATGGACCAGTTCACCTATGCCGAGCGCGCCACCGACTGGCGGGCCAACAACAACATCGCCGAATCGATCTTCAAGCAGATGGCCGAGGAGCCGCATCCGGTGCCCGAGTGGATCGTGTGCAGTCCCGGTACCGGCGGCACCGCGGCCACGCTGGGCCGCTACGTGAGCTACCGCCGCCATGACACCCGCATCCTGTGCGCGGACCCGGAAATCTCCGTGTTCTACGACGGCTACTGCGCCGCGCTGGCTGGCCAGCCGTGGCGCGATCTGACCTGCAGCGGGGGCTCGCGGGTGGAAGGCATCGGCCGGCCGCGGGTGGAGTCGAGCTTCATTCCGACCAGTGTCGATGCGATGGTCAAGGTGCCCGATGCGTTGAGCCTGGCCGCCATGCGCCACGTCACCCGCCAGCTGGGCCGTCGTGTCGGCGGCTCGACCGGGACCAATTTCATCGGCGTGCTGCAGGCCGCGCAGCTGATGCGCGAGGCCGGCCGTAGCGGCTCGATCGTGACCATCCTGTGCGACAGCGGCGATCGTTACGCACACAGCTATTACAACCCGGAGTGGTACCCGAAGCAGGGGATCGACGTGGACGGCGCCGATGCCGTGCTTGCGGCCGCGGTGGCCGGGCAGGGGCTGCCGGTGCTGCCCTGCGTCTCGCTGGAAGCGCTGTACTGAGCGAGCCACCGGGTCTGGCGTGAACCTGGCCCATCAGCGTACGCCGGGGCCTTGTGCGGGGCAGGGGGCAATGCCATATGGTGGGGTGATGCCGCTGCAGCGGCCCCGTTGTCTGGAGATGCCTGTGACCCCCACCAAGCCCCTGCTCGATTTTTCCGGCCTGCCCCGTTTCGATGCGATCCAGCCCGAGCACATCGCCCCGGCGATCGATGCCCTGCTGGCCGACGCCCAGGCCGCGGTGAAAACCGCCGAGACCGTCTCCCCGGTGACCTGGGCAAGCTTCGCCGAGCCGCTGGACGACGCCACCGAGCGCCTGTGGCGCGCGTGGGGCCAGGTCGGCCACCTGCAGGCCGTGGTGAACACCCCGGCGTTGCGCGAGGCCTACAATGCGAACCTGCCCAAGGTGACGCGCTTCGGCAGCGCACTGGGCCAGAACCTGGCGCTCTACCAGCAGTACCGTGCCCTGGCCGACGCACCCGAAGCGGCGCGCTACGACGCCGCACGCCGCAAGGTGCTGGAAAACGCGCTGCGCGATTTCCGCCTGGGCGGCGCTGAACTCGATGACGCCGGAAAAGCACGTTACAGCGCGATCCGCGAGGAACTGTCCGCGCTGTCGGCGACCTTCTCGCAGAATGTGCTGGATGCCACCGATGCGTGGTCGCTGCATGTGCAAGACCGTGCCGAGCTGGCCGGCCTGCCGGACGATGTGATCGCCGCCGCCCGCGCCGCCGCGGAGAAGGACGGGCTGTCCGGCTGGAAACTGACCCTGCAGATGCCGTGCTACATCCCCGTGCAGACCTACGCCGAGCATCGCCCGCTGCGCGAGGCGCTGTACCGCGCCAATGCAGTCCGCGCTTCGGAATTCGGCGATGCCACGCTGGACAACAGCGGCACCATCGATCGCGTGCTGGCGCTGCGCGCGGAGCTGGCCGCGCTGCTGGGCTTTGCCAACTACGCCGAGTATTCGATCGCGACCAAGATGGCCGAAGATGCACCGCAGGTACTGGGCTTCCTGCGCGATCTCGCCGCGCGCGCCAAGCCGTACGCGCAGCGCGACCGTGCCGAGCTGGAGGCGTTCGCCCGCGACGAACTGGGCATGCCGACGCTGGAGGCATGGGACCTGGCCTTCGCTGCGGAAAAGCTGAAGCAGGCGCGTTACAGCTATTCCGAGCAGGACGTGAAGCAGTATTTCACCGAACCGAAGGTGCTCGATGGCCTGTTCAGTGTGATCCGCAGCCTGTATGGCCTGGAGGTGCAGCCGGACCATGCGCCGGTGTGGCATCCGGACGTGCTCTTCTTCCGGGTGGTCGATGCGCAGGGCGCGCTGGTCGGCCAGTTCTATCTGGACCTGTACGCGCGCGAAGGCAAGCGCGGTGGCGCGTGGATGGACGATTGCCGCAACCGTCGCGAGACCGCCGCCGGCGTGCAGACGCCGCTGGTGTACCTGGTCTGCAACTTCGGCAAGGGCGCCGAGGGCCAGCCGGCCACCTTCAGCCACAGCGATGTGACCACGCTGTTCCATGAGATGGGACATGGCCTGCATCAGTTGCTGACCCGCATCGGTGAGCTGGGCGTGGCCGGCATCAACGGCGTGGAGTGGGACGCGGTGGAACTGCCGAGCCAGTTCATGGAGAACTTCTGCTGGGAATGGGACCGCGTGCAGGCGATGACCGCACACGTGAGCACCGGCGAGCCGCTGCCGCGTGCGCTGTTCGACCGCATGCTGGCCGCACGCAATTTCCAGAGCGGCATGTTCACCGTGCGTCAGCTGGAATTCGCGCTGTTCGACATGCAGCTGCACAGCGAGTTCGACCCGACCCAGGACAGCGTGCAGGCGCTGCTGGAGCGCGTGCGCGATGAAGTGGCCGTCAACCGGCCGCCGGCGTGGAATCGCTTCCCCAACCAGTTCAGCCACATCTTTGCCGGTGGCTACGCGGCCGGCTACTACAGCTACAAATGGGCCGAAGTGCTCAGCGCCGATGCCTATGCCGCGTTCGAGGAAGCCCCGGACAAAGTGACCGAAACCGGCCAGCGGTTCCGCGACGAAGTGCTTTCACGTGGCGGCAGCCGCAGTGCGGCCGAGAACTTCGCCGCCTTCCGCGGACGTGCGCCGACGGTGGACGCGCTGCTGCGGCATAACGGCATGGTGTGATGCCGGCGCTCCCCGGCATCGGGATCGCGTGCCTGCAGCGGCACGCAGATCACTCCGCGTAGATCATCCTGCGGCTCATGCCGCCGTCGACGATGTGGTCCTGGCCGGTGATGAAACCGGCCAGGTCCGACAGCAGGAACACCGCCAACGCGCCGATGTCGGGCGGTTGGCCAACGCGGCCGACCGGGTGCTGCGCATGATCGCGGCGGGACAGTTTGGGCGTGCGCCGCCGTGAGGGCGCCTGCCCGGCATCGGTGGTGATCCAGCCGGGGCTGATGCTGTTGACCCGCACGGCCGGGCCTTCGCTCAACGCCAGCGCATGGGTGAAGGCGACCAGTCCGCCCTTGGCCGCGGCATAGGCTTCACTGTCCGGTTCGGACTGCCACGCACGCGTGGAGGCGATGTTGATGATCGCCCCGGCATGCTCGCGCAGGGCGGCCAGGGCGTGCTTGCTGCACAGGAAGGCGCCGTGCAGGCTGGAGAGGCGGCGCTGCCACTCGGCCAGCGGCATCTCCGCCAACGGCGTGCCATGCGCACTGGCGATCCCGGCATTGTTGACCAGGCCATCCAGGCGGCCGAAGCGCTTCAACGTCGCCTTCATCAGCGCCTGCACGCTGCGTTCGCTGGCCACGTCCGCGCGCTGGAACGCCGCGCGCTCCGGCAACGCCCATTCCTTCAGACAGGCCTTGCCGGCATCGGCATCCAGGTCGGCGATCATCACGCTGCCGCCGGCACCCAGCACCGACTGCGCGATGCCGCGGCCCACGCCCTGCGCTCCGCCGGTGATCACCACCACGCGGTCGCGCAGCGACTGGGCCGGCCAGTCGAGGATGGTCGGGGTCAGTGGCACGGCGGCATGTCGTTGCGGCCCAGCAGGCGCGTCCAGCCTTCGACGCCGAGCTTGTCCAGGGTTTCGATGTTGCGCTCCACGATCACGTCCGGGTCCGGGAACGCGGCGACCGCGCGCTCGACGCTGTCTTCGCGCAGCAGGTGCAGGGTCGGGTAGGGCGCGCGGTTGGTGTAGTTGCTCACGTCATCCGGCGCCGCGCCGGCGAACTGGTACTGCGGATGGAAGCTGGCCACCTGCAGGATGCCCTGCAGATCCAAGGCCTCGATCGCTGCATCGGCGTTGTCGAGGAAATCGTTGTAGTCCAGGAAATCGGTCAGCACGTCCGGGTGCACGATCAGCGTGGTGTCGATCTGCTCAGGCGGGGTGTCGCGCAGAAGAATCAGCTCTTCGGCCAGTTCTTCGACCAGCGCTTCGGGCGTGGTCGCATCGCTGAGCACGAACCGCACCTGGTCCTTCACGTATACCGCTTTGGCGAACGGGCACAGGTTCAGGCCGATGACGATCTGCTCCAGCCATTTCCGGGTCTCGGCAATGGGATCGTGGGTGGCAGTGAGGGAAGCATCGTTCATGGCGGGCGGTGTCGCTGGCGGGGCTGTTGATTGTACGGCGCGGCGGTGAAGCGGGCGGCAGATCGGCTCCACTGTCCATTAACTGGACACCCGTCATCCTGATAAATCCTTATCCGGCAATCACTTGCAGTGAATGAGTCAATGGCCAATAGGCAGTGGTCCGCCGCAGGTATCCAATGGCCGGGTACACGACGCAAGGAGTTCTCAGTGATGGCAACACACGCATTCCTGCCGACGGCCACGTGGTCCGGCAAGCTGTTCGATGGCCAATGGGTCTTGGGTGCAGGCACCCAGGACGTGGTCGAGCCGGCCACCGGCGAACGCCTCGGCGACATCGCGATGGCCGACCCGGCGCAGATCGCGCGCGCCGCCGCCACCGCCGCCAAGGCGCAGCGCGACTGGGCCAGCGCCCCGTATGACACCCGCGCGCAGGTCCTGCGCCGCGCCGCCCAGCTGGCCGAAGAACACAACGACGAGATCGTGCAGTGGCTGGTCCGCGAAAGTGGCTCCACCCAGCTCAAGGCCGGCTTCGAAGCCAAGGTGAACACCAAAGCGCTGCATGAGGCGGCGGCGCTGCCCTCACGCAGCATCGGCGAAGTACTGCCCTCCGAACCGGGCCGGTTGAATCTGGCGCGCCGCCGCCCGCTGGGCGTGGTCGGTGTGATCGCACCGTTCAACTTCCCGCTGTACCTGGCCATGCGGGCGGTGGCCCCGGCGCTGGCGCTGGGCAATGCGGTGGTGCTCAAGCCGGATCCGCGTACCGCGGTGTGCGGTGGCTTCGTGATCGCACGGCTGTTCGAACTGGCCGGGCTGCCGGCCGGCCTGCTGCACGTGCTGCCGGGTGACGGCGCGGCCGGTGCGGCGCTGACCAGTGACCCGAACATCGCGATGATCCAGTTCACCGGCTCCACCGGAGCGGGGCGCAAGGTCGGCGAAGCGGCCGGCAAGCACCTGAAGAAGGTATCGCTGGAACTGGGCGGCAAGAACTCGCTGATCGTGCTCGACGATGCCGACATGGATCTGGCCATCGCCAACACCGCGTGGGGCGTGTACCTGCACCAGGGCCAGATCTGCATGGCCACCGGCCGCGTGCTGGTCCAGCGCAGCATCCATGCGCGCTTCCTGGAAAAACTGGTGGCCAAGGCCAGATCGCTCAAGGTCGGCAACCCGGCCGATGGCGAGGTGGCGATCGGGCCCCTGATCAATGCCCAGCAGCGCGACCATGCCGCGCGCATCGTTGCCGAGGCGCAGGCCGCCGGGGCCACGCTCGCGACCGGGGGTGGCTACAAGGACCTGTTCTTCGAACCGACCGTGCTCAGCGATGTGAGCCGCGACAATCCGGCCTTCCACGAAGAGATCTTCGCGCCGGTCGCGGTGGTGGTGCCCTTCGACACGGATGATGAAGCGGTCGAGCTGGCCAACGACAGCGAGTACGGCCTGTCGATGGCGATCGTGTCGAGCAATGTCGGCCGCGCGCTGAAGCTGGGCGAGCGCCTGCGCACCGGCCTGCTGCACATCAACGACCAGACCGTGAACGATGAGGTGATCAATCCGTTCGGTGGCGTCGGCGCGTCGGGCAACGGCACCAGCATCGGCGGCCCGTCCAACATCGACGAGTTCACCCAGTGGCAGTGGATGACCGTCAAGGGCGAAGCGCCCGCCTACCTGATCTGATCAGGAGACCCTCATGACCGCAACAGCAGAACTGCGCGACATCACCGTGGCCGTGGTGCGCGGGAAGGAACAGCCCTTCACGATCGAGAAGGCACGCATCCGTGGCCCGCAGGACGATGAAGTGCTGGTCCGCGTGGTCGCCACCGGCCTGTGCCATACCGATCTGATCGTGCGTGATCAGTACTACCCGGTGCCGCTGCCGGCCGTGCTGGGCCATGAAGGCGCAGGCATTGTCGAAGCACTTGGCCCGGGCGTGAAAGACCTCAAGGTCGGCGACCACGTGGTGCTGACCTACGGCGCCTGTGGCCACTGCAATCCCTGCAGCGACGGCCACGGCGCGTACTGCAAGGACTTCTTCGGCCTGAACTTCGGCGGCGGTGCGCTGGACGGCTCCACCGCGATCCAGGATCCGGACGGCAACCCGCTGCACGATCACTTCTTCGCGCAGTCTTCGTTCGCCACCTATGCACCGAGCCGCGAAAACAACGCGATCAAGGTGCCCAACGATGCGCCGATCGAGCTGCTCGGTCCGCTCGGCTGTGGCATCCAGACCGGCGCCGGCGCAGTGATCAACTCGCTCAAGGTGAGCGCCGGCAGCAGCTTCGCCAGCTTCGGCGCGGGCGCGGTCGGCCTGAGTGCGGTGATGGCCGCGCGCGTGGCCGGTGCGACCACCATCATCGCCATCGACGTGGTGCCGTCCCGCCTGGAACTGGCCAGCGAACTCGGCGCCACCCATGTGATCAACAGCCGCGAGGTCGATGTCGTGGAAGCCGTGCGCGAGATCACTGGTGGCGGGGCCAATTTCGCCCTGGAATCCACCGGTCGACCGGAAGTGCTGGCACAGGGCGTCGAGGCGCTTGGCGGGCTGGGCGTGATCGGCGTGGTCGGCGCCCCGAAGCTGGGCACCAAGGCCGAGTTCGACGTCAACAACCTGCTGCTCGGCGGGCGCAGCATCCGCGGTATCGTCGAAGGCGACAGCGTGCCGAAGGTGTTCATCCCGCAGCTGGTGCAGCTGTACCAGCAGGGTCGCTTCCCGTTCGACAGACTGGTCAGGTTCTACCCGCTGGACCAGATCAACCAGGCCGCCGAGGACAGCACCCGTGGCGTGACCCTCAAGCCGATCCTGACCATCGGCGGGTGAGACGCTCCGTCGCAGGCATGCATGCCTTCGACGACGTATCAGTCAGCTTTGCCGGAGTAGGCTGTCGGTCCGAGGTGGAGATCGACCGATGGCCGCGATGGTTCTGGAACAGCAGCAGGTATTGGCGGCCGCCCGTCAGCGCTTCGCCGAGGGTGGCGCGTTGATGGACAGCGTGGTCAGTCCGCCGGTGCTGCGCTCCTGGGAGCGCTCGCGCCGAGCCGGCGTGCAGCCGCGGCAGGCGCCGTACTACGCCCCGCTTGCCCTGGCCGCAGCACGCCTCGACGATCCCGCCGACCGCCGCCTCGTGCGCTGTGTCCGCGAGGACATGGACCACCTGTGGGCCGCCTTCGGTGGCCGCCAATGGACCCTGTTCTGCGTCAACGCCGACGGCCTGATCGTCGCCCAGCGCGAACATGGCCTGGCCGACGTGCCGGTGCTGCGCCCGATCCAGATCGGCCGACGCCTGCGCGAGGTCGACATCGGCACCACGGCCCCGGCCTGCAGCCTGGCCGAAGACGCGCCCGCCCTGGTGCGCGGCAACGAACACTATCTGGACCGCTTCGCCTCGGTGTTCTGCCTGAGCGTGCCCCTGCACGGCCTCGACGGCGAAGTGCTGGGCGCCCTGGACATCACCGGCACCGGCGAGCGCGATGCCGAACTGCTGCACGGCTACTTCCGCCAGGCCGCGCTCGCTGCCGAAAACCGCCTGATGCAGGACCACCGTCCCTGCCACCTGCTGGCCGTCCAGCACGACGCCCGCTGGCTGCACTCACCGCTGCAGGGCCTGTTGGCCATCGAAGAAGACGGGCACGTCCGCGCCGCCAACCGCGTCGCCCGCCGCCTGTTCGGACTCCCACGCCGCGGCCCCTTGCCTCTGCTGACCCTCGAAGGCCTGTTCGCCGGCGCCAGCGTCCACCAGCGCCGCCGCCTCCTGCAGACCGGCCCCGCCCACCGCGTCCGCCTGGATGAGGACACCGCCGTACACGTGCAGTACCTGCGCGGGCCACTCGCACCCCACGCGAGCCGCAAGCTCGACGTGCAGCACGCCAGCGCCACGAACGCATCCCTGCGTGCCCAGAACACACAGCACGTCCGCGACACCGTGGCCGCCCACCAGGGCAACGTCAGCGCCGCCGCCCGTCAGCTCGGCATCTCACGCACCACCCTGTACAAGCTGATTCGCGCGTAGCAGCCAGCGGCCGGCACGACCGCTTTGCTCGCCCATCCGCCGAGGAAGCCTCGGGGCGTCGGGTAGGGCCAGGCCTTGCCCGGACCATGAGCGGCATGGATGCCGCGACATGAGCCCCCATGGATGGGTTCACGGCGTGTCCGGGCAAGGCCTGGCCCTACCCGACGCAGCCCTGAGCAGCGAATCGCCGGCTTCTTGCGATGAACCGCGAGCGCCAAAGGCAACGAAAGCCCCTCAGCAACAAACAGCGACGCTCTTCACTGGCGCCTTTCACTGGCGCCCTTCGCTACAGCCGTCCGGCCAAGATCAATCGCGGAAATTATCGAACTGCAGCGGAACCTCGAACGTCTCCTTCCGCAACAGCGCCATCGCATCCTGCAGATCATCCCGCTTCTTGCCCGTCACCCGCAGCTTGTCGCCATTGATCTGACTGTCCACCTTCAACTTGGCCTCCTTGATCTTCGCCGCGATCTTCTTGGCCACCTTCTGCTCGATCCCCTGCTTGACCGTGATCTTCTGCCGCGCACCGGCCAGATTCGTCTCGATATCACCGAACTCCAGGCACGCCGCATCGATCTTCCGCGCGATCAAACGCTGGCGCAGGATGTCGGTCATCTGCTGGAGCTGGAAATCGCTCGGCGCGGACTGGTTGATCACGCCGTCCTCCAGCACGAACTTCGCGTCCACCCCCTTGAAATCGAAGCGCGTGGACAGCTCGCGGTTGGCCTGGTCGACCGCGTTGGTCAGCTCGTGGGTGTCGACTTCGGAAACAACGTCAAAAGAGGGCATCGGAAAACTCCAGCGGGTGAATGCCCCATTCTATCAACCCACCATGGACGGCCCGGCCAACCGGGCGATAATGGGCCATGAACACGCAGAAATCCCCCACCCGTGCCGTCGCCTGGATGCTCATCGCCGTGGCCTGCTTCTCGTTGATGGATGCCGGCATGAAGCAGCTGTCCGCCAGCTATCCCACCCTGCAGGTCACGTTCCTGCGTGGCGCGGCTTCGCTGCCGTTCGTGCTGGTCTGGGTGCTGGCCACCGCCGGCCCGCGCTCGCTGGTGCCCAAGCGCTGGGTCCTGCACCTGCTGCGCGGCGTGCTCGGCATGGCGATGATCGGCTGCTTCGTGTACGCCCTGCGCAGCCTGCCGCTGTCCACCGCCTACACCATCTACTTCGTCGCCCCGCTGCTGATCGCTGCACTCTCGGTGCCGATGCTCGGCGAGCACGTCGGCCCGCGCCGCTGGATCGCCATCGGCATCGGCCTGATCGGCGTGCTGGTCGTGCTGCGCCCCGGCGTCGGCGGGATCATCTCCTTCCCCGGGCTGATGGTGTTGCTGGCGGCCACCGCCTACGCCCTGGCTGCGATCACGGTCAGCATGCTGACCCGCACCGACACCCCACAGTCGATGGTGGTGTGGTTCCTGGTGATCATGGCGCTCGGTGCCGGACTGCTCGCGATCCCGGACTGGCAGCCGCTGCAGCTCGGCCATGCGGCCCTGATCGCCGGCATGGGCCTGGCCGGGGCAGGGGGCCAGGTCGCCCTGACCCGCGCGTTCCAGCTGGGCGAAGCGTCGATGATCGCCCCGCTGGAGTACACCGGGCTGGTCTGGGTGATCGGCTGGGACCTGCTGTTCTGGGGCGTCCTGCCCGACCAGGTGACCTGGCTGGGTGCGGCCATCATCGTCGCGTCGGGCCTGTACCTGCTGCACCGTGAGCGGGTCCGCCGGGTCCAGCCGCCCAGGCCGCTGGACCATCCCTGAGCGCGGCCGGCGCCCGCAGGCCGGCCGGATCACGGTCTCTTAGAACCAAACGGAATATCATTCCGCGCAACCGCACGGGCCAGGGCCGCCCCGCGCTGGTAGGCTGCACGCCCCCTCCCGTCGATGCCCCGGTTGACCGCGAAGTGATCGAGTTCCAGCGCCTGCACAAATCCTATGCCGTCGGCGGCCGCGCGATTGCCGCGCTGCAGCCGCTGGACCTGACCATCGAGGCCGGCGAGGTGTTCGGCATCATCGGCCATTCCGGCGCGGGGAAATCGACGCTGATCCGGCTGATCAACCGGCTGGAGGAACCGACCGGCGGCCGCCTGCTGATCAACGGCGAGGATGTCACCGCGCTCGATGCCGAGGGCCTGCGCGTGCTGCGCCGGAAGATCGGCATGATCTTCCAGCACTTCAACCTGCTGTCCTCGCGCACCGTGGCGGCCAATGTCGCCTTCCCGCTGGAGCTGGCCGGCACGCCGCGCGCGGAGATCGACGCACGCGTGGACGAGCTGCTGCACACGGTCGGCCTGGAAGCGCACGCCAACAAGTACCCGGCGCAGCTGTCCGGGGGCCAGAAGCAGCGCGTCGGCATCGCCCGCGCCCTGGCCACCCGCCCGCAGATCCTGCTGTGCGATGAGGCAACCAGCGCGCTGGACCCGCAGACCACCGCCTCGGTGCTCAAGCTGCTCGGCAGGATCAACCGCGAGCTTGGCCTGACCATCGTGCTGATCACCCACGAGATGGACGTGATCCGCCGTGTCTGTGACCGGGTCGCCGTGCTCGATGCCGGCCACCTGGTCGAGACCGGGCCGGTCACCGAGGTATTCCTGCATCCGCAGCATCCGACCACGCGCCGCTTCGTCAACGAGTCCGAGCAGGTCGACGAGGGTGAACTGCACAAGGATTTCGAAGCCGTGGCCGGCCGCATCGTGCGCCTGACCTTCCTTGGTTCGGACACCTACGAACCGCTGCTGGGGCGCATCGCGCGCGAGACCGGCGTGGACTACAACATCCTGTCCGGCCGCATCGACCGGATCAAGGACACCCCGTATGGCCAGCTGACCGTCTCGCTGGTCGGCGGCGACGTGCAGGCGGCCCAGGCCGGCTTCGTCGCCGCCGGTGTCCACCTTGAGGAGCTACGCCGATGATCCTGGCCACCGCAGGCGGGTTCTTCCGCCATCTTGACGCCGGCAAGTGGGCCGACATCGGCCAGGCCACGCTGGACACCCTGCTGATGCTCGGTGGTTCGCTGCCGCTGACCCTGCTGATCGGCCTGCCGCTGGGTGTGCTGCTGTTCCTGACCGGCTCGCCGCAACTGCACCGCAAGCCGGTGCTGTACGGTTCGCTCGCGCTGCTGGTGAACCTGCTGCGCTCGGTGCCCTTCATCATCCTGATGATCGTGCTGATCCCGCTCACACTGTGGATGATGGGCACCTCGCTGGGCGTGCGCGGCGCGATCGTGCCGCTGGTGATCGGCGCCGCGCCGTTCTACGCGCGCCTGGTTGAGACCGCGCTGCGCGAAGTGGACCGCGGCGTGATCGAAGCGACCCAGGCGATGGGTGCCACCACCTGGCAGCTGGTCACCCGGGTGCTGCTGCCGGAAGCGCGGCCGGGCCTGATCGCCGGCGCGACCGTGACCGTGATCGCCCTGATCGGTTTCACCGCGATGGGCGGTGCGATCGGTTCGGGTGGCCTGGGTGACCTGGCCTTCCGCGATGGCTACCAGCGCTCGCACACCGACGTGGCCCTGGTCACCGTGGTCCTGCTGCTGGTACTGGTGCAGATCCTGCAGATGATCGGCGACCGCCTGGTCTCGCACTACAGCAGGAAGTAACCGGCAGGGACCGACCGTTGGTCGGTACGCCTCCCTCTGCGGCGGTGGGCCAGGCCCAGGTCGTGCCGCCCATTGGAATGCAGGGTGCAGCCGCGCGAGGCGGCCTGACCGCCGCCCTTACCGGACGTTCGGCACCTCATAGCCCAGCCGGTCCACCTGCTCGGGGTGCTGCGGCACCCGCTTGAGCTTGTCGGTGTTGACGCCGTAATCGTCACGCAGGCGCGCGGCGAGCTCTTTGTACAGCTCTTTGTCCATGTCCGGCTGGCGCGCGAAGATCCAGGCCATCTCGCGGCCCGGGTAGCCGAGCATCGCCCAGGAATAATCCGGCGCCACTTCCAGCACGCGGGTGTGGGTCGGCACGATCTTGTAGAACCAGGTACGCCAATTGTGGTTGCCGCTCTTCCTGTCCACCGAGGCGCGGACGGTCAGTTCCTGCTGCGGCTCGGAGAAGCCGTCCCGATAGCGGTAGGTGATGGACACTTTCTGGTCGCCGCGCAGGCGGAACTCGTTGACGCTGGCGACGTGGCCGCGCTCGATCGGGTTCGGCACGCGACCGATCACATACCAGGTGCCCATGAACCGCTGCAGATCGATCGCCGCACCGGCGCTGTCGACCGCGACCGGGGTCGGCGCGGGTTCCGGTCTGGTCTCATGGCGGAACGCACAGGCTGACAGCAACGCCAGCGAGGAGACCAACAGGACAGCGCGAAGCGGGCGGTTCGAAGACATGCGGCAGGTGGCTCCAGTGGCTGGCAGGGGCATGGTGGGTGGGACAGCGGAGAACGTCAATGGCGGCGCCGCGGTTGCGTGACCGATTCATGCAACCGCGACGGCGGATGCGCTTCGTGCCGCGACCGGTGCCCAAGGTCGCAGCCGGTGAGATGGCCGCACGGCAAGGTGACGCATCACTTTCGCACGGAGCTGTGTCATGACCCTGTCGTCTTCCCCGCGTTCGTCCGACCGTCCCGATCCGCGGGTGCTGCGTTGCGTCAGGCAGGCTGCCCTGGCCGGGCTGGCGCTGGTCCTGGTCTGGCCGGCCGCGCGGGGGTACAGCGAGTGGTTCGGCTGGCTGCCGCTGTGGCTGGCCGGCATGCCGCTGATGGCCTGGTGGAGCCTGCATCGCTTCCGCCTGCCGCTGTCCGGCCTGCTTGCCCGGACCGCCCGCCGTCGTCGCGGACCGCAGGCGCGGCGCCGCGTTCGCCCGATGCCGCGACCGGCCCGGCCTGACCTTCGACACGTGAGCCGCGGCCAGACGGTGTGATAGCGTCCCAAGGCTATGACTGCCTGGAGCTGCAATGTCACGATTCGCTTCCGCCTGCCTGGTGGCAGGTCTGATCTCCGCCGGAGCGGCGGGAACCGCCATGGCTGCTGACGCCCCGGCGGACAAGTACGCCTGGCTTGAAGACGTCACCGGCGACAAGCCGCTGGCGTGGGTCAAGGAACAGAACGCCAAGTCCGAAGGCCGGCTGGCCTCGACCCCGGCGTTCCAGCAGATGGAGACCAGCATCCGCGAGGTGCTCGATTCCGACGCCAAGATCCCCGGCGTGCAGAAGATCGGGGACTACTACTACAACTTCTGGAAGGACAAGCAGCACGAGCGTGGCCTGTGGCGCCGCACCACCCTGGCCGAGTACCGCAAGGCCTCGCCGCAGTGGGAAACCGTGCTGGATCTGGACGCGCTGAACAAGGCCGAGGGCGAGAACTGGGTCTGGCATGGCGCCGACTGCCTGCGCCCGGACTATTCGCGCTGCCTGATCGCGCTCTCGCGCGGCGGTGCCGATGCCGACGTCACCCGCGAGTTCGACCTGGCCAACAAGACCTGGATCAAGGACGGTTTCTTCCGCCCGGAATCCAAGGGTGGCCTGAACTGGATCGACCGCGACACCGTGTTCGTCTACACCGATTTCGGCACCGGCACGATGACCACCTCCGGTTATCCGCGGGTGGCCAAGCTGTGGAAGCGCGGCACCCCGATGGCCTCGGCCGCGGTGGTCTACGAGGGCAAGCCCGATGACATGTACATCGCGGCCATGCACGACGATACCCCCGGCTACGAGCGCAACCTGGTCAGCCGTACGCTGGCCTTCTACAACAACGAAATCTATCTGCGCGCCGACGACGGCACGCTGACCAGAATCGATGCGCCCAACTCTGCCGAGAAGGGCCTGCGCAAGCAGTGGTTGACCCTGGAGCTGCGCGAGCCGTGGACCGTGGGTGGCAAGACCTACGCCGCCGGCTCGCTGCTGGCCACCAAGCTGGACGATTACCTGGCCGGCAAGCGTGACTTCGACGTGCTGTTCGCGCCGACCGACACCACCTCGCTGGCCGGCACCAGCTGGACGAAGAACCATCTGGTCCTGAACGTGCTGGATGACGTCAAAAGCCGCCTGAGCGTGCTGACCCCCGGCGACAGTGGCTGGAAGACGAGCGCCTTCACCGGCGCGCCGTCGTTCGGCACCGTGGCCGTCAGCGCGGTCGATGCCGATGACAGCGATGCGGTGTGGATGACCGTTACCGATTACCTGACCCCGACCACCCTGGCCATCGCCGAGATCGGCAAGCAGCCGGAAGTGCTCAAGACCATGCCGGCGTTCTTCAATGCCGATGGCAAGGTGATCGAGCAGCACTTCGCCACCAGCAAGGACGGCACCCGCGTGCCGTACTTCGTGGTGCACCGCAAGGACATGAAGCTGGACGGCTCCAATCCGACCCTGCTGTACGGCTACGGCGGCTTCGAAATCTCGTTGACCCCGTCCTACTCCGGTGGCATGGGCCGTGCGTGGCTGGAGAAGGGCGGCGTGTACGTGGTCGCCAACATCCGTGGCGGTGGCGAGTATGGCCCGCGCTGGCACCAGGCGGCGCTCAAGCAGAACCGCCACAAGGCGTATGAAGACATGGCCGCGGTCGCCCGCGACCTGGTCAGCCGCAAGATCACCTCGGCCAAGCACCTGGGCGTGCAGGGCGGCAGCAACGGTGGCCTGCTCACCGGCAACATGCTGACCCAGTACCCGGAACTGTTCGGTGCGGTGGTGATCCAGGTGCCGCTGCTGGACATGAAGCGCTACAGCCACCTGCTGGCCGGCGCCTCGTGGATGGCCGAGTACGGCAACCCGGACACGGCCGACTGGGCGTTCATCAAGACCTTCTCGCCGTACCACCTGTTCGACGCGAAGAAGAACTACCCGCCGGTGCTGTTCACCACCTCCACGCGCGATGACCGCGTGCATCCGGCACACGCCCGCAAGATGGCGGCCATGATGATCGACGCCGGCAAGGACGTGACCTACTACGAGAACATCGAAGGCGGTCATGGTGGCGCGGCGAACAATGCCCAGGCCGCGCACATGTCGGCTTTGGCCTATAGCTTCCTGTGGGAGCAGCTGTCGAAGTAAGCTCGGGGTTGCTCGGCGGCCAGGGCCGTCGAGCCACCGGCAGGGAGTGAGCCTGCAGCGGACGCTGTCCCCCTGGAGCAGACTCCGGGTGGTGGGGCGTCAGGTTGGCTCCACCCCAGTTTCAGCGCCACGCAGCGATGCGTGGCGTTTTTTTTCATGGACGATCAGCGCACCCACGTCTCCAGCCCGCGCGCGATCCGGCGTACCGCTTCCTCCAGGCGGGGGACCTCCTGCGTATAGGCCAGCCGCACATGCGCGTTGGCGCGGTGATGCCCGAAGTCCAGGCCCGGCGTGAACGCCACATGCTCGCTCTCCAGGAAATGCGCGCAGAACGCCTGCGCGTCATCGGTGAACGCACTCACGTCGGCGTAGAGATAGAACGCGCCTTCGGGTTCCACTTCGATGCGGAAGCCGAGCGCACGCAGCGCCGGCAGCAGGTAATCGCGACGCTCGCGGAACGCCGCGCGTCGCTGCTCGAAGATCGCGATGGATTCCGGTTCGAAACAGGCCAGCGCCGCGTGCTGGGCGATGCTGGAGGCACTGATGTACAGGTTCTGCGCCAGCTTCTCCAGCTCCCGCACCGCCTGCGGTGGCGCGACCAGCCAGCCCAGGCGCCAGCCGGTCATGCCGTAGTACTTCGAGAAGCTGTTGAGCACGAATGCGTCGTCGTCGACCTGCAGCACGCTGGCCGCGTCCATGCCGTAGGTGAGGCCGTGGTAGATCTCATCCACCACCAGATGCCCGCCACGCGCCTTCAGTGACTGCGACAGCGCGGCCAGTTGTGCAGCGGAAAGCACGGTTCCGGTCGGGTTGGCCGGGGAGGCGACCAGCGCGCCGACACTGTCGGCGTTCCAGTGCCGCGCTACCAGCTCGGGTGTCAGCTGGTACGCCGTCTCCGGGCCGACCGGCACCAGTTGCGCCGCCCCTTCCACCAGCCGCAGGAAGTGCCGGTTGCACGGATAGCCCGGATCGGCC
The DNA here is from genome assembly GCF_059422145.1 of Stenotrophomonas sp. GW821-FHT01H02A. NCBI lineage: Bacteria > Pseudomonadati > Pseudomonadota > Gammaproteobacteria > Lysobacterales > Lysobacteraceae > Stenotrophomonas > Stenotrophomonas sp. GW821-FHT01H02A. The sequence goes on from NZ_JBWKWI010000006.1 coordinate 272,126, forward strand.
AGCAACCAGTGCCTGCCGGGATCGACCAGCAGGCTGCTGGCCAGCAGCAGCGCGCCCGAGCCACCCGGCGTCACCAGGATCCGCTCGGGGTCGATCTGCACCTGGTAGCGATCCCGGTAGAACCCGGCAATCGCCTCGCGCAGGGCGGGCAGGCCGCGGGCCGCGGTGTAGCGCGTGTGGCCCGCCGCCAGTGCGGCCTGGCCGGCGCGCACGATCGGTGCGGCGGTGGTGAAGTCCGGCTCGCCGATCTCCAGGTGGATCACATCATGCCCAGCCTGTTCCAGCGCCTGCGCGCGGGCCAGCAGCGACATCACGTGGAAGGGGTCGATTTCCTGGCTGCGGCGGCTGTAGCCGGTGCCGGTCGGGGGCGTGCGGGAAGTATCCATGGCCAGATGATAGGCGCAGTGACCAACGACAGGCTTGCTGCCGGCCCACCCGGCGGCACAGACTGCGCGGACACGGACGCCATTGCATTCCCCCGCCAGGAGCCTTATCTCGTGAAACCCGCCCTTTGTTTACTGGTTGCCAGCCTCATGACCTCCAACGTGCACGCCGCCCCCGCGCTGACCCCGCCCGACGCCGAGAAGCACCCGCACACGGTGAAGGCTCCCTTCGGCGCGACCCGCAGCGATGATTACTACTGGCTGCGCGACGACAAGCGCGAAGACGCGAAGATGCTGGCCTACCTGAACGCGGAGAACGCCTACACCGACCAGGTCGTGGCCCCGCTCAAGCCGCTGGAAGACACCCTGTACAAGGAGATCGTCGCCCGCATCAAGCAGGACGACGCCAGCGTGCCGTCGCGTGACCGCGGCTACTGGTATTACACCCGCTTTGAAACCGGCAAGGATTACCCGATCCAGGCGCGCCGCAAGGGCAGCATGGAGGCGCCGGAGGAAATCCTGCTCGACATCAACACGATGGCCGAGGGCAAGGGCTACTTCAACGTAGGCGATGCCGATGTCAGCCAGGACAACCATCTGCTGGCCTGGGCCGAGGACGATGTCGGCCGCCGCCAGTACGTGATCCGCTTCAAGGACCTGCGCACCGGTGAAGTGCTGCCGGACCGCATCGAGAACGTCTCGCCCAACGTGGTCTGGGCCGATGACAACCGCACCCTGTTCTATGTCGAGAACGATCCGGACACCCTGCTCACCGTGCGCGTCAAAAAGCACGTGCTGGGCACCCCGGCCAGCAGCGACGTGCTCGTCTACGAAGAGAAGGACGACAGCTTCTACATGGGCGTCGGCCGCACCCGCGATGATCGTTTCCTGACCATCGAACTGCACAGCACGGTCAGCTCGGAAACGCGCTACGCGCCCGCCGCCGATCCGCAGGCGTTCAAGGTGCTGGCGCCGCGTGCGCGCGATGTGGAATACGATGCCGACCACTTCAACGGCCGCTGGGTGATCCGCACCAACGATGTGGACGCGAAGAACTTCAAGATCGTCACCGCACCCAGCGATGCCACCACGCGCGGCCAGTGGAAAGACTGGGTCGCCCACGATGACGCCGTGCTGATCGAAGGCTTCGAGCTGTTCGATGGCTTCACCGCGATCGCCGAGCGCTCCAACGGGCTGGAGCGCGTGCGCCTGCTGTTTCCGGACGGCCGGCAGGACTACGTGAAGGCCGACGAGCCGGCCTACTCGATGGGGCTGGCCGCCAACAGCGAGCACGACACCCCGTGGCTGCGGTACGCCTACACCTCGCTGACCACGCCGACCACCACCTACGAGCTCAACACCGTCACCGGTGAGCGCCGCCAGCTCAAGCAGCAGCCGGTGATCGGCTATGACCCGTCGCAGTACACCACCGAGCGTGTATGGGTGACGGCGCGTGACGGCGTCAAGGTGCCGGTCTCGCTGGTCTACCGCAATGGCTTCAAGAAAGACGGCACCGGCGCGCTGTACCAGTACGCTTACGGCAGCTACGGCATGTCGATGGACCCGGGCTTCAACCAGACCGTGGTCAGCCTGCTCGACCGTGGCGTGGTGTATGCCATCGCGCACATCCGCGGCGGCCAGGAAATGGGCCGTGCGTGGTATGAAGACGGCAAGCTGCTGAAGAAGCAGAACACCTTCAACGACTTCGTCGACGTTACCCGCGAACTGGTCCGCCAAGGCTATGCGGCCAAGGACCGTGTCGCCGCCTCCGGTGGCAGCGCCGGTGGCCTGCTGATGGGGGCGGTGGCCAACCAGGCGCCGCAGGATTACCGGGTGATGGTCGCCCAGGTGCCGTTCGTGGATGTGGTCACCACCATGCTGGATGCCAGCATCCCGCTGACCACCAACGAATATGACGAGTGGGGCAACCCGGAGCAGCGCGAGTACTACGACTACATGCTGAAATACTCGCCGTACGACAACGTCGGCAAGCAGGCCTATCCGGCCCTGTACGTCGGCACCGGCCTGTGGGATTCGCAGGTGCAGTACTGGGAGCCGGCCAAGTGGGTGGCCAAGCTGCGCGATGACAACACCGGCCACTTCCCGATCGTGTTCCGCACCAACATGGAAGCCGGTCACGGCGGCAAGTCCGGTCGCTTCCAGCGCTATCACGAGTTGGCCGAATCGTATGCGTTCGTGCTTGACCAGCTGGGCGTGACGCCGGCGGCGAAGTAAGGCCGCGTCGACGGTCGGGCAGCCATCTCGGCGGCCCGGCCGGCGCGGGGCACGCGCTCCCGCCTGCCTGTTCATCCAGCCAGCACCCAAGGGCTCAAAGGGCGCGGCTATACTCAGGGCATGAAGACATCCCCCCGTACCCTCATCTCCCTGACGCTGGCCGCCTCGGCGCTGCTGGTGCTGTCGGCCTGTGGCAACAAGGGCCCGCTGGTGCTGCCGCAGAAGCCGGTCCCGGTCGAAGAACAACTGGTCGAACCGGCCGCCGACGCCACGCCGCCGGCCGCCGATGCCGGCAATGATGCCCCGATCGTCCCCGATCCCGTGGATGCCCCGGCGCTGAAGGCCAATGACGGGGATGAGTAAGCCGAGCACGTCCGCGGCGCTGCGCTTCACCAAGATGCATGGCGCCGGCAATGATTTCGTGGTGTTGGACCTGCGCGATGGCAGCGCGCCGCCGGATGCCTCGCTGGCCGCGCGCCTGGCCGACCGCCATACCGGCGTAGGCTGTGACCAGATCCTGACCATCGAGCCGCCCAGGGCGGAGGGTTCGGTGGCGTCCTACCGGATCTGGAATGCCGATGGCAGCAGTTCCGAGCAGTGTGGCAACGGAGCGCGCTGCGTGGCCGCCTGGCTGGTGCGTGATGGCGCGGCCAGTGGCAGCACGTTCGCGATCGACAGCCCGGTCACCACCCATGCGGTCGAACGGCTGGGCGAAGACCAGTACGCGGTGGCGATGGGCGTGCCGCGCTTCGAACCGGAGCAGGTGCCGCTGATCGGTTTTGCACGCGCCCGTGAGGAGTACCTGCTGCCATTGCAGGGCGACACGGTGCGCTTCGGCGCGGTGTCGATGGGCAATCCGCATGCGGTGATCGAAGTGGGTCTGGTCGATGCCGCCCCGGTCGAGCGCCTGGGCCCCTTGCTGCAGCAGCACGCCTCGTTCCCGAAGTCGGTCAACGTCGGCTTCGTGCAGGTGCTCGGCCCGCAGCATGCGCGCCTGCGCGTTTACGAGCGCGGTGCCGGCGAGACCCTGGCCTGTGGCAGTGGCGCCTGTGCCGCGGCCGTGGTGATGATGCAGCGCGGTCGCCTGCAGCGCGATGCCACGATGTCGCTTCCGGGCGGTGATCTGCGCATCCGCTGGCCGGCCGATGATGCACAGATCGTGATGTCCGGACCCGCAGCCTTCGTCTTTGATGGGGAGTGGAACGCATGAGCGATACCGCCGAGAAAATCGGATCGCACGAAGTAGCCGCCTGGCTGCGTCGGCATCCGACCTTCCTGAAACAGTTCCCGGACCTGGCCTTGACCCTGGTGGTGCCGCGCGATGACGGCCCCACCGCGTCGCTGGCCAGCTACCAGTTGGAAGTGCTGCGCGACAAGAACCGTGAGCTGTCGCGGCGGCTGGCCGATCTGGCCGCCAATGCGCAGATCAACGAGCGCCTGGCCGTGCGCACGCACCAGCTCACCCTGGCACTGATGAAACAGGACTCGGCGGCCGATACCCTGCGGGCGATGGCCGCCTCGCTGGAAGAAGATTTCGCCGGTGATCTGGTGCGGCTGATCGTGCTGCACCCGGTCGCCGGGCTGGAGCAGGCGCCGTGGCTGCAGGTGATCGAGGAGAGCAGCCCGCTGCTCGGTGTGTTCCGCGATTGCCTGAAGGACGGCGAGCCGATCTGCGGCCGCCTGCAGCCGGAAAAGAACACGGTGCTGTACGCCGCGCGCGCCGAGGAAGTGCAGTCCAGCGCACTGTTGCCGCTGCCGGGCGTCGGCCTGATCGCGGTCGGCAGCCACGATGGCAATCGGTTCTATCCCGGCATGGGGACGCTGTTCCTGCGCATGATGGGCGAGTCGCTGGTCGTGGCCCTGCAACGTTTCCCGTCACCCTGAGATCCCGTTGAGCGGAGCCGTCGTGAGTACCGCGCAGGAGTTCCTGTCGCATCTGCTGGTGGAGCGCCGCATGTCGGCGCACACGCTGGATGCCTACCGTCGCGACCTGGATGCCCTCGTGGCGTGGTCGGACGGGCAGGGCGCGGTCATCGATGCCCTCGACAGTGCGCAGCTGCGCCAGTTCATCGCCGCGGAACACCGCCGTGGCCTGTCGCCCACCTCGCTGCAGCGCCGGCTGTCGGCGTGCCGCAGTTTCTACGCGTGGCTGCTCAAGCACCATCGCATCGAGGCCAATCCGGCCACGGGCCTGAAAGCGCCGAAGGCACCGCGCAAGCTGCCGCAGGTACTCGATGCCGATGAGGCCGTGCAGTTGGTCGAACTGCCGACCGACGCGCCGCTCGGCCTGCGCGACCGCGCGCTGCTGGAGCTGTTCTATTCCTCCGGACTGCGCCTGAGCGAGCTGTGCGCGCTGATCTGGCGCGATCTGGATTTCGATACCGGGCTGGTCAACGTGCTCGGCAAGGGCAACCGCGAACGGCGGGTGCCGTTCGGTTCGCATGCGCGCACCGCGCTGCAGGGCTGGCGCGCCGAAAGTGGCGGTGCGGCGACCGCGCCGGTGTTCCCGGGGCGCAAGGGCGGGCCGATTACCCAGCGCGCCGTGCAGATCCGCATCCGCCAGTTGGCGCAGCGCCAAGGCCTGTTCAAACACGTGCACCCGCACATGCTGCGGCATAGTTTCGCCAGCCACATCCTGGAATCCTCCGGCGACCTGCGGGGCGTGCAGGAGCTGCTCGGCCACGCCGATATCGCCACCACGCAGATCTACACCCACCTGGATTTCCAGCACCTGGCCAAGGTCTACGACGCCGCGCACCCGCGTGCCAAGCGGCGCAAGAGCGGCAACGAAAGCTGAATCGATCCGCTGCGGCATCCGGGCGCAGGGCAGGGCGGGTTGAAGCGTCGGACACAGACCCCACCTCAGTCGTTGTCACCCCGGAGGCTCCATGGACCCCAGTCAGAATCCCAACGTATTTCATGCCACCACCATCATCTCGGTGCGGCGCAATGGGCATGTCGCCGTCGCCGGCGACGGCCAGGTCACGCTCGGCCACACGGTGATGAAGGGCAACGCCCGCAAGGTCCGCCGCCTGGGTCGCGAAGGCCAGGTGCTGGCCGGTTTCGCCGGTGCCGCCGCCGATGCCTTCACCCTGTTCGAGCTGTTCGAGGCCAAGCTGGAGAAGCATGGCCAGCTGCAGCGCGCCGCGGTGGAACTGGCCAAGGATTGGCGCACCGAACGCCGCTTGGGCAAGCTCGAAGCGCTGCTCGCCGTGGCTGACAAGGATACCTCGCTGATCATCAGCGGCACCGGTGATGTGATCGAGCCGGAAGACGGCATCATCGCGATCGGTTCCGGCGGTTCGTATGCACTGTCGGCCGCCCGCGCGCTGATGGCGCACACCGAACTGGATGCCCGCACGATCGCCACCGAGTCGATCAACATCGCCGGCGACATCTGCATCTACACCAATCGCAACGTGGTGGTTGAAGAGCTTTGACCCGCAGGGTCAAAGGCCGGTGGAGCCACGCATGGCGTGGCGCTGCATCGCCGCCTCGTCGCGACCATCCCCTTACTCAGGGGACGTTGCACCCGATACACCAAATTCATTCGTGAGCACACCCATGCCGCACAAGATTGAAGTTTCTTCCGCCACCATGACCCCGCGCGAGATCGTGCAGGAACTGGATCGGCACATCGTCGGCCAGCACGACGCCAAGCGCGCGGTGGCCATCGCGCTGCGCAACCGCTGGCGCCGCATGCAGCTGCCGACCGAGCTGCGCAATGAAGTGATGCCCAAGAACATCCTGATGATCGGTCCGACCGGCGTCGGCAAGACCGAGATCGCGCGTCGCCTGGCCACGCTGGCCAACGCGCCGTTCGTCAAGGTCGAAGCGACCCGCTTCACCGAGGTCGGCTACGTCGGCAAGGACGTGGAGCAGATCATCCGCGACCTGGCCGATACCGCGGTCAAGCTGTACCGCGAGCAGGCCAAGGTGCGCGTACGCACGCAGGCCGAAGAACGCGCCGAAGACCGCATCCTGGATGCGTTGTTGCCGCGCCGCAGCGCCGGTATCGGCTTCGATGCCGACGCCGCGCGCAACGAGCTGTCTGCGCAGGACAACGAGACCCGCATCAAGTTCCGCCGCATGCTGCGCAATGGCGAACTGGATGAGCGTGAGATCGATCTGGAAGTCTCCGCCAACGTCAGCATGGACATCATGACCCCGCCGGGCATGGAGGAAATGGGCCAGCAGCTGCGCCAGATGTTCTCCAGCATGGGCGGCGCGAAAGCGCAGAAGCGCACGCTGTCGATCAAGGCCGCGCGGCCGCTGCTGATCGAAGAAGAGGCCGGCAAGCTGGTCAATGAAGACGATATCCGCAGCGCCGCGATCGAAGCCTGCGAACAGCATGGCATCGTGTTCATCGACGAGATCGACAAGGTCGCCAAGCGCGGTGACAACGTCGGCGGTGGCGATGTCTCGCGCGAAGGCGTGCAGCGCGACCTGCTGCCGCTGGTGGAGGGCTCCAACGTCTCCACCAAGTACGGCACGATCAAGACCGACCATATCCTGTTCATTGCCTCCGGTGCGTTCCACCTGGCCAAGCCCAGCGATCTGATCCCGGAACTGCAGGGCCGTTTCCCGATCCGCGTGGAGCTGGGTGCGCTGAGCAAGCAGGACTTCGTGCGCATCCTGACCGAGCCGAAGGCCGCGCTGACCAAGCAGTACGAAGCGCTGCTGCAGACCGAAGGCGTCTCGATGAAGTTCACCGTCGACGCGGTGGATCGTCTGGCCGAGATCGCCTTCCAGGTCAACGAGCGTCAGGAAAACATCGGCGCGCGGCGCCTGCACACCGTGCTGGAACGCCTGCTGGATACGCTGAGCTATGAGGCCCCGGACCGCGATGGCGAGACCATCAGCATCGACCAGGCCTACGTCGATGCGCATCTGGGCGAGCTGGTGCAGGATCCGGACCTGAGCCGCTACATCCTGTAACGGCACGCAATGATCGGGTGGTAGGAAGAGCGGCGGCACGAAGGTGTCGCCGTTTTTTTTTGCCTCAGACCTCGTCGTCGGTCGGCAACGGCGTCGGCGGGGCGCCCGGGGTGAATACGCCCGGTTTGACGAACGCACTGAAGATCGCATCCAGCGTCTGCATGCCGTCACGCTGGATCTCGAACAGGTCCGGTTCCAGCATGGCGCTGTACAGCACGCCGGTCAGGCTGGTGCTGACGATGCGCGCCACGGTTTCGGCATCCACGTGATCGCGCAGCTGGCCCAGCGCGCGCGCGCGCTCGAGCGCTGCGGCGATGATCGCCAGTTCCTCGCGCGACGCTTCGCGCTGCAGTTCCTGCATCGCCAGGCTCTCCACCGACAGATCGTTGCGCAGCATGATTTCCATCATGTTGCGCAGGCGCTCGTCTTCGGCCAGCTCGCGGAAGGAGACCAGCAGCGCCGAGCGCAGGTCCAGGATCGGCGTGCTGCGCTTGGCCGAGGTGGTGCGGCGCATCCGCTCGATGAACGGCACGCGCTCGCGGTCGATCATCGCGGTCAGCACTTCGGCCTTGTTCTTGAAGTGCCAATACACCGCGCCGCGGGTGAATCCGGCGCGCGCGCCGATCATCGCCAGGCTGGTGCCGGCGACGCCGTATTCATGGAAACAGAGCTGGGCCGCGTCGAGGATGCCCTCGCGGGTGGCCTGCGCCTCTTCTTTGGTTTTTCTGGCCATTGCGCTGTGCAGTTGCTGGATGAAACCGGCCTGAATTGTACCGCTTTACAAACAAACATGCATGTATGTATATTTGCGCCCCACTGATCCTCAGCGAGGACTGCCTGCGAACGTCGGCGGGTCTCGTTTCGGATATTTGTCGTCATTTGCTGCCTGTTTATCGTCATTCTTCGCTTTTATCCGAAGTGGGGCTGCAGGCGCACCCTTTTCCGTCTGCGAGCCCCTGCCACCATGTCCAGAACCCCGTACCGTCTTCTCGCGCTGTCCCTTGCGATCGCCCTGACCGTGTCCGCCTGTGGCGGTGGTGAGCAGGAGGGTCCGCAGGGCGGGCCCGGCCAGGTCACCGTGGCCACCCTGAAAGCCGAGCAGGTCGGCCTGACCCGTGAACTGCCAGGCCGGACCAACGCCTTCCTGGTCGCTGAAGTGCGCCCGCAGGTCAATGGCATCGTGGCCAAGCGCCTGTTCACCGAAGGCGGACTGGTCACTGCGGGGCAGCCGCTGTACCAGCTCGATGACGCCAGCTACCGCGCCCAGGCCAACAGCGCCCGCGCCCAGTTGGCCCGCGCCGAAGCCACCGCCAATGCC